>CALBMM010000272.1 GCA_937896535.1 uncultured Pseudomonadota bacterium
TTCATGCCCGCGGCCAGCCGTGCGTTCATCGACCACGTCGCGGCACGGGCGAGCTGGAACTTCGTCGACCTACGGGGACGCTCCGCCGATGCCGCCGTGCCGCGATCGCGGTCGCGGTCGCGGTCGCGGTCGCGAAAGTAGAACCGTCGGGCTAGATCGTCCCGCCACCGACGCTCTCGGCGACGCGCTCCCAGATCGTGCCCGCCGATCGCAGGACCACGTCGTTCCACCACGGACCCTCGTCCTCACGGAAGACGATCTCGGCCGTGCCGTCGCCATCGAAGTCGAACACCGCGATCGGCCGGTACGGCTCGGGGCCGAGCGCTTCTGCGGCGAGCTGCGTCTCGATGGCGCGTAGCTGCCACGCGTCGTCGACGAATGCCGCCACCAACAACACGCGTCCGCCGAGCACCGCGGTCAGCACGTCGTCCGCGCCGCGAAAGAACAACGGCGTGCGGGGGGCCGCGGTGGGGGGCCACACGTCGTCGATCTCGCGCACGAACGCGTCGAAGCTGCGTTGCTGCGCGTCGGTCGGCTCGCGCGCTGCGCTGACCGGCGCCCGGTAGCCGACGGACGCGAGCAGGCCGGTCCCGGCGGTACCACGGACGAGCTTCGCGCTCATCTCGAAGCATCCGCTGACGTCGTAGCCCTCGGCCCCCGTGCTCCGCATGGTCCCGACCGGCTGGCCCCACGTGTCGAGCGCGACCCATGCGTGAGCCTTGCCCGGCCAGCGCGCGCAGGCGCCTTCCGACGCCCCGCGCAGCTCGTCGAGGAACACCTCCGCGAGCGGCACGTGTGGATCGCTGGCCATGAATCGCACGAGATTGGGTGGCGGCGCGGTCCCGGCCTGCACCGGCAACGGCTCGCCCGTCTCGGGTCCAGGCTGCGACGCCTCTTCCTCCGCCGTGTCGGGCACACGCTCGAGCCAGCCCTGCACGGTCACTCGCCCCGCCCCTTCGCGCGCCCGGGTCACGACGCGGATCGGGTACAGCGGATCGGTTCCGACCGCAAAGCTGTGACAAAAACCCGCGGACACCGACGGCCCGGGCTCGATCGTCTGGGCGATGATGTCGTCGGGTCGGGCGGTCGGCGAGACGTCGATCGCCACGTCTTGCAGGGTCTCGTCCTGCGCGACCGCGAAGACGCGAACGCACCCGGCGTGGCAATACTCGTCGTCGCAGGGCGCCGCGCGGCGGTCGAGGCTGACCTCGAACGTCAGGGCCGTGGTCTCGTCGACGCGGCCGTCGACCCGGGCGGTCACGGGGATCATGCCCAAGCCGTGGAGCGCGGCGAACGGATCCGACAGCGGCGCGGCGACCTCGGCCGGTGCCACCTCGGCCCCAGCGGGGGCGGCGACCTCGATGCACGCGGCCGTGGGTGCGATCGGCTGCCACCGGGTGCGAGTCGCCACCACCAGGGCCGTGGCCGAGAGGACGAGCGCCGCGACGGCGGGAGCGAGCGCGCGGGAACGTGGCACGGGAGCAAGACGTGCACCCGCCGACGAGGTTGCAGCGCCCCGGTCGTTCGTCCCGGACCCGCGGGGCCTCACCTCGTGGTCAGACCGCCGTCGATCGGCAGCTCGGCGCCCGTGATGAACGCGGCGTCGTCACTGGCGAGGTAGGCGATGAGCGAGGCGACCTCCTCGACCTTGCCCATCCGGCCAAGCGGCGCCGCCTGAGACAGTTTCTGCATCGCCCGCGCCGGATCCTTGGACAGGCTCGCGAGCGCGGCGACCATCGGCGTGTCGGTGAAGCCCGGGTGGATCGAGTTGCACCGGATGCCGTCGCCCTTGGCCGCGCAGTGCAGGGCCACCGTCTTGGCGAAGTTGCGCACGGCCGCCTTGGCCGCGCCGTAGGCCGGCAGCTCCGGCACGCCGATGAGCCCGGCCACGCTGGACACGATGACGATCGCGCCGCCTTCGCCGGAGCGACGCATCAACGGCAGCGCGAGCTGGGTCCCGAGCACGACGCTCTCGACGTTGAGCGCGAACACGGCCCGCCACTGCGGCAACGTCAATGACTCGATGTCGCCGGAGAACCCACCGCCGGCGTTGTGCACGAGCACGTCGAGCCGACCATGCGCGGTCGAGACGGCGTCGATGGTGGCGGCCCAATCCTCGGACGAGGTGACGTCGAGTCGACGGTACGTCGCACGTTCGCCGAGCCGTGCGGCGAGCGAGACGCCGGCATCGTCGGCGATGTCGGTGAGCACGACGTGCGCGCCGGACTGGTGCAGACGAGCGGCCGTCGCCGCCCCGATTCCGGAAGCAGCGCCGGTGACGAGGGCGACCTTCGCAGCGGGTTGGTCCATGCCTCCCTCTACCACGATCGCCGCGTGGTAGCGTGACGCGCGCGAACACGGAACGTACCGATGACCGATCTCTTCAAGGACAAGGCCGAGGACTTCGACGCCAACGACATCCCGCAGCAACTATCGGCGGGGATCGGCAAGTGCATCCTCGAGCACGTGCCGCTGCGCGCGGACATGAAGGTGATGGACTTCGGGGCGGGCACCGGCCTGGTCACGCAGCGCATCGTCGATCGCGTGGGTCGGATCACGGCGGTCGACGTCTCCGAGGCCATGCTCGCCAAGCTGCAGGCCAAGGAAGGACTGCGCGGCAAGGTCGACATCGTCTGCCAGGACATCGTGCATGCGCCGTTGGACGAGACGTTCGATCTCGTCGTGAGCGCCATGGCGATGCATCACGTCGAGGACACCACGACCCTGATCCGCCGCTTCTGGGACAACCTGGTCTCCGGAGGTCTCCTCGCGCTCGCCGACCTCGACGCCGAAGGCGGTCACTTCCACCCACCCGACGCTCCCCATGTGCACCACCACGGCTTCGCCCGCGACGCGCTCGGCAGTGCGTTGCGGGCCCAGGGCTTCGACCACGTCCGCTTCGTCACGGCACTGAGCGTCGAACGCGACGGTCGAACGTACCCGGTGTTCGTCGCGCTCGGACAAAAGCCCTGAGCGCCATGCGCAACCGGGGCTCCGACGGCACGTCTACGCCCGGGGTGGGCGGCGTGTGGACCGCGACCCGGATGCAGCGCTGACCGCCCCTCAGCCGTGCGTCGCGTCGGCCCGACGCTTGGCCCGCAGGCGCAAGTACGTCTGCCGGTAGCGCTCCCAAAACGGCCGATACATGTGCTTGTACTTGCAGTCGGCGAACAGGTAACGGCCCGAGATCGGCGGCTTGTGGAACTGGCGGAACAAGAACGCCACCGTCGCCCACGCCCCGAACAGGATCGGGCACCACCACCACTGCCCCGACGCGATGATGAACCCCATCGCCACCGGCATCGTCGTCGCCTTGAGCCCGAACAGTGGCACGGTGAGGCTGTAGGTCGAGACGTTGACCAAACGCTGGTTGCGGCTCCACCAGACCGCGAGCCCGGCACACAGGATCGTCCAGGCGGCCATCCCGGGAATCAACTGGGACGAGACACCTTGTGGCGGCGCATCGATCACGGGCCGGACCACGTACTGCACCATCAGCATGGCCAGGCACAGATAGCCCAGCAGCTTGTCCCACAGCACCGCCAACAGCAGGAACATCAGGATGCTCCAGTGCTCGTTGTGCGCCGCGATCTTGCGCCCGAGCGCCTCGGCGCCCTCGACCGCGTACTCGCCCTGCATGCGCCACTTCAGCGCGTTGTTGGGGTGCAACAGCTCGAACCGCAGGTTCAGGAAGGTCTTGTAGGGGTTCCACGACAGCGCCGACGACAGCTTGCGGTCGATCCCCACGAAGTGCGCGACGTCGGCGGTGAACAAGCCGTAGTTGACGAGGTGATCGGTCGGCGTCCGCGGCCGCCCCACGGGGTAGTACTTGGCATTGTAGTCGGCGACCCGCGCGACGATGTCGGTCTGCAGCGCCCGCGCGCGCTCGGGATCCGACAAGAGCTTGTGCACCATCAGCGCCTGCATCTCCGCGATATTGGCGATACCGCCGGTGAACGGCCGCGTGTAGCCGATGAAGTACACGTTGCGCAGCTCCGAGGGCACCACGCCCAGGTACGTTCCACGGTGTGCGTACTCGTACCGATGCCGCGTGCCGTCCTCGGACACCGCGAAGATCGGCGGCAACCGAGGCACCTCCGATCCACCGTCGATGATCTGATCGTAGCGCACGGTCTGGCCGTCGCACGAGATCGTCTGGTTGTCTTCGTCGATCGTGGTGCCGTCCTTGGACCAGGTCTCCACGAGCCCTTCGGTGTGCCAGAAGATGATGTCGTTGAGCAGCGTGCCCTGCCCGATGCGCGTCTCGAGGTCGTCGCCGAAGCGCGCCTCGTACATGTCCACCGGCCAGTACTTGATCCCGCTCATGCCGTTGGCGTGCCCGGCCGGCGCCTCGTCGTTGGCCCGAATCACGTCGCGGCGGTACGTCAGTGGGTACCGCACGTGGAACACGTGGGGCATCAAGACCTTGGCCAGCCACGACTCGGGCCCGGGTGGTCCGAGCGGGATCGCGAACAGGTCCTTGTAGAAGCGGGGCCAGTACCGGCCGATGTTGTGGAACTCGAGCTGGGCGAGATCGAGGCAGTAGCGCTTCCCGGTGCGCACCCCGAAGATCGGCAGGTACCACTGCGACTTGGGACCGGGTGTCTCGAACACCACGTACTTGTCGAGATTGATGAACCCGTTGTTGAGCAGGATCACGCGATTGCCCTGGGGCACCGCGCGCGCCAGCATCATGTTCGTCGTGTCGCCGATCGCGTTGAAGACGAGGGTCTGTCCTTCGAGCGCATCGAGATCCAGCTCCTTGATCGTCTCGTTCTGCGGCCGCCCGAGCCCCGTCGCGAACACGAGGTTGCGGGCCCGGTAGACCGTGCCGCTGGACGTGTGCACCAGCGAGTAGGAGGAGTGATTGTCGACCGAGACCACGCGATCCTCCGTGACGCGGTGCCGAAAGTCGGCGAACAAGCGCTCGTGGTACTCGTAGAACTCGCGCGCGGTCGGGTAGTAGTTGTCGACCACGTCGGCGGCCACCTGGTCCTGCACGTAGAACGAGGCGTGGAAGGAGCTGACCAGGTCGAAGTCGAGGCGGTCGGCCGCCGCCAGCTGCTGCCAGATCGGCGTGCCTTCCGACAGCAGCGTGTACGATTGGCCCCGCGCCTCGAGCTCGCGCAGCAGGGGGATCGCGGAGAAGCCGAAGCCGACGATGAGCGTGTCGATCTCGACGACGTCCGAGCGCATGGGATCTCGGGGAAGTGCAGCAGCGGGCATGAGGGCGCGGTCGATGGTGTCGCGCCCTGCCGGCATCGACAAGGGCACCGGGTCCGCCGCCACCCTCAGCGTCGCCCGCGCCCGTGATCGGCAGCCTCGTGAAAGACAGTCGACTCCAGTAGCATCTGCCGCGTGATCCCCCGCCTCGCGCCCACGGTGCACGTCGAGGAGCTGTACCTGAAGTTCCTCGAGGAGCTGCAGCGGGGCGAGTTTTCCGGGCAAGTCCGCTGCGACTACGCCACGCGACTGGTCACTGCGACCGACAACAGCGTCTACCAGGTGCTGCCGCAAGCGGTCGTATACCCGCGCAGCACCGCCGACGTGCAGCACTTGTGCACGCTGCTGGGTCGCGACGAGTTCACCGCGATCAAGGTCTCGCCACGCGGCGGCGGCACGGGGACCAACGGCCAGTCGCTGACCGACGGGATCGTCGTCGACCTGTCGCGCCACATGCGGGAGATCCTCGAGCTCGACCTTTCGCGAGGCTGGGTCCGCGTGCAGCCGGGCGTCGTGCTCGACCAGCTCAACGCCCACCTGCGACCGCACGGGGTCTTCTTCGCGCCGAACCTGTCGCCCTCGAGCCGGGCCACGATCGGCGGCATGATCAACACCGACGCCAGCGGCAAGGGCTCGCGGATCTACGGCAAGACGAGCGACCACGTGCTGGGCATGACCGTGGTCCTCGCCGACGGCAGCCTGCTTCGGACCGAGCCGCTGTCGCCGCAGGCGCTGCAGGCCGAGTCGGACCGCGACGATCGGGTCGGCCGCGCGTACCGAGGCGTCCGCGAAGTCGTCACGCGCTCCGGCGACAAGTTCGCGACCACCCTGCCCAAGCTCCAGCGCTTTTTGACCGGCTACGACCTGACCCACACCGTGGGCGAGGACGGCCGGTTCGATCTCGGGCGCGTCGTGACGGGCTCGGAGGGCACGCTCGGCTTCGTCACCGAAGCGCGGCTGCGCCTGACGCCGATCCCCAAGCACCGCAAGTTGGTCGCGATCCGCTACGCGAGCTTCGACGATGCCCTCCGGGCGGCCGCCGTCTTGGTCGCCTCCGATCCGGGCGCGATCGAGACGGTCGACGACAAGATCGTGGGCTTGGCCAAGGAGGACGTGATCTGGACGCAGATCGCCCACCTCGTCGAGGGCGAGGACGAGCCGCCCGTGGCCGCGATCAACCTCGTGGAGTTCGAGGCCGACGACCGCGCTCGTGTCGACCGCAAGGTCGACGAGCTGACCGCCACGCTCGACGCCGAGCGCGACGGCGAGGGCGCGGCCGTCGGGTACACCGTCGCCAGCGAGGCCAAGGACATCGCGGCGCTGTGGAACCTGCGCAAGAAAGGCGTGGGCCTGCTCGGCAATGCCAAGGGCGAGCGACGTCCGGTCCCGTTCGTCGAGGACACCGCCGTGCCGCCGGAGCGACTCGCGGACTACATCGCCGACTTCCGGCGGATCCTCGACCGACACGGGCTGCAGTACGGCATGTTCGGGCACGTCGACGTGGGCTGTCTGCACGTGCGCCCGGCGTTGAACCTGCGCGACCCCGACGACGACGAGCTGCTCGCGCGCATCAGCGACGAGGTCGTCCAGCTCGTGCGCCGCTACGGCGGTGTGCTGTGGGGCGAGCACGGCAAGGGCTACCGCAGCCAGTACACGCCGTCGTTCTTCGGCGGCGAGCTCTACGAGGAGCTGCGCGCGGTCAAGGCGGCGTTCGACCCCCACAACCAGCTCAACCCCGGCAAGCTGGCCACGCCCGCCGGCCGCGACGACAAGCTCCTGACGATCCGGCAGCCGACGCGAGGGGAGCGCGACCGCCAGATCCCCGCGCCGGTGCGGGCCCGGTTCGATACGTCGATCCACTGCAACGGCAACGGGGCGTGCTTCGACTACAACCCCGATGCGGTCATGTGCCCTTCGTCGAAGGTCACCGGCGATCGCATCCATTCGCCCAAGGGTCGCGCCGGCATCCTTCGGGAGTGGCTGCGTCTGGTGTCGGCGCAGGGCCACGACGCCGGCGCCTCGCTGCCGGCCGGACGCTCCCCGGGCCTGGCCCGATTGACCGGCCGTGCATCGGCCCCCGACGACTTCTCCCACGAGGTCTACGACGCGATGAACGGCTGCCTGGCGTGCAAGGCATGTGCGACCCAGTGTCCGATCAAGGTCGACGTGCCACAGCTACGGGCGCAGTTTTACGAGCAGTACCACACGCGGTATCGCCGACCGCTCAAGGATTTCTTCATCGCCGCACTCGAGTCGCTGCTTCGCGTGCTGGCGTTCGTGCCCGCCCTGTCGCGCTGGCTGATGCAGCGCAAGCTCTCCACGTTCCTGCTCGCACGCGTGGTCGGCCTCGTCGACACGCCGGCGATCTCCAGCCGGCCGCTGACGAAGCGACTGCGGGGACGCACGAACGAGGCGTTCGACCCGGCACGCCTGGCGGCGCTGTCACCGGACGAGAAGCGACGCACGGTGCTCGTCGCCCAGGATGCGTTCACCACCTTCTACGAGCCCGACGTCGCGATGGCCGCGATCGACGTGCTCGAGGGCCTCGGACTGCGCGTGGTGGTCTTGCCGTGGCGGCCCAACGGCAAGGGCATGCACGTCAAGGGCTTTCGCGCCGCGTTCCATCGCGTCGCGCGACGCAACGCCGCGTTCTTGTCCACCGTCGCCGAGCTCGGGATCCCGATCGTCGGCATCGAGCCCGCGGTCACGCTGACGTACCGCGAGGAGTATCGCCACGAGCTCGGACCCGACACCGCGCCGATCGACGTGCAGCTCCTGCAGGAGTACTTGCACGCGCGCCTGCCCGATCTGCTGGCGGCTCGGGGGGCGCGCGCGCCGAGGCTGTCGGGCGAGTACCGGCTGTTCGCGCACTGTACCGAGCGCACGAGCGTGCCCACGGCCGCGCGCCAGTGGACCGAGGTCTTCGCTTCGTTCGGGGCGACGCTGGTGGCCGAGGACGTCGGCTGCTGCGGCATGTGTGGCGTGTTCGGCCACGAACGCGAGCACGTCGAAGAGTCCAAGGGCGTGTTCGCGATGAGCTGGCAGCCCAAGCTCCAGGCCCGGCCGCGTGCGGCCGAGGTCGTGTGCGCGACGGGGCACAGCTGCCGGGCGCAGATCGAGCGACACCAGGGCTTCATGCCCCGGCACCCGATTCAGATTCTGGCCCAGGCGCTGCGGGCGTCGGCGGCCGCGAGCGCGCCAGCGTGACCGAGCGCGGGGCTGGTACAGTCGCGCCCGCCATGCATCGCATTGCCCATTCGTCGTCGCTGCTCGTCGCTGCCGCCTTCACGTTCGCTTGCGGCGGCGAGCCGGCACCCGCCCCCGCGAAGGTCGCGACGCAACGGGCCGAGCGCAGCGCGAGCCCGGCCTCGGAGGCGGCTGCGCCGGCGCCCATCCCCGGCGGCGCCCCGAAGATCACGGTGGACGAGCCGGTGCACGACTTCGGCGGCATCAAGGCCACCGACACGGTCGAGCACGTCTACAAGATCCGCAATACGGGCGACGCCGATCTGAAGATCGAACGCGTCGAAAAGACATGAGGCTGTACCGGCACCGTCATCTCCGATGACGTGATTCCCCCGGGTGGGGAAGGACAGATCCAAGCCACGCTGCACCCCAAGGGGGGGCACACCGAGATCTCCAAGAACATCGTCGTGATCAGCAACGACCCGGAGCAGCCGCGGTTGTCGCTGACGATGAAGGGTTCGCTGCTCGTCGACATGACGGCCGAGCCCCGCTCGGTCGCGCTGCTCAACCTCGCGCCCGGGGAGGCGGGGACCGGCACGTTCTCGGTCCGACGCGGCGAGGGTTCCACCGCGACGATCACGTCGGTCACGATCCAGGACACCACGCACTTCTCGGTCCGCGAGGTCGACGCCGAGGCCGGCGCGCTGGCGACCTACGAGGTCCGGTTTGCCGGTCGCGACGAAGCCGGGACCAGCGCAACCAACGTGATCGTCGAGACCACCGGCGAGCACACGCCCGAGCTCGCGGTCCCCGTACGCGCCAGTGCGGCGGCCAATCTCACCTATCCCAAGCGCGTGGTGATCATCGGGCGCGATGGGCAGTTCGAGCGGACGATCCGCTTGTCGACCCGGCGCGGCGACCCGCCGAAGGTGACCAAGGTCGAAGATCCGGACCGCCTGCTCGACATCGACATCGGCGAGCCCACCGCCACCTCGGTCGACATCGACTTGCGCCTGCGCGAGGCCAAGGTCGGGACCATCGACGAACGCACGATGCACACGCTGCGACTGCACACCAACGATCGCGACGAGCCCAAGATCGAGATCCAGTACCAGTTCCGCAGCGCCCGCGCGCCCACGCCCGCAGCCGCCGGGCGCTGAGCCCCGCGTGCGCGATTTCGGCCGATACGGCCGCGGCACCGACCTCCATCCACGGTCCGGATGGTGGTAAGACATTGTTCACCGGATGGGGGCCGCTCTGACGATTCGCCTGCTCGGCGAGTTCTCGGTCGTCAGAGACGGTCGGACCGCCGAGTTCCCGCCGTCCAAGAAGACGCGCGCCCTGCTGGCCTATCTCGCGATGGTCACGCGCGAGCACCGAAGGTCGCGACTGTGCTCGCTGCTGTGGGACGGTGGCGCCGACCCTCGGGGCTCACTGCGCTGGAGCCTGAGCCGGATCCGCTCGGTGGTCGACGACGAGACCGCCGTCCGCGTGATCGCCACGCGCGACACGGTCTCGTTCGATCCGCAGCATGCAATGGTCGATGTCCTCGAGACCCGTGCCGACAAGCAGGGCCTGGGCACGCTGTCGACCGAGCGGCTCGTCGAGCTCGAAGGCTGGTACCGCGGCGAGCTCCTCGAGGGACTCGAGCTCGGTGATCAACACGAGTTCGCAGCGTGGCTTGTCGCCGAGCGCGAGGCCGCACGATTGCGGCACGTGCAGCTGCTGTCGACCCTGACCGAACGCCTCGCGGGTTATCCGAAGGCCGCGGTTCCCTACGCGCGCACGCTGGCCCGCATCGATCCACTCGACGACGCCGCACACGCGCGCCTGGTGCAGTTGCTCGTCGCCGCCGACAAGTGGCGCGAGGCCCAGCAGGCGGTCGAGTCCACGCGGCAGATGTTCCGTTCGCTCCAGCACGGCGCGCCCCGCAAGGTCGAGGAGGCGTGGCGCCAGGCTCAGTCCGCGCGGGTGGTCGACGCGCCGGAGGTCCGCGCCGAGGTCGTCGTCCCCACCGCCCCGAGCCCCGGCGGAGAGACGCCTCTCGTCGGGCGAGCGAAGGAGGCCGCCGCCTTCGGCGCGATCCTGCAGCGCGTGCGCGACGAAGGCAGACCCGTCGCGGTGCTGCTGACCGGGGAGCCCGGCATGGGCAAGAGCCGCATGCTGCGGGCCCTCGAGCTCGACGTTGCCGATCGTGGCGCGGTGATGCTGCGCGGCGGATCGTTCGAAGCGGAGCAGGCCCGCGCGTACGGGCCGTGGATCGACGCGATTCGCCGGATTCCGACTGCGCAGATCCCCGAGGCCGACCACGCCGCGCTCGCGCTGCTGCGACCGGAGCTGCAGACGCGCGAGGACGAAGAGCGCACCCGCGAGCGCCTGTGCACGGCCGTCGCGGATCTGCTGCGGCGTCAGGCCGCCGGGCCGACCGCCCTCGTGCTTTGTCTGGACGACGTGCAGTGGATCGACCCGGCCTCGGCGATGCTCGTGCACTACGTCGTGCGCAACCTCGCCGACGTGCCGGTCGCGGTGGTGATGGCGGCCCGCCCCGGCGAGATCCCCGACAACGACGCGCTCATGCAGCTGCTGCGTGGGCTTCGCAAGAGCGCCGACATCGAAGAGATCGAGCTCGGACCGCTGGCCCCCGAGGCCGTGGTCGAGCTGGCGAAGGCGATCGACCCGAACGCCGACGGGGCGAGGATCGCCGAGCAAGCCGCGGGCAACCCGCTGTTCGCGGTGGAGCTGGCGCGGTCGGCCGAAGGCGACGACCGGGTGCCGCGGGGTCTGTCCGGGGTCGTCCGCGATCGCATCGAGCGATTGTCGGCGCCCGCCCGAGACGCCGTGCGGTGGTGCAGCGCGCTGGGGGCCCGCGTGGATCTTCCGCTGCTGGAGGAGCTGGTGCGTACCTCCGCGGGCGAGCTCGTCGACGCGATCGAAGAGCTCGAGCGCCATGGACTCCTCGAGCCGTCGCGCGACGCGATGGGCGCGCCCGCGTACCGCTTCACGCACGACCTGGTTCGCCACGCCGTATACGACGAGCTGTCCGCCCCGCGAAGGCGACTGATGCACGGACGCGCCGCGGAGCTGCTGAGCCGACGCGAGGACGCCGACGGATCGGTCGCCTCCGAGGTCGCGCGGCAGGCGACGCTGGCCGGCGATGCCGCGCTGGCCGTGCGCGCGTGCCTGGGTGCCGCGCGACGATGCCTGCGCATGTTCGCCAACGACGAAGCGCTCACGTTCTCGCGTCAGGGACTGCACCTGGTCGAAGAGCTCGGCGATCCGGTCCGAACGCGCTTGCGCATCGAGCTGCACGAGACCCAGTTCGGTGCCCGCCGGCCCACCGAGAAGGGCCCGATCGTCGACGAGCTGCAGACCCTCGGCCGCCGTGCCCTCGATCTGGACCTGCGCGAGCACGCCCGCCTCGCGTTCCATCTGATGTCGTACCTGCAGTGGGAGGACGGAGAGTGGGACCACGCGTTCGAGAGCATGCTGCACGCCGCTCGGGTCGCCCGCGGCACGACCGAGCAGGAGCAAGCCGAGGCGATGGCCGAGGCCGCGCGCTGTCTGATCCGCGTCGAGCGTGACATCGGCCAGGCGGAAGCGATGGCCACCGAGGCCAACGAAGTGCTGCGCCGGCTCGGCCTGGAGTCGTGGACGGGCGCGGATGCCGACGGGCTGCTCGCCGTCCACGGCGGAGACCTCGAGCACGCCCATGCGTCGCTGGTGCACGCGCGCCAGATCGCGCAGGTCGAGCGCGACCATTACCGCGAGTATCAGTCCCTGGAGCTGCTGCTCATCGTCACCTTCGACCGCGACGAGCTGCGCGAGGCGGCCGGCCTGGCCGAAGACCTTCGCGCCATCGCGGCGCGCATGCGACCCGGCTCGGAGGCTCCGTTCGCGTTGGCCATGCAGGCCCTCGTCGCGCACGCACAAACGGCCGCGTACGAGCCTCTCGGTGCCGCCCTCGATGCACTACGGCGGGTCGACGCCAAGCAGCGACTGTGCGTGGTGCTCTCCCGCGCGGCCGCCGTGGACCTCGCCCGCGGCGAGCTCGAGCGCGCACGGGGGCTCGCCGAGGAAGCGCTGCGGCACGCCACGGCGCTGCGTCTGGCCAGCGAGCTCGCCCGTGCCCACGCCATCTTGCTCGAGATCGCGAGCGCGTCCTCGGACGCCGATGCCGTACGTTCCCACCGCGCGGCGCTCGAAGAGCTCGCCGCCAAGCCCATCGCCCGTCACGTCCACGCGCGGGTCCTGCACCTGCTCACCGCCTCCGGAGATTGACACCATGGTCACCGTCGTCGTCGAACGCACCCTGCCCCACCCTCACACGCACGAAGACCTCGCGGCCATGTCCAAGGGCGCTGCCTGGTGCCTCGAGATGTACTCGGTCAAGTACCTGCACAGCTGGCTGTCCGTGGACGGCACGCGGCTGCTGTGTCTGTACGAGGCGCCCGACGCCGACAGCGTGCGAAAGACGCAGGAGACCGCGAACATGGAGTACGACCGCGTGTACACGGTCGAGCGCTTCCCTCCCGCGGGCTGGGAAAAACCGGCCCCAGAGGGCGCATGAACATCGTTCTCTAACACCTCGCCGATTCCACGTTCGCTTCCACGGGGGCTCCAACGGCCGGCTCGCATACCCAGAGCATGGCCAACGCCCAAACCGCAGCCCTCCTCCCCAAGCGTCAACCCCTTCCCCTCAACGGCGTCGATACCCCGACGTTGTTCGCCACCCTCGGCCACGTCGCCGAGGTCCCCGCGCTCGCCCAGTTCCAGTTCCGGGCGCGCAACGAGTGGCTGTCGGGCACCCACAATCGCACCACGATGGGCGATTTCTCCGGGGCCGGCACCACCCACGAGCACAAGCGCACGTATCGGTTCGATGCCGACCACCCCGCCGTCCTGTGCGGCACCGACGAAGCCCCCAACGCCCTCGAGTACGTCTTGCACGCCCTCGCCGGCTGCCTGACGTCCGGGATCGCCAACATCGCCGCGGCGCGCGGCATCCGCCTCGAGTCGGTCGAGTCGACGATCGAAGGCGACGTGGACCTACAGGGTCTGCTCGGCATCGACGACGGCGTCCGCAACGGCTTCCAGGATGTGCGGATCAGCTTCCGCATCCAGGGCGATGCGCCGCCGGACAAGCTGCGCGCCATCGTGGAGCAGTCGCGCAAGCGGTCGGCCGTGTTCGACGTGCTGACCAACGGGATTCCCGTCTCCGTCGAAGTGGAGGCCGGCTGATTCCCTTCGAGCTCGGGACGTCCGGCGCCCCTACGTGACGGCGCCGACGTCCCGGGCGACGAGCTCGCCCGCCGACGCAGGAGCACGACGATGTACCGCACCGATGTCCTGATCATCGGGGCCGGCCAGGCTGGCCTCGCCCTGAGCCGCTGTCTCGTGGAGCGGTCCATCGACCACGTGCTGCTCGAACGCGGGCGCGTCGCCGAGAGCTGGCGCTCGCAGCGATGGGACTCGCTGCGGTTGCTGACCCCGCGCTGGCAGGCCCGCCTGCCCCACTGGTCCTACCGCGGGCCGGACCCCGACGGCTTCATGACGATGCCGGAGATCACCGACTACCTCGTCCGCTACGCCGCGGCCTTCTGCGCACCGGTCCACGACGACTGTGCGGTGCTGTCCGTGCGACGGCAGGACGGCGGCTACCGGGTCACGAGCACCCGCGGTACCTGGCAGGCCCGCACCGTGGTCGTCGCCACGGGCGCGTGCTCGACCCCTTCGATCCCGGACTTCGGCTCGCAGCTTTCTGCGCGGATCCAGCAGCTGGTACCCACGCGCTACCGCAACCCGGGACAGCTCGAGCCCGGCGGTGTCCTGGTCGTCGGCGCCTCGGCGTCCGGACTGCAGATCGCCGACGAGCTGCGACGCAGCGGTCGCGACGTCGTGCTCAGCGTCGGCCGTCACACCCGCATCCCTCGCCGCTACCGCGGCCACGACATCATGTGGTGGCTCGACCGGCTCGGGATCCTCGGCCAGACGGTCGACGAGATCCGCGACGTCGCGCGAGCGCGCCGCAGCCCTTCCTTTCAGCTCGTGGGCCGACCCGACCACGCCGATCTCGACCTACGTCGACTCGCGGCCGACGGCGTCACCCTCGTGGGTCGAGCCATGGCCGCCGACGATGCGCGGGTCCGATTCGCCCCCGATCTCGCCCACGACCTGGGCCATGCCGACCGCAAGCTCGATCGCCTGCTCGGGAGGATCAACGCCGGCATCGCGACCCTCGGGCTGCCGGCCGAGCCGGTGCACCGCCGACCCGAGCCCACGGGCTGGGTCCCCGCCGGCCCGTCGACGCTCGACCTCGCCGACCGACAGATCCGTACCGTGGTGTGGGCCACGGGCTTTCGTCCCCACTATCCGTGGCTGCAGGTCCCCGTCCTCGACGGTCGCGGGGAGCTGCTGCACCGCGGCGGTCTGACGCCCTCGCCCGGCTTGTACGCGATCGGCCTGCCGGTGCTGCGCCGCCGCAACTCGACCTACATCGACGGCGTCGGACTCGACGCTGCCGAGATCGCCCGCGACATCGACCACCGGCTGGCTCGAGCCATCGCCGCATGAGGAACGACACCATGACGACCAACCCACGATCCATCGCGTCCGAGTACGACGTCGTCATCGTCGGCGCCCGCGTGGCGGGTGCATCGACCGCGATGCTCCTGGCCCGGCAGGGCCTTCGCGTTCTCGTCGTCGACCGCGGTCGTCCGGGGACGGACACCTTGTCGACGCACGCATTGATGCGGCCCGCGGTCTGGTTGCTGTCGCAGTGGGGACTGCTCGACGAGATCCGCGCCGCCGCAACGCCCGCGATCCACTCGACGGCGTTTCACTACGGCGACGACGTCCTCGACATCCCGATCACGCCGACCCCCGGCGTCGACGCGCTCTACGCCCCCCGTCGCACGATCATCGACCGCCTCCTCGTCGACGCCGCGGTCGCGGCCGGAGCCCACGTCGCGTTCGGGGTCGGCTTTCGCGGGGCGCTGCGCGACGACGCCGGACGCGTCTGCGGCGCACGATTGCGGACTGCCGGTGGCGAGGTCGTCGTGCGCAGCCGCCTCGTCGTCGGGGCCGACGGGGTGCACTCCACGGTGGCGCGAGAGGTCGGCGCCCACGTCGTCGAGGAGTGCTCGTACGCCAGCGGCACGATCTACGCCTACTTCGCCGGCGTGGCCGGCGATCGCAGCGAGTGGTTCTGGGGCCGCCGTGTCGCCGCGGGGCGAATTCCCACCAACGATGGACTGACCTGTGTGTTCGTCAGCGTTCCGTCCCGTCGCCTGCGCGAGCAGCTCGCCGGTGCGGTCGAGTCGACCTTCTGGAACGTGCTGCAGGAGGCCACCCCCTCGTTCGCGCAAAAGCTTCGCGGCGGTCTGCGAGCGAGCGGCTTTCGGGGCCACGGCGGTCACGTGGGCTACCTGCGACGCGCCCACGGGCCGGGCTGGGTGCTCGTCGGCGACGCCGGGTACTTCAAGGACCCGCTCACCGCCCACGGCATGACCGATGCGCTGCGCGACGCCGCGCTGCTCGCCCGCTGCATCGACCACGACGGCACGACCGACCTCGGCGGCTACGAGACCACACGCGATGCGTTGTCGCGCGAGATGCTGTCATTGACCGACGAGGTCGCGTCGTTTCGCTGGAACCTGCCGCAGCTCCAGCAACTGCATCGACGCTTGAGCGGCTTGATGAAGCAAGAGCTCCAGGTGCTCGACGCCCTCGTCTGCCCGCCTTCGCCCCTCGTCTTCGATACCGCGCCGACCTCGGCCACCGCTACGTAAAGGACCATCCCGATGAACGCCCAGCTATCCACCTCGATCCCCAGCCCCAACGCCGAAGCGATCACCGCCTGGAACACGGTGTTGTTCGACAAGTGGGACCGGTTTCGCCCGGTCGTGACCGACGAGTTCTCCGTCCACAGCGAGGCGTTGTTCGCCCGACAGCCGCCACGGCCCGGCGCACGCGTGCTCGACATCGGATGCGGCTTCGGCGACACCACCCGACGCCTCGCCACCCTCGTCGGGCCCGCCGGCCATGCCCTGGGCGTCGACGCGGCCCCGCGCTTCGTCGACGCGTCCCGGACCGAGTCGCAGGGCGTGGTCAACACGTCCTTCGCCGCCATGGACGTCCAGGACGAAGCGCTGCCGGGTCTGTTCGACGACGCCTACTCCCGCTTCGGCACGATGTTCTTCCAGAACCCGGTGCGCGCCTTCGCCAACGTTCGCCGCCACCTGCGGGTCGGTGGCCGACTCGCGATGGTGGTCTGGCGTCGGCGTCAGGACAACGCGCTGCTGTACGATGCCGAGCGGATCGTCCGCGAGTTCCTCGACGAGCCCGAACGTACCGATCAGGTCACCTGCGGCCCCGGCCCCTTCGCGCTGGCGGACGCAGACCTCGTCACGACCGTGGTGCGCCGTGCCGGGTTCGAGAACATCGATGTGCAGCGACACGACCATGCGATCGCGATCGGGCGCGACGAGGACGAGGCGATCGACTTCGCGATGAACCTGGGACCCGCCGGCGAGATCGTGCGTCTGTCGGGCGGCGAGGCCGAGGCCCGGCGCGCGGAGATCGATGCCGCGCTGCGTGCCCACTTCCGGGGCCTGCCCCGCGACGCACGCGGTCGCATCGTCGCCGGCTCCAGCGTCTGGCTGGTCACCGCGTTCAATCCGGAGGGTGCGGCGTGCTAGCGTGCGGGCATGCGTGAGGATCTCCCTGCCGTCCTCGCAACCTATCTCGCGCGTGCCGGAGCGTCGGCGCTCGGTCGCACGGGCACACTCGTGCACCAACGCGGTGAGATCCGGCTCGCTCCCGACAAACCGTGGCTGCCGTTTTCCGCGGAGCAGACGCTCGAGGCGCGGAAGACCGGCTTCGTGTGGCACGCGCGGGTCAAGATGGCGCCGTTGGTCACCGGGGTGGTCGAGGACGCCTTCGAGGACGGACACGGCCGCCTCGACGCGAAGATCTGGGGCGTGATCCCGGTCGCGCACGCCCGCGGGATCGACATCGATCGCGGCGAAGCGCAGCGCTACGTGGCCGAGCTGCCGTGGTGTCCGGCCGCGATCGCCCACAACCCCGAGCTGCACTTCGAGCCGACGGACGAGCGCACCGTTCGTGTCTGGGCCGGCGACGACACGGCGTGGGTCGATCTGTCGTTCGACGCCGCCGGGGACATCGAGCTGGCCACCTCCACCACGCGCAAGCGCGACGGCGTGGCCCAGCCCTGGGCCGGACGCTTCTTTGACTATCGCGACTTCGGTGGCATCCGGGCGCCCAGCCGCGCGGAGGTCTGGTGGGACCCACCGCAGGGCCGGTTCACGTACTTCCGCGCCGAGGTCGTCTCGCTGCAGCCGCGCTGACGCGCCGCGCTCAGCTCGGATCCAGATCGCCGAGCAACCAGACTTCTCCCTCTTCGATCGAGTGGAACCCGGCGACGCGCATGCGGTTGAGGTCGGCCGTTCGCGCCACCCGCTGCGTCGTCCGCTCCTCGTTCGCGATGATGGCGACGCGACGCAGATGGGGGGTCTCGGCCATCCAAGTCCACATCTGCGCGCGCAGCTCGATCAGCGGTCGCTCCGCATCGCGCCCGTCGATCATCACGCGACGGCCGAGCTCCGGTGTCATCGCGGCTGCCATCGCGGCCTGGTACTGCAGCATCTGCTCGCGCGTGACGAGCTTGCCCTCGACCTTGACGTAAAGGTAGTGGGCCCGAGGATGCATCTGATAGCGAAACGGCGGATGCTCAGCGGTCACCGACGACTCCCGGACCCGCGCAGGCCCCGACGCAATCGTACGGGACTGCGGCCCGGACCAGAAGCACGGCCGCGCGCCTAGGGGCGCGAGTCCATGGCGGGCGTCGTGGTGGCCGCATCCGTCCCCGCCCCGTCTGCGCGAAAGCCGAACACGAACGCGGCCGAGGCGACCAGCAGCGCGAAGCCGACGAGATGATTCCAGCGCAGGGACTCGCCGAGCCAGGCAACCGAGAACACGCCGAAGACGAGCAAGGTGATCACCTCCTGGATCGTCTTGAGCTCCGCCGCGCTGTAGACCCCGTGTCCCATCCGGTTGGCCGGGACCTGAAAGCAGTACTCCAGCAACGCGATGCCCCAGCTGACGGCGATGACGAGCAGCAGCGGTTTGTCCTTGAACTTCAGATGGCCGTACCACGCGAAGGTCATGAAGACGTTGGAGACGACCAGGAGCACGACGGGGACCACGTGGCGCATGCGGTGGGAAATTCCTCGCCCGCGATCCCACGTCCAATGACGAGCAGCGCGCAAGACCATGGGCCACAGAGCCCGTGCGGCCGCGACGGGGCGCAGGAGTTGCGGAACCGTCGCCCGGCTCGCGCGGCAACCTCGGACGCGAGCTCGTGTCCGCCCTGCCCCGCCCCCTCGTCGACGCGGTCCGTCGACACCCCGTGACCGCCCACATCGCGCTGACGTTCGCGATCTCGTGGGGCGGCATCGTGGCCGCGTTCGGGCTCGGTCCGATCGCCCCCGAGCAGATCGAGACACGCGGCGCTTTCTTGTACGTGGCGCTGCTGCTCGGACCGAGCCTCGCGGGACTGCTGCTGCTCGGCATCGATGCGGGCAAGGTCGGCTTCGCCGATTTCGGCCGACGGCTGCTGCGCTGGAAGGTCGACCCGCGCTGGTACCTGCTCGCGCTCGGTGCCGCCCCGCTGACGCTCGCCATGGTGTTGGGCTCGCTGTCGCTGGTACCGGGCCTGGTCCCCGACGTCTTCTCTACCGAGGGTCTCGGCGGCCGCGTGGGCACCGGCGTCGCGGCGGGGCTCGCCGTCGCGCTGTGCGAGGAGACGGGCTGGACCGGGTTCGTCACCCCACGCCTGCGCCGTCGTCACTCCGTGCTCGCGACGGGCGCGATCCTCGGGTTCGTGTGGGGCGTGTGGCACTTCCCCCCGTTCTGGGAAGCCGACACCTTCGTCCGCCCGATGGCGTTCGGTCTGCTGCTCGTGCGCTTGCTGTCGTGGCTGCCGGCGTTTCGCGTGCTCCTCGTGTGGGTGCACGAGCGGACCGAGAGCCTGCTGATCGTCATCGTCATGCACGCCAGTCTCGTGGCGTCGCAGTTCGTGTTCGTGGCGCCGTACGAGTTCACGACCACGGCCGCCTCGCTCTACATCGTCGTGTGGGCGGTGCTGCTGTGGGCCGTCGCCGCGGTGGTCACTCGACGCCTGCGCGGAGGGCGACGCCGCGTGGCGCCTACTGCTGCAGCAACCAACGGATGCGGTCCCACGAAGCGAGGTAGTGGGCCACGACGATCGCGGCGAAGCCGACCGCGGGGCCTCGCCAACCGGCGCGGTCGAGCGCGAAGGCAGCGGCCCCGAACAGCGCGAGCTCGAGCAGCAGCCGCACGAGACCAGGCACCGGCACGGGCGCGGACCCGGACCGACTCGGATCGTCGGGGACCGCGAAGACGCCCCACAAGACCATGAACGCCAGGGGCAACGCGATCGCGGCCACGAAGCGCATGGGTCCTTCGAAGCGCCCCCACCCAAAGACCCCCAACGCGCCGAGCGCGGTCATCTCGAGCGCGAAGCGCAGGACCAGATTGATGGGATGGCTGCCCATGTCGTCGGCGCGCGCGGCCCAGCCACGCGCGGTCGGCACCATATCCGACCTCGGGCACGTCGGCTTTCAGACCTTTTAAGACGCGCCGGGACGCCGCTGGCGCCACGCTCCGGGCATGGCACTCGGTTCGCGAACCCACGCATGCCCCCCTGTCCTCGCCGTGCGGTCCCTGTGGCTCGTGGCGTTCACCGCGCTGGGCCCGGGCTGCTTCGACCCCACCGAAACCGACGACGACCCCACGGAAGTGGCGACCGAGGGCGCAACGGACGGGGCCACCGACGACGCCGCCGAGAGCACGGCAGCCGCGCAGGACGAGGCGGGCGCGGAGACGACGGGTGCGACCGGGGACTCCGGCGGCGATCCGGCCGACCCCGCGGCGGCGTGCGCCGAGTACTGCGGCCTGGTGACCGATCACTGCGAGGGCGAGCTGTCGCAGTACGCCGGGACGGCCGTGTGCGAGGCGACCTGCGCCCAGATGCCACTGGGCACGCCCGAGGACTCGTTGGGCAATACCGTCGGCTGTCGGACCTTTCACGCGTTGCTCGCGGCGGAGTCGCCCGAGCCCCACTGCCACCACGCCGGTCCAACGGGCGACGGCACGTGCGGCGCAAACTGCGAGAACTTCTGCTCGATGACGTTGAGCACGTGCACCGGCGATCTCGCGCCGTACCCCGACGCCGACACGTGCGTCGCCGCGTGCCAGGGCTTTGCCGCCGAGCCGGTCTACTTCGCCGATGCCCCGGACGCGGACACGTTCGCCTGTCGGATGCGCCACTTGACGCTCGCGGCGGCGCAGCCCGAGAGCCACTGTGGGCATCTGGGCGAGGCCTCGCCGGTCTGCGTCGATTAGTCCTCCGACCGGGTATCGTCGTGGGATGGAGCCCGCCGCCGAGGAGGCCGTCGACGCCCTGCGGCGGGCCATCGCGCGCGAGCGTCCGTCGCCCGCAGCGTTTCGCGATCGTCTGGAGGCGATCCCGATCGACGAGCGCGACGCGTGGTTCGATCGGCTGTGGGGCATCGAGGATCTGCCCGACGACGAGCCGCTTCCCCGGGGCTGCGTTCCCTACCTGCCGGCCGACGTGGCGACGATCCTGCAGGCCCTCGATGCGGCGGCGGTGCGCGCCGACGACGTCTTCGTGGACATCGGGGCCGGCCTCGGTCGTGTCGTCGCCCTGGCGCGCCTGTGTACCGGAGCCCGCTGCGTCGGGGTGGAGATCCAACCATCCCTCGCCCGTGCCACCCGACAGCGGGCGCACGCACTGCGGCTCGATGGCATCGACGTGGTCGAGGGCGACGCCGCGCAGCGACCGAATGCGCTCGCGGACGGCACGGTCTTCTTCTTGTACTGCCCGTTCGGGGGCGACCGGCTCGATCGCGTGCTCGGTCGGCTGCGCGACCTCGCGCGCACCCGGCCGATCCGGATCTGCTGCGTCGGGATGCCGCCCCTACGCCAACCGTGGCTGCAGCCCGCCGCAGAGACCTCCGTGGACTTGGCCGTCTATCGCGGCGCCGTCGCGGCCGACCCGCCGCCGGACCCGACGCTGGGTCCAACGTGAATCCCGTCGCGGCCCGAGCGTCCGAACGCCGTGATGACCGTCCTTGGATCGACTCGACTCGGTCGCCGCTTGCCTTACACCCTGCCCTGTTCCGTGCTCGCGTTGATGTCGGCCCTCGCCGGCGGGTGCGCCGACTCGGAGAACACCAACCCCTTCGCCTCGGGCGCGGACCCGGACACGGGGCCCGCCGTCGACGGTTCTTCGGACTCGGGCCCCCTCGGCGGCTCGAGCGGCGGCGCGGCCACGACCGACGCGGTCGACGAGACGGGCGAGGGCGACAGCACCGGCAACCCGATCAAGCTCGACGTCGGCTCGCAACCCGATCCCCCGCCGGTCGAGTCTTCGTGCGATGCGGTCGACATTCTCTTCGTGATCGACAACTCGCTGTCGATGAACGAGTACCAGGCTCAGCTCGCGCTGGCGTGGCCCACGTTCGTGGATGCCATGTGGAACAACCTGCCCGACGGCACCGACCTGCACGTCGGCATGACGACCACTTCGTTCTACGACGGCAGCTGCAGCGAGTTCGTGTTCAACTGCCAGAGCACCGCGTCGGCGAGCACGATCGACGATCACTACACGCCGCCGACCGAAGGAAACACCGGCGTCAACGGCGAGCAGGGCCGCCTGTTCGAGTACGACGGCAAGCGCTACTTCGAGGCGACCGTCGGCGGCGAATCGGGCGAGCTCAAGACGTGGTTTTCGCAGGCCGCCGTGGCGGCGGGCGAGACCGGCTGCAGCTTCGAGGTCTCCTCGGCCGCGGCCGCGTACCCGTTCCACGAGGCGAACGCGGACTACAACGCCGGGTTCCTGCGGGACGAAGGGGCCGTGCTCGTCGTCGTCGTGCTCACCGACGAGCCGGACAAGTCGCCCGAGGGCGCGCAGGCGTACTACGACATGATCACCTCCGCGAAGGCGGGCTGCGGTGGCGACGAGTGCATCGTGATCACCGGCCTGACCGACACGTGCATCGAGGGCGCCAACAACCAACTGTGGCAGCTGTTCGGGATGTTCTCCCGCTACCAGCCGATGGGATCGATCGACGAGCCCACCGCCTACGCCGATGTGGTCGGGGCCGCGCTCGCCGAAGTCATCGGTGACACCTGCGACGAGATCGCCCCGGTCGGCTGACACGGGGTCGTGGCCGTACTCCCTCGAATTCGCCCCCGCAGCGGCGGTTTGCATTCTGATTCGATACTCATCAAAATGATTTGATGAGTATGCATGAGCCCCCCTCGATCGTCGCGTTCTTCAAGGCGCTCGCCGATGCCAACCGGCTGCGGGCGGTCGGACTGCTCGCCCACCGCCCGCACTCGGTCGAGGAGCTGTCGACGATCTTGGACCTGCGCCCGTCGACCGTCTCGCACCACCTGAGCAAGCTCGCCGCGGTCGGGCTCGTGCACAGCTCGACGAGCGGGCACTACCACGTCTACTCCCTCGACCTCGACGCGCTGCACGCCCAGGCCCGCAAGCTCGCCTCCGACGAGTCGGTCAAGGCGTTCGCCCCCGAGCACGGCCCGTCGGACGCCTTCGACGCCAAGGTCCTTGCGACCTTCCTCGACGAGCGCGGTCGTCTGACGAAGCTGCCGATGAAGCGCAAGAAGTTCCAGGTCATCCTTCGCCACGCCCTCGGGCTGTTCGACGACGAGGGACCCTGGAGCGAGCGCGAGGTCAACCGGCGGCTGAAGACCCTGTCCGACGACGTCGCGAGCCTCCGCCGCGGCATGATCGACCACGGCATGATGACGCGGGATCAGGGCGGCAAGCACTACCGCCGGGTCTGACGTCGGGCGCTGCCGATCAACCTTGGTTCGAGTACGGCCCCTGGGGCGGCCACGCACCTTGCTGCGGGTACTGACCTTGCTGCGGGTACTGCCCTTGCTGCGGGTACTGCCCTTGCTGCGGGTACTGACCTTGCTGCGGGTACTGACCTTGCTGCGGGTACTGACCTTGCTGCGGGTACTGCCCTTGCTGCGGGTACTGACCTTGCGCCGCGTACTGACCTTGCTGCGGGTACGGACCTTGCTGCGGGTACTGCCCTTGCTGCGGGTACTGACCTTGCGCCGCGTACTGACCCTGCTGCGGGTACTGCCCTTGCGGCGGCCACTGGCCTTGCGCCGGGTACTGCACCGGCACGGCCGCGTACGGGCCACCGGGATGCTGCGCGGGCGGAAATGCCTGCGCTTGCGGCTGCGACCATGCGTACGGGCCGTGCAGGGCATCGTCGCGCCGATGCGCGTCCTTGACCAAGATTCGCATCACGATCGCCGAGATCACCAGCAACGGAATCACCTCGAAGATTCCGATGAACGGGTGCGGCTCCGCGAAGCCGAACGTCCCGCCGCTCATCAACGCCCAGTCGTACAGCCCGTGGATCCCGATCGCGATCGCCAGGCCGCCGAGGATCCACCCGGCCTTGGACTTCTCCATCTTCGCCCGGCCCACGAAGTAGCCCATGATCCCCGACGCGAGCGCGTGCATCGGCACCGCCGTGAACGCGCGCATCAAGCCGATCGTGAGGTTGCCGCCCGCGTACAGAATGTTCTCGAGCAACGCGAAGCCGAGGCTCGCGGCCGCGACGTACAAGATCCCGTCCATGACCTCGTCGAAGTGAGGCTTGGACCACACGTACAGCATCACGGCAGCGAGCTTGAGCACCTCCTCGGTCGTGGCCGCAACGAGGAACGCCTCGAGGAAGTGCCCCTGCGCTTGCTGCAGTGGGCCGAGCGCCGCCATCAGCAGCAACTCGATCACGACCGCCGGCACGCACGCCAGCACCCCGAACAGGATCATGTTGCGGACCTTGCCGGGCGGCTCGGGTCGCTTCTCGTCCCACTTGATGAACATGCGGACCAGCAACAGGGCCGGTGCCGCCGCGACGAGGAGCGTGAGCTGGGTCAAGGCAATCGTCCGAGGGCCTGGCCGAGTCGGCCAGCTCCCTCATCGTACGACGTCCGAGCCCTCGGCGTTGAGCCAGCTCAGCGACCCACGCAGGACCTCGGCTCCATCCCCGAATGCACAGGTTCCATGTGCGATGACGAGGTTGTCGGGCTCCCACGCGAACGCCCGGCGAACGGCTGCGCGCGCCCGCGCGCGATCGACAAACGTCAGCCGCCACTCCCGCGGGGTGCTGCCCGCCGGTCCAGCGAGGCCGTCGGCCTTCATGACCCAGCGCTGCCACGCCTTCATGCTGTGCGGGTCGTGCTTTTGAATCAGGTCGCCCACCAGGCAGGTGCGTGACGGTCGGTGAAAGAACAGCACCTCGGTCATCACCACCGAGCCCCCCACGAGCACCTGGTCGATTTCCGCGCGCCACGCCTCGGGCGGATCGTCGGTCAGCTCCGCGGCGAACGAGACGTCGCTGCGCTTGCGGGCGAGGCCGGGAGGCGCGTACACCTCGAGCGCCGGCCAGGTCTGCACCCAGCCGGCGAGGGCGAGGTGGTGCAGCTTGTTCGGCTCGACCACGTAGCGAGGCTCGCCCAGTGCCTGGACCTCGCGTCGCAGGCCGTCGTCGAGCTCGACCGGCGACCAGATCCACAACGACCGATCCGCGAGCCGGACCACCGCCATCCGCGTGGGGTACGGGAAGCCGAAGAAGGAGACGCTCGGTCCGTCCGCCAGCCACAGCCGCTCCCCGAACCGTTGCAGGGCCCTCATCGAGCCTCGTCGTAGCACGCCTGGATTGTGCGAGAGCGTCGGCCGGTTTGGAACGAGCCCGAGAGCGCTTTTTGCGGCGCTCGACCGGCGAGGCGAGAGGCCCATGCCGTATCGAGATTCGGCGAGCGCCCAACGACGCAGCCGGACGCGCCCGGCTGCAGTGCGGTCGGGCTTGTTTCGAACCGGCCGGCGCTCTAGCCTGTGCGGCCGGTGCGAGAGCTCGACGACTACATCGCGGAGGCGCTGGAGTATCCGGAAGTCGCCCGGGAGATTCCCGGCGCCGAGCCGTTGCCCCCGGGCGTGGCGCCCGACGCGGAAGCGCGGCGTCGCTTCTTCGTCGAGCAGGTCTACCCCTACGCGACGCAGCTGGGCGTGCGCGACTACTACCGGCACAAGTACGCGCTGCAGATCGAGCTCGTGAAGCTGCAGAACTGGCTCAAGGACAATCGCCGCAAGCTCCTTGTGATCTTCGAGGGGCGCGACGCCGCCGGCAAGGGCAGCACGATCAAGCGCTTCCTCGAGCACCTCAACCCGCGAGGGGCTCGCGCGGTGGCGTTGGACCGACCCACCGACACCGAGCGCGGGCAATGGTACTTCCAGCGGTACCTGCGGCACCTGCCCGGACCCGGCGAGATCGTGATGTTCGATCGCTCCTGGTACAACCGCGCCGGGGTCGAGCGCGTGATGGGCTTTTGCTCCGAGGAGGAGCTCGAGGAGTTCTTCGCGCAGGTCGTCGCCCTCGAGCACATGCTCGTGCAGAGCGGCGTCCGCCTGGTCAAGTTCTACTTCTCGGTCAGCCAGACCGAGCAGAGCCGGCGCTTCGACCAGCGCCGCACCGACCCCCTCAAGGGCTGGAAGCTCAGCCCGATGGATCTGGCCTCGGAGCAGAAGTGGTCGGAGTACACGCGCGCGAAGCTCGAGATGTTCGAGCGCACCCACACGCGCAGCGGACCTTGGACGATCATCAAGTCCGACGACAAGGCACGCGCGCGACTGGAGGCGATGCGTGTCGTGCTGAGCGCGTACGACTACGACGGCAAGGACCCGTCGCTGGCGATTCCCGACCCGCTGCTGGTCGCCAACGCCGACGTGATCTACCCGACGCCCTGAGCCCGCGCCGCGGCCCGGGTCTCGCGAGACGACCGCGCGTCGTCGTTCGGGACGCTACAGATGCTGCTCGAACGTGGCGAGCAGCCGCGACCACGCGCGCTCGGCCTGCGGCTCGTCGTAGACCGGCGAGTCGGTCACGCACCACCCGTGCTGGGCGGGATAGACCTCGATCTCCGCCGCGCGACCGGCTGCCTCGGCCGCCTCCTTCAGCGTGGTCTTGGCCTCCGGCTGCCGCTCGTCGTCGTTTTGCGCGATGCACACGAGCGCCGCGGCCTGCATCTTGGGCAGCAGCGCGTGCGGGCTGTCGGGTGCCTCGGTGACGAGCCCGCCGCCGTGGAACGAGCCGATCGCGCCGACGCGCCCGGACGCGGCGGCGGTGCGGAACGTGAACGGCCCGCCCATGCAGTAGCCGGTGGTGCCGATCTTGCGGTCGGTGTCGACCTCCGGCTGCGCATCGAGCCAGGCCACGAACGCCGCACCGTCGCTGGCGATCGCCTCGTTCGTGAGCGCCTCGCGCATCGGCCCGATCTTCGCCTTGCCCTCGTCGCTTCGGAAATCGTCGAACGTGGAGAACAGCGGCAGCTTCGTGGACCGGTAGTAGGGATTGACGGCGAGCACGGCGTGGCCCTGTGTCGCCAGCCGCGTCGCCATCGCTTCGAACGCGGGACGCAGCCCGGCGATGTCGGGCCAGATCAGCACGCCGGGATGGCGCCCTTCGCTGGGCGTGACGAAGAACGCCTCGGCCGTGCCGTGCGGCGTCTCGATCGCGACCATGCGGCTCGTGGTCCTCGGCGGCGTCGCGTCGTCACCGCTGGGCTCGGGCGTGGGTGTGGGGGTCTGGCCCACGACCGAGGACGGCCCGCTCGCCGGCGTCGTGGCCGGGCCGCAGCCGACCAATGCCGAGGCTACGACCGCGCCGGTGCCGATTCCCACCTCGCGCCGGCCCAGCCGCCGCTGCGCCAGCCATTGCTCGTTCTCCGCTTCGGTCGTGTCGTCGCACATCGGTCGCGTCTCCGGGGCGAAGTGTACCCGCCCCGCAGACCCACCGCCCAGCTCTCCGGCGGGGCTCTAGCGCCGCTCCACCTCGACCGCGAGGATGGCGAAGGCGTTGGCGCCGTTTTCGGTCGGCTCGTCGGCGAAGTCGATCTTGATGTTCGTCTTGCCCGACTGCTCGGGCTCGAGAACGAGGGCCAGGTCGCACTTGCGATCGCCGGCGGCGAACGTGTGGGTGACGTTGCCGACGGTCGCGCGCACCATCTCGCCGAAGTTGCCGCTCGTGGTGCAGATCTTGACCTCGTACTCGTGCCCGGCCTCGACCAGCAGCTCGGCGATGACGAACGATCCGTGGGGCACCGCGTTCTGCGAGACCCAGATCTCGCCGCCGGCACCGAGGACGTCGACATCGGTCCGCCAATCGCGGGCGTACGAGCCGATCAATCGGCCGTGGTAGGGAGCGACCGGCGTGTTCGCCGACAGCGTGAACGCGACCTGACCGGGCTCCTGGGCCTTGACGGTCCCCGTGCCGCCCGAGGCCGACGCCCCGCCGACCTTCGCCTTCTTGATCGTCGCCGGCTTGATGTGCGCCTTGCCGATCTTGACCACCTTCGCCTCGAGTCCGGCCCGGGCCTTGGGCGCCTTGGCACGCGGCGCCTTGGCGAGCGCCACGCCGCCGGTCATCGACAGGGCGGCAACGAGGCCCGCGAGGGCCAGACGGGACTTCGAAAGGGAGGCTTTGGTCTTCATGCCTCGGTGGTGTCGCGACCTCCGCCCCGGTTCAAAGAAAGTTCAAGACTTCGAAATCACTGGCATTTGTCGCCCGCTTGCCCGACGACGTTCTCCTCGGGCTCGCGGCCGCGGCCGCGTCGACGATAGCGTGCAGACCATGGACGCGCCGATCCCCGTGACCGTGGTGACCGGCTACCTCGGGGCCGGCAAGTCGACACTGCTCGACGGCTGGCTGCGGGAGCTGCCGGGCGACACCGCGGTGATCGTCAACGAGCGCGGCGAGGTCGGGATCGACGGAACCCTTCTGGCCGACCGCGCGTCTCGCCTGCTGGAGATCACCGGCGGCTGCGTGTGCTGTACGACGCACGCGGCCCTCGACGCCGCGCTCACCGAGCTCGCCGACGCCAGCCCCCCGCCCTCGCGAATCCTCGTGGAGACTTCGGGGGCGGCGTCCCCGGCCGGCGTCATCCGGGCGCTGACCTGGGGCACGGCGCGCGAGCGCTTGCGCCTCGACGGCGTCGTCACGGTCCTCGACGCGTCGCGAGCACGCCGCGCGCTGAAGATCGACCTGACGATCGAGCAACTCGGGTTCGCGGACGTCGTGGTGCTGTCGCACGTCGACCGGTGCGAGGCGACCGACCTGCCCGCGCTGCAGCACGAGCTGTCGGCCTACGCGCCCGCGGCCACCTTCGCCCGCGCCCGCCGCGGACGGCTCGAGGACGCCGGCGCCTCGTCCCTCGCGCAGCTACTGGAGGCGCGCGCCGGGGCTCTGCGCGTGGTCGCCGACGCCGATCGCCCCGAGGTCCACCACGGGATCAAGGCCGTCTCGCTCGTCCATGACGGGGAAGTGGACGAGCAACGGTTCGGCGACTGGGTCGAGCGCGGACTGGGTGGCATCGAGACCCGCATCGCCCGGGTCAAGGGCATCATCGCCGTCCGGGGCGTCCCGTCACGCGTCGTCATCCAGGGCGTCGGCGAGGCCGTCGAGGTCGAGCTCGGCCGCGAGTGGGGCGACGGCGCGCGCACCAGTCGGATGGTCGTCCTCGGGCTGGACCTCGATGCGGACTCGCTCGCCGAGGGCTTCTCGGCCTGCTGCCTCCCGACGACCCACGCCTGATCAGGGCGTGCCGTGGCTCGGCTCGTACAGCGCCCCCGCCGGGATCAGGCGGCCGAGCACGCGGCGGCGCGCCCGAGTCAGCTGACGGGCGCGATAGGCCGAGTGCGAGGCGTCGCCGGTCTTGGCGACCTCGGCGCTCTGCGCATCGAGGATCTGCACCTCGTAGGGGAAGAAGAAGCGCCCGCCCGGAAGGGAGTCGGTCGGGTCGATCCGCAGCATCTCCCGGCACGTGAACTGGATCGAGCGGTACGCGTCGCTGCTGGAGGGGTTGTGCTCGCTGGAGCGGCGCTCGACGGTGTGTCGGGCGGCGGCCTCGCGCAGCCGCGCCAGCAGCTCGGCGCGCGACATCGAGCGCGCCGCCTCGCCGAGGCGATCCATCTCGGCGTCGTACCAGTCCGGATCGACGAGCGTGTTCCGGCAACGGTCCGGCATGACGTTGGCGAACATCACGACGTGCTCGGACCGAAGGTACCGCAGCACCATCAAGGCGTCGATGCGGTCCCGGGTCACGATGCGCACGCCTTGGCGGTCGTACACCTCGGTCCCCACGTTGTGGGCGGCACTGAGAAGCTTGATCACGACCGAGCGGAACGTCTTGGACGGGCGCAGCTCGAAGTGGACGAGCTCGACCGCCGCGTCCCCCTGCCCGAGCGTGGTCACACCGTCGTGCGTGAACAGATGGGGCGCGAACCGGGCCTCGATCGCCGCCCGCACCCGGTGGCCGTGGGCCATGTCGCTGTACGAGTGCGCGTGGGCGCAGGTATGGATGACCCGCAGCAAGGCGCAGGACCAGCGCTGTCGGTCCGATCCGTCACGGGAGGACGCCCATGCCAGCAGCGTGCGGACGTCCTGCATGCGGACCACGTCCGGGAGCACCGCCATCCCCGGCAGCAGCAGCTCCTGCTCGAGGAACTCGAGGGCCGCGCGGCGGATCTCCTGCAGCTCTTTGCGCTGCACCGGGTCCTGATAGTCGAAACCGTACGACCGCAAGAACGCCTCGGCGTCCCGGCCCGAGACCACGTCGAGGCGCTCGTTGTCGAGGGCGGACCGGCCGGCGATGAGGGCCCGGATGGCCTGGCGGGAGATCCCGAGCGCGTCGTCGCCGATGGAGGCGTCCTCGGTCATTCCCTCGGCTCGGGTCGGGCTCCCTGGCTCGTACACGGCGGGTCGGCCTGAGCGGCAGCGCACACACGCTCGAGCGTTGGAGCCCACCACCGCCCCAAAGGGTTCACCCGCGACTTTTCTGCCGAGACCCTCGATTGCATGATTGCCCTCGCCGTCCGACCCGGCCACATTACGCTCACCACTCGGAACACGATGTACGAAAAGCGCCTTTGCTCGCCAGGGCAATTCGGGATCTTCTGCACCACTCCGATCCGCGCGGGCACCGTGCTGTTCACCCACGACGACTGGGTCGCGGACGAAAGCCGTGGTTGGGAGACGCTGCACGTCGACGACCTCGACGGCCTCACCAAGGAAGAGCGGCGTCTCTACCTTCGGTACGCCTACGACGTCTCGTTCGGCGAAATGATCGGGACGTTCGATTGGAGCCGTGCGCAGCACGTGTCCAATTTCATGAACCACAGCTGCGCGCCGAACATGACCTACGGCGACGACGACGACATCATCGCCGTTCGCGACATCGCGTTCGACGAGGAGCTGACGATCGACTACGCCAACTTCACGGTCAACGTCGACCAGCTGTTTTCTTGTCGCTGCGAGACCCCGGCCTGTCGGCATCGCATCCTCAAGAACGACTGGATTCAGCTGGCCCAGCGGGCGGGGTTCAACTTTCCCCGGTTCATGCACTCCGCCGTCGCCTCGCTCGACGAGCGAAGACGTTCGGTCGGCGGCACCTGAGTCGGCGCCGCGCCGCGCCGTCGCCACCGGCCCGGCGCGCGTGATAGACCCGATGGCGGCTTGAACGAGTCGTCTCCGCCGGACCCCTCGGATCAGCGCAGCCGTTGGCGGTCCGCGTGGCCGCACGTGCGTGCCGGCCTCGTGCTCGTCCACCTCCTCGCGGTCGGGCTGCTCGCGCTTCCCGACGCGCGCGGCATCGAGGAGTCTCGGGCGTCGTGGGCCAACCCCACCGTGCAGGCGGAGCTACGCGCGTGGTCGAGCCGACTGTCCGCGGTCGGCTGGCAGACGGACCCCACGACGCTGCGCAACGACGTGCTCGCGGTCGCCACCTCTTGGAACGCCACGGTGACCACCCTGCGGACCCCGGTGCAGCCGTACGAGGATCTGCTGGGCGTTCGGCAGCGCTGGCGGATGTTCGTGGTCCCGCACCGCTACCCCGCCAAGCTCCACGTCGACATCCTCGAGGACGGACGGTGGCGAACGGTCTACGCGGCGCGCTCGCCCGATCACCGCTGGCGGGGCGCGCAGCTCGACGACGTCCGCGTCCGCGCGATGCTGTTCCGATACGGGTGGGAGCGCTACCGTCGCGAGTACCGCGCGTTCGCCCGCTGGCTCGCGCGGCGAGCGGGTGAGGACTTCCCGTCCGCGGAACGCGTTCGCATTCGGTGGTGGGGCTACCGCACGCCGAGCCCACGAGAAGTCGCCGACGGCGACGCCGTGCCGGGCGAGTTTCGCCAGACGGCCGACGTCGCCCTCGCGAGGTTCCGGTGAGCGCGGCGTCGTCGCGACCGGCCCGATGGTGGGCGAGCTGGGTGCGACTGCTGGACACGCGCGAGCCGGGTACCGCCCTCGCCCTGTTTCGGATCGTCACCGGCCTCTCGCTGACGTACGCGCTGGGCTCGATGCTCGCCGCCGACCTCGTCGAAGTCCTCTGGGTCGATCTCGCGTACGGCGGCTATCGGTCCCTGGAAGGTCGATGGCTGGTGCGCGCGCTGGGCGGGGCGACGGGGGCAGTCGTGCACACGCTGGTCGCGATCACCTTGCTCGCGGGCGTGCTGCTGACCGTCGGCATCGTCGCGCGCGGCGCGGCCCTCGTGGCCGGCCAGGGCTGGCTGGCCCTGACCACGCTGAACCCGGACGCGATGTGTGCGTACGACCCGTTGCTGACCAACTCGCTGTGGCTGTTGGTGCTGGCGGACTCTACCGCCACGCTCTCGGCCCGGTGTCGCCTTCGCGAGGGCCGCTGGACCAGCGATCGCCTCGTGACGGCGTGGCCGCGCTACCTCGTGATCGCGCAGCTGACCGTCCTGTACTTCGGAACCGGGTTGAGCAAGATCTCCGTCCACTGGACGCCCGGCGGCGGTTTCTCGGCGCTGTACTACATCCTGCAGCAGCCCTCGTGGCAGCGCGCCGACATGACCTGGCTCGCCTCGGTCTACCCGCTGACCCAGATCGCGACCGCGGTGACCTGGCTATGGGAGGTGACGTGGCCCGTGGTCGTGCTCGCGTTGTGGTTGCGCCGACACCCCGACCGCGGTGGCCGGCTGCGTCGTCGCTTCGTCCGCCTGCCGATCCGCACCGTCTACGTGGCGATCGGACTGACGATGCACGTCTCGGCCGGGGCGCTGATGGTGCTCGGCCCCTTCTCGGCGATCACGCTCGCGTACTACCCGTGCCTGTTTCGTGCACCCGAGCTCGAGCGTGGGCTCAGCCGCGTAGCACGTAGACGACCTGCGCCCGCGCGCTGACCAGCAGCAGCGGGTCGGGAAACTCGTCGGGCACCCGCGCTTGCACGTCGGTGGTCACGAGCTCGCCGAGCTCGCCACCGAGACTGCGGGCGGCGGCGGCGGCGTTGCTGCGGGCCGCGGCCAAGGCAGCATCGATCGCCCGGGCGCGCGCGGCCGCGGGGTCGCGAGCACCGAACGCGATGCGCGAGCCCGGTCCGGCGCCGGCCATGATCGCGACGTCGAGCAGAAGCCCCGCCGGCTCGGGCGACATCTGAGCCCGAACGACGCGGTGGATCCGAAAGCCGTCGTGGGAACCGTCCTCGGCGAAGAGGGGCTCGATCTTGCGCTCGACTTCCGTGACCGTCTCCGGAAGTCGCGGATCGCTCTCGCGGATGCGATCGAGGACGAGAGACACTCTCGCGCCGCTGCTGTCGACGGCGTCGCTGACGATCTTGTCCTCCTCGACGAGGACGAGATGCAGCCACGCGACGTCGCAGGGGACGGGAATCGTGATCTCACCGATGGCGGTGATCGTCGCGGGGTGGGTGCCTTCGGTGCTCACGGCAGTGTTCCTCCTGCCCAGCATGCCACAACGGCGAGCGGTCCCGCGATCGTGAGGGCTGTTGGTAAGATTGCGCGCAGTGGACGACCCCGCCTTCGAGGATGCGCTGACCCTGCTGGCGCAAGCCACTGCGACACAGCCGGTGCCGCTCGGACGCTACGACGTGGTGGGACGGCTCGGCCGCGGCGGCATGGGAACCGTGTACGAGGCGGTCGATCACGAGCGTCAGGCCAAGGTCGCCCTCAAGACGCTCAGTGCCGCGAACGCGACCGAAGCCGTCTGGCTCAAGCAGGAGTTTCGTACCGTCGCCGACCTCGCCCACGAAAACCTCGCGCCCGTGTACGAGCTGGCGTCCGACCGGGGGATCTGGTTCTTCACGATGGAGCTCGTCGAAGGCGTGACGCTGACCGACTGGGCACGGGACGGCGCGTACCTCGACCCGATCAGGCCACTGCCCGTGTCGCGAACGTTCACGACCACGGCCCGTTCTCCCCTGCAGCCGGGCCAGGTCCCGGGCGAGGGGTCCAAGGCTCACGCGGACGGCAGCGAGAGCGACCCGTCGTGGGGTGAGCTCGTGATCTCCTCCGACAGTCCCGACGACGCGGCGGCGCCCTCGATGCCCGACCGCGACGTCGCGGATGTCCGACGGGTCTTCACGCAGCTCGTCGAAGGCATCAGCGCGCTGCACGGCGCCGGCCTGCGCCACGGCGACATCAAGCCCTCCAACGTGTTGGTGCGGCCCGATGGTCGAGCCGTGCTCGTGGACTTCGGCCTCGCGCAGCCGCTCGATACGCGCAGCGGCGGAACTCGACTGCGGGGCGGAACGCCGGCGTACATGCCCCCCGAGCAGCTCGCGAACGAGCCCGTCGGTCCGCAGGCGGATTGGTACGGCCTCGGCGCGTGCCTGTATCGCGTGCTGACGGGTTGCCGGCCGTTCGTGGCCGACAGCCAGCTCGAGCTGTACCTCAAGAAGACCAAGCGCTCCCCGCCGCCGCCGCATGCGTTGCTGCCGGAGCTGCCGGTCGATCTCAGCGAGCTGTGCCTGGCACTGATGCAACCCGACGACAGTCGCCGGCCTGGTCGCGACCAAATCCTGCGCGTGCTCGCGGGTGCCTCCGAGCCGCCGGTCGCCACGCCGGAGCGTGTCCGCTCGACTCCGTTCATCGGGCGCGACCGAGAGCTCTGCACCCTCGAGGACGCCTACGGGCGCGCGCGCGCCGGTGAGCTGACCGTCGTGCACATGCACGGGCCCTCCGGGATCGGCAAGTCGTCGCTGCTGGCGAGCTTCCTCGAGGCGGTTCAAGAGGTCGACTCTGCCCTGGTGCTGCGGGGTCGGTGCTACGAGCGGGAGAACGTCCCGTACAAGGGGTTCGACCGCATCATCGACGAGCTCGCGGGACGATTGCGGACGATGGAGCCGGAGTCGCTGCAGTCGGTACTGCCGACCTGGGCCGACGAGCTCGCTCGCGTGTTTCCGGCACTGGGCTCCGTGCCGGCGATCGCCGAGCGCAACGGGGATGTCCAGCTGGCCGGCGGGGCGATCGAGCTGCGGCGACGGGGGCGAACCGCCCTCGCCGAGCTCTTGCAGGGGCTGCGTCGCAAACGCCCCATGGTGATCGCCATCGACGACCTGCAGTGGGCCGACGTCGACAGCGCCGAGTTGCTCGTCGAGCTGCTTCGCGAGGACGCACCCTTGCTGGTCGTGATCCTCTACCGACCCGACGCCGCGTCGGAAAATCCCGCCTTGACGGGATACTTCGAGCGCTGTCGTCGAATGCACGCCCGCGGACAGCTCGTCGACCTGCCCCTCAAAGGACTGTCGCTCGCGGATGCCGAGCGCCTCGCACGGGTCGCCCTGGGCGAAACTTCCTCGGCCGAGCACGCGGCCGCGATTGCCCGAGAGTCACGGGGGATCCCGTTCTTCATCGAGGAGCTCGTGTTTCTCGCCTCGGAGCAGCGACGCCGTGGCGCGGACGCCGAGATGTCCCTCGACGAGGCCATCCGCGCCCGCGTCGACGCGTTGCCCGCCGACCAACGTGCGCTGATCGAGGTGGTCGCGGTCGCCAACAGTCCGTTGCCTCAGTCGGTCGTGTTCGAGGCCGCGGGGCTCGACGCCGGCACGCTGATGCCACTGCTTGCGCTGCGCCGCGCCTCGATGATCAGCTGGCTCGGCGCGGGACCCGACGACGTCGTGTGGCCGTACCACGACCGCATCCGGGAGTCGGTGCTCGCCTCGCTGGCGCCGGCGGCGACGCAAACGTGCCATCTCGAGCTCGGCCGCGCGCTCGCGCGGCGCAAGGACGAGGTCGGCGCGCGACTCTTCGAAGCCGTGCGCCATCTCGGCGCGGCGGGCCCCTTGCTCGACGACGGGGAGCGTCGGATGGCCGCGCAGCTGCACGCCGAGGCCGGCGAGCACGCTCGCGACGCCGCGGCCTTCCCCCTCGCGTTCGACTGCTTCGAGGGAGGGATCGCACTGCTGCCCGACGCGTGGCGCGACGACTACGACCTCGCCCTGCGTCTGCACGCCGGCGCGGTCGAGACGGCGTATCTGAGCGCCAACTGGGATGCGCTGCGCAGGCGCTCGGAGGAGTTCAAGAGCCACAGCCGAACCGTGATGGACCAGCTCGTCGCCTGGGAGGCGGAGATCGACGCCCACGCCGGGCGCCAGGACTACACCCAGGCCATCGACGCGGGGCTGACCGTGCTCGCCATGCTCGGCGTGGAGCTGCCGGGGGATCCGACGCAGGCCGAGGTCGGCGAAGCCGTCACGGCGACCATCGACCGCCTCACGCAGGTCGGCCCCGAAGGGCTGCGTGCCCTGCCCGATCTCGCCGACCCGACCGCCGCCGCGGCCACGCGCATCCAGGCTCGCCTGGCCCCGGTGGCCTACTTCGGCCGACCGCTGCTGCTGCCGATCATCGCCTGCCACCTCGTCGACACCTCGATCGAGCGCGGCGGATCGCCGGCCACGCCGTTCGCGTTGTCGTTGTTCGGCATCGTGCTCAACACCCTCGAGCTGTACCCGATGTCGCACACGTGGGGGCAGCTGGCGGCGGAGATGCTCGACCGCTGGCCCGATCGCCGTCTCGAGGCCGCGACGCGCCACATCCTCAACAACCTCGTCTGCAACTGGATGGTCCCTCTGTCGAGCACGCTCGGCCCGCTGCGCGAGGTGTTCGACCTCGGATGCCGCACCGGCGACTACGAGTACGCCTCGTACGCCGCCCACGGCTACGTCCACAACAGCATGTACGCCGGCCGTCCGCTCGCCGCGTTGCTCGACGAGGCCCTGCAGCTGGGCGAGCAGATGCGCAAGCTGGGCCAGGTCAACGCGCTACACGTTCACGTTCCGTTCGAACAGCTGCTCAAGGCGATGATCGGGCAGCTGGACGACCCCACGACGCTCGACGACGCATCCTTCTCCGAAGCGGCGCACCTGGCCGAGGCGCACGCGGCCGGCTCGCGTAGCGGCGCGTACCTGATGAACCACATCAAGGGCTACCAGCTGCTGCTGTTCGGCGACTGCGCGCAAGCGGTACGTCGCTTCGAGGAGGCGACCAAGTACGTGGACGCGGTGCCCTCGATCTGGCACTTGCCGATCCGTCTGCAGCACACGGCGCTCGCCGCCTGCGGCGCGTGGGACGAGGCCGACGCGACCGCACGCACCCACCTGCGAGCGCTCGCCGACGACAACCTCGCGGGCCTTCGACGACTCGCCGATGTGGCGCCCATCAACTTCGCTCACCGCGTCGGCATGGTCGAAGGCGAGCTCGCCCGCATCGAAGGCGATCCCGGTCGTGCCCTCGCGTCCTTCGAAGACGCGATCACGCGGGCCCAGGAGGGCGGCTGGATCAACGATGTCGCCCTCGCCAACGAGCTCGCCGCCCGATGCTCCGACGACCCGGACGCGGCGCGACGCAGGCTCCGCGCGGCGCGGACGGCCTACGCGGCGTGGGGCGCGGCCGCCAAGGCCAAGCAGATCGCGACGAAGATGGCCGCGCTCGCGTGACCGCGGATCAAGTCGCGACGCACCGGGCCGCAGGGACGCGCGATGTCCCCCTGACGCTCCCCGCGGTCGGTCGGCTCAACGAACGCTCGGGGCCGTCGGGGCGCCCCGCGGGACGGCGAGCCCGACGACGGCGACCCGGTCGTGGTCACGTGGGTCGTACAGCACCCGAACCTTCGTCCCGACGCGATAGTTCTGCACGTCCTGCGTCGAGAAGACCCAAGCGATCTCGGCGTCGAACGGCTCCTCGCCGTCGGGCTGCACGGTCAGCCACACCGCGACCTCCGGCTGGCGATTGATCACCGTGCCCGTCTCCTCGATGTGGCGGATCGTCGCCGTCGCCGACTTGCCCGTCTTGGACAGCTCTTCGCGCAACCGTTCCGCCCCGCCGGTGCGATTGCGGACCGTCAGGACGAGCAGCGTGGGCACGCCGACGACGACGGCCAGGCCCAGCAGTGCGGTGGCGATGCGAACGGGTCTCGCGGGACGCTCGAGCCCCGCGCTGCGCCGGCGCTTGTTGCGACGCGCGATGGCGAACAACGCGAGCAGCCCCGCGAGCTCCACGACGCCGAAGACCAAGAGCGCAGCGTCCGACACGGGCCAACGATACCCCGCGTGGGCTCGCGCGCGCACGCGTGCGAGCGAGCGCAACGCGGACCGGATGGGGACGGCGCGGCGACGTCCTCAGGTCGGGTAGTGGCGGACCAGCTTCTTGCCCAGCGCATGCAGCCGATGCACCCACGATGCGTCCTCGAGGAACATCAGCGGGCACTGACCGCTGACGAGCGACAGACCATGCGCACGCGCGGTGGCGATGGCCTCCTCGGAGACGGCGCCCGGCCCGGCTCCCTTGTGCAGCCAGACGCGCCCGATTCCGGCGGCCGCACACTGCTGCACGATCTCCGCAGATGCCGACGCCGGGACCATCAGCAGCGCGCCGTCGACCGGACCGGGGATGTCGCCCACCGTGGGGTACGCCGCTTGGCCTTCGAGCTCGGTCGCCGTGGGGTGTACCGGCACCAGCTCGTAGCCGCGTTCTCGCATCTCCTTGTAGACCGCGTGGCTGAAGTCCTTGTCGTTGGCCGACAGTCCCACGAACGCGATCCGTTCTTGGGCCAGAAAGTCCTCGATCTGCTCCATCTCCGACATCGAACACGCTCCTCGCGACGCGCCCCCATTGTGCGACCGCGTGTCGCGGAGCGCCCCGCGTGTTTTGCCGGCGGACACGGGCGCGCCGGCAAGAGCGTCGCGTGCCCTCAGCCCGTCTGCGGCGGCGCCCCCGGTGCACTCGGGGCCCGCTGCAGCGCGCGGACCAGGACGTCGAGCAGATCGGACTCGGTGAGGATTCCGACCAGCGAGTCGCCGTCGACCACGGGCAGACACCCGATCTTGTGGGTCCGCATCGTCACGGCCGCGTCGAGCAGCGGCGTCGTCGGCTCGACCACCCGCAAGTCGCAGCTCATGATCTCGCCGATCGCGATCCGCCGCTTGTAGGTACGCGCGTCGTCCTCGTCGAGGCCCGACAGGCAACTGGCCGCCGCGGCGAGCAGGTCTCGGTCGGACACGAGCCCGACCAACTGGTCGCCGTCTCCGAGCACGGGAAGGTGTCGCACCTCGATGGCCTTCATCAGCTGCTCGGCCAGGCTCACCGTCTCCCCCGCGACGAGGGTGACCAGGCGTGTCGACATCGCATCACGAACCAGCATCGTCATCGCCGACGAGCTTCGGAGTCCGGGCGGGTCGGGGCAAGCGCCGATTTTTCCGGGCAGCGTACGGCCCCGGCGAGGCACTTCAGCGCCACCCGGTCACCACGCCACCCCCGGCGACGGATCTCACGGCGCGCGAAGGCGGGTCACGGACACACCGTGACCTGCGGATTCATCGAGCAGTCGAAGTCGTCGCAGTCGATGAAGTTGTCGCCGTCGTTGTCCATCATGTCCATGCACGCGGCATCGGTGTTCTCACCCACGCAGACCGTGATCGCCGGGTTCATCGAGCAGTCGAAGTCGAAGCAGTCCGAGAAGCCGTCGTCGTCGTTGTCGAATCCGTCGCTGCACGCGGCATCGGTGTCCTCGGGTCCATCGCAGGCCGTCACGCCCGCGGTCATGCTGCAGTCGAAGTCGATGCAGTCGATGAACCCGTCTCCGTCGTTGTCGATGTTGTCGCTGCACGCGGCATCGTCGTTCTCGTTGCCACCGGAGCTGTCGCAGACGGTCACGTTCGGGTTGGTCGTGCAGTCGAAGTCGTCGCAGTCGATGAACCCGTCGGCGTCGTTGTCCATCATGTCCGAGCAGGTCGCATCGTCGGACTCGCCCTGCGAGGGGGGCTCGCCGGTCGACGAGTCGGCACCGGGACCGCCATCGGACGACCCGTCCGACGCCGAGGTGGTCGTCGTGGCCGAGCCGACGCCCGTCGAGTCGTCGTCGCCCGTCGAGCCCGGATCGGCACCGGTGCTGGGCGTGGCGGTGGTGGGTCCGCCGATCGTGCCCGCGGAATCCGGATCGTCACCGGCGGGACAGCCGGCGGCGAGCGAGACGAGGACGACGAAAGGGACGAAAGTCGGGCGAACGCGGGTCACGGCCGCGGACCATACCGCGGTCGCGCCGGTCCGTCCCGCCGCGACCCGGCCGTGACATCCCCGTGTCGCGGCCGTGCGTGGGCGCCGCCTCACGCGAGGTCGAAGCGATCGTTGCGCATCACCTTGTCCCAGGCAGCGACGAAATCACGGACGAACTTCTCGCCCGCGTCGTCGGCACCGTAGACCTCGCAGATCGCCCGCAGCTCGGAGTTGGATCCGAAGACCAGGTCCACCCGCGTGCCGGTCCAGCGCACCTTGCCGTCCCCGCGGCCTTTGCCTTCGAACTCGTCCTCGGCCGCCGACGTCGCGACCCACTCGGTCTCGAGGTCGAGCAGATTCACGAAGAAGTCGTTGGTCAGCGCTCCGGGGCGATCGGTGAGCACCCCGTGCTTGGATCCCCCGGCGTTGGCCTCCAGCACGCGCAGACCACCGACCAACACCGTCATCTCCGGCGCCGTCAGGTTGAGCATGAACGCCTTGTCCACGAGCAGATGCTCGGCCGCGAGCTCGCTGCCCGCCTGCAGGTAATTGCGGAAGCCGTCGGCGCGGGGCTCGAGCACGCCGTACGCGTCGGCGTCGGTCTGCGCCGCCGTCGCGTCGGTGCGACCGGGAGCGAACGGGACGTCAACGTCGTACCCCGCCTTGGCCGCGGCGGCCTCGATCGCCGCACAGCCACCGAGCACGATGACGTCGGCGACGGAAACCTTCTTGCCCCCCGACGCGGCGCCGTTGAACTCCGCGGCGATGGCTTCCAGAGCTTTCACGACGTCGCCGACGCCGGACTGCACGTTGACGTCCCACTGCGCTGCCGGGGCGAGGCGGATCCGCGCCCCGTTGGCCCCGCCGCGCTTGTCGGTGTCACGGTAGGTCGACGCCGACGCCCACGCGGTCCGCACCAGCTGCGCCGTCGACAGACCCGACGCGAGAATCTTGGCCTTGAGCGCCGCGACGTCGCCGTCGTCGACGAGCGGGTGCGAGACCTCGGGCACCGGATCCTGCCACAGCAAGGTCTCGGACGGCACCCACGGACCGAGGTACCGGGTCGCAGGTCCCATGTCGCGGTGCAGCAGCTTGTACCAGGCACGCGCGAACGCGTCGGCGAACTCGTCCGGGTTCGCGTAGAAGCGCTCGGAGATCTTCTTGTACTCGGGGTCGGCGACGAGGGCGAGGTCGGTCGTGAGCATCATCGGCGGCACCTTCTTGGACGCGTCGTGGGCGTCGGGTACCGATTGCTGCGCCTCGGGGTTCTTGGGCTTCCACTGGTGTGCACCGGCGGGGCTCTTGGTCAGCTCCCACTCGTACTCGAACAGGTTGGCGAAGTAGCCGTTGTCCCAGGCGATCGGATTGGAGGTCCATGCGCCCTCCAGACCCGAGGTGATCGTGTCGGGGCCCATGCCCGTGCCGTGGCGGTTCTTCCAGCCCAGGCCTTGCTCGGCCAGGCTCGCGCCCTCGGGCGCCGGGCCGAGGTTGCTGTCGGGTGCAGCGCCGTGGGTCTTGCCGAAGGTGTGACCGCCGGCGACGAGCGCGACGGTCTCCTCGTCGTTCATCGCCATGCGCGCGAACGTCTCGCGAATGTCCTTGGCCGCCGCGAGCGGATCGGGATTGCCGTTGGGACCCTCGGGATTGACGTAGATGAGGCCCATCTGCACGGCACCGAGCGGGTCGTCGAGCTCTCGGTCACCGCTGTAGCGCTCGTCGCCCAGCCACGTCGTCTCGGGACCCCAGTACACGTCCTCCTCGGGAGCGTAGATGTCCTCGCGCCCGCCGCCGAAGCCGAACGTCCGAAAGCCCATCGTCTCCAGCGCGCGGTTGCCCGCGAAGACGATGAGGTCGGCCCACGAGATCTTGCGGCCGTACTTGCGCTTGATCGGCCACAGGAGCCGACGCGCCTTGTCGAGGTTGGCGTTGTCGGGCCAGCTGTTGAGCGGGGCGAACCGCTGCGCGCCGGCTGCACCGCCCCCGCGGCCGTCGGCCACGCGGTACGTCCCCGCCGCGTGCCAGGACATGCGAATGAAGAACGGTCCGTAGTGTCCGTAGTCGGCCGGCCACCAATCCTTGGAGTCGGTCATGATCGCGTCCACGTCGGCCGCGAGCGCGTCGAAGTCGAGGCTGCGGAACGCGGCGGCGTAGTCGAACGACTCCCCCATCGGATCGGCGGACGCGGGGTGCTGTCGCAAGATCCTCAGGTTGAGCTGCTCGGGCCACCAGTGCTGATTGGCCGTCGACCCGACGGCCGAGTGGCGGTGGCGCATCACGGGACACTTGCTGGCATTGCTGTCTGACACGTCGGCGACTCTACACTCGCCACCGCCGACCCGCGCCGCACGCCGATGCCCGCACGCTCACGCGTCGGCGTCGTGGATGCGTCGCCAAGGTCGCGCCGCCTCGATCTCGTAGGCGAGCTCGAGCAGCGTTCGCTCGTCGCCATGGGCGCCGAACAGGTGTACGGCGACGGGGACGCCCTTGGCGGTGGCGCTGGCCGGCAATGCGATCGCCGGGCCGCCCGTCGCGTTCGCGAGCGGGGTGAACGCCGCGTACCCCACGAGCCGCTCCAGCAGCTCCTCGAAGGGCACGGCCGGGCTGAGGTGACCGATCTCGGGGGCCGGGTGGGCCGTGACCGGGGTCAGCACCGCATCGTGGGTGGCGAAGAGCTTGGCGTAGCGGCGCGCCGAGCGGTGCAGACGCGTCAACGCCAGCGGCAACCGGTAGAAGCGTCGCGCAAACTCCCGTCCGAGACCCACGGTGAGCTCGTCGAGCCGCGACGCGTCGAAGCTCGGGTCGATCGTGCGCTTGCCGCCGAGCCGGATCGCGAACGCCAGCGATTCCCAGTACAGCAGGAAGTCGTCGGCGAACTGGGTGGTGACCGGAAGGGGGATCGACTCGACCGTATGCCCGAGCCCGGCGAGCAAGTCGGCGGTCTCGTGCACGGCCGCGCGCGCGTCGGCGTCGGTCGGCGCGCCGGTGATCGAGTCGGTCACGACCCCGATCCGCAGCCGGCGGAATCCGGGTCCCTCGACCAGTCCGATCGGCGGCAAGGCGCGGTTGCGATAGGTGCGCTCGGCGTTGGCGTGGAAGTGCGCCGTGTCCCGCACACTGCGGGTCACGACGCCTTCGCTGATGAGGTTGAGCGGCATCGCCTTGGCCATCTCGGACACGACGTGACGACCCCGGGTCGGCTTGAGCCCGACCAGTCCACAGCACGCCGCCGGGATCCGGATCGATCCGCCCCCGTCGTTGGCGTGGGCGATCGGCACCACGCCGGCGGCGACGAGCGCGGCCGAGCCCGACGACGACGCCCCGCACGAGTGATCGATGTGCCACGGGTTGCGCGTGGGCTCGTCGTCCACCGGCTCGTTCGTGGCGTTGAGGCCGAACTCCGACAGGCGTGTCTTGCCCAGGCACACGAAGCCCTGATCCATGTACTGCGCGGCGTACACTCCGTGACGCGCCGCGGGAGCAGACCGAACGGCCGCCGATCCGTGGTCGGTCGGGGTGCCGGCGAACATCGTGTTGTCCTTGATGAAGGTCGGCACGCCCGAGAATGCGCCCGGCGCCGGAGCCTGTGCCTCGCGCCGCGCCTGCTCGAACCGCGGCGTCGCGATCCCGCGCAGGGTCGGGTCGACCCGCTCGGCCCGGGCGATCGCCGCGGCCACCACCTCGGCGGAGGTCACCTCCCCGCGCCGCAGCAGCTGTGCGATCGCGACGGCATCGTGGTCACCGAGCACGTCGTCGCCGAAGGCGTGCACGCGCTTGTGGGTTTGCGTGGATGGAGAGTCGCCTGCGGGCCTGGCCACCGCGGTCAACCTACCACCGCCGGCCGGTCACGGACGGCCTGCGGGCCTTCCGCGGACGTGGTGCGCTATAAGCCCGCGCGTGGGCATCACGACGCGGTCGAGAGCATCGTCCTGGATCGTCGCCGCCGGGATCCTCGTGGTCGACGGCTGCGACAAGAAGGCGGACAACCCGGCGTCGATACCGACGGCCGCGCAGAGCTCGAACGCGCCGACGCCCGAGCCCGAGCCCGAGCCCGAGCCCGAGCCGGACCGTGGACCGCCGCCGCCGCCGCCTCAGCCCGACCTCGCGACGCTTCGCTCTGCATTGGTCGTCGAAGGCGGCACCCACGAGGCCGCGCCGAACCTGAAGGTTCCCGAGGACTGGGTCACGTGCCGAACCGGCGACGACTGCGTCGCGCTCGAGGGCGGCTGCTGCGACCACTGCAACGGCGGCATGATCACGGCGGTCCACAAAGACTACGCCGACAAGGTGCGGCCGTATCTCGAGAACTTCGGCTGCGAAGACTCCGAGGGTTGCACCGAGATCGCCTGCGACCCACCGGCCGAGCACGAGATCGCGTGCATGACGCGCGCGTGTATCCTCGTCGACGTCGAGCCGCAGACACGGCAGACGATGTGGGGCGAGCCCGCGGGCGTGCCCGCGGGCGTGCCCGGCGGTGTCGTGGGAGGGGCCTTGGGGGGCAGGATTGCCACGAGCGAGGTCGGTACGTCCACGCCGGTGGACAAGCCGATCGCCGACGTGAAGGCGCAGGCGATCTACAGCCCCGACTGCGATCGGAGGAAGCTGCTCGGCACCAAGACGGCGACCGGCGACAAGCGCCCTGGCAAGACGACGGTGCACTTTTGCGTCAGCGAAGCCGGCAAGACCGTCGACGTCGAGACGACGACCAAGTTCGAGGGCGACCCCGAGGTCGACGTGATCTGCCGCGCCTCGGTCTCCAAGTGGCGGTTTCGGCCCTTCCTCAGCGGCGGCAAGCCGATCAAGGTCTGCACCGACATCACGTTCGACATCCGGTTCGACTGACCCCCGCCGGAACCTCGGCTCGACCCCGCGACCGCGCGGAATCTGCGGCCCCGGCCGTCCCGTCACAACCGACAACGTCGGGATGGAACCCACGCGGGTGATCATCCTCGGGGCGGCCGGCCGCGACTTCCACGATTTCAACGTCCGCTACCGCGACGACCCACAAACCGAGGTCGTCGCGTTCACGGCGACGCAGATCCCGAACATCGACGAGCGCCGGTACCCCGCGGCGCTGGCCGGGCCGAGGTACCCGCACGGCATCCCGATCCACACCGAGTCCGAGCTCGAAGCGCTCGTGCTCGAGCACGAGGTCGACGAGGTGGTCTTGTCGTACAGCGACCTGCCCCACGAGACGGTGATGCACTTGGCCTCGCGCGTCCTCGTGGCCGGTGCGGACTTTCGACTGCTCGCGCCCCGCGAGACGATGCTGCGATCGTCCAAGCCCATCATCGCCGTGTGCGCCGTCCGAACGGGCTGCGGCAAGTCGCAGGTCTCGCGCTACGTCGCTCGGGTGCTGCGCGAGCACGGCAAGACCGTGGCGGTGGTGCGACACCCGATGCCGTACGGCGATCTGGTGCGTCAGCGCGTGCAGCGGTTCGCCAGCCGCGCCGACCTCGACGCGCAGGGGGACGACATCACGATCGAGGAACGCGAGGAGTACGAGCCGCACGTCGACGCGGGCTGCGTCGTCTTCGCCGGGGTGGACTACGCCGAGATCCTCGCGGCCGCCGAGGCGGAGGCCGACATCATCATCTGGGACGGGGGCAACAACGACGCACCCTTCTTCCGACCCGACCTGTGGATCACGGTCACCGACCCGCATCGCGCCGGGCATGGGCTGCGATACCACCCCGGGGAGGTCAACCTGCGCGCCGCCGACCTCGTCGTGATCAACAAGGCCGACACGGCCTCTGCCGAGGCGATCGACCGCGTCCGGGAGACCGCCGCGTCCATCAACGCCGACGCACGCGTGGTCGTGTGCGACTCGGCGGTGACGGTGGACGACCCGTCCGTGATCGCCGGCCGACGCGTGCTCGTGATCGACGACGGCCCGACCCTGACGCACGGCGGCATGGCCTGGGGGGCGGGCAAGGTGGCCGCCGAGCGCTTCGGCGCCGCCGAGATCGTCGACCCGAGACCGTTCGCGGCCGGCTCGATCGCGGCGCTGTACGAGCGCTTCCCCCACCTCGGCCGCGTCGTGCCGGCGATGGGCTACTACCCCGACCAGATCGCCGAGCTTCGGCAGACCGTGCAGGACTGCGATTGCGACGCGGTCGTGGTGGGCACGCCGATCGACCTCGCCAAGCTGATCGAACTCGGCCGGCCGTCCACCCGCGTGCGCTACGAGCTCACCGACCGCGACGGGCCCACGCTCCGGGCCGAGATCGAGGACTTCCTCCACGACTTGCCGTAGCGCGGAGCCGCGTGAGGGCGCAAAGGATGCCGCCGTGGCCTGCCGACCAGGCGCCAAGTCGGCAACCATGCAACGCCTCGCCTGGCTGCTCGCCGTCGTCGTCTCGTTCGGGTGCGACCCCTTCGCGGAGATCTTCGGCACGGACGAGGCGAAGTACGCGCCGCAGACGGACACGACGGCGCAGGACTTCAAGGTCTGCATGGCCGCGTGCGCGCAGGGCCACAAGCTGTCGGTCACGGACGCCGCGACCTGTCGGCTGCAGTGCAACGAGGGGACCACCGCGTCCACCGAGGCGGCGTCGGACGTGGCCACCGCCGTGCTGCGCGACTACGACACCTGCGCACGATCGTGCGACGACGAGCCCGTGAGCTCCGACCGCAGCACATGTCGCTTGCAGTGCACGCAATCGGCGGCCGCCCACGACGCGTTCGCGTCGGACCGCGATGCGCGAGCGTGTGCGTCGGCGTGTCTGGACGGGATGCTCGCCTGCGATGCGGCGTGCCCCTCCGGGGCCGACGCGAGAGCGACGTGCCGCCTGCAATGCGAGACCGAGACCACGCGATGCATCGATCGTTGCAACGCCGGTCGCAACGGTTGAAACGGCGCCCCTGCAGGTTTTTCGCGCGTTCGCGGGCTTGTACGGACGCGCCGGCACACTACCTTGGCCAGGTGGTACGACCCTTGTTCTTCGGAATGCTCGCAGTCGCGGCGTGTCATGGCACGCACCGGCCGGGAGGCGCTGGCAGCGGCGGCGACGGTGCGGAGACCGATTCGACCAGCCACGGGATGCACGGGCACCACGGGTCGGCCGACGACACGAGTGGTAGCGCCGACGAGTCGACCGGGGGAGGTCCCGTCAGCGACGCCAAGTTCGATTTTCCGTCGCTCGGCACGGTCAACGACGGTCACTTCGCGACGTCACGCGTGTGCGCGCAGTGTCACGCCAACGACGACTCGGCCCTCGCGATGCGCGACGAGGTCGGGACCCCGATCGGCCCCGACGACCTGTGGCGCGGCACGATGATGGCCAACAGCGCCCGCGATCCGTTCTGGTGGGCGATGGTCAAGGCCGAGACGGTCGCGACCCCCTCCCGCGCCGCGGAGATCGAGGCCGAGTGCACGCACTGTCACGCACCGATGGCCGCAATCCGCGAGGATCTGTACGGCGGACCGCTCGCGCTCGACGACCTCCTCGACGGCAGCTCGGACCGGGCCCACCTCGCCCTCGACGGGGTCGCTTGTGCCGCGTGCCACCAGATCCCGGCGACCGACGTCCTCGGCCCCCCTCCCCTGCCGGCCACCGGTGAGATGTTCGGGCCCCACGCCAATCCGTTCACCATGCCCATGCAGATGCACACCGGGTTCACGCCCGCGGCTGCCGGGCACGTCACCGAATCGGCGATCTGCGGGACGTGCCACACGCTGCGCACCGACGCACTCGCCGAAGACGGAACGCTGACCGGCGCACACCTCAGCGAACAGGCGCCCTACCTCGAGTGGCGCAACTCCCAGTACACCACCGAGACCGCCGGCGGGGCAGACCCGCGCAGCTGTCAGGACTGCCACATGCCGACCCGCAGCGAAGGGGGGGTGGAGCTGTCGACGCGGATCGCACGACGCCCTCCCGGCGGCGACTTCCCCCCGATCTCCGATCGCAGCCCGTACGGACGCCACGTGCTGGTCGGCGGCAATACCTGGGTACCAGCGATGCTGCGCGACTTCGCCGACGAGCTGCGGCCGAAGGCGTCGACGGAGGACTTCGACGCCACGATCGACGCCGCACGTCACATGCTCGCGGACATGACCGCGGACGTGTCGATCGTCGACACGAGTCGCGCCGCCGACACGCTGTCGTTTCGCGTGCGCGTCGACAGTCGCGTGGGCCACAAGTTCCCGTCCGGAGTCCCGGCGCGTCGCGCCTGGTTGCGCCTACGGGTGACGGACGCCTCGGGCACGGTCGTCTTCGCGTCCGGCGGGGTCGACGACGAGGGACGACTCGTGGACGGTCGAGGCTCGCCGCTGCCGATCGAGAGCGTCGGTGGTCCCGTCGAGCCCCACCACACGGTCATCGACGACGACGCGCAGGTGCAGATCTTCGAGAGCGTCCTCGGCGACGCCGACGGCGATGCGACCTACCGCCTGCTGCGCGGGGAGGCCTTCCTCAAGGACAATCGACTGCTGCCTCTGGGCTGGCGGACCGACGGACCGCACGCCGACGAGACGGCGCCCCGACTCGCGGGGACCGACGCCGATTTCGTGGGGGGCGGCGACACCGTGACCTACGAGGTGCTCGCTCCGGCGGCGGCGGGTCCCTACGACATCGAGGCAACGCTGTGGTACCAGCCCATCGGCAGCCGTTTCGCCGCCGAGCTGTTCGCCCTCGACGCGCCGGAGATCCGGGCGTTCGAGCGCATCTGGGACGCGACCGATCGCACGCCCGAGCTCGTCGGGACGGCGACGGCGACGTCTTTGTGAGCGAAGGACGGGCTACGCCGACGCACGTCGACGCAGCACGAACGCGAACGCGGCATCGAACGCGGCGGCGGCGTCCTCGACGACGATGTCGCCGTGCGCGAGCACGATCCGCGCTGGTGCCCACCCGCGGATCACCTCGATCGACGCCGCGAACGCGTCGCGATCGGCGATGAAGAGCAGTCGCACGTCGAGAGGACAACCCAGCTTTCCGTACGTGCCGGTGAGACGGCCGAACTGTCGGGTGCCCCACGGCGCGCTCGGACCGATGTTGAAGGCGAGATCGCTGACGACGAGCGTGCGGGACGCGACGTGAAAGAACACGACCTCGCCGAGCACGCGCAGCCCGCCCACGTGGAGGACCGCGATCTCTTCGCCCCACGGCGGCGCCTGGTCGGGGACGAGCTCGGTGCCTTGCAGGTCCGGTCGCTTGGCCGACAGTCCGGGCGCCAGGTGCAGGCTCGCGTCCGCAAAGCGCCCCTTGGCCTCGCCCGCGAACAGGTGGTGCAGCTTGTTGGGCGCGACGATGTACCGGACCGGACCGAGCGCCCGCAACGACGCGGCGAGGTCGTCGTCGATGGGCACTGGCGAGTGCACCCACAGCCCGCCGTCCGCCAAGCGGACCACGGTCATGCGGGTGCCGACCTCGACGCCCAGAAATCTCAGCGGCCGATGCACGACCCACACGTCGTCGGTGACCGGCAGTGGCTCTCGTTCGTTGGGGGGAGGTTGCATGTCGATCGACGACCGCGCGAGGTTACGCCGGCGCGGCCATCGAGGTTACCTCCGGCGACGCGTCAGCCGGTGGCCGCCGCCGGGGCTGACGCCGGACGGGCCCGCGGCATCCACCGGCGCACGTCGAGCCGCCCGGCCAACAGCCACACGGAAAGCGCGAGCTCGGCGACGAGCGGGACGACGTAGACCACGGCAAAGGACGCGGCGAGATCCGGCGCGACGAACCGCAGCGTGCTCCCCACGAGGTAGACGCCGCCGCTGACGACGATGCCCACGCCGAGCATGCGCGGCAGGAACCCGGAGCGGTAGATGAGCCAGCCGACGAGCAGGCAGTCGACGGCGAAGAAGAACAGGCCGAGGTCGTAGCCGGCGGCGTGGGCATCCAGCGACGACACGACGAGGACGTCCCGGGTCGCCGCGTCGAGCCCCGACGCGTGCGCGAACGACAGCGCTTGCTGCAGGTGCACGAGGTTGAGCCCGAGCACGGCCGCCTGCGCCAGCCGCATGGTCATGGCCAGCCGCGACAGCGTGCGCCCGGCGGGCGCGAGCAGCACGTACAGCACGACGCCGAGCGCGACGTCGGCGAGGACCATGGCGACGTCGGCGAGGATGCCGACGCGGAACGCGGTCTCGGCCGCGAGCAGGTTGTCGACGGTCTGCGCCGCCGTGTCGGCGACGATCGGCTCGCGGACGAAGGCCTGGCCCCCGACGCCGCACACGATGATGACCAGATACAGCACACCGGCGAGGCGGGCGTAGGACTTGGGAGAGTGGGTCTGCGTGGGCGCGAGCATGGCGAGGCTCCGTGGATCGTGCGGGAACGTCAGCTCGCCCGGGCGGTGGGCACGGCGTGTCGAAGGGCGGATGCGCTGCGGCACCCGACGATCGCGGGGGCCTGCTGCACCAGCGCGTCGTCGGTCAGCGCGGCGACCATGAAGAGCGCGAAGTCGATGCGACGCGTGAGGTTGCTGGCCAGGATCGGGTCGCCCACGTGCTCGGCCCAGACCGGCAAGCCTTCGCTGTCGCCCTCCTCGAGATCGCTGCCCCGCACGACCGTCCAGCGACGGTCGCTGGCGAAGATCCGATCGCACGCCTCGACCTGATCGTCGATGTCCACCACCCGGGCCAGTCGCGCCAAGAAGCCGCCGACCTTCACCAGCGCCCGCAGCTTGCGGGAGTACACGTCCTTGCCGTCGCGGGTGATGTGCCAGCCGCACGAGAAGACCAGGCGGGCGTCGGGCTCGGCGAAGTCGAGCACCGCCTGGGCCGTCCCCGAGGCGTAGTGCTGCATGCCCCAGGGCACGAGCACGGTCAGCACGCCGTCGCAGCCCGCCACGGCGCGGCGGACCACCTCGCGATCGTCGGTCGCGCCCGCGACGATCGTGATGCGGTCGGCGAATCGGTCGAGCTTGGGGACGCTGGCTTCGCGGCAGACGCCGACGACCTCGTACCCGCGCGCCAGCGCGTGCTCGATCATGTAGCGGCCGAGTTTTCCCGAGGCTCCGAGGATGCAGATCTTCATGGTCGTGTTCTCCGTCGTCGGCCCGTGGTTCGTCGTCGGGCGCGTCCTCGTTGTAGCCCTGCGCGCTTGCATGGTCTTTGCCCAATGTGGCACCATGACCATGCATTTTCGCATGGAGTGGCAGAAGTTCGCGTTCGACTGGAATCGGGCCCGGGCGTTCCTCGTGACGGCCGAAGAGGGCTCGTTCTCCGCCGCCGCGCGGGCGTTGGGGCAGGCCCAGCCCACGCTCGGCCGCCAGGTCGCCGCGCTCGAAGAGGAGCTCGGAGTCACGCTGTTCGAGCGCCTCGGGCAGCGACTGGAGCTGACGGCGACCGGCGCGGAGCTGGCCGAGCAAGTGCGGAGCATGAGCGAGGCGGCCGCCCGCTTCTCCCTGATCGCCGCCGGACAATCGCAGGACGTCGACGGGGTCGTGCGGATCGCCGCGAGCCAGGCGGTGTCTGGGTACCTGCTGCCGGCGGTCATCGAGCGCCTGCGCCGCTCGCACGCGGGCATCGAGGTCGAGCTCGTCGTCTCCAACACGACCAGCGATCTCAAGCGACGCGAGGCCGATGTCGCCGTGCGCCACTTTCGTCCCGACGGTGCGGACCTCGTGGCGCGCCTCGTCAAGGAACGAACCGAGGCGCACCTGTACGGGACGGCGGGGTACCTGAAGCGGATCGGCAACCCGCAGACCCCCGGGGCGCTCGCCGAGCACGGCCAGGTCATCGGCTTCGACGACAGCGACCAGATGCGCAAGTTCCTCCGCGCCGCCGGCTACCCGTTCCCCGACGGTTGCTCCCCGGTACGCACCGACGATCACCTCGTGCAGTGGGAGCTGGCCAAGCGCGGCCTGGGGCTGTGCGCGATGATGCAGGAAGTCGGCGACCACGAGCGCCGCGTGCAGCGGGCCCTCCCCGACGGCCCACCGGTGGTCACGCTGCCGATCTGGCTGGTCAGCCACCGCGAGCTCAAGACCAGCCGCCGAATCCGCGTGGTCTTCGATGCTCTCGCCGAGGCACTGCAGGCCGCTTGAGGCTCACCGACACTGCGGCGGCGCACGCAGGGATGCGCACCTGCAGTCTGTCGCTGCACTCGTCGGACGTCGAGGAGGCGCGCAAAGGTGTTGGACGAGGAGGAGGCGCCACCGCCCGCGCGGGGCACGTGTCCGTGAGCGCGGCGCCGTTGTAGGTTGCGCCCGTGGCCGCGACACGCGACAGACCGGGAGTGCTCTCGTCGCTGCGCGTGCGCGGTGCCGCCGAGCACAACCTGCAGGACATCGACGTCGAGATCCCGCGCCACGCCTGGACCGCGGTGGTCGGGCCTTCGGGCTCGGGCAAGACGTCGCTGGTCTTCGCCACGATCGTGGCCGAGAGCCAGCGGCGCTACCTGTCGACGTTGTCGGCGCGCGCCCGCCACTACCTCGATGCCCTCGGCCGTCCGCGGGTCCGCGCCCTGCAGTCGCTGCCGGTCGCGATCGCCGTGGGCGCGAACACGACCGTGGGCAACGTCCGCTCGACCGTGGGCACGCTGACGGGCGTTTCGGATCTGCTGCGACTGTGGTTCGCGCGAGAGGCCGAGATCCCGGGGGCTGCGACACGACCGACCCGCAGCGACTTCAGCTTCAACCATCCGCGCGGAGCCTGCGAGACCTGCCAAGGTCTCGGCGTCACCGATGCCGTCGATCCGGCGCGACTCGTGGCCGATCCGACCAAGACGATCCGCGGCGGCGCCCTCGTGCCGACGCTCAAGAACGGCTACACTGTCTACAGCCAGGTCACCGTGGACGTGATGGACGAGATCTGTCGCGCGCACGGCTTCTCGGTCGACACGACGTGGGCGGAGTTGACCCAGGCACAGCGCGACGTGGTGCTGTACGGCAGTCGCAAGCTCAAGGTCCCCTTCGGCAAGCACAGCATCGAGTCGCGCATGCGGTGGACGGGGATCACGGCCCGACCTCGGGCCGAGGGCTACTACCGGGGGCTGGTGCCGGTGATCGAGGAGACGCTCGCCCGCAGTCGCAACCCGGGTGTGCTGCGCTTCGTCCGGTCGACCCCGTGCTCGGCCTGCGAGGGCACGCGGCTGGGCGTGGTGGGGCGAACGGCCCGGATCGGTGAGACCACGCTGCCGCAGCTGTCGGAGCTGTCCCTCGACGAGCTGCGCCCTCGGCTGGACGCGCTCGCCACGGGACCGGTCGGCGAGCTGCTCGCCCCGTCGCTGCACGCGCGCCTCCAACGGTTGCAGCGACTGGCGCTGGGCCACCTGTCGCTGGCACGGGCGAGCACGACGCTGTCGGGCGGCGAGGCGCAGCGCGTGCGACTGGCCGCGCAGCTGGGCGCACGGATGACCGGCATGCTCGTCGCCCTCGACGAGCCGACGCTCGGCCTGCATCCCGAAAGCGGTGCCGGGATGGCGGAGGTGCTCGACGAGCTCGTCGCCGCCGCCAACACGCTGCTCGTCGTCGAGCACGATCCCGACATGGTCCGCTACGCCGACCACGTGATCTCGGTGGGGCCACAGGCGGGCCCCGAGGGTGGGCGCCTGCTGTCGGCAGGACCCCCGGGCGAAGATCCGCTCGGTCCGCCGCCGCAGCCGAAGATCTCACCGCGCACGGGTCGCGGATCGATGACGCTGACCGGCGCGACGCTGCACAACCTCGACGATGCGACGCTGACCGTCGGACTCGGCACGTTCCACGTGGTGATCGGGCCGTCGGGCGCCGGCAAGAGCTCGCTGGTGTTCGGCACCTTGCTGCCCGCGCTGACCGGAGTCGCCGGCGGTCCCTACCGCGCGCTCGAGGGCGCTCCCGCGGCGGCCGTGCGAACGTTCGATGCGCGGCCACCCGGCCGCACTCTTCGCAGCACGCCAGCGACGTACAGTGGGCTGTGGGATCTGGTCCGCGCTCGCCTCGCGCAGACCGACGCCGCGCGCGCTCGCGGCATGAAGGCGGGGCACTTCTCCTTCAACAACGAGCAAGGGCGCTGCCCGACGTGCGAGGGGCTCGGCGTGCAGCGGATCGGGCTTCATCTGCTGCCCGACGCCGCGGTCGAGTGCCCGGACTGTCGGGGGGGCCGGTACGCCCCGGCCACGCTCGAGGTGACGCTGCGGGGCAAGAACGCGGCGCAGTGGCTGGCGCTGTCGGTCGGGCAGGCCCACGCACTGCTGGCCGACGACGTGCCGATCGCGACGCTGCTGGCGGCCATGGAGGAGCTGGGACTGGGGTACCTGCACCTGGGCCAGCCGTCCTCGAGCCTGAGCTTGGGCGAGACCCAACGGCTCGCCCTCGCGGCGGTGCTCGGCAAGCCCAACGCCGAGCCGACGATCTTGCTGCTCGACGAGCCCGACCGCGGGCTGCACCCCGTCGATCTCGCGCGGTTGATCGCCGCGCTCGACCGCCTCGTGGACGCGGGCCACACGGTCGTCGCGATCTCGCACCACCGGCATCTGTGGGCCGCCGCCGACGCGATCACACAGGTCGTCGACGGGCGCGCGCAACCGCGGGTCCTCACGACGTTGCCGCGACTGTCACGCACGCGAACGCGTGATCGGCCGCCGGTCGCCGCGACATTGCGCCTGCGCGACGTGACCGTGCACAACCTGCACGGCGTCGACGTCGACATCCCCCACGACGCCTTCACTGCCGTCATCGGCCCGTCCGGGAGCGGCAAGTCGTCGCTCGTGTTCGGGACGATCGTCGCGGAGTCCTGGCACCGCTTCGCCGAGACCCTTCCGTTTTCGGCGCGCCGCTTCGTCCGGCGACTGGCGCGACCGAGCGTGGGCGAGATCGACGGATTGCGTCCGACGATCGCGTTGGCCCAGGGCCAGGCCCGTGCGCCGCGACGCAGCACCGTGGCCACCGCGAGCGAGCTGTCGCCGCTGCTGCGCACGCTGTGGTCACGGGCCGGCCTCGTCGACGGCACCCCGTGCGCGCTGACGGCCGAGCATTTCAGTCCCGACCGTCCGCTGGGCGCCTGCCCGGCCTGCGATGGTCTGGGCACGGTGCTGCGCTGCGATCCGGCGCGCCTGGTGACCGACCCCGGGGCCCCCGTCGCGGGGGGTGCCTTCGCGGGCACCAAGCCCGGCGCATTCTTCACCGAGCCCGATGGCCAGCACATGGCCACCCTGCGCGCGGCGGGCGGCGACGCGGACCTCGACCGCCCGTGGCGACAGCTGTCGCCCGAGCTGCAAGCGCTCGTGCTCGACGGCGCAGGCGATCGAAGACTGCAGGTCCGCTGGAGCTTCCGCCGCGGCACACGCAGCGGTGAACACACCTTCGAGGGCACGTGGGATGGCCTTTGTGCCCTCGTCGAACGCGAAGCTCGCAAGCGCGCCGGCCAAAAGAGAGCCCAGGAGTGGAACGCGCCCCTGCACGATCGACCCTGCTCTGCGTGCGGCGGCGACCGACTGGCACCGGAGATCGCCCAGGTGCGCGTCGGCGACTGGCGACTGCCGGATCTGCTCGCGCGGTCGCTGGCGACGATCCGCCGCGACCTCGCCGACGTGCACGCCATCGACGCCCGCCAGGGCGCAGTGCTCGATGCACTGCGGCCCGAGATCGACGAGCGCGTCGCCGAGCTCGTCGCTCTCGGGCTGGGGCACTTGTCGCCGTCGCGACCGTCGGCCACGTTGTCGGAGGGCGAGCGCCAGCGCGTACGGCTCGCTGGCGTCTTGCGCGACGGCCTCACCGAAACCACGGTGGTGCTCGACGAGCCGGGGGCGGGCCTGCACCCCGCCGAGGTGCGCGCCCTCGTCGACAAGCTCCGACGGCTGCGCGACTGCGGCAATACGATCCTCGTCGTCGCACACCGCCCGGAGCTGTGGCGTGCCGCGGACCACGTGGTCGAGCTCGGGCCCGGGGCGGGCGATGCGGGCGGCCGGATCGTCGCGACCGGCACGCCCGAGGCCGTGCTCGCCGGCGACGGCCCCACCGCGCGCGCGCCCACTCCCCGCCCGCCGTCGGGTCCGCCGACGGACGAGCGGATCCGGATCGAAGGCGCGCACCGGCACAACCTCGCGGCGCTCGACGTGGTGCTACCGGCATCGGGGTTCGTGGTCGTGACCGGCGTGTCGGGCAGCGGCAAGAGCACCCTGGTGTTCGACGTGCTGCAGGCATCGGCGGAGGCCGGGCGTCCCGTCGGGTGCGCCCGTGTCGAAGGGCTCTCGCGCTTCGTGTCCGTGGTCGGCGGGCGCTGGCCACCGCAGGCCAGCGGGCCGCAAACCGTCGCGACCGCCCTGTCCCTGCTCGCCCCGCTCGACAAGCTGTTCGGCGCGGCGGCCCGTGAGGCGGGGATCGACCTGCCACGCAACGCGTTCGCGTTCACGAGTCCCGCCGGCCGCTGCCCCACGTGCAAGGGGAGCGGACGGGAGTCGGTCGCGATGGACATCCTCGCAGACCTGTCGCTGCCGTGTCCGACCTGCGACGGACGTCGCTACCGGCCCGCCGTGCTCGCGGTACGCTGGCGTGACCTGACGATCGACGCCGCGCTCGCACTGCCGGCGGCGTCGCTGGCCCAGCGACTGTCGGCCCGCGACGGCGCCCCTGGCCGCGCGCTCGCCGACGCGCTCGGTCGCCTCACCACCGTGGGCCTGAGCCACCTGTGTGCGGACCGACGCGTGTCCGAGATGTCCGGCGGCGAGGCGCAGCGACTGCGCCTGGCCGTCGCCCTCGCCGACAAGCAGACGCCGGCGCTGGTGTGCCTCGACGAGCCCGCCACCGGACTGCACGAGGCCGACCTCGCGGCACTGCGCGACGTATTCGCGACGATGGCCGCGCGCGGCGACCTCATCGTCGCGGCCGAGCACCGCACGTCGCTGATCGCGAGCGCCGACTGGGTGGTCGACCTCGGCCCCGGCGGCGGCCCCGACGGCGGCCGCATCGTCGACGCCGGACCGCCCGCGCAGCTACGGACGGGCCGAACCGCCGAAGCCCTGCGCGAAGGTCCGTGTGCTCCCGTATGATGGTCCGGTGAACCGCGGGCAGACCTCGATCCTTCTGGGACTTTCGATCACGCTGGGCATGAGCGCCTGCAAGGGCGACGACACGAAGGCGAACACCACGACGGAGGCGAACACCACGACGGCGGCCAACACGACGGAGCCGACGACGACCGCTGCCGACGGCTCCACGGGACCGACCGTCGACGCCCCCGACTGCGGCTCGACGGTCCAGGATCTCGTCGACTGCGTCTCGCAAGCACGCTACGTCGAAGACGTCACCTTCATCGCGCAGCCTCGAACGCCGGGCAGTGCCCATCATCAGGCGGTCGCCGACCTCTGCTTCGACACGCTGGCGGGCCTGGGCTACGAGGTCGAGCGCGTCGAGTTCGCCACGGGAACGAACGTCGTCGGCCGCAAGCTCGGCACCACGCTGCCGGGCGAGCTGGTCGTGTTCGGGGCCCACTACGACAGCATCGACGAAGCGGGTGTGACCGACTGCCCGGGCGCCGACGACAACGCCACGGGGACGGCCGGCATCCTGGAAACGGCGCGCGTGATGGCGGCGGCGCAGTTCGACCGCACGCTCGTGTTCGGCTGCTGGGACGACGAAGAAAACCACGCGACGGGGGCCGATCTCGGCGGCTCGACGAACTTCGTGACGACCGCGGTCGCCAACGGCGACAACATCATCGGGCACTACGACTACGAGATGATCGGCTACCGCACCGACGAGCCCAACACGCAGCGCTTCCCCGACGGATTCGAGACGGTCTTCCCCGACCAGGTCGTCACGCTGACCGACAACGAGTTTCGCGGTGACTTCATCACCATCGTGGCCGACGAAACCGCCAATGGCATGGCGCAAGCGATGGTCCGCTACGCCGAGCCGCTGGGCCTGCCCACCGTCTGGCTCGAGCTCGAGACCGCGTGGACCACCTCGCCGCTGTTCGCAGACCTGCGCCGATCCGACCACGCGCCGTTCTGGGACGCGGGCATCCCCGCCATCATGATCACCGACAGCTCCGAGTTCCGCTACGACCCGTACCACTGCCGTGGTGGGATCGACGAGCTGAGCAACCTCGACCACGACTTCTCCACCAAGGTCATCCGGATCTCCGTGGGCTCGGCGGCCGAGTTGCTCGGCGGCCTGTGACATACGGCCACGAACACGACGAGGACACGTCGCCGGAGTCCGCCGGCGCGCGCGCTTTACAGCGCGAGATGACGCTTCTACGCTCGGCCGAATGGCACCGGGCAGCATGCGTCGTGTTCGCTCGCGCCTGCTGGCGTCGGTCGTCGCGATCGCGCTGCTGGGGTGCGGCGGCGCCTCGGACGCGCGCGTGTCCTTGTCGGTATTCGCCGCATCCTCGCTCACCGAGGCCTTCGAGGACCTCGAGCGCGGGTTCGAGTCGGCGCACGGCAACGTCGACGTGACGCTCGCCTTCGCCGGCAGCCAAGTGCTCCGCTTGCAGATCGAGCAGGGCGCGGCGGCGGACGTCTTCGCCTCCGCGGACGCGCGACACATGCAGGCGCTCGTCGATGCCCACCTCGTCGGGCGCAGCGAGACCTTCGCGACCGGCGAGCTCGTCGTCGTCGTGCCCCGCGACGCGCCGGACGCGATCACGCGCTTCGCCGACCTGCCCACGGCGCAGCGCATCGTCGTCGGCGCGGCATCCGTCCCCGTGGGGGCCTACACCGCCGAGCTGATCGAGCGCGCCGACACGGCGATCGGCGACGGCTTCGCGGAGCGGGTGCGCGCGCACGTCGTCTCCGAGGAGAGCAACGTGCGACTGGTCCGCGCCAAGGTCGAGCTCGGTGAGGCCGACGCGGCGATCGTATACCGCACCGACGCGGTGGCTTCCGACCGCGTGCGGATCGTCGACATCCCCGACGCGATCAACGTGCGTGCCCACTACCCGATCGGCACGTTGGCCGGCTCGACCCACCCCGCCGAGGCGACGAGCTTCATCGCGTACGTGCGATCCGCCGATGGTCGCCGCACGCTGCGAGAGCACGGCTTCGTCACCGAGGACCCGTGAAGCAACCGGCGAGCATCTTCCCGGCGTTGGGCCTCGGGCGCGTGCTCGGAGCGGGCCTGTTGCTGTTGTTGCTGCTGCCGGTCGTCGCGCTCATCGCCTCCACGTCGGGGGCGGACGTGGCCGTCGGCTTTGCGCACCCGCACTTCGGGTCGGCCCTGCGCCTGAGCCTGACGACGAGCATCGTCAGCCTGGCGATCGTGGTGCTGACCGGCACGCCGCTGGCGTGGTGGATGGCGACCTCCGCGTCGAGGATCACCCGGGTGGTCAGCGTGCTCGTGGATCTCCCGGTCGTGATCCCACCGGCGGTGATGGGCGTGGGGCTGCTGCTGACGTTCGGCCGCCAAGGCCTGCTCGGCCCGCCCCTGGGGGCAGCCGGTATCGTCGTGCCGTTCACCGAGATCGCGGTGGTGCTCGCCCAGGTGATCGTCTCCGGACCGTTCTTCGTGCAGGCCGCCACGAACGCATTCCGCAAGATCGAGCCCGACACCCTCGCGGTCGCGCGCACGCTGGGCGCCAGCCCCCGCGAGGCGTTCTTGCGCATCGCCGTCCCCGTGGCGCTGCCGGGGCTGCTCGCGGGCGCCTCGCTGTCGTGGGCACGAGCGCTCGGAGAGTTCGGCGCCACCTTGCTGTTCGCCGGCAACCTGCCGGGCAAGACACAGACGATGCCCCTGGCGATCTTCGCCGCGATGGAGTCCGACCTCCGCGTGGCCGTGGTGCTCTCCCTGCTGCTGGTCGCGATCGGCACGATCTTGCTGCTGGCGCTGCGGCTGCTGCCCGGCCTCGCCCGCGGCCGGGCCGGGAGGGACACGCGATGACGCAGTGGCGCGTGCGGGCGCAGGCCCACGTCGGCGAGCTGCGACTCGCCGTCGACATCGCAGGCGACGATGCGCCCCTGATGCTCATCGGGCCCAACGGCAGCGGCAAGACCACGCTGCTGCGCGTCATCATGGGCTTGGTCCCCCCCACCGAGGCCACGATCACGGTGGGCGATCGAACGTTGGTCGACACCGCGGCGGGCATCGACCGGCGGGTCGAGACCCGCGGCGTGGGCTACGTGCCCCAGGGCTACGGCTTGTTCCCCAACATGACCGTGCTCGACAACGTCGCGTTCGGTCTGTCGGTCCGCACCCGCAAGCTCGGCCTCCAACAGCGGCACGCGCGAGCACGGGCCGCCCTCGCCGACATGGAGTGTGCAGAGCTCGCCGAGCGCATGCCCGAGGGGCTGTCCGGTGGCGAGCAGCAGCGGGTCGCCGTGGCCCGAGCGCTGGTGACCCAGCCCGCGCTGCTGTTGTTCGACGAGCCGCTGGCGGCCCTCGACGCGGCGACGCGGCGGTCGATCCGAGCGTTCTTGGCCACGCACCTGCGCCAGATCGGATGCCCGTCGATCATCGTGACGCACGAGCCCCGCGACGTGTTGGCCCTCGATGCGGACGTCGTCGTGCTCGGTGACGGCAAGGTCGTCCAGCGCGGCTCGCTCGACACGCTTCGCCGCGACCCCACCAACGCCTTCGTCGCCGAGTTCGTCGCCTGCCTCAACGAGGTCGCACCACCCCGCGACGCCCAGGGCTAGCGGCTTCAGGTGTGCGCCCAGCCTCGTAGTACCGCCGACACGATCCCCATCAGGGACTGTCCTGCGATCAGCCCCGCGGCGATCGGCACGGCGCGCGTGATCATCGAGCTCGGATCTCGACGCAGCGTCCAGGCCGCCCACGCCCCGCCCGCGAAGAACGCCAGCGAGCTCGATGCGGGCAGCACGAACGCCAGACCCAGCCCCGTCGCGCTCGGGATCCACGGGCGCCAGGCGGGGCGCCGTCGCTCTACCTCCAACAGCGCGATCACCACGAGCGCCGCGACGGCGCTGGCCCACAGCGCACTCGGAGGAATCGCCGACAGCCCGCGGGCCACGACCTCGCTCACCGACGCCCAGATCCGGGCCGCCGGCGCGGGCCAGCGTCCCGACGTCAGCGCCGTCGCATCGGGCACCAACACGTACCGGAACACGGGCGCGGTGACGGCCACGCCCACGAACACGCCGACGAGCTGCGCCAGGAACTGCCGCCGCGGATGGGCACCGAGCAACCGGCCGCTCTTGAAGTCGGTCAACAAGTCCGCGGCACTGGCCGCGGCGCCGCCGGTCACCCCCGCGAACATCAGGCTCGGCGCGACCTGGCCGGGCACGAGCGCGCCGCCGCACAGCTGCGCCACTTTGCCCAGCGGTCCCATCGGCGTGGAGTCGGTCTCCCCGGTCACTCGCGCCGCGACGACGGTCAACCCGACGGCGAGCACCACGGCGGCGACGGCGACGAGCACGGGCATCCCGAGCAGCCCCACCTGCAGCGCCACGCATCCGGTGCCCGCGGCCGCGAACCCACCGAGGACCCAGCGCCGCGGGACGTCGAGGTCGGCGAGCGGATCGTCGGTCCGGCGCACGCGACGAGCCGCCCACAGCCGACCGAGCATGCGTCGACCATGCCCCGCGAACCCGACCAGGCCCGCGACCGTCATCGCCGTCGCCCCCGGCCACACCGTCCACGCGATGGCGTCACGGTACTGCCCGGACGCGAGCGCTCCGTCGGCGTGCAGCCACGGCACGATCACACCGAAGCCGATCACGGCGCCCAGCAGCAAGCTCCACCCAATCCGCCAGCCCGCCAGCAGCCCGGCCGCCGGCAGCAGCAGCGACACCTCCACGACCCACCCGTACGACGCCAGCGCTCCCAGCCACGGAACCGCCGCCTGCATGCTCGCGGTGGGAAGCGAGGTCGGCAGGCCGATCCCCGCGGGGCCGCCCGCCGCCGCGATCACGACGGGGGCGACCGAGGTCACGAGCTCGAGCACCAGCCCTACGCCGAGCGCGACGACGAGGGCACGGGCCTGCCGGTCGGCGCCGCCGTCGTCGGCGTAGAGGCTCCGCAGGGTCTGGGCGGCCGCCGCCCCGGTGGGGAACGGCAGCTGCTCGGCGTCGACGAGCGCGCGCCGCAGCGGCACGGCCACGACCAGTCCGAGCATGCTGATCGACAGCAGCCACGCCACGAGCTGCCACAGCGGCAGCGGCTCGCCGGTGACGAGCAACAGGGCCGCCATCGCCGAGACGAGCGTCGTGCCCGTCGAGTACCCCGCCGCGGAGGCGGTCGAGGCCATCGCGTTCGCCTCGAGGATCGTGGGCATCTGCCGCAGCAGTCGCGCGCGCAGGGCCACGCGCCAGGCCGCCCAGCCGAGGATGCTCGCGGTGACGACGACCCCGAGACTCCAGCCGACTTTCAGTCCCACGTACAAGTTGGAGAGCCCGGTGACGGCCCCGAGCAGCGACCCCGTCACCAGTGCACGCCACGTCAGCTGGGGCGTCCGGTCGCCGCGGTACACCTCGGCGCGCCAGTGCGCGTCGATCTCGCTCGCGCTGTGCGTCGCCAGCGTCGGTCCGGGCGCGACGTCGTCCGCCGAACGCTCCGCCGTCGGGGGCTCGTCCGTCACGGGCACGCCCGATGATACCCGCTTGGCGTCGGCGCGCCGGTCTGGCACAAGCGACGCCGATGGAACGCTTCTATCCGATCGGAGTGCCCGGACGGCCGTGGACCGACGCCGACAAGGCCGCGTGGCGAGCCACACAGACGATCCGCCGCAGCTACGCCGACGAGGTTCTCGCCAAGCTCGAGCGCGTCGGCTCGCCCTTGCAGGTCCGATCGTACGGAGCGCTCGGCGTCGATCCCGATCGATACCCGCTGCGATACGTGTGTCCCGAGTCGCCCGACCCGCGACTGCCGTGGGTACTCGTGACCGGAGGAGTCCATGGCTACGAGACCAGCGGAGTGCAAGGCGCCCTCGCCTTCGTCTCGACGATCGCCGCCGACTACCTTCCCCGGGTCAACATCCTGGTCGCGCCGTGCGTGAGCCCCTGGGGCTACGAGGTCATCCATCGCTGGAATCCCTTCGCGATCGATCCGAATCGGTCGTTCGTCGCCGACAGCCCGTCCGAGGAGTGCGCCGCGCTGATGCGACTCGTGGCCGAGGTCGGCGGCCCGTGGCTGATGCACATGGACCTGCACGAGACGACCGACAGCGACGAGGAAGAGTTCCGTCCCGCGCTCGCCGCCCGCGACGGCAAGCCGCTCGAGCCGGGCATCATCCCCGATGGTTTCTACACGGTCGCCGATGCCACCAACCCGCAGCCGGCGTTTCAGGCGGCGATCATCGCGGCCGTGGGCGAGGTCACCCACATCGCGCCGCCCGACGACCGCGGCCAGATCATCGGCGCCGATGTCACCCAGCCCGGCGTGATCCACTACGCCTTCTCGGACTTGGGGCTGTGCGCCGGCATGACCGACGCGCCGTACACCACGACCACCGAGGTCTACCCCGACAGCGACCGCGCGACGCCGGAGATCTGCAACGCCGCCCAGGTGGCCGCCGTGCGCGGAGGCCTCGAGCACGCGCTCGCCCACGCGCCCTCGTAGAGCTCCCGCCGCCGTCAAAGCGACGGGAAGATCGCTTCGAAGAAGAAGATCAGCCCGAGCAGCAGCACGCCGGTGATCGCCACCGCCCGGGACACCGGGTGCTTGGTCTGCGTGCCGCTGACGACGTGCAGGACGAAGCCGAACGCGAGCGGGCCCGCCCACAGCGCGCTCACCCGCACCAGCGTCGTCTCCGACATCGAGTCGAAGAACACGAAGTAGATCGCGGCCGCCGCGACGCCGCCGAGCCCGATGCAGACGTTCGCGAGCCTCGCGATCGCCGGACTGCGCGCGGGGACGACGTCGGCGGAGGGGCGCACGGCGAGGGCACGGGTCGGATCCCGCAGCCGAGCGAGGGCTTCGGCGGCCGTCTTGGTGCGCCGCCCGATCGCCGGCTCGAGCAACCCGTCGAGCACGCCCCGCACCGCCGGCGGCAACCCGGGCGCCACCTTGCCGAGGTCGACCTTGCCCGTGTCCGGGTCGGTCGGCATGTTCTCCGGCCGCACGCGCGTGGCGACCACGAGGATCGTCATCCCGAGGGCGTACAGATCGCTGGCCGCCTGCGCCTGCCCCATCATCTGCTCCATCGGGAAGTAGCCGAACGTCCCGACGCTCGTGGAGCCGTCGCGCAGGTGGTCCTTGATCGCGCCGAAGTCGACCAGATGTGGCGATCCGGTCTCGTCGAGCACCACGTTCGCGGGCTTGATGTCGCGGTGCACGACCGGCGGCTGCAGACCATGCAGGTAGTCGAGCACGTGCAGCAGGCGCTCGAGGATCGCCGTGAGGGCGGGTGCCGTGAACGCGCTGCCCCAGACGACGTGCTCCTCGAGCGATCGCCCCGGGACGAACGCAGCCACCGAAAACAGTGCGAGCGCCCCGTTGGTGCCGTCGCCGAGACTCGCCGGGTCGTGGGCCTGGGCCCCGTCGTGGGCGAACAGCTCCACGTGGCGCGGAATGTTCGGGTGTGACAAGCCGGCGAGCACCCGCGCCTCGCGGCCGAACAGCTCCAGCGCCTTCCAGTCCTGCATCCGGTCGACGCGCAGCTGCTTGAGGACGACCACCTCGTCGCCGTCGGTGCGGGCGACGAACGCGTGTCCGAAGCCTCCGGTGCCCAGCGGTCGCTCGATCGTGTAGCGACCGCGCCGGCCCGCGATGGTCTGTCCAGCGGCGAGCTCGATCGGCGCGGTCGTCACGGCCCGTAGTGTCGCAGATCGACACGGGCCGGTGGGAGTCGCTGCGCCGTGCGGCTCAGCTCTTCTTCTTGCCGCCCTTTTTCTTGCTGCCGCTCTTTGCCTTGTCCTTGCCGGCGGCCTTCTTCTTGGGCTTGTCCTTGGGCGCGGCCTTCTTCTTGTCGGCCTTCTTCTCGTCGGCCTTCTTCTTGCCGGCCTTCTTCTTGTCGGCCTTCTTCTTGTCGGCCTTCTTCTTGCCGGCCTTCTCTTCGTCGGCCTCGTTCTTGCCGCTCTTTGCCTTCTCGGCCTTCTTCTTGCCGGTCTTCTTCTTCGCGCTCTTGTCGGCGGAAGCCGCGGGCGCGGCCGCTTCCCACGCGGCGACGGCGGCCCCCTGCGGGTCGACGAAGACGGCGAACGAGCCCATCCCCGGCACGACGTCCTGCATCACGACCTTGCCGCCGGCCTTCTCGACCTTGTCGATCGTGGCCTTCAGCGACGCCACACCGACGTAGCCGAGCCAGTTCGGCGCGGCCCCGGGCTGCAGGCCTTCGTACAAACCACCGACGCCCTCCTTGCCGGCCATGATCATGGTGTACGTGCCGTTGGGCATCGGCATGTCTTGGAACGACCAGCCGAAGACCGCCGCGTAGAACGCCTTGGCGCCTCCGCTGTCGGATGTGTTGAGCTCCATGTGGACGAATTCACCCATTTGTGTCGCCTCCTTCGAGGCCGGCAGACTACTCCGAATTCGGCGCCGTTCGCTCCAGGAAACACCTAGACTCAGTGGTCTAGACCTGCTAGTCTAGGTGTATGAACGTCGCCGTCGAAACGTCGGTCGCCGCAACGTCGCGGGCAGTCTCGCTGCCCGTCGTCACGACGCGATTCCATCGGCAGTCCTTCTTCGACTACCAGATCGTCCGTGCCATGGCGCAGGGCCACGCACGCGCCGAGGACCTGCACGCCGCCGCCGCGCGGGCCAAGACGCCCGCCGACATGGTCGAGGCGTTCACCGCCCAGGCCAACGCTGCCGCCGACCAGGCGCGGTGGGACAACGCGGCGTTCTACATGCGGATCGCCGAGTTCTTCTGCCCGCGTGGCAGTCCCGCCCAGCTGCAGGCGTACCGCACCTTCCTCGACTGGTTCGACCGCGGATTCGCGGACCTCTCCATCACGCGTCACGACGTCTCGTACGGCGACGGCTCTCTCCCCGCGCTGCACCTGCGCGGCTCGACCCCGGTGAAGGGTCGCGTCGTGGTGTTCGGTGGCTTCGACTCGCTCATCGAGGAGTTCGTCTCGATCTGGGCCGCGATCGCGGACGCCGGGTACGAGGTCGTGGCCTTCGACGGACCCGGCCAAGGCGGCGCCCGAGCCCTGCACGGCCTGCCCTTTTCCCACGACTGGGAAGGGCCGGTCGGCGCCGTGCTCGATCACTTCGGCTTCGACGACGTGACCTTGGTCGGGATCTCGATGGGTGGATACTGGGCGATCCGTGCCGCCGCGTTCGAGCCCCGGGTCCGACGCGTCGTCGCCTGGCCGCCGGTCTACGATTGGCTGCACCAGCTGCCGCGATGGATTCGTCCGTGCGTCCGGGCGATGGTGCGTTGGCGGTCGATGATGAACCTCGCCATCCGGCTCAAGATGTGGCTGGCCCCGATCATGCGACACGCGATCGCCCAAGCGCTCTACCTGCAAGGGCTCGATCTCGACCGGGGCGATCCCCCGATGGCCGCGGTCGACTGGCTGCTCGGCATGAACGAAGATCACCTGTCGTCGGCCCGGGTGACCGCCGACGTGCTGCTGCTCGGCGGTGCGCGCGATGGCTTTCAGCCCGTCGGACTCCTGCACGCCCAAGCCGCCGCGCTCACGTCCGCCAGGTCGGTCACCACCCGCATCTTCACCGAAGACGAGCATGCAGCCGGGCACGTCCAGATGAGCAACCTCGGCCTCGCGATCGACGAAGTGATCGCCTGGCTCGACCGCATGCACGAGACCTCCCCTCCCCGATGAGCTTTCGCAGCGAGTTCGCCCACCGCGAGTCCCTCATCGCGGCCGCCATCGACGACTTCGCCACCGTGGGCTACGGCAAGGCGTCGATCAACCGCATCCTCGCGCGTGCCGGGATGTCCAAAGGGCAGTTCTATCACCACTTTCCGACCAAGCAGGCGCTGTATCTCGGCTTGGTCGAGCTCATGGTCGACCGCAAGCGGGCGTTCCTCGCCACCGCGCCGACCGTCGCCACCGACGGCGACTTCTTCGACCGGCTGCGGGCGCAGCTTCACATGGGCCTGGCGTTCGCTCGGGCGGACCCGGCACTGGAGCGGTTCTCGCGGAGTTTTCTGCGCGAGCGTGGCCGGCCGATCTACGACGCGGTGCTCGGCCACTTTCCCCTCGGCCGTGGCGACGCCCTCGGCATGATGGTCGATGCGGCGATCGACGCCGGGGAGCTGACCGACGAGCTCTCGGCGACTTTCGTGCGACGGGCGGTCGCGATGGTCATGACCCACAGCGCCGAGCTCGTGGACGCGGACTCCACCGAGGCGTTCACCGCCGGCATCGACGAGCTGATCGCCTTCCTGCGACGCGCCCTCGCGCCTTGACCGGCGCGTCTACGGCACGCAGCGATCGCCGGGCTCGGCGTCGAGCCATCCCACGTTCGCCGGCGCCATGAGGATCTGCGCGACGTTGTCGGGCGAAAAGTCGCACATGCCCGTCCCGCCGACGCCGTCGTAGAAGCCCAGCTGCATGCAGTCGGTCTCGGGCCCGGTGTGGTCGAGCCCGAGCACGTGTCCGAACTCGTGCGCGACGTGCCCCATGCAGTGTGCCGGTCCCTGCTCGTCGTAGGGGAACGTCACCCCGCCGTTGCCCCCGTCGATGCACTCGAGATCGTCGCCGTCCATCCAGGCGCCGCCGAAGTTGGCGCCCACCCGACCGTCGAACCGAGCCCCCGGATAGTTGACGATGCGCTGAACCGGGTCGAAGTCCACGACGCCGAGCGCCGCGTAGACCTCGGTCTTGACGTTCCCGAGCCGATACCACCGCGGGTCGTCGTGAATGCCGTCCGGCGTGTCGACGTACCACTGCGCCGGGTGCTCGCCCTGCACCACGGCGACGAGCGGGTCCGCGAGCACGAACGTACGGCCGAGCTGCTCGTACCAGTACACCTGAAAGTCCAGCGCCATCCGCTCCACCGCGGCGTGCTCGGCCTCACCGTACGGGACGTCGGCCTCGACGAAGTACACGAACTGCACCCGTGGCGTGTCCGCACACGCGGGCGGGCCGGTGGTTTCACTGCCGGAGTCGGTCGAGGCCGCGGTGCTGTCGCCGACCGCCGTCGTCGTGGTGTCCGAGCCGGCGGCACCGGACGACGACGTCCCCTGCTCGCTGGTCACGCCGGTGTCCTCCGCCGCCGGCATCGCCGTCGTGGACTCCCGGGAACAAGACACCGCCGCGATCGTCGTCGCCACGGTCCACGCGAGCCGGCCGGCCATCGGCGTGGAGCATAGCGCGGCCTCTGCCCGTCTTCGCGCGCACACGGCGGACTGCTAGCCTCTCGCCGATGCTCGAGCTTCTGTCCGATCCCCAGGCGTGGCTTTCGTTGGCGGTCCTGACCTTGATGGAGATCGTCTTGGGCATCGACAACATCGTGTTCATCACGATCCTGTGCGGGCGACTGCCCAAGGAACGGCAACTTTCGGCCCGACGGCTCGGCCTCGCCGTCGCCTTGGTGTCGCGCCTGGTCCTGCTGTTGAGCATCGCGTGGGTGATGCGACTGAGGGACCCGTTGTTCCACTTCGTCGTCGAGTGGACCGGCAAGGACCTCATCCTGTTCGGCGGCGGACTCTTCCTGCTGTACAAATCGACGACCGAGATCTACGTCAACATCGAGCATCCCGAGCGTCACGGCCCCCCCGACTCCACGACCGCCGAAGGGTCCGGTCCCAAGAAGGCCAGCTACCTCGGAATCATCGGCCAAGTGATGCTGCTCGACATCGTATTCTCGCTCGATTCGGTCATCACGGCGGTCGGCATGGCCGAGCACATCCCCGTGATGGTCGTCGCCATGCTGATCGCCGTGGGCGTGATGATGGTGTTCGCGGGGCCGATCGGCGACTTCATCGAAGAGCATCCCTCGGTGCGTGTGCTGGCCCTGGCCTTCCTCGTGCTGATCGGCGTGATGCTCATCGCCGAGGGCACCGGCCAGCACGTTTCCAAGGGCTACATCTACTCGGCGATGGGGTTCTCGCTGCTGGTGCAGATGCTCAACATGCGGATGGAAGCCCGAAAGCCACCATCGCCGGTCGCCGCGGCGGGCTGACGATCATTTCGTGGGTTTGCGCGCGACCGAGAACAGGACCGCTCGGTTGTCCGTGACCGGCTCGTCGCGAACATCGACGAAACCCGCGTCGCCAATCGCGGCCAGCACCTCGGCGCGGCGCAGCGTCGTCACCGGCGGCGCTTTTCCCAGCCAGCGCATCACGGTGATGATCGGGCCGTACGGCACCCACCCCTCGCGCAGGCACGGCGTCGATGCGATGAACGTACCGCCCGCCGCGAGCAGCCCGTACAGCTTGGCCAGGGTCGCGTCGACGTCGTCGACGAGGTGCAGGATGTTGTACGCGGTGATCACGTCGAACCGCCCCTGGCCGAACACCGACAGTCCCTCGGCCGACGCGTGGTGGAACGTGACGTTGTCGACACCGGCCGCCGCCGCCTTGCCGTTGGCGATCCGGACCATCTCCTTGGACAGGTCCACCGCGTCCACGCGTGCGACGAGCGGCGCGAGCTCGAGCGCCAGCGACCCGGTGCCGCAGCCGACATCGAGCAGTACGTCGTTGGGACGCAGTCGCGCCTTCGTGATCGCGAGCTTGCGTTCGTACGCCGCCGGATCGGCGATCGGCTTGGCAGAATAGCCCTCGGCGAGGCGGTCCCAGAGCCCCGCGTACTTGGCGGCTCGGCCGGTGCCGATCTGATCGTCGCTGGCGGGAGGACTGGACACGGGGGCGGTGCTCGGGGAGGGGGTCGTATGCACGGTCTACAGCTTGCGGCGAATGTCCGAACTGTCACGGACCGATCGCGTGCGGGCGCAGTGCACGGACGCACCTTCGTACCTCGAAACCGTCGCCGCCGGCACCGGGTCGAAGCGTCGGCCCACGTCGCGGCGTCGGATCCTCGCCGCGGTGGCCACGACACGACCGACTTGACGCGCGCACTTCCATACTTTACTAATTAACTAGTAAACCGTGCCTTTCGACGTCGAGCTCGACTACGACCGGGGTGTCCCGGTCTACCGGCAGATCTACGAGGCCGTCGTGCGTGCCCTCGGCGCGGGGCAGCTCGAGGCGTCCGAGCGCATGCCGACGATCCACGACCTCGCTGCGCGCCTGCAGATCAATCCAAACACGGTCGTGCGGGCCTACAAGGATCTCGAGCGCGACGGCTACCTCTTCGCCCGTCGCGGGCGCGGCACGTTCACGTCCGCACGTCCCCTGGCATTGGCCGCGGCTTCCTCGAAGGCGGCGCAGCGCAAGGTCTTGCGCCACATCTACGACCGCGCGATGGCGGAGGCCGCCGCCCACAACATCAGGCCCGAGCAAGTGCTTCGGTTCTTTCGGAAGACCCTCGATGACGCGTGACACTGAGCCCGTTGGCCACTTCCGACGAAGCCGTGCGATCGCCCGGTCGGCGATGCAGACGCTTCGCCGCAACCCTCGCCTGGCGTGGTTTCCGATCTTGTCGGGCATCGGCGCGATCGGGCTGCTGGTCGTCGCGGGCGGTCTGCTCGCGCTCGGCTCGTGGGTCGACGCGGTGGGCGTGGCCGAGCCCCCCTCGGGCCAGCTACGCGCCGCCGGGGTCGTCGGCCTCGTCCTCGGCGCATTCGGCCACGTGTGGATGATCTACTCGGGCGTCGCGATGACCGACGCCGCGCTGCATGCTCTGGCGGGCCGAGGGTGGACGGTGACGGGTTCGTTCCGGGTCGCGCGCTCGCGCCGGCGCGCGATCGTGACGTACGCCCTCTTGTCGGCCACCGTGTCGCACCTGCTGCGCGGACGAACCAAGCGCGAGCGCAAGGGTCGTCGTCGCAAGCGAAAGCCCGGGATGCTCCGGCAGCTCGCCGGCATGGCGTGGTCGGCCGCGACGTATCTGGTGCTCCCGGTCATCGCCCGCGAGGGGCGTGGTGGGCTCGGGGCGGTCGAGCGCTCGGCCTCGCTGCTGCGCACGACGTGGAAGGAGATCGCGGTGGCCCGCCTGACCCTGTGGTGGGTGTGGCTGCCCGGCATGCTCGTCGGCGCCGCCCCATTGCTTCTGTGCGCGGTCTTGGGCGTCCGCGAGCCCGTCATCCTCGGCCTCGCCGCGGCGTGGCTGTCGTTGGGCTGTCTCGCGCTCGGACTGCTCGTGCGCACGCTCGACGGGATCTACCGCGCCGCGCTGTACACCTACGCGACCGAGGGCGTCGTCCCGGACACGTTCGCCGGCGACGCGCTCGACGACATCTGGGAAGCGGCACCGGGCGCGCCCGATACCTCCCACGACGACGAAGACTAGACCATGACCGACGCCACCTCGAAGTCTCGAACCGCCCGGCTGGCCGGGGTCCTGCTGCTCGCGAGCTTGTTCGTCCCTGCGGCAAACTGGGTGTTCGTGCTCGCGCCGCTGACCGAGGGCACGTTGACGGCGACCGCCACCGCGATGGTGACGCACGCGGGCATGTGGCGCCTCGCGATCGCGACGGAGACGCTGATGGCCGTCTACGGGATCGCGCTGGGCCTGTTGCTGTACACCCTCGTCGAGCCCGTCGATCGCACCCTGGCGCGGGTGGGCCTGCTGCTCAAGGTCGCCGAGTCGGTCCTCGTGGCCGTGATCGCGCTGTCGACCTTCGCGACGCTGCAGATGGTCACGCATCCCACCGAGCTCGCGGCCGACCCGCTGCACGCCTTCGCCGCCCGCTTCTTGCAGCTGCACTCGACGATGTACGTGATCTCGATGGTGTTTCTCGGGCTCGCGTCCGCGGTCTTCTTCGGCCTGCTCTACCGCAGCCGGTACATCCCGCGGCCGCTCGCCGCCCTCGGCGTCGTCGCGTACCTGCTCGTCTTCGGCTCCGCCCTGGTCGGCGTGCTCGCCCCACAGTACGCGACGATGCGCGGCGTCGAGCTCATCGCCTACCTGCCCAGCATCTTGGCGGAGATCCTCATCGGCGGCTGGCTCGTGTGGCGCGGGGTGGACGTACGTCCGTGGCCCAGGCCCGCCCCCGGCTGACGGCCGCGCTGGTATCGTGGTCGGCACCGATGACGCGGCCGCGGCCCCAGATCGAGCGCGCGATGCAGTTCATCGCCGCCAACCTCACGCGGCCGCTGACCGTTGCCGACGTCGCGCGGGCCGTGCACCTGAGCGAGTTCCATCTCCACCGCGTCTTCCACGACGCCGTCGGTGAGTCCGTGGGTCGCTTCGTGACCCGCCGCCGACTCGAGACGGCAGCGCTGCGCATCGCCTACGAGCCGCACGAGCCGATCACCCGCATCGCCCTCGACAGCGGCTACTCCTCCAGCGCCAACTTCTCGAAGGCGTTTCGTGCGTACTTCGGATGCAGCCCTTCGCAGCTGCGCGAGCCGACCGGCGCCACGGCGCTGGGCAAGCTGCAGTCGCAGTATCACAAGGCATTCGATCCAAGCTCGCTGTACGCGGTCCCGCACGCGCTGGACGAGGACGCCGTGGTCACCGAGGCGGCGCGATGGCGCGAACGGGTCCGGTACGAGGACAGCGACGGCCACACGTTCGCGTGCCTGGCCAGCGCCGAGGGCTACACGTTCGACGCCCTCGCGGCGACGTGGGCCGAGCTCATCGACCGCGCCCGCGCGCTCGCGCTGTGCGAGGACGACGTCGACGCGTGGGGGATCTCGCACGACAGCCCCGACCTCACCGCGTCCGATCGCTGCCGCTACCACGCGTGTGTCCCCTGCGCCCCGCACGCCGACCTTCCGGCCCCACTGTTTCGCGGGGCGATGGCGGCGGGTCGCTATGCCGTGTTCACGTACGCGGGGCCGGTCGACGCCGTCGGCGACGCGTATCGCAGCATCTACTCGTGCTGGTTTCGCGACAGCAGTCTCGTCCCCGCGGACTTCGTGCCGATCGATCACTACGTCCACGACGAGCCACGGGACGGTCGGGTCGAGATGGAGCTGTGGATCCGCGTGCGCCCCAAGACCGCAGCCTAGGAAAACCATCGCCCAGCCCAGGAAAGGCGAGGACGTGACGCCGCGGGCAAGCTGGGCGCATGACCTCGAGCACGCAGCGACGCATCGTCATCACCGGCGCCTCCCAGGGGATCGGGCGCGCGACCGCCCTCGCCCTCGCTGCGCGGGGGGACCACGTCGTCCTCGTCGCGCGCGGCCGTGCCGGACTGCAGGAGGTCGCGACGACGATCGAGGCCGAAGGCGGTCACGCCGAGCCCGTGTGCATCGACGTGACCTCCGACGACGCCGTGCGCGAGGGCGTGGCGCAGATCCTCGGCGGCGGGCCCGTCGACGTGCTCGTCAACAACGCCGGCACTTGCTACCAGCGCACCTTCCTGGCCGAGTCCGAGGTCGAGATCCGCCACGAGTTCGAGCTCAACTACTTCGGCGCCCTGCGGATGACACGGGCCCTGCTACCGTCTTTTCAGGCACGCGGCCGGGGCACCATCGTCAACGTGTCGTCGCTGCTGGGCTCGGTCGGCATGCCCACCACCGCGAACTACGGCGCGTCCAAGGCCGCCCTGGAGTGCTTCACCCAGGCCTTGCGCGGCGAGGTCGCGAGCGCCGGCGTGTCGGCGTGTGTGTTCGTCGCCCCGCACACGCAGACCGAGCTCGGACATCGCGTGCACGTCGACGGCGTGGTCAGCCTGCCCGCCGCGTACGTGGCCGAAGCGCTCGTGCGCACGATCGACCTCAGGCCGCGACGTCACGCGGCGAGCCCCGTCTACCGCATGTTCCTGCGGATGGCGCGGTGGTTTCCGAGCTTCATGGAAGGCCGGCTGCGCGCGAGCGCGAAGTCGGCGCTCGCGGGGGCGCGGCCACAGCCCGCGCTCGACCCGGGCACGTGAGCCCGGACGTCCACGCCAGCCGCTCGCCCCCGGTCATGCTGGCTCGTCGGATCGGCACACGTCCGAGCGCACGATGAAGCGAACGCCCTCGGGTGCCTCGAGCGAGAAGCCGGCCCCGCGGCCCGGCACCACGTCGACGGTCAGCCGCGTGTGCTGCCATCGCGCGAACTGATCGCCGCCCATGTAGAACGGGGTGCCCTCGATCTCGCCGAGCAGCACGTCCCGCGCGCCGAGTCGAAACTCGCCACGCGGATAGCACATCGGGGCGCTGCCATCGCAGCAGCCGCCGGACTGGTGGAACATCAGTGGCCCGTGGCACGCGACCAAGCGTCGAATGAGCTCGGCCGCCGCCTCGGTCGCGGTGACGCGTGGCGCCGACACGATGGACCCGCCCCCTAAAAGAACCCCATCGGGTTCGGGTCGTAGCTGGTCAGGATGTTCTTGGTCTGCTGGTAGTGCTCCAGCATCATCTTGTGGGTCTCGCGCCCGATGCCGGACTGCTTGTAGCCCCCGAACGCGGCGTGGGCGGGGTACAGGTGGTAGCAGTTGGCCCACACGCGACCGGCCTGGATCGCGCGCGCCGCTCGGTACGCAGTGTGCGTGCTGCGGGTCCACACGCCGGCACCGAGGCCGTACAGCGTGTCGTTGGCGATCGAGATCGCATCGTCGAAGCCGCTGAACTTCGTGACCGACACGACGGGTCCGAAGATCTCCTCCTGGAAGATGCGCATTGCGTTGTGTCCCTCGAAGATCGTCGGGGCGACGTAGTAGCCGTCCTCGAGCCCATCGCCGAGCCGCACGCGCTCGCCGCCGATGAGCACCTTGGCGCCTTCCTTCTTGCCGATGTCGATGTACGACAGGATCTTCTCGAGCTGGTCGTTGGATGCCTGGGCGCCGATCATCGTCTCGGTGTCGAGCGGGTCACCTGCCTTGATCTGGCCGACCCGGGCCACCGCGCTGTCGAGAAACGCCCCGTAGATCTTCTCGTCGATGAGCGCGCGCGACGGACAGGTGCACACCTCGCCCTGGTTGAGCGCGAACATGGCGAAGCCCTCGAGGCACTTTTGGCGGAACGCATCGTCGGCGTCCATGACGTCGCCGAAGAAGACGTTGGGCGACTTGCCCCCGAGCTCGAGCGTGACCGGGATCAGGTTCTCGGACGCGTACTGCATGATGAGGCGGCCGGTCGTGGTCTCGCCCGTGAACGCGACCTTGGCGATGTCGGGGTGCTGCGCGAGCGGCTTGCCCGCCTCCACGCCGAAGCCGTTGACGATGTTGAGCACGCCGGGCGGCAGGATGTTGGCCACCAGCTCCGCGAACAGCATGATCGTCGCCGGCGTCTGCTCGGCGGGCTTGAGCACCACGGCGTTGCCGGCGGCGAGGGCCGGCGCGAGCTTCCACGCGGCCATCAGCAGCGGGAAGTTCCAGGGGATGATCTGTCCCACGACGCCGAGCGGCTCTTTGACGTGGTAGGAGACGGTGTGCTCGTCGAGCTCGGCCATCGCGCCCTCTTCGCTGCGCAGACAGCCGGCGAAGTAGCGAAAGTGGTCGATCGCGAGGGGAAGGTCGGCCGCCAGCGTCTCGCGAACGGGCTTGCCGTTGTCCCACGTCTCGGAGACGGCGAACTTCTCGAGATTGGCCTCGAGCGCATCGGCGATCTGAAGTAGGCGCTGCGAGCGGTCGGCGACGGAGGTCTTGCCCCACGCCGGCTGCGCGCGGTGGGCCGCCTCGACGGCGGTGTCGATGTCCTCGGCGCGAGAGCGGGCGATCTCGCAGAACACCTTTCCGGTGACCGGAGACGTGTTCTCGAAGTAGTTGCCGGCCTTGGGAGCAACGAACTCGCCGCCGATGAAGTTGTCGTAGCGGCTTTGGTACTCGACCTTGGCCCCGGGTTGATTGGGTCTTTCGTAGCGCATGGACTGAGCCTCCGGCGCGAGGACAAAGCACGCGCCGTGCCATCGGCGCGGTACCGCGATGTGCGTGCCTTGCCGGCCGCGGTCCCGGCGCGTTGGCGCGCGACGAAACGGTCGACTGTAGCGAAACGCTCCAACTGCCCGATGGCACCCGATTGCAGTGGATCGGCCCGATTGCGGTCGCTACGCTGCAAGACGATGGTGTTCGACCCGCTGGTGCTCGATCCGCGAACGGACGCGGTGTGGCACGACTTCGTGGCCGAACGCCCGGTCCCGGCCGGTCGGGAAGACATCGTGCGGCACTGGTCACGCGCTCGCGATCTCGGCGCCCTCCCGCGCGGCCCTCGGCCCGAGGACGCACTCGTGCGTGGCGTCGACCTCGACGCGAGGATCGAGCGCGTGGAGCCGCTGCTGGCCAGCTGCGCCGAGATGCTCGACCGCATCGCCGCCACCTCGGCCGCCCACGACTTCTCGCTGCTGCTGTCGGATGCGGACGGCGTCATCGTGCACGCCGCCGGCGGGGGTGAGTTCGCCGAGCACGCCCGACGCGTTCGCCTGATGGAAGGCGCCGACTGGAGCGAGGCGACCCGAGGCACCAACGCAATCGGCACGGCCCTCGCCGAGCGACGCCCGGTGTTCGTGCGCGGCGCGGCCCACTACGCCCGCGACTATCACGAGCTGGTCTGCTACGCGGCGCCGATCCGCGATCACGCCGGGGAGATCGTGGCCGTGCTCGACGCGACGTCGTCCACGGCACGGGCCGACACCTCGGTCGGCTTCGGCGTGATCGCGACCGCCCACGCCATGCAGGAGCTGTTGCGCGTGCGGGCCTACTCGCGCGCCGGGGCCACGGTCACGCGGGCGCTCGCGCGATCGTTGGAGCGCATGAACTGTCCCGTCGCGATCGTGGAGCCGCCCGGGCGGATCCGGCGGATCAACGCGCCGGCCCGCGAGCTGCTGCCCGGGATCGGCGGCGACACGGACGTGCGAGACCTGCTCGGGCTCGACTTCCAGCAGCTCGCCGCCCTCGGCCGAGAAGGTGCACCGATGCACGTGTCGGCCCGCGATGGTCGTCGCTTGCGGGTGCGCCTCGATCCGCTCGAGAGCGACGGGCGGCTGCTCGCGGTCGTGGCGTTCTTCGAGCCCGCGCGACGACCGGTGCCGCGTCCTCCGAAGCCGGCGCCCCCGTCAACGGCCCCGTTCGGGGACATGTTTGCCGAAGACGACGCGGTGCGACGCTCCCTGCAGTGGGCGGCCCGCATCGCCGCCAGTGACATCCCCGTGATGCTGCTGGCCGAGACCGGCTCCGGCAAAGAGCTGGTCGCGCGAGGGATCCATCGCGCCAGCCGTCGCGCCGACGGTCCGTTCGTCGCGGTCAACTGCGGCTCGATCGCCGCATCGCTGCTCGAGAGCGAGCTGTTCGGCTACGGCCCTGGGGCGTTCACCGGCGCCGAGAAGACCGGTCGCGAGGGCTACCTGCGCGCCGCTTGCGGGGGCACGCTGTTTCTCGACGAGGTCGCCGAGATGCCGCTGGCGATGCAGGCGGCCCTGCTGCGCGTGCTCGAGAGCGGTACCTACCAGCGGGTGGGCGAGACGCAGCCGCGCCACGCCGACGTGCGCGTGGTGTGTGCGACGTGCCGTGACCTGCCGAAGATGGTGCAGGACGGCTCGTTTCGCCAAGACCTCTACTACCGACTCAAGGGTGCCACCGTCACCTTGCCGCCGTTGCGCGAGCGCAGCGACGTGGTCGCGCTCGCCCGCCACCTCGTCGCCGACCTCGCAGGGCGACGACAGGTCGGCGACGCCCCCACGATCTCGGCCGAGGTCGAGGCGTTCCTGTCGCGCTACCCGTGGCCCGGCAACGTTCGCGAGCTCGTCAGCACGCTCGACGTCGCATTGGTCCTCGCGGCGGGCGACGAGACGTTGCGGCTGGAGCATCTGCCGCCCGATCTCCACGCCGCGGCGAGGGACGACGGACCCAGCGGGGCACTCGCCGACGCCGAGAGCCAGGCGCTGCGACAGGCGATGCGCGAGGCCGGCGGGAACATCAGCCGCGCCGCGCGGCTGCTCGGGGTCGCTCGCAGCACGCTGTACCGCATGCTCCGCCGCCACGACATCGGCTGAGCCCCCCTCACGGCGCGGGGTGATCCGACAGCCACGTCTGCGCCACGGCACGCTTGTCCGCGTAGCCCTCGCCCGCCTCCGCGTACGCCTCGACGGCGACGTTGGCCAGCGCCCGTGCGCGCGCCCGGTCTTCGGCGCGCGCCCACGAGGCCTGCGCCAGCAGCAGCGCCACTTCCGCTCGCGACTCCGCGGCGATGCTCGGGCGATTGAGGCGCTCCCACGCCGCCTCGAGCAGCGCACGCGCCTCCGTGTCTTCGCCCAACTGCAGCAATGCCGCCGCGAGGTTGGTGCGCGCGTACGCGATCTGGGGATGCTCGGGGTCGACCCGCGCCGTCAGCAGTCGCAGCGCGTCGCGTCCGACCTCCGCCGCTTCGGCGTACTTGCCCTGCTCGGCCAAGATCGCCGAGAGGTTGGTCATCGCGGCCGCGTTGTCGGGGTGGTCGTCGCCCAGTACCCGCCGGCGAGTCTGCAGCACTTGGTGCATCTGCGCCTCGGCCTCCGCGAGTCGACCGTCCTTCCACAGCAGTACCGCGTAGTTGTTGCGGATGTTCGAGATCTCGTGGTGCTCGGGTTTGGTCCGCTCCCAGAGCTCCAGCGCACCGGCCAGCGGCGCCTCGGCCTCGCGCAGCTTGCCGGCCCACAGCAACGCCGCGCCTTCGTTGGCCAGCGCGCCGACGGTGCGCGGGTGGTCGGGTCCGTAGGTGGCGACCCCCACCTCGTACGCGCGATGGTGCTCGGCCGCCGACGCCTCGTACTTGCCGCCGAACGCCAGCGCGGTCCCGTAGTTGTCGTGAATGTTGCCGATCGACGGGTGGCTCTCGCCCAGCTCCGGTACGCCGACCGCGAGCGCTTCCTCGTACAGCTTCTGCGACTCGTCGAAGCGCCCCGCGCTCGTCAGCACGTACGCCAGGTTCGTCTTGCGCAGCATGGTCTCCCACGCATCGGGGCCGGCGAGCGACTCGGTGAGGGCCAGCGCCTTGCGTTGCTCGGCCTCCGCCTCGGCGTAGTTCCCGGCGGTCTCGAGCGTCAACGCCACGGACTGGTGCACCTCTGCCCTCGCGTATGGATCTCCTTCGGCGAGGGCTTCGGCGATCGAGCGGTGCTCGAGCGCCTGCTCGGCACGCCCGAGACGATGACCGAGCAGCAGCATGAGCTCGGTCGATGCCTCCCTCGCCAGCGCCCACTGGCGGTGCACCACCGCGGCCCCGAGCGCTTCCCGATACGCGAGCACCGCCTCCTCGGTGAGCGCCTGCGCCGCGCGAAGGTTGCCGCGCAACGCGGTGACCTCGGTGTGCGCCGGCCCGTAGCTCAGCGTCGCCACGAGGGTCTGCGCTTGCTCGAGCGCCGCCTCGGCGTCGGTGAAGCGACCGGTGGCGATCAGACTGCGCGCGCGCGACACGATCGGCTGGACCCTCGCCACCGCTTCCGCCTCGCCCGGGGGCGGGGGCTCGACCTGATCGTGTACGAGCTCGTCGATGCGCGCGCACGCGTCGAGCGTGGGCAGCTCCGCCAGCAGCTCGTGCGACTTGGCGACGACCGCGGCGTCGGCGTGGGCGAGCACGTCGGTGGTGGCCGCGAGCGCCACGCGAGCCCGATCGAGACACGCCATCCGTAGGTCGAGCACCGCGGCCGACTGCTCTCCGCGGATGGTCGTCGCGACGCACGCCTCCTCGTGCATCACCGCCCACGTGTCGGCGTAGGCGTCGAGCTGCGTCGCGACGCGCTCGAGACTCCGCGGCGCGAACGGCAGGTCGGTCCCGAGCATGGCCGACTGCACCGCCTCGCGTTGGGCGTCGTCCCATGCCCCGGCGAGTCGATCGCGGGCGCCGGTGCACCGCTGGTCCTCGCGCAGCCAAGCGAACGCCGCCACGCCGGCGACCACGCCCACGCCCGCCACGGCGATCCAGCGGCGGTGCGGCCGGGCCTGCAGCGCGACCAGCAGGGCATCCATCGAAGGCCATCGATCCCGCGGATTCGGAGCCATTCCGCGCGCCACGACCTTGCGCACGCGCGTGGGCGCGGAGGCCTCCGACGGCCACGGCGGCGGCCCTCCTTCCTTGGCATGGACCATGGAGCGGCCGGCGAAGGGTGGCTTGCCGCACAGCGACTCCCACAACGCGACGCAGAACGCGTACTGGTCGGCGGCCGCGTCCAACGACGCCCCTCGATGCTGCTCGGGCGCCATGTAGCGGGGCGTTCCGAGCAGGACGCCGGCGCGCGTGAGCGGATCGATGCTGTGCTCGGCGCTCGACCCGTCCAACAACGCCGTGTCGCTGTCGACGAGCGAGGCGTTCGACGCCGCCGACAAGGGTCCGGCCTGCTGCTTGGCGAGGCCGAAGTCGGTGACCTTGACGCGCGAGGGTGCCGAGCGATCGTCGGAGGCGGCGTCGAGCAGCACGTTGGCCGGCTTGAAGTCGCGGTGCAGCATCTGCCGCGCGTGGGCGGCCGCGAGGCCACGGCCAGCCGCGACGTACACGTCCACGACCTGCTGCCACGTCCGGCGGTGGGCCTTGACCCACGTCGCGAGGGTCTGACCCGGTACGTACTCCATGATGAGCGCGACCACGGACCCGACCTCCGGGGCCGAGAGCGTCTCGACGTCGTGCACGACCACGACGTTGGGGTGCGCGAGCTGAGCCATCGCGCGGGCCTCGGCGACCAGACGCGCCTGGGCGGCTTCGTCGAGCGCATCGGTGCGCACCAGCTTGAGCGCGACCTCCCGCTCGAGCTTCGGGTCGTAGGCGTGCAGCACGATTCCCATGCCGCCGCGACCGAGCTCGCCCAAGACGATGAAGCGGCCGAGCTCCATGCCGGCCCAGAGCCCGCCGGTCCCCGCACGATCGTGCGTCGGTGCGGGCGGCAGTTCATCCTCGAGGCCGGGAAGCCCGACGGTCGCCGTCTCGTCGGGCGACGCATGCTCCGACGTCGACACGCTCCCATGGTCCCACCGTCGACGCGCGCGTGCGACCGTGACCGGTCGGTCGCCGCGTGCGCGATCACGCCCAGCGCGCGACCGAGACCGGAGACCTACCCGCCGGGTGCGGGCGCCGGTGCGGGTCCGCCGTCCGGGGTCGTCGGGTCGGTCGTGGGGTCGGGCTCGGGCTCGGGTGCCGGCGCTCCCCCGTCGCCACTGGTGGGGTCGTCCGTCGTCGGGTCGGGCTCCGGCGCCGGCGCGGGCGCCCCTCCCGTGTCGCCGCCGGGGTCGTCCGTCGTCGGGGCCGGCGCGGGACCGCCACCGTCGCCGCCGTCGGGCGCGGTCGTCGACGATCCGCCCGAGGAGCCGACGAAGCAATCGTCGAGCGCACGCTGGACCGACTTGGGCACGTCGATGCACGCGGTGGCCCCGAGGTCGAAATCCGAGAAACACGGGTCGGCGTCGGAGGGCATTTCGCACGACAGGCGCTGGTCCAGACACGTCCCGAGCTCGTCGATCAGCGGCACCACGCAATCGAGGTACAGCTCGGACGCCTCGGCATCGCGCAGGTACGCATCCTCGACGCAACGACGCTGCGACGGCAGCACCTGATCTTCGAGGCACTGCCCGCGGGAGTCGAAGCCGGCCTCCGACCAGCAGTCGCACACGATCGCGATCGCGTCGTTTTCGAGCTCGATCGCATCGTCGATGAGCCGGAGCACTTGCTCGTCGTCGTCGGCATCGCACGCGGAGGCGACCAGAACGAGGGGCAGGCACCAGCGCAGCAAAGAAGGAAGCATCGGACGCATGGCCGCCCGTTTTGCAGCGTCCGCGCCGGGCCGTCGGGTCGACTGATTTCGCGAGGTTACGCGGCGGTGCGCCGGCGTGGCGCGGGACAGCCGGCCCGTGTCACCTGGGACGTCACACCGCGCGGCGGGACACCAGCATGCGGCGGCCGACCGCCCCCACGCAGACGCTGGCGCTCAGGTACAGCGGCAACAGCCACGGCGCGACGCCGCCCAGGGCGTCGTTGCCCGGCAGGTACTCGAACACATTCAACTGCACCAGGCCCCACTCGGCTCCCGTCGCCACGATCGCCACCCCGATCCCGAACACCAACCCCGCAAGCCTGCGGTCCAGGACCAGCCACGTCAGGATCGCCGCGACGATCATCACGACATCGAGCGTGATCCCGTCTCGCCAGGGAAAGAAGCTCGTCGTCAGGTACAGCGCCGCGACCCACAGCGGCGATGCGAACACGAGCGCGTCGGGAGCCGGGCCGCGCGCGCGCGTCACCCCACCTTGCAGCAACGCGAGCCCGGCCATGAACGGCGCGACCAGCAGCACGAACCACAGCGGGCTATTGCCGAACCAGATCGGGCCGAAGTCGGTCAGGTAGCGCGTGACCCCGCAGGCGACGTGGAAGTGATCGCCCAGCGGCGCAATGGTGGCGCCACAACCGAGGACGAACGTGAAGCACCGCAACGGCGAGGACACGCCCCACCATACCAGTCGGCCCAGTCGCGTCTACGGGGGATCGAGGCTGGGCTCGGCGGCGAGCGCCTCGGCCATGGCATCGATGAACACGCGGGTCTTGGCCGGCAGGTAGTGCCGCTCACGATAGAGCGCATGGGCCGGGTAGGCCGCGGCGCGGTGGTCGGCCAACAACTCGACGACGCGCCCGGCAGCGATTGCCGCCGCGTGCGCCCACCGGGGGCCGAAGACGATCCCCTCCCCCGCGTCGACGAGGCGCACGAGGGTCGCGATGCTGTTGACGGTCAGCTGCGGTCGCAACTGCACCTCGCGGACCTGCCCCCCCGGACCGGTCATGGTCAGCGTGTTGGTGCCCTGGGGTGCGAGGTAGCTCAGAAAGCGATGTTGGGTGAGCTCGGCGAGCGACGTGGGCGTGCCGTGCTCGCGCAGATACTTCGGCGACGCCACGAGCACGCGGGGCACGCGGGCGAGTCGTCGCGCGCGTAGGTTCGAGTCGCGAAGCGTGCCGATCCGAATCGCGACGTCGAGGTCCTCGGAGTCGAGATCCGAAAAGCTCGTCCCCAGCGACAGCTCCACGCTCAGCCCGGCGTGGGCACGAGACAGGGTCTCGAGCACCGGCACGACGAAGCGCACGCCGAACTCGGGCGGCGCGGTGACGCGCAGCCGTCCTTGGGGAGACTGCGACGCGCCCGCGACCGCGGCCTCGAGCGCGTCCTGCTGCGCGAGCAACTGCACGAGTCCATCGTAGTAGCGCGTGCCCGCTTCGGTCGGTCGCGAGCCGCGGGTCGATCGCCGCAGCAGTCGCTGACCGAGGCGAGCCTCGAGCGCGGCGAGGCGTCGGCTGATCGCCGACGGGTCGGCGCCGATCTGCAGGGCGACGGCCTTGAGGCTGCCTGCCTCGACGATGCGCACGAACAGCCGCTCGTCGGTGTCGGGAGGCGCGAGCGCCATTAATTGCGATATTCGCATCCAATGCGTGCCGATTCCATCCCTACCGGACTCTGATGCACGCAATAGGCTGCGGACATGCACACGCCCAGCTCCCCCGCCGCCCCTGCCCTGCACCACAAAGCCGCCCTCGTGACCGGAGGGAGCCGAGGGGTGGGCCGCAACGTCGCCCTCGCCCTCGCCGCGGCCGGCGCGGACGTGCTCGTCACCTACCGCACCCGCAAGGACGACGCCGAGGAGGTCGTCGCCGAGATCCAGCGCATGGACCGGCGCGCCGCCGCGATCGCGGCCGATCTTGGCGGCACCGCCGACATCGCCGGCCTGGTCGAAGCGGTCGACGCGACGCTCACCGACTGGGGCACCGCCCATCTGCACGCGCTGGTCAACAATGCCGGCGTCGGATCGCACCAGCCCTTCGGCGCGATCACGGAGGAGGACTTCGACCGTGTCGTCGACACGAACCTCAAGAGCGTCGTCTTCCTGACCCAGGCCCTGCTGCCCAAGCTCGCCGACGGCGGGCGCATCGTCGCGATCGGCTCGGGGCTCAGCCGATTCTCCCTTCCGGGCTTCGCCATCTACGGCTCGCTCAAGGGCGCGCTCGAGCGGCTGATGGCCTACCTCGCCCGCGAGCTCGGTCCCCGGGGGATCACGGCCAACGCGATCTCGCCGGGTGCGCTCGACACCGAGTTCAACGCCGCGGCCCTCGAGCACAACCCGGGCATGCGCGACTTCATCGCATCGGTGACCGCACAGGGGCGCATGGGCGTCGCCGACGACGTCGGGGCCGTGGTCGCCATGCTCTGCTCCCCGGCGGCGCAGTGGGTCACGGGGCAGCGGATCGAGGTCTCCGGCGGCATGTTCCTGTAGTGGCTTGACATTCAGTGCATATGTGCACATATATGCACGCATGGAGTCTGCGCCGGATCTCGCCGCCCTGCTGTTGTTGGTCTTCGCCGTCCTCGCCGCCTACGACGGCGTGTACGTGCACCTCGTGGCGCTGCGCCTACCCGCGCGCCCGGCCTCGTACGTCGAGCACCTGTGGCACACCGCTTCGGCGATCCTCTTCGTCCCCGTCGCCGCGCTATTGTTCGTGGAGCCGCCCCACGGGGCGGCGCTGTGGATCGGGGTGACCGCCGCCGTCGCCATGTACGTCGTCGAGATCTTCGACGTTCGTGCGGAGAAAGCCAGCCGAGCCGACCTCGGGGGGCTCTCTCGTGCCGAGCTCGCCGTGCACGTCGGCGCGTTCGTCACGCGCACCCTCGCGCTCATCCTCGTCGTCGGTGCCCGGCCGCTGGCGGCATGGGGGCTGGGGTCGGCGCCTTCGGTCGCCACGTCCGCCTTCGCCCAGACGGTCGGCCTGGGCGCGCTCGTCGGGGCGACGATCCTGGCCGCGGTCCACGTCGCGCTCGCGGTCGTGCACTGTCCGGCCTGCGGCGCCGACCGTCCCGCGCAAGGCGGGGCGGCCGGTTGAACCTACAGTCCGCGCTCGTCGTCTCGCTGTCGATCGCGTCCACGCTCGCGGCCGGGCTCGCGGTCGAGCGCACCCCGACCGCGTTCCCGCGCGGCCGCTTCGCGCTCGTGGTCGTCGCCAACCTCGCGCTCGTGCCCGCGATCGCGTGGCTGGTCACGGCGCCGCTGGACATGGGGGTCGCCGCCGTCGGCATCCTGATCACGGCGGCTGCGCCCGGCGGCGCCACCGGTCCGCTGCTGGCCATCGTCGCGCGGGGCAACGCCACGCTCGCCGCGCGGCTGTTCGCATTCCTGACCGTGATCGGGTTCGCGACCACCGTGGCCGCGTGCGCCCCGTTCTTTGCCCCTGGCGAGATCGTGCGGGCCGCCGTGCCGATCGTGGTCGGTGCCGCCCTCGCGCCCCTCGTGGCCGGCCTGGTGATGCGCCGCCGCTTCCCCGGCGCGGCGATGCGCGCGTTGCCGTGGGTCAAGAAGGTCAGCATGCTGCTGCTGGTCGCGACCGTCGCCGTGCTCGTCTATCGACACATCGCCCGCCTGCAGCTGCTCGATGTCGCGGTCACCACGGTCATCGCGATCGCCTCCCTCGGGCTCGGCGCGCTCGGCCGCGACCGGGCCGAGGCGATCTCGATCGCGCAGGTTTCGGCGACCCGCAACCTGGCGTTGGCGCTGCTGGTGCTCGGCGCGCTCGGCAGCGACGGCCGAGCCATCATCGCGTGCCTCGGATATGGTCTGGTCATGCTCGTGTGCACCGTCGTGGTCGCGCTCACCCAGCGCCGCCCCGCCCCGAACCCCGCAACGCCCGAGGCCTCGTGACCCATCGGCGCGAGAAGGCGGCCGCGCAGGTCGTCGAGATGCTCGACGGCGTGTTCTTGCGGGCGCTGTCGGAGCCGGTGCGGCTGGCCGTGCTCAAGGTGCTGCTCGTGCACGGTGCGCTCGACATCGCCGGCATCGCCGAACATCTGCCCCAAGATCGATCCGTGGTGTCGCGCCACCTCAAGGTCCTGCACGAGGCGGGAATCGTACGGGTCGAAAAACAGGGCCGGCATCGCATCTACGAGATCGACGGTCCCGCCTTCGTCCGCACGCTCGAGCAGATCGCCACCGAGGCGCGGCGGCTGTGCCTGGTGTGCTGCCCGTGACCGCCCTCGACCTTGCTCCGCATGCGGAGCTGCACACCGACTGGGCGCGCGAAGGTCGGGTGATCCTCGCGCAGTTTCACGACGACGAGGTCGTCGTGTACCAGGCGTTTCACCCCGAGACCGCCGCCTACGCCGTCGAGCACCAGCGCCTGGGCGGGCCGCGCTACTCGCTGCGTCGCATGAGTTGGATCAAACCCAACTTCCTGTGGATGATGTACCGCTGCGGCTGGCTGGAAAAAGACGAGGACCAGGGTCGCGTGCTGGCGATCCACCTCGAGCGTGCGTTCTTCGACGAGCTGCTCGCGGCCGCCGTGCCCTCGAGCTGGGTGCCACCGCTGTACCCCACGCGGGAGGCCTGGCAGGCCGACGTGCAGCGGTCGCAGGTGCGACTGCAGTGGGATCCCGACCACTGCCCGCGCGGCGGCCCGCTGGCGCGGCGCGCCATCCAGCTCGGCCTGCGCGGGGACACGCTGCGGCGTTTCGTCCACGACCACACGCGCGCGATCGAAGACGTCAGCGACTTCGTGCGGGCGCAGCGAACCCACCGCGGCGACTCCTCCGCGCTCACGTGCCCTCGCGAGCGTGCGTACCCGGTCACGTCCGCCGAGACCCGCCGGCGCCTGGGCTTGGCCACGCCGATTCCTTTGGGCACGCGCGAGCTCGTCTGCCACCCGAGCACCCCCGCGCCCGGCATCGACGGCGTGCAGGTCCAGCTCGAGCTCGACCACCGCGAGCTCGCGTTGACGTACCGGGTGTCGGGCGATCGCTCGGCGACGACGATTCCTGGACGCGACGTCCGACTGGATCCAGCGCGACTGTGGGCGCACACCTGCGCCGAGGTGTTCGTGGCCGGCGAAGGCGATCCCTACGTGGAGTGGAACCTGTCGCCGACCGGGCAGGCGGCGCGCTTCGAGTTCGCGCGCTACCGCGAGCGCGTCGCGGCGGCCCATCCGGCCCACGCCGGCATCGAGACCGGCGAGCGCGACGGCGCCTTCGTGCTCCGTGCCCGGGTTCCCCTGCCCTCGTTCGCGCAGGCCGCCGCGCGGCTGTCGACCACGGTCGTGCTCGCGCACGCGGACGGGCACTGCTCGTACTGGGCGCTGCGCCACCCCAAGGACACGCCGGACTTCCACGACCGGGACGGATTTGCGCTTTCGTTGACCTGCGACCCGACGGCCGCCATGGTGGATGCGCCGTGAAGCTCGGGCTCGAACGTCTCCTGCACGACCCCGCCCTGCGCCGCCCGCTCGCCGGCCGCCGGGTCGCGCTGCTCGCCCATCCCGCCTCGGTGACCAGCGACCTCACCCACGCGCTCGATGCCCTCGCCGCCCTGCCCGACCTCGAGCTGACGGCGGCCTTCGGTCCGCAGCACGGCCTGCGCGGCGACAAGCAGGACAACATGGTCGAGTCCGACGACTTCGTCGACCCGATCCACGGCATCCCGGTCTTCAGTCTCTACGGCCAGGTGCGACGCCCGACCGACGCGATGATGGACACGTTCGACGTGCTGCTGGTCGACCTGCAGGACCTCGGCTGCCGGATCTACACGTTCATCACGACGTTGCGGTACGTGCTCGAGGCGGCGGCGCGCCACGGCAAGGAGGTCTGGGTGCTCGACCGGCCCAACCCCGCCGGCCGTCCCGTCGAAGGCCTGACGCTGCGCGAGGGCTGGGAGAGCTTCGTGGGCGCCGGCCCGCTGCCGATGCGCCACGGCATGACGATGGGCGAGCTCGGCCGCTGGTTCAACGCCACGCTGGGCATCGGCGCGAACCTGACGGTCGTGCAGATGCAGGACTGGGATCCCCACGCCGCTCCCGGCTACGGCTGGCCGCTGCTGGACCGCACGTGGGTCAACCCGAGCCCGAACGCGCCCAACGTGCCGATGGCCCGGGCCTACGCCGGCACGGTGATGCTCGAGGGCACCACGCTGTCGGAGGGCCGCGGCACCACACGCCCGCTCGAGATCCTCGGCGCGCCCGATCTCGACGCCCGCGAGCTGCTCGCGACGATGGAGCGCCTGGCGCCACAGTGGCTGACGGGGTGCCGCCTTCGCCCCTGCTGGTGGCAGCCGACGTTTCACAAGCATGCCGAGGTCCTCAACGCGGGCCTTCAGATCCACGTCGACGCCGGCCACTACGACCACGAGACGTTTCGGCCGTGGAGGCTGGTCGCCCTCGCGTTCAAGGCGATCCGCACGCTGCACCCCGACTACCCGCTGTGGCGCGACTTCCACTACGAGTACGAAAAGGACCGCCTCGCGATCGACCTCATCAACGGCAGCGAGCTGCTACGGCAGTGGGTCGACGATCCCGCGGCGAGCGTCGCGGATCTCGACGCGCTCGCCGACGACGACGAGCGTCGCTTTCGGGACGCTCGCGCCCCGCACCTGCTGTACGGCTGAGCCCCCGCGCCGCGCCCATCAGCCCTGGGGCTTGATGGTCTCCTGGATGATCCCGGTCAGGCACTCGATGGCCGGCGAGAAGTCGTCGTCGCAGATCGACTCGATGCAGCAGCGGGTGCCGGCGGCCGTGTCGTCGAGGTTGAGCGCCTCGCACACTTCCTTGATCCGCACCGGCGGGATCGCCTGACCGGTGAAGTCGCCGTTGGCATCGGTGCCGGTGCAGCCGGGCCCGATCCCGAAGTCGAACTGTTTGTCGGCCGCGGTCACGCCCGCGGTGAACTCGTCGGGCAGGATGTCACCGCCGGGGTACTGCCCGTCGACCCAGTCGCGGTAGACGAGGTCGAACACGCCACCGGCGGTCGGCTGGAACGGAGGGTCGGGGTTGCGTGCGGTCACGGGGGGCACGCCGAGAATCCCGAGCATGATGACCTCCTTGCCCTGGCCCTCGCGCAGCTGGTTGACGAGGAAGTTGATGTAGCGCGAGGTCGGCTGCATCTTGTCGCCGGTCGAGTGGCATTCGGCGTACACGCCGTCGCCGTCGGGGCCCGTGCACTCCACGCCCGCGTTCCAGCACAGCGCCGAGCTCGCCCGGACCATCATCTCCGACGGGTCGTACTCGTGGTACGTCTCGTCGCTCATGATCGTGAAGTCCTGGATCGAGCAATCGGCCTCGTCCGTGATGATCGCGATCGCCAGCAGCGCCCCGTCCCGCAGGAAGGGCTCGTCGTTCGTGCCGTCGGGACCGTCGTTCCACGCGGCCTTCGAGTACAGGGCCTGCAGGACGATCTCGAGCGGAGCCTCGTAGCCGCAGCCGTTGATGCCCTGGGGGCCGATGCACGAAAGTGCCTGCGCCGCCGGCGAGTCCTCGTCGCCGTCGCCGTCGATGTCGACGGGCACCACGGAGTCGGGGATGTTGTCCTGCAGCGGGCTGAAGGCGATGAAGTTGCCTTCGGGCTCGACCGCGGTCGGGCAGGAATCGCTGCACGCCTCCGGGATCGACACGTCGCCCGTGAGGTTGGTGAAGTAGCCCAGGCGGCTGGTGCATGCCGTGCTGATCGGCGCACCGCGGGCCGGCTCGTAGTCCGCCGGCTGCGACCCCGCACACGCCGGGTTCGCGAAGTCGGTGGTCGTCACCATGATCTGCACGTCGGGATTGACCGGCGTGCCCTCGGAGTCGGTGAGGTTTTCGAGGCGCTCGATGAGCAGCGGGAAGTTGCGTGCGAGGTTGAGCTGCTCCTCACCCATCGTCCCCGAGTTGTCGAGCACGATCAGCAGGTCGATCTGGTCGGTGCAGCCGATGTCCCCGGCGCAGCCGTTGCCCCCCGACGCATTGCCGGCGTCGAGCTTTTCGCCCGTGTCTTCTTCGCCGCCGTCGGCCCCGCTCGAGGGTCCCGACACGCCGGTCATCTGGGGCGGAAGTGCGGAGGTGTCGTCACCGTTGTCGCGATCGGATCCACACGAGATGGACAGGCCGACGGCGAGCGCTCCGAGCGCGATGGGGGTCAAGTCGAGGCGTTTCATGGCATCCGTTCCCTTGCTGGACAACTCCAGGGTGCGACCGGCCCACGGCAAACCCGTGGCGGCTTCCCCTCCCCACTCCGGGCACGAGTCTACCGCACGGGCGCGGGTTCTTTGCGCCCCGGATCTTGGGGCAAACGGGGCCCCGGGCGGGCGCTCGCTCACGCCGGCGCGCGTCGGGCCAGACGTCCGAGCAGGGCCCGCAGCGCCACGCATTGTGCGGCCGTGCCGAGGATCAAGGGCGCCCACCATGCCGGCGCCCCCGCCACCGCCATCCAGTACCCCTTCGCGATCGCGAAGGGCGGGAAGGCGCACAGCAGCCACTGCCACGGCAGCGGGGCGAACCAGCCGAACAGGATCACCAGCCCCGCGATCCCGCCGAACTTGGTGAAGGCGAAGCCTTGCACCTTGTCGGCGGCGAACGTCGCGATGAGCAGCGTCACCAGCGGGGCCGTGGTCGCCGCCCCGAGGGCGAAGAGCACGAGCTGCCACGCCGGCACCGGCGCAAAGCCGATCGCCGGGGTCAGTGCGAGGCCGAACACGAAGGCGAACAGGGCCGGGACCGCCACGCGGTAGCCCAGGTATTGCGACAACGGCACGGGCGTGACCCGCATCGCCACCAACGTGCCGTCTTCCTTCTCGTCGAGCAGCAGGAACGCGAAGACGGTGCCCGGCATCAACGCCGCCTGCCACAGGCCGATGAACACGACCCACAGCTCGTACGTGTCGGCAAACCGTAGCGAGGTCGACGCGTTGGGCAGGATCCCGTTGCGCGCCAGCGAGGCGTCGAGCTCCGGGAGCACGAAGCGGGTCACGGCCGCGAGCACCGCGACCAGGCTCAGCAGCATCACGAGCAAGCGATCGCGTGCGACCAGGCGCAGGTCGTTGCGCAGCAGGCGACCGACGATGGACCCCGACGGCAGCATGCTCACCCTCCCCGCCGACGCACGTGACGAGCGAAGGCCCGGCTCGCCCACACCGCGAGCACGCCGATCGTCGCGGCGGTGTAGGTGGTGGCGTAGATCCACTCGCCCGTCGTCAGCGGCACGAACGCGGCGCGCACGAGCATCGTGGGCGCCGCCGAGGGGATCGCGAGCCATCCGGCCCCGTCGAGGGCCCCGACCATCCACAGCGCGGGGATCTGCAGCACGAGCGCGATCCCGCTCATCGGCAGCAGCACGTCGTTGATCTTGTCGTAGCGGACGACGAGCACGACGCCGACCAGCACGTGCATCACGGCGAGAGCCACCACGCCGGCCAGCAGCGCCGGCCCCGGCCACACGACCTCGCCGGTCCTCGCCACGATCGCGACCGCGCCGTAGGCGAGGATCAGGGCCTCTGCCGTCGCGAGCGCGGTGAGGGTGGCGACCTTGGAGGTCAGGTACTCCCACGGTCGCAGCGGTGAGACCGAGATCGCGGCGAGGATCCCGTCGGCGCGCTCGAGCAGGATCATCGCGGTCACGTACAGCAGCGTCGAGCCGCCCGCGAACATCAGCACGGCCATCGGCACCGTGCCCTCCAGGCGCTCGGGGGGCGAGAGCCAGGCGAGCCCGCCGGCCGCCAGCGCGGCGACACCGATCGAGATCGCCCACAGCTGGTTGCGCGCCTGCACGCGCGCGTCCAGCTTCAGCGCCGCCGCGAGTCTCACGGACGAAGCTCCTTGCCGGTGACCTCGATGAACACCTGCTCGAGCGTGGTCTCGAGGCTGTGCACGGTCTGCACCCGGTGGCGGCGCAAGATGGTGAGGAAGTCGGCGTTGTCGCCGAGGCCGTCGATCGAAAACTCGTCCGTCTTCGTGGCCTGCCCGTCGAGGTACTCGACCCGCACGCTGCGGCGACCGTGCGCGCGCTCGAGGGCCGCCGGCGAGTCGATGACGCGGATCTGCCCGTCGGTGATGAACGCGACGCGGTCGCACAGCTGCGCGGCGACGTTCATGTCGTGGGTGGTCACGAGCACGGTGGTGCCCTCGCCGCGCAGCCGCAGCACCAGATCCTTGACGTTGCGCGCGTTGACGGGATCGAGGCCGCTCGTCGGCTCGTCGAGCATCAGCAGCTTCGGTCCGTGCAGGAGGCTGCGGGCCACGTTGAGCCGGATCTTCATCCCCTTGGAGAACTCCGAGACGCGCTTGTCGGCGTGGTCGGCCAGGCCCACCCACGACAGCGCCTCGGCGGGAGTCACCGCCCGGCGCTCGTACAGCGACCCGAAGTGCTCGAGGTTCTCGCGGGCGGTCAGGCGCTGGTAGTGGTTGGGCAGCTCGAAGCTGACGCCGACGTGCTCGTACAGCGCGTGGCCCCACGCCGCCACCTCGCGGCCGAGAATCCGTGCCTTGCCGCCGTAGCCGGGCAGCAGCCCGATGAGGATCTTCTGCGTCGTGGACTTGCCCGCGCCCGAGGGTCCCAGGAACCCGAAGATCTCTCGGTCGGCGATGGCGAACGACAGACCCCGCAACGTGGGCGCGCTCGCAGTGGGGTACGAAAACGTCAGGTCCTCGACCTCGATCATCGCTCGTCCTCCATCGGGCGCCGGGCACGACGCGCGTCGATGAGGCCGTCGAACGCGGCGATGCCCCCGGCGAAGATCCGCTCGATCACGGCCTTGCCGGCCTCGCTGTCGCCCCCGTCCTCGGGGGTGAAGGCCCGGTCCATGAAGGTCGCGATCCCTTCCAGCATCGCGTCCGTCTCCGGCATCTGAGCGCGGTCGACCACGGTGTCGAGCGAGACCATGCCGTACGCGATCATGTTGATGATGTGCGCGACGACCTTCGGGTCCACGTCCCGTCGCACCGCCCCGGCCTCTTGCATCATCGCGATCACCTCGTGACGGGTGGGCTGGCCGGCCGCGTAGTCGCGAAAGAAGTTGTCGGGCTGCTGCAGGTAGCGCCCGAGCAGCGCCGGGTCGCGGCGAAAGACCACGCTCATGAAAGGGTTGTCGTCGAGGGCGCGCAGCATCGCCTGGTACATTGCTCCCAGGGTTCCGCCCCGGGGATGGGCGCGCACCGCCGCCAGCCACGCCTCCGAGAACGCGCGCATCTGCGTCAGCAGCATCGCTTCGAACAGCTGCTGCTTGCCCTCGAACGCGAGGTAGACCGACCCCTTGGACACGCCGGCCCGGCGAGCGACGTCGTCGATCGTGGTCTTGTCGTAGCCGTGCCGGGCAAACAGCTCGGCGGCCGCCTCCAGCAGCCGCACCTCGCGGTCCTCGATCGGTGCGGGGGCCATGAAAACTATATGACCCGAATAGTACTTTTGGTCAAATGGAGAATGCGTGACGAATCCCGCATCGGATGGGCCCGTTGCTCGGAGCGGCTATGCTGCGCGGCCCCGCCCATGGTGACCACGATGATCCCCCTGCCGGCCGGCGAGATCGTCCTCGTGGACGAAGGCACGCGTCGGCAGTGGACGGTCGCGGTCGCGGCGTTTTCGATCGCGTCGCATCCGGTGACGCGGGCGCAGTACCTCGACGTCGTCGGGACCGCGCCGGCGTCGACCGCCGGACCCCGCACGCCGATCACGGAGGTCTCGTGGCGCGACGCCGTCGCCTTCTGCAATGCCCTGTCGGCGCGCGAGGGACTCTCCCTCTGCTACGGAATCACCGACGACCCGCACGCGCGTGACGTCACCGTCGATCTCGCCGCCGACGGCTATCGACTGCCCACCGAGGCGGAGTGGGAGTACGCATGCCGAGCCGGCTCGACCGACGTCCGCTACGGCCCGCTGGATGCGATCGCGTGGCACCGCGGCAACGCGGCCGAAGCGATCCACGACGTCGGCACCCGCGAGCCGAACGCGTGGGGCCTGTACGACACGATCGGCAACGCGTGGGAGTGGTGCTGGGACGTGTTCGACCCGAAGGTCTACGGCCCCTACCGAGTCTTTCGCGGCGGCGGATGGTTCGACCATCCCCACAGCTGCCGCGCGTCGTGCCGCCGCAAGAGCCACCCCACGTTCGCGATCGACGACCTCGGGTTCCGCCTCGCCCGCGCGCGATGAATCAGGCTACGTTCCGGCGCATGGGGTACGTGCTGTACGGCGCCAACGGGAGCGGTTCGTCGGTCGTGGAGACGACGCTCGCCGAGATCGGTGTGGACTTCGAGGTTCGGGTCGTCGACGCCCGCAACGGGGAGCACCGGCAAGCCGCGTACGCGGCGATCAACCCCCAGCGCAAGCTGCCCACGTTGCTGACGCCCGCCGGCGAGACGCTCACCGAGTCGTCGGCGATCCTCGTCACCCTCGCCGAGCGGCACCCCGAGGCCAATCTGCTGCCCATGGCGGCGAGCCCCGGACGCGCCGTGGCGCTGCGCTGGCTGATGTTCGTCGCGACCGAGCTGTACCCCGTGGTGGAGATCATGGATCACCCCGAGCGCTTCGCCCCCGACGAGGCGTCGCGTGCCGGCGTCCGCGAGCTGGCGCTGGCCAAGTGGCGCGATCGCTGGCAGGTGGTCGAGGGCGCGCTCGGCGAGGGACCGTATCTGCTCGGCGCGCAGTTTTGCGTCACCGACATCTACCTGGCCGCGCTGTCGCGGTGGGATCTGGACCCGCAGTGGCGACGTGAGCACCTGCCCAAGCTGCAGCGCCTCGCCGAGACGTTGGCGGCGCGACCCAAGATCGCGCCGATCTGGCCGCGTCACTTCCCCAATGGCTGACCGCCGTCAGCGACGGCGTCGTCGGCCGACGACGCCGAGCAGCAGTAGCCCAAGGCCAAGGCCGACTCCGACACCACCGCGGGCGCCGGTCGAGGTGCACGCGCAGCCGCTGTCCTCGGCATCCTCCTGCGTGGCCTCGAACGGCAGCGCGGCCGGGGGCTCGAGGCCGTCGATCTGCAGCAGGTACGCGACGAGCTGATCGACCTCGGCCGCCGACAACGTACTCACCGCCCCGTGTCGGTCTTCGACGTTGCGAGTGACCAGCACGTCGCGCAGCGTCGGCGCCGAGCCGTCGTGCAGGTACGGCGCGGTCTCCCAGATCCCGAGCAGGGTGGGCGTGTCGATCCCCTCCAGCGGTCCGCCCAGTCGCATGCCCGACAGCGCGGTCATCGTGCCCACGTCGTGGACCATCCCGGTCGCCGAGTCGGTGAAGTCGGGGCCGCCGTGGCACGCGTCGCAGCCCAAGGTGGCGAAGATCGCCTCCCCGGCCTCGGCGTCCTCGGTCATCGAGCCGTCGGGGTTGCGGAAGGGACTGCGGTGGACCACGTCGAGCGAGCCGACGAACGCCGCGAGCGCGTCGAGGTCCTCGTCGAGCCCCGCCTTGGGCGCACCCAGCGGTGTGCCGTAGGGCGCGGTGGCGAACGCGGGATCGTCGATGAAACCCGCGCCACCGAACGCGTTGCGGATGTCGTGCTCGAAGTCCTGAATCTCGTCGAAGTTGCCCGTCCAGTGCACGCGGCCGTGGCCGTTGCCGCGCCGGCCCAACAGCGAGATGTTGTTGCGCAGCCCCTCGCCCCGATCGGTGAAGTCCCACACGCGTCCGTCCTCGAACCCGTCGAAGTGGCACGTGCCGCAGCTGATGTAGCCCTCCACCGTCATCCGCGTGTCCTCGGAGTGATAGAAGACCTGCTTGCCGCGCAGCACGTCCGGCGCGAGCGTCTCGTCGGCCACCACCGGGATGTCGGCCAGCCGCACCGACGCGAAGTCGACCGAGGCGAGGATCTGGCTGACGTCGAAGACGACGATCGAGCGCGACATCCAGCCGTGCACGAAAAGCTTGCCGTCGGGGCCGAGCACACTGGCCCGTGGAGCGATGCCTGCCTCCTTGAGATCGGCCGCAGCCGTGCGCGCGCCGTAGCGGTCGCGAATGTCGATGAAGGCCGATCCCGTGATCGTCACGAACGCGTAGTCGCCCAGCGGGCTGAACGCGATGTGCGAGGGCAGGTTGCGGTCGTCGATGTCGAGGCGGACATCGAGGTTCTCGAGGCCGGTCGCGGTGTCGAGACTCGCGAGCATCGGGCGAACCGTGTTGTCCTGCGTCAACGCCTCGCCGTCGCGGACGGTCCCCCGCTGTACGTTGTCCTTTTTGGCGGTGACCCACGCCTCGGTGCCGTCGGGGGTGATCGCGACGGCGAACAGGTAGTTGGGCACGCCGCGCCCGGACTGGTCGGTGTCGGGGCCAGGGTCGACCACGAGCGTCGAGACGTCGCGCACCGTCATCGTCGCCGTGTCGACCCGGCTGACCGCACCGGCGTTCGGGCCGGAGATGAAGTGCGTCACCCACAGGGTCGCGCCGTCGGCCGACAGCGCCAGCCCCCGCGCCCACGGACCCACTTCCAGGGGCGCGGAGACCTCCAGCGTCGCGAGGTCGACCGCGACCACGCTGCCCAGCGCCATCAGCGAGACCCAGGCACGGTCCGCCCCCATCACGATCGCAGCGGGCTGCGACGCGAACGGCAGCCGAAACCCGCCCACGACCTCGAACGTGTCCAGATCGACGATCGCCACCGCGTAGTCCTCGCGGTGCGTGACCCACAGCCGACCGTCCGGCGCCAACGCGAGCGAGGTGGGCCCTTCGAAGACGGCGACCTCCGCTACCTTCTCCAGCGCGGTCGCGTCGACGATGGCGACCGTGTCGTTGTCGAGGTTGGCGTTGATGACCAGCCCGCGGGTCTCGTCGTAGACGATCGTCGTCGACGACTGCGCGGTGCCCTCCGTCCGCGGACGGACCACCGTGTGCGTCGACGCGTGGCCGGCGAACGGCGTGGCCGCGTCGCGCACGAGCAGGTTGACCGTGTAGTGCCCGGGTTCGGCGAACGTGTGCTCGATCGCCGCCACGTTCGGGGCCCAGTCCATCGCGGGCGAGCCGTCGCCGAAGTCCCAGCGGTACTCGACCTCGCCGGCCGCATCCGTGACCGTCGCCGTGAACACGCTGGGCTCGCCGAGATCGGTGGGCGCGTGCGCGACGACGACCTCGAGGGCGTGGGCCGCCGACGGCCACGCCAGTGCGGCGGCGCTCCCGACGAGGACGGCCCCGGCGAGAGCCCGGGCCCGCCGCGATGTTCGACGCCCGCTCACTGCACGGTGAAGGTGGACACGTAGTCCTCGGCGATCGCGTTGCCGCCGAGGTCGGTGATGCCGCCGGCCGGTAGCACGAGCTGGTACGTCGCCCCGGCCTGAAGCGGCTGGTCGGGCGCGAAGTTGACGATCGTGCGCATCGCTCCCCACGATCCGATCACGCAATTGCCCTCGGCATCACGCACCTGAAAGCTCTCCGGGCTCACCGTGGCGAGCTCGATCTGGTCGGAGAACGACACGCCGATCGACGAGGTCGTCGGCACCGTCAGCCCGTCGGGAGGCCAGATCCCGTTGACGCGCGGCGGTATGGTGTCCGGCGAGGTCGACTCGACGGCGATGAAGCTGCCCGCGTAGCCCTCCAGCGTGAGCTGATCGTCGCTGAGCACGAGCAGGTTGCCGATCTTGAGCGTGAACTGGTCGTCGTTGAGGGTCAGGTCGCGCCCCTCGATCTTGTCGATCTCGACGGGCATCGACAGGTCGCTGACGTCGTAGCGGATCGCCCCGGCGTTGGGTCGCAGCAACCCGAGAAACAGCTGGTCGTCGCCGAAGCTCATGTACTCGCTGTCTTCGGTCTCCATGCCCTCGACCACCGTGGTGATCGTGGTGGGGTCCGACAGCACGTCGTAGATGCGCAGCGGGGTCTGCAAGAAGACGTGGCCGGCGTAGTACCAGCCGATGTAGCTCTCCTCGAGCGTCATCGCGTCGAGCAGGATGGGGTTTTCCGGATCGCTGATCTCCATCGTGGCCACCCCACCGTGCTCCTTGGGCGTGGTCAGCACGAGAATGTTGCCCATCGCGAACAGCGGGCCGACGAAGAAACCACCGGTCGCCGAGTTCGGCAGCGTGTTGACCACGACCGGGGCCGTGGGGTCGGCGACGTCGACGATGTGCAGCCCGGTGTCGTTGCCACCGACGTACACGTAGTGCCCCTGCCACGCCACGCCCCACACCCCGGCCGCGATGTCGCCGTAGTCGATCCCCTCGATGTCGGCGTGGCTGACGTGCGCGGGCGCCGTCATGTCGGTCAGGTCCCAGATGTCGAAGCCACGGCCGGAGATCGTCGCGGCGTAGTAGCTCTCGCCCACCTTCGCGAACGTGACCTCGTGGGACTCGGCCTCGGCGACGTCGTGTTGGGAGTCGAACTCGGCGAGCAAGCTGGGCGCCGCGGGATCGGACATGTCCCAGGTGGAAAACTTGGCGTTGCCCGCCAGCAGCAGGTAGCCGTCGAGCATCATCGGCTGGTTGTGGTGCTCGTTGAGCAGCGTGGGGCTCAGCGGCTGGCCGTACATCTGCTTGGGGTAGGCGACGTTGGGCACGACCCCCTTTGGTCGCGAAAACGCGCTGCCGTCCGGGCACATCGCCACCGCGGCCCCGCCGGTCGACGAGTCTCCCGCCGTCCCGCTCGAGCCGTCGACTCCGCTCGTCGAGGCCGGCATCCCGCTCGTCGAGGTCGACGCGCTCGTCGTCGACGTGCTGCCCTCGTCGCCGTCGGACGGTGACGACGAGCCGCCGCACGCGGTCGCTGCGATCCCCCACAGGCCCGCCACCGCGAGCGGGCCGATTCCCTTTCCCCGGACCATGGGCCGAGCTTACCCCACGGTCGTCACCGCGCGGCGGCGCCGTTCGCACCGCGGTGGAAGGCCTCTTGCTAGACTCGCGGCGTGACGGACGATCCGGCCCCGCCCCTCGGGGACGCACCCGGGGCGAACGTCTCGGGGCTACGGCGACTGCACGAGCGCCTCATGCGACCCGGCCAGGGTCTGCCCGGCCCGGTGCGCGAGCTGTACGGGGTCACGCTGTACACGTGCATCGTCGGCTTGCTGTCGTACGTCACGTACATCCCGCTGTTTCTCGAGCTCGGTGCCGACCGGATCGCGTGGACCAACGTCGGGGTCATCGTGGTGTTCGCCGGGGGCATCGCGGCGGTCGTGTCCGGTCGCGTCTTCACCGGCATGACCGCCGCCTCGATCGCGGTCGCCGTGCACGCGTGGCTGACCGCCCTGACCCTGGGCGGCGGTGCCTTCGAGCTGCACGTGCTGCTCGCCCTCGAGCTCGGCCTGCTGTTTTCCTACGTACGCTTGTGGGTGCGACTGGCGTACGCGGCGATCTTCATCACCGCGTATCTGGGCCTGCTCGTTGCCCTCGATCGCGTTCCCCCGACGGTGCCGTTGAGCCACGAGGCACTTCACGCCTTCGTGCTGCTCAACTCGGGGATCTTCGCGTGCATCACCGTGCTCATCGCGACGTTTTACGCGTGGAGCGTGCGACGCAACCGGGTGGCGCGCGAGCGCGTGCTCGCCGAGCTCGAGGCCCACAACGAGCGGCTGCGGGCGGCCCACGACGACCTCGCCGTCGCGCGCGACCTGGCCCAGGAGGCGAGCAAGGCCAAGAGCATGTTCCTGGCCAACATGAGCCACGAGCTGCGAACTCCGCTCAACGCGATCATCGGCTACAGCGAGATGATCGAGGAGGATGCGCTCGAGGACGGCAACGCCGCGCTGGCCGGGGAAGTCGGTCGCATCATGGGCGCCGGCCGCCATCTGCTGTCGCTCATCAACGACATCCTCGACCTCGCCAAGATCGAGGCGCGACAGATGTTGTGCGAGCGCATCGAGTTCGACCTCACCGCCTTGGTCGCGAGTGTGATCGATACGGCGCAGCCGCTCGCAGCCAAGGGTGGCAACGACCTCGCGCACGTCGTCGACCCGGGCATCGGCCCCCTGCACACCGACCCCACGAAGGTCCGCCAGATCCTGCTCAACCTGCTGTCGAACGCGTGCAAGTTCACCGAGCACGGCACGGTGTCGCTGCGGGTCGCCGCCGCGGCCCGCCAGGGGACCGAGGGAATCCGCATCGAGGTCCACGACACGGGCATCGGGATCCCGGCCGACAAGCTCGAGCACATCTTCGGCGAGTTCTCGCAGGCCGACGACACGACCACCCGCAAGTTCGGCGGCACGGGTCTGGGCCTGGCGATCACCGAGCGCTTCGCCCAGATGCTCGGCGGCACGATCTCTGTGCGGAGCACCGTGGGCGAAGGCTCGCAGTTTCAGGTGTGGCTGCCGCGGCGGCTGCCCGACGACGCGCCGGTGGCCTGAGCCGCCGCGACTACTGCACGCGGGCGACGAGGTTGGCGGCCAGCTCGGTCATCGCGGTCGAGTACGTGCTCGCGCAGACCGAGAACATGTTCTGGGTCCCGTCGGCGAACACCTCGGCGACCTCGCGCATGCGCACCGGGGGTACGGCGTTGCCGTTGACGCCCGTGCAGCCTGGCGACGTACCGAAATCCATGACGTATTGCGGGTCGTTGAACGGTTGGCCGTAGGCGACATCCCCGGTGTCCCTCGCGCCGCCGATCAGGTTGAACAGCACC
>CALBMM010000273.1 GCA_937896535.1 uncultured Pseudomonadota bacterium
CGTACTTGGTCGTCTCGGTGTTCGCCGAGTCATCAAAAAAGTACCCGAGCTCGGCGAGTGCCTCGCGCAGCTGCGACTGGTCGCGCTGCTCGGGCGGCGGCAGCAGGAAGAAGCCCTGCGACGGACCGTTCATGTAGGCCGACACCGCGGCCATGTAGCTGACCCAGCCGTTGCGAACGTGCTTGTGCGTGGGGTGCAGCTTGGCGAACTGCCGAAACGCGTCCTGCGACGTCAGGTAGTTGCCCATCTCGAACTCGGCGCGCGCGATGAGCAGCTCCGCTTCCACCGCGTAGCGCGAGAACGGGAATCGGATCCGAACGAAGTCGGCGTACTGGATCGCCTCGTCCCAGTCCTCGTCGGCGAACTCGCCGAGCGCGAGCTCGTAGTTTTCGCGGGCGGTCTGCGCGTAATCGGCCGACAGGTCGGGACCCGACTTGCACGCGGACGTCGACGTCAGCACGCCCAGCGAGGACGCCGCCACGAGCGCGGCGGCCAAGGACTTCCGCAAAGAGCGCGGCATCGACGAGCGCGCACCGTAGCCGGGGTGCATGGGGGCGTCAAACCGGGTGGGATAGGGCGAAAACCCGCCCGGCCGGGCATACTCCGAGCGGTTGGGACGTCGACGTCGACGAGCGCCCGGGGGGCGCGGCCCGGTGCGCGCTGGTCGAAAAGGGGGAGGATGAGCACGCCTGAGGTAGAGTCCGCCGACGAGGACGGCGTGCGCGGCCCCGAAGAGCGATCCCTGGGAAGCCTGCCGGCGATGGCGCTGGTGGCCGGCTCCATGCTGGGGATCGGGATCTTCATCATGCCGTCGCAGGTCGCGACGCAGATCCAGTCGCCGGGTCCCTTCCTGCTGCTGTGGTTGTTCGGTGGCGTGTCGGCGCTGTTCGGAGCCCTGAGCGTGGCCGAGCTCGGGGCGATGCTGCCCCGCGCCGGCGGTGACTATCCGTACCTGCGGCTCGCGTACGGACCCGGCGTCGCCTTCTCGGCGGGGTGGCTGCAGCTGCTGGCGATTTTTCCCGGCTCGCTCGCGACCATGGCGGTGGGCACGGCCCAGTTCCAGCTGCCGGTCGTGATGGGCGCGTGGTTTCACTGGCCCACGGACATCGGCCTGCCGATCAGCCCGGAGGCGTTCTGGGCGACCGTGGTCATCGTCGGCCTGACGGCGGTCAACCATATCGGCATCGTGATCTCGGGCCGCGTGCAGCTGCTGCTGACCGGTATCCCGATCGGGATCCTGCTCGCGGCCAGTCTGGGCGTGCTCGGACAAAACGGCGTGCACGGCGGGGCGTGGGAAGGCGGCAACGCGTTCGAGATGCCACCGGTCGCCGCCGGGGCCCTCGCGTTCCTGCCGGTGTACTTCGCCTACTCGGGCTGGAACGCCGCGATCTACGTCGGCGGCGAGATTCACCAGCCGGGGCGCAACCTGCCGCGCGCCCTCATTTTGGGCACCGTCGCGGTCACGGTCTTGTACCTGCTGTTGTGCGTGGGCTTCTTGTCGATCTTTTCGATGGACGAGCTCGCGAACGTGTTCGAGGCGGGGACCGCCGCGGCCGCGGAGCTGTTCGGATCGGTGGGCGTGCTGACGGTGACCGTGCTCATCGTGTTCGCCATGCTCGGCTCGATCAACGGCACGGTGCTGACCGGCTCGCGCATCGGCTTCGCGATGGCGGCCCACGGCCACTGCCCCGCGCCGGCGGGTCGGCTGCACCCCAAGTACCGCACGCCGGTGGTCGCGCTGTGGGTGCAGGCGCTGTGGTCGTTGGTGCTGGTCGGCACGCAGAGCTTCGAAGAGCTGACCACGTACACGTCGGCGGCGATGCTGATCACCGGCACGCTGACCGTGCTCGCGGTGATCCGGCTGCGGCGCAAGATGCCCGATACCGTGCGTCCGTATCGGACATGGGGTTACCCGGTCACACCCTTGCTGTACGCGGTCTCGAGCGTGTTCGTGTTGTTGGCGTTGGCGACCACCGGCGACCTGTCGGTCTACCTCGCGGTCGGGTGGTTCGTGCTGTGTCTGGGCGCGCACCGGTGGCTCGTGCAGCGGGGGTTGTTGCCCCCGGACGACGGCGCGCCGGTTCCCGCGGAATGAACCGCCACGGTGGTACTCTGGCTTCGTGGGTTCGACGAAGTCTTGGCTTTCCATGGTGGCCGTATTCGGCCTTTCGGCGGGGTTGGGGTGGGCCTGCGGCGATGCGGCGGGCGACGACTGCCCGGTCGGCGCCGCCGGCTGTGCATGCACCGTGGGCGGCTCGTGCGACGGTGAATTGGTCTGCGTCAACGACACTTGCGTCGACCTGTCGGGCGGCACGTCGGCCGACGGCTCCGCGTCCGATCCGACCAATGCATCCATGGATGCGACGAGCAATGGGCCCGGCACCGATCCCGACACCAGCGCCGATGGGCCGACCACGATGGGACCGGGCACCGATCCGGACACGGGTCCGGGCATCCTGCTCGACGTCGGGACCAACGACACCGACATCACCCCGCGCTCGGGCTGTACCGCCATCGACCTGCTGTTCGTGCTCGACGGCTCGCTGTCGATGGCCGAGGAACGCAACGCGCTCGCGGCGACCAACGCCTTCAACCAGATCATCCTGACGCTCGAGGCGATCAACGGCGGGGGCGTCGACTACCGGATCGGCGTGACCGACGACGACGACCACGGCTTCTTGACGCCACCGGGATGGTTCGAGCCCAACCCCTGGTTCGACTCGACCACGATGGACGCGATGCAGATCGCGCAAGCGTTCAACGGCGCCGTCGGCCAGGTCGCGGGGCTCGGCGGCGCGTCGGCGGGCTGCGAGCACGTGCTGACCTCGGGCGTGGATCTGCTCGACGGCAATCCCGGCGGCTTCGTGCGCGACGAGGCGCTGTTGGTGCTCGTGCTCGTCACCGACGTCGACGACTACGGCGCCTACGACCAGCTCGGGGGCAACAGCTGCGGGCTCGGGTGCACCACGCCGGCGCCGGATCTCGCGACGATGCTCGGGACCCTCGTCACCCTCAAGAACGGCGTGATGGAGGGCGTGGCGGCGATCGTCGTCGCCGGCGATCCGACCTCCAACAACGGGGTCAACTTCTGCAACCAGCCCGGCAGCTGCGGCTGCAATGGCCTGGACTGCGGGGTCTTCCACGCCACGCGGCTGTACGACTTCGCCGGCATGCTCGGGACGAACGGGGTGGCGGCCGACATCTGCGACGGTCCGATGTCGGTGCCGATGGCGGTCGACACGGCGCTCAACTCGCAGATCGATCTCGCGTGCCAGATGTTCGATCCCGAGGGCTGACCGGGCCTGCTACCTTCGCGGCCGATGCCGCTGACCATCACGACCTGGAACGTCAACTCGATCCGGGCGCGTCTCGATCACGTGCTGACGTACCTCGCCGACCACGAGCCGGACATCTTGTGCCTGCAGGAGACGAAGGTCGAGGACCGGCTGTTTCCCCGCGTGCCGTTCATGGAGCTCGGCTACCAGGTCACGATCCACGGCGGCAAGGCGCTGTGCGGCGTGGCCACGATGACCAAGCAAAAGCCCGAAGAGGTGATCGAAGGATTCGCGGAGGGCGAGCCGGACAAGCAGCCGCGGATCCTCAACGTGCGGGCGCATGGCGTGCGCGTCTACAACCTGTACTGTCCCAACGGCACCGAGCTCGGCTCGGACGCCTACGACTACAAGATCCAGTGGTTTCACCGCCTGCGTGCCGAGCTCGACGCGCGCTACGACGCCAGCGAGCCGCTGGTGATCGTCGGCGACTTCAACGTGGCGCCCGACGATCGTGACTTGTGGGATCCGGCGGGGTACGAGGGCCGGCTGCTCGTGTCGGAGGCCGAGCGCGGCGCCCTGCAGAACCTGCGCGAGTTCGGTCTGCGCGATTGCTTTCGCAAGCACGTCGAGGAGGGCGGCCAGTACACTTGGTACGACTACCGCACCAACGGCTTCACCCGCGGCGAGGGGATGCGCATCGACCACGTGTATGCGACCGCCCCGATGTACGAACGCTGCACCTCGGTCGTGCACGACTCCGAACCCCGCGGCTGGGAGAGCCCGAGCGACCACGTTCCGGTCACCGCGACGTTCGCGTGACCTGGCGCCCACGTGCGTCGGACCAGGGCGCCTGCTAGGCTCTCGACCTATGGCTTGTTGGTGGGTATCCGCTGCATTCGGCGCCCTGCTGCTGGTCGGCTGCACCGCCGACGGCGGCGCGACCGACGGGGGCGGGGGCGAGGCGGCCGAGGGTGCCGACGAGGCCGGAACCGCGGCCCCGTCGACGGCGGGCGGCGGTGGCGAAGAGGATCCGAC
>CALBMM010000274.1 GCA_937896535.1 uncultured Pseudomonadota bacterium
GGCGCGACGCTTTTCGTCGCGCTTGCGCAGGTTGTGATCGAGGTAGCGCTTGCGCAGCCGCAACGCGGTCGGCGTGACCTCGAGCAGCTCGTCGTCCTCGATGAACGCGAGCGCCTGCTCCAGCGACAGATCGCGCGGCGGCGACAGGAAGAGCTTTTCGTCCGCTCCCGACGCGCGCACGTTCGTCAGCTTCTTGGTCGCGCACGGATTGACGACGATGTCGTTGTCGCGCACGTGCACGCCGATGATCATCCCGGCGTAGACCTTGACCTGCGGTCCGACGAAGAGCGTGCCGCGATCCTGCAGTCGGTGCAGCGAGTACGTCACCGTCTCCCCCGGGTCGAGCACGATGAGCACGCCCTGCAGGCGCTGCCGGATCGCCCCCAGGTACGGGCCGTAGCCGTCGAACACCGACGACAGCACGCCGGTGCCACGGGTCGCGGTGAGGAACTCGGAGCGATAGCCGATGAGGCTGCGTGTCGGTGCGCGGAACTCCATGCGCGTCCGGCCCGCCGACTCCTCTTCCATCGAGAGCATCTCGCCGGTCTTGCCCAGTCGCTCGATGACCGCACCGGTGTACTCGGTGTCGCACTGCACGAGCACGCGCTCGTAGGGCTCGGTCGTGTTGCCCTCGTCGTCCTCGCGCATGATCACGTGCGGCCGAGACACGCACAGCTCGTAGCCTTCGCGCCGCATCGTCTCGATCAGCACCGACAGGTGCAGCTCGCCACGACCGCGGACCTCGAACTCCTCGGGAGACTCGGTGGGCCCCACCTGCAGCGCGACGTTGGACTTGATCTCGCGATCGAGGCGTTCCTTGATCTTGCGCGACGTGACGAACTTGCCCTCGGTGCCGGCGAACGGGCTGTCGTTGGCCCGAAAGCGCATCGTCAGCGTGGGCGGATCGACCGCGAGCGGCGGGAACACGGTGCGTTCCTCGGCATTCTCGGACGTGAGCGTGTCACCGACCTGCAGCGTGGTCATGCCCGCGACCGCGATGATGTCGCCCGCTTGCGCGTCTTCGAGCTCGAAGCGCTGCAGCCCGGAAAAGCCCAGGATCTTGCTGACACGGAAGACCTCTTCGGCCTTGGCGTCCGACTCGGACTCGACCGGACGCATCAACGCCAGACGCTGGCCCGTCGCGATCCGCCCGTTGCGGATCCGGCCGATCGCGAGGTAGCCCAGGAACGGGTCGTGCAGCAGCGTGGACACCCACATCGCCGGCGGGCGGTCGGTGTCGACCTGCGGCGGCGGTACCTTGTCCACGATCGTCTCGAGGATGAGCTCCATGCTGCCCGGCGCATCGTCGGGGTCGCGCATCGCGTAGCGCCCCACGGCGGACGCGAACACGACGGGGAACTCGAGCTGCTCCTCGGACGCGTCGAGCGACGCGAGCAGGTCGAACGTGGCGTCGACGGCCCGGTGGGGCTGCGCCGCGTCGCGGTCGATCTTGTTGACCACGAGCACGACCTTCAGTCCGCGCGCGACGGCCTTCTCGGTCACGAAGCGCGTCTGCGGCATCGGTCCCTCGACGGCATCGACGATGAGCAGCACCGCGTCGACCATGTTGAGCACGCGCTCGACCTCGCCACCGAAGTCGGCGTGTCCGGGCGTGTCGACGAGGTTGATGCGGACGTTGCGAAACGTCAGCGCCGTCGGCTTGCTGGTGATGGTGATGCCGCGCTCCCGCTCGAGGTCACCGGAGTCGAGCGCCTGGGCCTGACCTCCTTCACCACGTGCAAACGCGCCGGCGATCTCCAGCAAGGAGTCGACCAGGGTCGTCTTGCCGTGGTCGACGTGCGCGATGATCGCGACGTTGCGAACGTCGGTACGGTTGGCCATGAGCGGGGCGGAGGGTGGCCGAGCCCGGTCGCCCGAGCAACCGCGTTCCCTCGCCGTTTTTTCATTTGTCGATTTAAGTATTTTATATTACATAAACGTCTATGCGTGATCATGCGTTCTCGACGGGGTCCCTCATCGCGGTGGGGTTGGGTCTGCTCGTAGGAACGGCTTGCGGCCCGAAGCAGCCGACCAGCCCACCGGTGACCGCACAGACCGAGGTGGAGCAGGCGCCGGCGCCGGCGCCCGAGCCCGAGCCCGAGCCGCCCAAGGTGCCCGAGGACGCCATCGCGGTCGGCACGTTCAACGCGCAGTGGGCGTTCGACCATCACGGCGACGACCGCCCCCGGCTCGCGCGCCCGTACGTGCCGACCACCGCCGAGGATTGGGAGTGGAAGCGCAGCCGCATCGTCGAGATCCTCGTGGCCGAGAAGCTCGACATCGTCGCGCTCGCGGAAGTCGGGGGCGAGCGCGAGGTCGGCGACATCGCCTTCTATATCGAGGAGGCCGGCGGACCGGACTACGACTGGGCGTTCCTGCCCGGCACCGATCGGCAGACCGGCCAGCAGGTCGCGATCCTCTCGCGGTTCCCGATCTCGAACGTGCGCCGCTTCGACGTCAAGATCGACAAGCAGGTCGCCGCCGACATCGAGCTCCCCAACGGGACCTCGGCCACGTTCGTGGCCATGCACATGCTCGATGGCGCCGCGCCGGCGTACGCGGTCAAGCGTCGCAAGGCCGCCCGCGCACTGCGTCGGCTCATCGCCAAGGAGCCGCTGCCGGTCGTGATGCTCGGTACGCTCAACAGCACGGTGACGCGCTACGACGACGGCTACGACGAGAGTCTCGCCGGCATCTTGGCCGCGAAGAACAACAAGTCCGACGACGACGACTGCTTCGACTCCGCCGACGAAGCACCGCTGACGACGGTGCGCGACGAATCCTTCGATCGCATCATCACGTGCGGCCTTCGCCTGCGGATGGCCGAGGTCTCGGGCCGTGAGCTGATCACGCGACAGGAGATCGACCCCGACACGCCGTGGCCGGCCCTCCCCATCGAGGCCGATCCGCACCGCGACGTCAGCGATCACTACGTGGTGTGGGCGGAGGTGGCGCTGCCCGAGCCCGAGGCGGCCCCGGAACCGGCGGGCTCCACCGACACCGCCACGCCCTGAGTCCCGTCGCCCGCGGTCGGGCCGCCATGGTACCCAACGATCCGTGACGCCCGACGAGTATGCCGAGCACGACGCCACCTCTCTGGCCGAGCTGGTCGCCAAGGGCGAAGTCTCGCCACGACAGCTGCTGCAGTGCGCGACCGAGCGCATCGACGCCGACAATCCGCGCCTCAACGCCGTCGTGCGTCGCATGTTCCGCGAGGCGCACCAGGCGGTCGACAGCGGCCTGCCCGCGGGCCCGTTTCGTGGCGTTCCGATGCTGCTCAAGGACCTGTTGGCGAGCTACGCCGGCGTCCCGACCTCTTCGGGGTCGCGCTTCTTTCGCGACGACACGCCCGACGCCGACAGCGAGCTCGTCGCCCGCTACAAGCGCGCCGGCTTGGTGATCGTCGGCAAGACGAACACGCCCGAGCTCGGCATCATGGGCGTGACCGAGCCGGAGCTGTTCGGTCCCACGCGCAACCCGTACGCGCCCGACCGCACGCCCGGTGGATCCAGCGGCGGCTCGGCGGCGGCCGTGGCCGCGCGCATGGTCCCGGTCGCGCAGGGGGGCGACGGCGGAGGGTCGATCCGAATTCCGGCGTCGGCGTGCGGGCTGTTCGGCCTCAAGCCCACCCGTGGCCGCAGCCCCGTGGGTCCGAGCGGCGCGTCGAGCTGGCTCGGCTTCACCGAGCAGCACGTGCTGACGCGATCGGTGCGCGACTCGGCGCGACTGCTCGACGTGATCGCCGATCCCGAAGACGGCCGCCCCACGCGAGCGGCCCCACCCCCGCGTCCCTACGCCGAGGAAGTCGGGCGCGACCCCGGGAGGCTGCGCGTGGCGTTCACGACCGAGGCACTGCTGGGCGAGCACACGCACCCCGCGTGCGTACGTGCCGTGGAGCGGGCCGCGGATCTGCTGCGGGGCCTCGGCCACGAGGTCGAAGAGGCCCGGCCGCCCTTCGATCGCCGCGAGATGACCGACGCGTATCTGCTGACCGTGGCCGCGGGGGTGTACGCCTCGGTCGAGAGCGGCCAGCGGCGACTCGGCGTCGCGGCGCGGCCCGAAGACTTCGAGCCCTCGACGTGGCTGCTGCACACGATCGGCGCCCGCACGCCGGCCGGCGAGCTCGCCCGCCTGCACGAGGCGATGACGCGTACGCGCTGGGAGCTTTCGCGTTTCTCGGACAAGTACGACGTGTGGATGACGCCCACGATGGCCCGTCCGCCGGCGACGATCGGCGAGTTTCTGCCCAAGCCCGCGGAGCGGGTGGCGATCTCGGTCCTGCGTCGGCTGCCGATTCGCCGACTGCTCGACCGCGCGCTGCGGGAGCTCGCGTCGGGCATGCTCGCCGCGATGCCCAACACGCAGCTGCTGAACATGACCGGCCATCCGGCGATGAGCCTGCCGCTGGCGGTCGACGACGACGGTGTGCCGATCGGCGTGCAGGTCGTCGGTCGGCTCGGCGACGAGTCCACGCTGCTCAGGCTCGCCGCCCAGGTGGAGGCGGAGCGGCCGTGGGGCGATCGGCGCCCGCCTACTTCGTGAGACCCAACCAGCGCCGCAGCTTGCGGGCCGCCTGTCGCGACACCGGCACCTGCGCCCCCGACTTGGTCTGCGCCTGGTAGCCGCCCGCGGGGGTCGGCACGAGCACGGCGACCTGCTGCAGGTCGAGCAGCGCCCGCCGGTGCACGCGCTCGAACCTCGCCTCCGGCAAGCGCAGGGCGAGGTCGGCGAGGGTCGTCTCCGTCAGGTGTGACGTGCCGTCGCGGGTCGACAGCGTCACGAGACTGCCGTCGAAGATCGCGTGACTGACGTCGGCGGGATCGACGAGCACGATGCCGTCGCGGGTCGGCACGGCGATGCGGTCGACATGGTCGGTCGCCGAGGCCGGCGCAGGCCGGCGCTTGTCCCGGGCACGCTCGATCGCCTTGCCCAGCCGTGCCGCGTCGATCGGCTTGAGGACGTAGTCGGCGGCGCCGAGATCGAACGCCTCGACCGCGTGCTGCGGGTGCGCGGTCGCGAAGACGACCACCGGCGCGTCGTCGCCGAGCATCGCCGACAGCTCCAGCCCGGTCAGGCCGGGCATCTGGATGTCGAGCACGAGCACGTCCACGGCGTCCTCCCGCAGCTGCGCGAGCACGCCGTCGGCGTCCTCGTGCACACCGAGGAGCTCGACGCCCGGCATCGCTTCGAGCAGGCGGGAGATACGGCGGCGTGCGACGAGCTCGTCGTCGGCCGCGAGGACGCGCAGCGGTCGGTCGTTCATGCGTTCACCTTGGGCAGAGGGACACGGAGGGGGATTCGGATCGTGGCGAGCGTGCGCTCGTCCTCGGCGGCGATCGACACCGAGGCCTCCCCGCCGTAGGCGTGCTCGAGGCGTCGACGCACGAGGGCGAGGCCTTCCCCGCCGTCGCGCTCGCCCTCGAACCGGCCCGGGTTGTCGACCGACAGCTCGACGTCGTCACCGACGGTGCGCGCTCGAAGTCGCACCACGCCGCGATGACCGGCCCCGGGTCCGTGCTTGGCCGCATTCTCGGTCAGCGGCAGCAGGATCATCGGGGGCACTTCGAGCGCCGGCGCGTCGTCGATGTCGAGCTCCACGGTCAGGCGCTCCGGGTCGCGGATGCGGTGCAGGTCCAGCAGCATCTGCGAGAGCTCGAGCTCGCGCGACAGCGGCCAAGCCGCCCGGCGCGTTCCCTCGAGCACGGCACGCAGCATGGTCGACAACTCGAGCGTCGCTCGCTCCGCGGTCGCCCCGTCCTCGCGACACCACTCCGCGATCGCGTTGAGCGTGTTGAACAGAAAGTGCGGGTCGAGGTGCGCCCGTAGGGCCAACAGCTGCGCGCGCTCGGCCTCGTGCGTGAGCTCGGCGGCCCGCGCCTGCGCGACGTGCAGCGAGCGTTCCATGTCGATGTCGCGACCGAGCCCGTAGCCGCCGACCCAGAACAACGCGGTCGACACCAACAGGCTCGTCGGTGACGTCATGAAGGTGGCCGGCAAACCCAGGACGCCGGGGACGAAGCGGCCGACCACGAAGACCGTGCCGGCCCCCGCCACCGCGTAGACGAAGAACCGACCGAACGGTGCGGTGAAGGTCCGCGGCAGCGAGGTCGGAGGAAACAGCGCACGCCACGACACCGGCGCGAGCAGGAAGAACACGACACACATCAGCCCACCCACCGGACCGGCGAGCGGATCTCGCGAGAACCGAACCTGCGCCACGAGCAGCGGGGTCGCCACCACGACGATCGGGATCAGCCGCCGGGGCTGGAGCAATGCACGCAGCGTGCTCCGAAGCAGCGATTGCGAGTCGTCCGTCGTCATCGTCGAAGGCGATCGTCGACGTGAGAGCATGCCCGTTCGATTCCCGCCCCGTGGCGCCCCGTTCGCCGGACGGCGAGCGGGCGGGGTTCGGTGGTCGGCCCCGGACGACGGACGGTCGGCCCGTGAATCGGCGGCGGCGTCGACCCCACTGCCCTGACCATCGTAGCAGTAGCCACGGCGTGGCGTGGGTCTCGCTCGGCCCGGGGGCGGGGATCGTACGATGGACGCGACGGTGTCGAACGAACACACCATCGACCCGGAGGGGGACGAGGACACCCTCGCCGGCGGCGGCGGCACGACCCAGCTCGGTAGCGCCCCGCCGGTCCACGACGTGGAGCCGTCCGCCGAGCTCGACCGCGGCGCATCGCTCGGTCGCTACACGGTGCTCGACCGCATCGGCAGCGGTGGCATGGGGGTCGTCTACGCCGCCTACGACCCGCAGCTCGACCGGCGGATCGCCCTCAAGGTGCTCCACCCCGGACGCGAGCTCGACATGGCGACCAGCGACGGTCGCGGTCGGCTGCTGCGCGAGGCGCAGTCGATGGCCAAGCTGTCGCATCCCAACGTGATCACCGTCCACGACGTGGGCACGTTCGGCGCCCGCGTGTTCGTCGCGATGGAGTTCATCGACGGGTCCACGCTGCGCGACTGGCTCGAGGCTCCCCGCGACTGGCCCGACATCGTCGAGGCCTTCGTGAAGGCGGGACGTGGCCTCGCGGCCGCCCACGCGGCCGGGCTGGTGCACCGCGACTTCAAGCCCGACAACGTCCTCATCGGCACGGACGGACGCGTGCTCGTGATGGACTTCGGTCTGGCGCGGCAGACGTCGTCACACCAGACGATCGACACCACCTCGCACGACTCCGCGCCCACGCCGTCCCAACCGCCCAACATGATCCTGACGCGCACCGGTGCGATGCTCGGCACGCCGGCCTACATGGCGCCGGAGCAGCACCGCGGGGCGGCGGCCGATCCCCTCGCCGACCAGTTCAGCTTCTGCGTCGCGCTGTATGAAGGTCTGTACGGCGAGCGACCGTTTCCGGGCCGCAACGTGGCCGCGCTCGCGATGTCGATCCTCGAGGGTCGCATCCGCGAGCCGCCCAAGGGGACGCGGGTCCCCCAGTGGATGCGCGAGGTGGTGCTGCGCGGGCTGAGCCTTTCGCCGCCCGACCGGTTCCCGTCGATGGACGCGCTGCTCGCCGAGCTGCAGCGCGACCCGCCGCAGCCACGGCGTCCGTGGGTGGGCGTGGCCGTGGCCCTCGGCGTCGCGGCGACGATCACGGGTGCCTACTTGTGGACGCGACCGCCGGCCGTCGACCGCTGTCCCGACGCCGCCGCCGAGCTCGCGCGCGGGCACGATACGTCGATCGTCGATGCGACGATCCGGGAAGCATTCGCGTCACAGGCCGGCGGCGCCGGAGATGCGACCGCCGAGGTCGTGCTCGGGTCGCTCGAGGAGTGGCGCGCGGCGTGGATCGATGCCCACGACGCGACCTGCGAGTCCGCCGACGTTGCCGGCCTCGAGCCGATCACGGCCGACGACGTGCCGCAACTGCGCTGCCTGCAGGTCCTGCGCGGACGGATGATCGCGCTGACCGAGGTGATGCAGGACCCCAATCCCGTCACCGTCGACCACGCCGTCTTCGCGATCCAGCGCCTGCCGGCGCCGAGCACTTGCGCCGAGGTGCTGCGCCTGTCGCAGACCGATCTCACCCCGCCGTCGGGCCAGCCGCACCAGCGCCTGACCGAGCTGCGTCGCACCCTCGCGCGCTCGTCGGCGTTGCGGGCGGTCGGTCGCGCCGAGGATGCGCTGGCTGGATCCGACGCGGCGATTCGCACCGCGACGAGCCTGGGCGACGCGGGCCTGGCCGCCGAGGCGCAGCTCGAGCACGCAGCGGTCCTCGAAGCGACGGGCAATCCCGATCGCGCCCACCGGGCCCTGCGCGACGCGATCCTCGAGTCGGCGCGCGGTGATCGCCCGGAGATCGAAGCCGAGGCATGGGCGCTGATGACCAAGCTGCTCACCGACGAGGTCGCCCATCCCCAGGAAGAACGCGAGGTGCTGCTCGCCGCGGAGGCGGCGCTGGCCCGCGCGGGCGAGCCCTCCGGGCTGCGGGCCGATCTCGAGCACGCGATCGGTCGCCTCTACCTCGCCAACGGCCACTACGACGATGCGTACGAGCACCTGCAGCTCGCCCTGAAGATCCGCCGCCGCCGACATGGACCCGACCACGTCGACGTCGCCGCCACGACGCTCGCGCTCGGGCTGGCGCAGGAGGGGCTGGGCCAGTTCGCCGAGGCCGCCAAGTCTCAAGTCGAGGCCCTCGCCGTGCTCGAGCGCGCCCTCGGGCCGCGGCATCGCTTCGTCGCCGTTGCCCTCGCGCGCCTCGGCAGCGCCGAGCTCGGCTCCGGGGCGCAGCGTCGTGCAGACGCCGACTTCGCGCGGGCGCGCGTCATCCTCGAGCCCGCAGAAGGCCAGGGACCCGAAGCCCTCGACCCGGCGACCGCCCGCACGCTCGCCGACACCCTGGACCGCTACGGTCAGGTGCGGCGTGCCGAGGCGAAGATCGAGGACGCGGTGGCCCTGCATCGTCGCGCCATCACGCTGCTGGAGAGCGCCACTGGAGGCAACGACCGCGACATCGGCTACCCGCTGCTCAACCTCGGCGTGGGGCTGTCGGATCTGGGACAGCTCGTGGAGGCTCGCGAACGCCTCGAGCGCGTGCGCGAGCTGTGGGACACCTCGCTGGGCCCCGAGCATCCCGACACCGGCTACGCCGCCCTCGCGCTGGGCAAGGTGCGCTTTCTGGCCGGCGACGCGGAAGGCGCCCGCGAGTCGTACGCCCGGGCCCTGACCGTGTGGGAGCAGACGCTGCCCGAAGATCATCCGCTGCTCGCGTACGCACTGACCGGGCTCGGGCGCAGCCAGCTCGCGCTGAGCAACGTACCGGAGGCGGTGGGGTCGCTCGAGCGCGCGCTGTCGATCCGCGACGACGACGACGAGGACCGGCTCAACCTCGCCGAGACGAGCCTCGCCCTGGCGCGGGCACTTTGGGTGACCGGGGCCGACACGACCCGCGCCCTCGAGCTCGCCGCCCAGGCCCGCGAGCTCAGCGGCGCAATCGAGCCCGCGGACGAAGAAGGCCTGCGACAGCTTCTCGACGGGGCCGACGTGCCGGCGCTGACCGATCGGCTGCAGCCGGCTGCACTGGTGACCAGCAATCGTCACGCGCCCGACCTGCGCTGAGCCCTGGGTGTACGATCGCGGGCGCCCTCACCATGCGCCAAGAAGACATCGGCACCTACCAGATGCTGTGGGACTGCCCCGCCTGCGGGACGGGCAAGCTCCTCGGCATCGACCACCGGCACTGCCCCAACTGCGGGTCTCCCCAGGACCCGAACATGCGGTACTACCCGAGCGAAGAGGACAAGGTCCTCATCGCCCACCACCGCTTCGTCGGCGCCGACAAGGTGTGCCCGGGCTGCAGCACGCCCACGAGCGCGGCGTCGCAGTTTTGCGCGGGGTGTGGCGCGCCGCTCGAGCGCGATGCCAAGGACGCGGCCGCACGCAGCGACCAGGTCGCACAGGGACCGATCGGCTTCCTCGGCGAGTCGGTGCAGCAGGCCAAGGACGAGATGCGGGCGCGGCGACAGGCCGTGGTCGACCAAGCCGCCGGTCGCACGCCGGAGAAGAGGAAGAGCAACACCGGTCTGAAAGTCGGTCTCATCGTCGGCGGCATCGTGGCGGTGCTCGCCACGCTCGTCTTCGTGCTGTTCTTCTGGAAGAAGGAAGCGTTCGTCGAGGTCGACGGGCACTCGTGGAAGCGCACGATCGCCGTCGAGCGCTACGACGACGTGACCGAGTCCGCCTGGTGCGACTCCGTCCCGCGAACGGCCAAGATCAAGAACCGCTCCAAGGCCGTCAAATCCCACAAGCAGGTCAAGGACGGCGAGACCTGCACCAAGCGGCGCAAGGACAACCGCGACGGGACCTTCAAGGAGGTCAAGGAGTGCAAGCCCAAATTCCGGGACGAGCCGGTCTACGCCGACAAGTGCACCTTCGAGGTGACCAAGTGGCACCAGGTGCGCGTCGAGGAAGCCTCGGGGCGCGATCGCGAGCCTGCCTGGCCGACGGTCGAGCTGCGCAAGAAGGGTGCGTGCAAGGGGTGCGAGCGCACCGGGGACAAGAACGCCGTGTACACCCTGCATCTCGTCGACAAGGTCGGCAACGAGACGTACGACTGCAACTTCGAAGAGTCGACGTGGAAAAGCACCGAGCCCGGCGCGAAGTTCCGCGCCGAGGTCGGCGTCGTCACGACGAGCCTCGACTGCGATTCATTCAAGCCGGTGCCGTGAAAATTTCGCGGCGTGGTCCCGGCCACCCGTCCGACCACGGGTCGCGTCATCTTCGTTGACGGCGCGCGCGCACGATCGTTACGCTGCGATCGATGCCCGCCTCCCCTATCGCCGCGCTCCTCGGCCTCACGATGCTCTTTTCTCCCTGGTCGACGGGGGCCCTGCCGCTGCGCTCGACCAGTCCGATCGCGCCTTCGGTCGCGGGCTTCGCCGTCGGTCCCGAGGACGCCGAGGGCAGCGAGCCTCCGAGCGACGACAACGGCTGGGGTGACGAGGACACGGTCGACTCCGGCGTGACCACCGACCCGGCCACCCCCACCGACGGCACGAACCCGACGGCGCCGCCCGTCGACCCGGCCGCCGTGGGCGCGACGCAGCCGCCGACGCCGGTGGACGGCATCGTCAAGAAGCCCGCGCCTCAGCCGGATCAGAGCCGGAAGGGACTGGGTCTGCTGATCTCGGCGGGTGTGGTGGGCGCGATCGCCTGGGGTGCTGCCGGCGCGCGGATCGGCCTGGTGCGCAGGTGCGTGGACTCGGACCAGAATGTGGAGAACATCTTCGACTGCGTTCGGAGCATCTCGTCGTACCTCGGCCTGACCGCGATGGTCTGGATCGCCAACGACGTGACCTACGGCCTGGGTCCCGGCGCGGGCATGGTCCGCGGACGCTACGAGGCCTCGGAGTACGCGTACTCGGGCAAGTACGACCGCAAGGGCACGATCTGGACCGCGGTGGGCGGCGGCATCTTCGGCGTGGGCCTGGTGTCGAAGATCACCCTGTGGGCCCTGACGTTCAACGTGTTCAAGTGCCCGGTCGACGAGATCGCGGACGCGAACGAGTTCGACGACTGTCTGCGTCGACGTCTCACCGGCCAGCTGCTCGCGCACCAGTTCGCCTCCGGCATGATCGCCGGTGGCGCGGGCGCGATGACCTACGGCATCTACTACTCCAAGGAACGCGCCGCCCGCGAGAAGCTCTTCTTCCGCCCCGAGACCGTCCGCCTCTCCCCGTGGGGCAGCATGGACACGATGGGCATGAGCCTCTCGGCGCGGTTCTAGGACATCGATCCGTACCCCGCACGAGGCCAACGACCGCGAGCTGCTACGCTCGTCGTCGGTGGTGGCGACGCGTACTTGGATCCTCGGTGGGCTGTGCGCGGTGGGATGCGCGGCGACGCCGGCCAATTCCCAAGCCGCACGCCCACCGACCCCGCGCGCGACGACCGAGGGCGTGGCGACCCCCGCCGCGGTCTCGCCGAGCGCGAAGACTCGATCCGGCGTCAGCGTGGAGGTCCGCAGTAAGCGGGCCGCGCCGCAGACCGTGGTGGTGTCGACGGGGTGGAGCGTTCCCAGAGGCCCGAGCCATTGGACTCAGAGCGTGCGACATCAGGTCCACGCGTTTCCGTTTCGTGTCTCTTGTCCGCTGGGCGCGCAATGCGAAGTCACGCTCAGTACCAAGGACGCGCGTGTGACCGCGGAGCTGTTCGCGCTCGATCCCGAGGCGACGATCGTCGTCGACCTAGACGCTCCCGCGCGCGACCGAGTCCGCTATGGCAACTCGCCCAGCGCCTCCGCGGCGATGGGCGACGTTCGGTCGGCGGCGACGATGCTCGCTGACGCTTGCGCGGGCCGCAACGCGCTCGTTCAGGCGACCGCACACCGACGGCTCGAGCAGCTGACGCGCGACTCACGGCCTCTCGTACGGGACGCGGCCCGACTCGCTTGGCTGTCGGTCCGGTGTCCCGACAACGAACCGAAGACCGAGCAAGCGCGAGTCCTTCGCGCGCAGGTCTCCATCGACCCGGTCGCTCTCTCCCACTGGCCGCTCGGAGCCGCATCCGTGCCGAGTCTCGTCGAAAACTCCGACGACTGGCTTGTCGATCTCGCGGACGCACACCCCGATCCACCGACGGGCGCGTCGATGCTGTGGGGCTACGGCCACGATCGGATGTTGCGCCGCGACTTCGATACCGCGCGGACGATGCTCGATGCTCTCGAGCAGCCCCGGTATGCGAAGCTCGGCACGCACGCCTCTCTCTGGACGATGGTCCACGCGAACGACCGCATGCTCGTCGGTCCCGGACAACCGCTTCCACCTTTGCGTGGTACGGCGGTAGGTAGTCGAACACACATCGACACCGCGGCGATGCGCGGTCGCCCCGTGTTGCTCTACCTGACGTCGCTGTCCTGCGGCAGCTGCAAGCACAACCTGCCAACACTACGCCGGCTGGCCGACGCTTATCCCGAGATCCAGATCGTCGTCGTGCCGCTCGACGAGGCCACCGGCGCCGCCGCAAAGCTCGCCAAACGCTACGCGCCGGTCCCGGGTGTGGTGGTCCAGAACACGCCGGAACTCAACGAGTTCGTGACCGACGCGCTCATGCACCCGCACATGTATCCGACGTACGTGTTCGCCGACGCGGCGGGGACCGTCCGCGCGACCTCGCAGCAGGCCTCCCTCGACGAGCTGCCCGCCCTTCTCGCCGATGCACCGCCGGCTAGCTGAGGCCGGGCAGCGGGCCGTTGCCGTTGTCGCCGAAGGTGTTCACGTCGGCGCCGAGCTTTTGGAGCATGGCGATGAACAGGTTGGCGACCGGGTCGCCGTCGTAGACGAGGTGGCGACCCGACTGCAGCGTGCCGCCGCCGCCACCGGCGAGGATGATCGGCATGTTGGTGTGGCGGTGCGCGTTGCCGTCTTCGATCTCCGAGGAGAAGAAGACCATCGAGTTGTCGAGCACCGAGCCCGCGGGGCCGTCGCTGGCCGCGGCCAGCTTGCCCAGCAGCAACGCGAGGCGCTCGATCTCCCAGGTGTCGATCGAGATCAGCGCGTCGAAGTTGGCCTGCGATCCGCCGTGGTGGCTGTGATTGTGGTGGCCGTCCGTGACGTTGGGCAGGAAGTTGTAGTTCCGGTTGCTGCCGGCGTTGGCCATCATGAAGCTGATGACACGCGTCCGGTCGCACTCGAACGCCTTGACGATCACGTCGCCCATCACGTCGATGTGATCCTGCGCTACGCCCGGGTCCATCGGTGCCGCCCCGGGCTCGCACTGCGGCTGCGTGTCGCCGGCTTGCACCTTGAGCTCGAGGTCGCGCACCGAGTCGAGGTACTCGTCCATCTTGACCCGGTCCGTGGTGCCCAGCTTGAGCTTGAGCTTCTCGGACTCGGCGAGCGTATGGTCGAGCACCGACAGCTGGTTGGCCTTGCGCAGGGCCAGCTCCTCCGCGCTCGCTTCGGGATCGAACCCGGCGAACAGCAGGTCGAACGCAGTCGCGGGCGAGGTGAGCTTGGACAGCGGCTGACTGCCGACCCACGAGATGTTGCGGGAGTACGCGCAGGAGTAGCCGCTGTCGCAGCCACCGGTATTGCCGCCCCCGTCGATCCCCAGCTGCAGCGACGGGATGATCGTCTCGGACCCGATGTACTGGGCGTACACCTGATCCACCGAGGTCCCGTTGGTGATGTCCGTCTCGGACTTGTTGACGTGGGTGCACGTCAGGAACGCGCTGGTGCCACCGGCGTGGTCACCGGGGCCCTCGGGCTGACCCGGCGTATTGTCCAGCCCCGTCAGGACGAGGAACTGGTCCTGCAGGGCCGCGAGCGGCTGCAAGATCGGCGACAGCGTGTAGCCGGCGCCGGTCTGCGCGGGCGTCCACGACGCCATGTGCATGCCGTTGGGCACGTAGATGCACAGCATGCGCTGCGCCGCCCCCACGCCGCCGGCCTCGGCCTCCTTGGTCATCATGGCTTCGAGGAACGGAAGGCCGACCATCACGGCCGCCCCACCGCCCAAGAACGCACGCCTCGAAAGTGGTTTGAAGCGGCCCATTATTGTGCCTCCCCCCGGCGCATACGGAACGTGTCGTTGGTGACGAGCGCGACCAGAAGGCTTCGCAGCGTCATGCCGCCGGCCTCCCAGTCCGCGACGATCTCGTCGATGTGCGGATTGTCCTCGGTGCCGACCTCCCGGCCGAGCGCGTAGGTCATCGTGTGTTCGACGGTGCACTCGGCGTAGTGCTCACCGTTGGCGAGGGCATCGACGAGCTCCATGCCCGTGGAGAAGGTCTGCCCGTCCGGCAGCTCGCCGCTGGCGTCGATGGTGCCGCCGCCGTCGGCGAGGCGGTAGCGACCGATCGGGTCGTAGTTTTCCAGACCGAGTCCGATCGGGTCCATGAGGTTGTGGCAGCCCGCGCACACGGGGTCGGCGCGGTGCTGCTCGAGCTGCTCGCGCATCGTCCCCCCCTCACCCGGCTCGATCGGCGGGACCTCCACACCCGGTGGTGGTGGTGGTGGTGGGATGCACAGCAGCTGGTCGAGCACCCACTTGCCACGCTTGACCGGCGAGGTGACCGTCGCGTGCGCCAGCATCGACATCATGCCGGGCATGGTCAGCAGACCCGCGCGTTCCACTCCCTCGAGGGACACGCGCTCGAAGCCACCACCGGCCGGTGCCGGCAGGCCGTAGATCTCCGCGAGACGGGCGTCGACGAACGTGTCCTTGGCCGTCAGCAACTCCCGCAGATCGCGGTCTTCGTCGATGAAGGTCTGGAAGAACATCACGGCCTCCGTCTTCATCGACAGCTGAAGGTCCGCGTCGAACTCGGGAAACAGGTCGTAGTCCTTGGTGAACTCGTTGTCGAGGTTGCGCAGGAACAGCCACTGGCCCGCGAAGTTGTCGACGAGCGCGGCCGCCTTGCCGTCGGCGAGCATCCGGTCGACCTGTTCGGCGAGCACGGTCTCGTCCGAGAGCATCCCGGCATCGGCGAGATCGAACAACTCGTCGTCGGGCATCGTGCTCCATAGAAGGTACGAAAGCCGCGTCGCGAGCTCGAAGTCGTTGATCGGATGCGGCACGAGCGAGGCCGGGTCGGGGTCGATCTCCACCCGGAACAAGAAGTGCGGTGACACGAGCACGCCCTTGAGCGCGACCTTCATCGCGTCCTCGAAGTTGCTGCCCTCGGACATCGCCGTGGTCATCAGCGCGACGAGGTTGGACACCTCCCCGGCCTCGAGCGGACGACGGTACGCCCGGCGGCCGAACTCGCCGAGGATCTCCTCGGCGCAGGTCACCTCGCCGCCCGGCGCGGGGGTGCAGGTCAGGACGAGATCGCGTACCCCGCTCCCTCCGCCGGCGCCGCCGGGCCCGTTGAGCTCGATCCAGTCGACATAGAGGTTGCGGTCGGCCGCGGCAGCCATGTCGTAGAAGTCGTTGGTGAACGCCACCGCGATCTGGTGGGGTCCCTGACTCAACGTCACGTCGACGCTGAACTCGCCCGGCGCCGCCGAGGTCTCGGACACGTCGATCGACGCGACCTCGAGACCGTCGACCGAGACCGTCATGTTCGGCAGGTCCGGACCGGCCTGCTGACCGTAGGCTCGCACGACGACCGCGTAGTCGCCGTCGGCCGAGGCATCCATCGTGGCGGTGACCGAGCCGTTGGACGACAGGGCCCACACCATGCCGCTGGCCTGACCCGAGGTACCGGTGAGCGTCTCGGCCTCGGTGCGCTGCGACTGCGACGTCGTCACGTCGGCGAGCGCCGCGTCGATCGTCTGCTCGGCCGCGCGTTCGTACAGCTCGAAGAGCACCGGCGACACCGACTGCACGTCGGAGATGTTGTCGAAGCCGAAGCTCACCTCGTCTGCGGGGAAGACGTCCGACGGAGACACGTCGAGGCCGTAGAAGAGGTCTCGGATCGTGTTGTTGTACTCGGTGTTGTTGAGCCGGCGCAGCGTCACGCGCCCCGGGTCCTCGACGTCGGCCCCAGGGCCCGCGTCGTCTCCCCCGTCGGCATCGCCGCCGTCGGCATCGCCGCCGTCCCCACCACCGTCGGCCGAGCCGTCACCGTCGTTTTGATTGCCGACCCCGTCGCGACCGCTGTAGCAGCCGGCGACGAGCAGCGACAACGACATCGCGACCCAGCGCGCACGCGCATCCATCACCCCACGCCTCATGAGAACGAGATTCCGCCGCCGTGGCATGTAGGTGCAAGTGGCGAATGTGTCAGATGGCCGAACACCTCGGCACACGGCGACGAGACCGTGTCGAGATCGTGGGCTGTCGTACGCGGCGAACGAGACGACCTGCAGGAATGTGCGAAGCCGCGAGTCGGCGAGCTTCCCAAACTACGTAGGTATCGCGCGCTGACGCCGATCTCCCACGCTCCGGGGGGAGCGACCCCCACCACTACCGCAGCGACTTCGTCTCGCCGATCTCGAGGGCGATGAGCCGGTCGGTCCAACCACGCGCGGCCATGTCGGCTCGGCAACGACGCAGCGGCTCGTCGAGTGGCTCGTCGGTGAGACGAAACGTGCCGTGGTGCATCGCGACGAAGTGGCGCGCGCGCAGGCGCTCGAACGCGCGTGCGGCATCCTCGGGTCCCATGTGCTGCGTGCGGAGAAACCACTCCGGGTCGTACGCACCGATCGGCAGCATCGCCCAGTCGATGACGAAGCGCCGTGCGATCGCATCGAACACGTCGGGCGCGTAGGCCGTGTCGCCGGCGTGGTAGGCGACGCCGTCGGGCGCGGCGTAGACGAAGCCACCCCACAGCGTACGGTTGGTGTCGAAGGGCCCACGCGCCGACCAGTGCTGCGCCGGCACGAGCGTCACCCGAAGCCCCCCCACGTCGACGTGCTCCCACCAGTCGAGCTCGGTCACGCGATGGATGTCGACGCCTCGCAAGATCCGGCCGACCCGACGCGGCACCACGAAGTGCGGATCGAATCGCTTCGCCAACCACCGCAGCGTCGGCAGGTGGCAGTGATCGTAGTGGTTGTGAGTGACCGTGACGACGTCGACCGGCGGCAGGTGCCGCAGCGCGACTCCGGGAGGTCGCAACCGTCGCAGGTCGACGCAGTCGCCCCAGATAGGGTCGGTGAGCACGAGCCGGCCGCCCAGACGCACCGCGAACGTGGCGTGGCCGATCCAGGTCAGATGGGTCCCGTCCTCCGCCAGCGCCCGTCCGTCGTTGTGACGGACCGGTACCGCGACCTCGTGCCCGGGCCACCACACCCGCGTCTCGAAACGACGCAGGATTCGCCACTTCAGCAGCGGCGTCAGCGGCTGCGTCCACGTGACGCCGCTCAGGTTTCGGAACTTTGCAGGCGGCGCGACCATCGGACCAACGCGATCGTGAACTCGACGATCTCGGTGACCGCCATCGCGGCGAAGACCACGCCGACCCAAAAGTTCATCAGGCCGGCGACCGCCGCCATGCCCAAGAAGTAGGCGAGCCCGAGGTTGAAGGGAAACGACGCGATCATGTAGCGCCGCATCCAAGACGGCTCGCAGGCCGAGCGCACGTACTGCTCCATCATCGCGCGGAACATCAAGAGCGCTCCGTACAGCTGATAGACGATGCCCAGCTCGACCGAACGCGGGACCCGGAAGAAGTCCATCGTCTGGTTGGGGAAGAACGTGAAGAACAGCGCGAGGCCGCCCTGCAGGCCGACGGTGGTCCACCAGCGCAGCCGGTTCGAGAACAGGGCCGCGACCGGGGCATCCGGGGATTGCGGGTCGTACATGACGGCCGACAGAGGTGACTTCGCGTCGATGTGACACCGACGATCATGTTTGTCGTTCGGAACGACGTCACATCCCGGGCGAGCCCACTCTGACCAACACGATGTCCGTGACGCCCTCCAACGCCGCGCCCCGCCGCGTCGTGTGCACTTCGATGGCGGTGGTCAGCCCTCTCGGGGACACACCGGAGACCTTCCTCGACGGCTTGATGGCCGGGCGCTCGGCGATCACCCAGTGGCGCTTCTTCGACGACGCACGGGTGTACTCCAAGGTCGGCGGCGACCTCTCGGGCTACGACGCCGACGCGGCCTGCAAGCGACTGTGCGAGCGCGTGCCGGACGAGATCGGCGCACGGCTGCGCAAGATCTTTCGTGGCGCACCGATGTCGACGCGCCTGTCGTTGCTGTGCGCCGTGGATGCGTGGGCACGCGGCGGGTTGCCGTGGCTGGCGGGTGAGGACGCGTTTCGCACCGCGGTGATCGTCGGAGGCCACAACCTCGCCGAGCACTACCTCATCGGCAACTTCCGCCAGTTTCAAGAGGAGCCGGACTGGATCGATGCCCACGCCGCGCTGCTGACCCTCGACACCGACCACGCGGGCTCGGTCAGCGAAGTGCTCGGCACGCGGGGGGCCCAGTACACGGTGGGTGGTGCGTGTGCCAGTTCCAACGTCGCGCTCCGCTGCGCCGCCGACGAGATCCGCCACCACGGTCACGACCGGGTCATCGTCGTCGGGCCCACGTTCGAGTTCTCGCCGATGGGTCTGCACGCGATGGCGCTGATGGGCGCGATCACCTTCCAGGGCTTCAACGACGCCCCCGCCAAGGCCAGCCGTCCCTACGACCGCGACCGCGAGGGCTTCGTCCCCTCCCACGGCACCGCAGTGCTCGTGCTCGAAGCGCTCGACGTCGCCCAGGCCCGCGGGGCCGACATCGCCGGAGAGCTGCTGGCCGTCGTGGCCACCTCCGACGGCAACCACCTCCCCAATCCCTCCACGGACGGGCAGGCCCGCACGATCGCGCGGACGCTGCAGCAAGCGGGCGTCGCCCCGCAGGAGGTCGACTTCGTCTGCGCCCACGCGACCTCGACCCCGCTGGGTGACGTGTCGGAGCTCAGGGCGATCCGGACGGCCTTCGGTGCGCACGCCGAGCGACTGAAGATCAACGCGCCCAAGTCGATGCTCGGCCACACGTGCTGGTCGGCCCCGGCGGTCGAGACCGTCGCGGCCCTCGGGCAGATGCGACGAGGTCGGCTGCATCCGTCGATCAACATCGACACGCTCGACCCCGCGGTCGACCTCGACGTGTGCGCCGACGGTCCCGTCGACCACGAGGTTCGCGTCCTGCTCAAGAACTCGTTCGGCTTCGGTGGCACGAACTGCTGCGCCCTGTGGAGGCACGCCTCGTGAACGAGCCGGATCTGCGCGGCACGGTGGCGCTCGTCACCGGTGGAACCCGCGGGCTGGGCCTGGCCACCGGGGTGGCGCTCGGTCGCGCCGGCGCCCACGTATGGCTGACGCACCGCTGGGGCTCGGCCGACGAGGCTGCCGTCGCGGCGAGGTTCGCCGAGGCAGCCGCCCCGGCACCGACGATCGTCGAGGCCGACATCGCCGACGACGACGCCAGTGACTTGGTCCTGCGCCGGATCGCGGATGTGCACGCGCGCCTGGACGTGCTCGTGGCCAACGTGTGCGTCGCTGCCGTGGGCGGCGACCTGTCGGCGTGGCGGCGCCGAGATCTGCAGCGCTGTCTGACCGCGAGTGCGTGGTCGCTGCCCAGGGACGTCGACGCGTGCCGGCGCATCCTCGGCACCGCCCCCGCGCGGGTGGTGGTGATGTCGTCGGACGGCGTCGTGACCCACCATCCCGGCTACGACTACGTCGCGCTGGCCAAGGCCGCCCTCGAAGCGACGGCGCGGCAGCTCGACCTCGAAGGGGTCACGCGAACGCACGTGGTGCGCACGCGGCAGGCCCTGACCGGCGGTTTCGAGGACATCTTCGACGCGCCGACCCGGGCCACCCTCGAGCGCTACCGCCGATTCGCGGTGTCGGCCGAGCAAGCCGCCTCGGTCGTCGTCGCGTGTGTTTGCGGCCAGCTCGACGCGATCCGCTCGCAGCCGATCCAGGTCGACCACGGGGCGTCGTGGGCCGACAACGTGCTGACCGCCCGGAGGGTCGCGTGAGCGTCGACGCCCTCGATGCCGGCGTGGGGGGCCAGGCGATCGCACTGATCGGTGGTGCGTCGACGCGGTCGCTGTCGGATCGACTCGCCGCCGCCGGCGCGCGCGTCGTCGAGGGCGCGCCGCTGCAGCCGGTGCCCGCGACCATCGCCGGGACTCCGGTCACCGGGTGGGTGGTGACCCTCGAGCACCTTTCGACGGCGCAGATCGTCGCGGACCGTCTCACCGACCTCGCCGCGGCCCTGCAGGAGACCGACACCGTCCGTCGCGTGGTCGTGGTCGTGGTCGACGCGTCGGCCGCGGCCGCGGCCGTTGCCCGCACGGCCGCGATCTACGCGACCGTCCACACGCTGGACCGCGACGTGCGAATCAACGTGGTCGTCACCCCACCGGGGACCGACGCCGACGCCCGCGACGTCACCCTCGCCTTCTTGTCGGGCCGGCTCGACGCCGTGCGCGGCCAGACGTTCGTCGTGCAGACGCCGGAGGCCGCATGACCCGGCCACTGGTGTTCGTCTTCCCGGGCCAGAGCTCGTGCGATCCCGAGATGTTCGTCCGCGCCGGCCGGCTGGACGCCGAGGGGGCACGCCGGGCCGAGGATGCGTTCGGGCGCCTGGCCGGTCACGCGTTCGACGGCACCTTCGATCGCAACCTCGACATCCAGCTCGCGGTGCACCTGGTCACGCGCGTCTACGCCGATGCCCTCGCGGCCGCGGGCGTGCAGGCCCACGCCTCCGCCGGGCTGTCGCTGGGGGAGTACGCCCACCTACAGCACATCGGCGCGCTCGGCCCCGCGGACGCGGATGCGCTCGTCGCCCGTCGGGGCCGCCTGTACGACGACGGTCCCACGGGCACGATGGTGGCGGTCACCCCCGGCGACGCGACCGAGGTCGAGGCCGTGCTCGAGCGCGTGCGCCAGGTCCACGGCATCGTCGCGGCGGATCTGGCGATCTCCAACTTCAACAGCCCACGGCAGGTCGTGATCGCAGGCTCGCCGGACGCGGTCGCCCTCGCGACGGAGGCGATCGAAGCGGAGCTGTTGGCGATGTGCACGGTCATCGAGACGCGGATCCCGATGCACGTCGCGCGCTTCGATCCAGTGCGCGACGCTTTCGCCCCCGCGCTCGCGCAGGTCACGTGGCACCCGCCGATGACCACGTGGTGGTCCAACGTCGAAGGCGGACCCATCGACGAGCCGACGCCGACGCAGCTGGCCGAGACGATGGCGCAGCACGTGTCGCGACCGGTGCGCTGGCACGGCCTCGTGCAGCGCCTCGCCGCCCGCCACCGGGGCGCCCACTGGGTCGAGGTGGGTCCGGGTCGCGTCCTGACCGGACTGCTGTCGCGTGGCCGCTTCCTCGACGATGCCCGCTTCACCGCACTCGATGATCCCCGCGTCGACGTCGTCACCGCGGTGCAGGAGCTCTGTGCCCATGGCTGACCTCACCGCCCGGCTTCGCGCCGCCCGACGTCGCCCGCTGTTCGATGCGGACGCCTTGCCCCTCGTCGACTACGGCCGCGACGTGGTCCACACCCACCTGCCCCACCGTGGTCCGATGAGCCTCGTCGACGGCGTCGTCGGCTTCGACCCCACGACGGGACGCGCCCGCGGCGTTCGCCACATCGCGGCGAGCGACCCCGGCTTCGACGGCCACTTCCCGGACGCACCGGTCTACCCCGGCGTGCTCGCGGTGGAGATGGTCGGCCAGCTCGCGCTGCTGGCCGCATCCCTGCGACGTGGCACGGCGAGCGTTCGCGACGTGCGACTGACCCGAGTGATCGAGGCGTCGTTCTGCGCCCCGATCACCCCCGATACCGACGCGACGCTGCTGTCCGAGCCCGTGGCCGACGACGACTTCCTGCTCACCAGCGTCGGCCAACTCCTGACCGGCGACACCGTGGCGTGCGTGTGTGCCTTCGAGGCGATGTGGATCGGATGATGAAGAGAATGTTCGTCACCGGTGGCTCCCGAGGCATCGGGGCCGCCCTCGTCACCTCGGCCGCGGGCGCCGGCTGGGACGTCGCGTTCACCTACCGCGCTGCGTCCGGTGCCGCCGACGAGACGCTCGCCCGGGCCCGCGCCGCACGCCCCGAAGGCACGTACGAGGCGTTCGCGCTCGACGTGCGCGACGCAACCGCCGTCGACGCGGTCGCCGACGAGGTCCTCGACCGGCTCGGGGGCATCGACGCCGTCGTCTGCAACGCCGGCATCACGCAAAACGACATGGCCTACGCGATGACCGACGAGGTCTGGGACGACGTGCTGGCCACGAACCTGTCGGGTAGCTTCAAGGTCAGCCGGGCGTTCCTGCCCGAGCTCGTCGCGCAACGCCGCGGCTCGATCGTGATGCTGTCGTCGGTCGTGGCCGATGGCGCCTCGGGTCAAGCCGCCTACGCCGCCAGCAAGGCCGGTCTGCACGGCCTCGCCGCGACGCTGGCCAAGGAGTACGGACCCAAGGGGGTGCGCACCAACGTGGTCGTGCCCGGCTACTTCGAGACCGACATGACGCGCGCGCAGATGAGCGAGCAGCTGCGCGCCTTCGCCACCGCATACTGCCCCCAGCGCCGCATGGGCGCCCTCGAAGAGGTCTGCGCCGCGATCTTGTTCCTGGCCGGCCCCGACGCGACGTACGTCAACGGCACCACCCTTCGTGTGACGGGAGGCCTGGATTGGGCACCGTGACCACGTCGCCGTCGGTCGGAATCGACGACCTACGGGTGTATCCGAGCACCCTCGCGCTGCCGATGCGCGAGCTCGTGGCCGCGCGCGGGGCCGACCCGCGACAGGTGGTCGAGCAGATGATGATCGACGAGCGCTCGGTCGCCCCGCCGTGGGAGGACCCGGTGACGATGGCGGTCAACGCCGCCGACGATCTGCTGCCCGACGCGGCCGCCCGCGCGCGCATCGGGCTGTTGCTCGTGGCGTCCGAGAGCGGACCCGATCAGGAGAAGGCACTGTCGACCTGGGTGCAGCGGTGGCTGAACTTGCCCGATCACTGTCGCAATCTCGAGATCAAGCACGCATGCTACGGGGGCACCGGCGCGCTGCACCTGGCGGCCCACTGGGTCGCGATGCAACCCGCCGACGTCGACGCCCTGGTCATCACCACCGACCACAGCCGCCAGCATTTCCATCGCCCCTACGAGTTCGTCATGGGCGCCGGCGCATGCGCGATGCTCGTACGCAAGCAGCCTCGGTTCCTGCGCCTCGAGCTCGGGCTCTCGGGCGTGTACACGCACGAGGTCTCCGATCTGACGCGCCCCACCTCGCGCGTGGAGGCCGGACATTCCGAAACGAGCCTGCTGTCGTACCTGGACGCGGTCGACATCACCCTCGACCGCTACCTGGACGCGGTACGGCGCCACGCGGGCACGCAGATCGACGACGCCGACGCCCTGCGATCGTACGCGCCGTGGACCGTCTACCACGCCCCCTTCGGGGGGATCACGCTGCGGGCCCATCGCGCGGCAATGCGCCGGCTCGGCGTGCGCGCGCGCGACGAGGTGACGGCCGACTTTCAGCGCCGGGTCGTGCCCACGCTCGCCTTCAACCGGCGCATGGGCGGCACCTACGGCTCGAGCGTGTTCGTCTCCCTGCTCGGCCTGGCGTCGCACCAGCCGGTCGACGGCCAGCGCGTGACGATCTACTCGTACGGATCCGGATCGTGCGCCGAGTACTACAGCGGCGTGTTCGGTGAGGAAGCCACCTCGATCGCCCGAGGGGCCGATCTGGGTCGACGACTCGACGCGCGCCGGTCCGTCTCCGTGCGCGAGTACGAAGAGGCCGAGCGCGAGCGCACGTGCTGGATCGACGACGGCGATCATCGGGTCAGCCTCGACGGTCACGATGGACTGCTGCGGCGCGCCTACGCGGGCCGGCTGACCTACCGCGGAAGCACCGACCATGTCCGGGAGTACGCGCGTGCGGGAGATTGAGGTCCCCGAGCGCCTCGGCGTCGACGAGGTCGCCGAGCTCGCAGCCCAGCTGCGGGCGGCAGGAGCCGACGATGTCGTCGTGCTGCGAGGCCGCGAGCGTGCCTTCTGCAAGGGACTGGCGCTCGCCGAGGTCGCGAAGGCCTCGTCGCCGTCGCTGCACGCGGCCGTGCACGGCTTCGCCGACGTGCTGCTGCGACTGCGCGAGCTCCCCTGCCCCACCGTCGCCCTCGTCGAAGGCAGCGCACGCGGGGGCGGCGTGGGCCTGGCCGCCGCCTGCGACGTGGTGCTCGCCGGGCGCGACGCGTCGTTTTCCCTGCCCGAGGCCGTCTTCGGGCTCACGCCGGCGATCATCACGCCGTTCGTCGTCGAGCGGATCGGCGCGCGACGGCTGCGTTACCTCGCGTTGTCGTGCACCAGCCTCGATGCCACGGCGGCGCAGCGGATCGGCCTCGTCGATCAGACCGCGCCCTCACGCGTCGGCGCCACGCTGCGACGTCTGGTCCGCGTGCTGGCGCGCGTCAGCCCGGTCGCCCCGCATCTGGTCGCAGCGACCGGCCCCAGCCACGCGCAGGTTCACGCCGCCGCGGAGGAGACGTTGCAACGGCTCCTCGATCCCACCGTCGCCGCGCGAATCGACGCCTTCATCTCCGGCGGGGCCGCCCCCTGGCAGGTGCCCGCATGAGCGTGGAGATCCAGACCGGCCCGGCGGGCGTCGCGTACGTGCGCATGCTCGACGTCGCGGGGCACAACGGGCTCTCGGAGGCCTTCGTGTCGCGGCTGCTGGCGGCGCTCGGCCGCGTCGGTGCCGACCCGAACGTGCGCGTGATCGTCCTCGCCGGCACCGAGCGGTGGTTTTGCAGCGGCGCCACGCGGCAGATGCTCCACGATGTCGTCGCCCATCGCATCGCCCCGGCCGAGCTCACCCTCGCGCAGCGGGTCGTCGACCTCCCCGTTCCCGTGATCGCGGCGGCCCGCGGCGACACCCTCGGGGGTGGTCTGGCGCTGATGCTCGCGTGCGATCTTCGGGTCGTCGCCACCACGAGTCGGCACTGCGCCAACTTCATGACCCTGGGCATCACGCCCGGCATGGGGACCACCGCGCTGCTGCGCGACGCCCTCGGCCCTGCCCTCGCCGACGAGCTGCAGTACACGGGCAAGACCGTGCGCGGCGATGCCCTGCCGCCGGGCAGCGTCAACGCGGTGGTCGACCCGGCCGCGGTAGAGGCTGCCGCCGCCGACCTCGCGTGGCAGCTCGCCGCGCATCCGCGCGACAACTTGCGCCTGCTCAAGCGCACGCTGACGTTGCCGCGACGGCGGGCCCTGCTGGAAGCCAACACCCTGGAGTCGCTCATGCACGAGAGCTCCCTGACCCGCTTCGACGAGGACAACCTTCCATGACGTTCTCCGTGACCGACAAGGTCGTGCTGATCACCGGCGGCACGCAGGGCATCGGGCTCGCGACCGGGCTCGCCTACGGGGCCCACGGCGCCCGCGTGGTGGCCACCTACCGCTGGGGCTCCGCCGATCTCGACGCCGTTCGCAGCCGGTTCGAGGAAGTCGGTGCCCCGGCACCTCTGCTCGTCGAGGCCGACGTCGTCAACGACGAGGACACCGACGCGCTGCTCGATCAGATCGCCGGCTGCCACGACTGCGTCGACGTGTTCGTCTCCAACGTCGCGTTCGCACTGCGTACCCCCGACCTCGACGAGTGGTCGATGCGCGGGCTGCAGCGCAGCCTGCAGTACACGAGCTGGCCGCTGTTCGCCTACACCCGCAAGCTCGCCGCCCGCTTCGGCCGCTACCCCCGACACGTGATCGGGATGTCCAGCGACGGCCCCGACCGGTTCTTTCAGAACTACGACTTCGTCGGCTGCTCCAAGGCGGTGCTCGAGACGATGTGTCGCTACATGAACTTCCGGCTGTTCGACGAAGGTGTGCGGGTCAACGTGATCCGCTCGCGCCTGGTCCACACCGAGTCGTTCGACGCCACGTTCGGCGAGGACTTCCACGCATTTCTCGACAACCTCGGCGGTTTCGACGACTGCTACACGACCCCGGCCGACATCGCCAACGTCGCGCTCGCCCTCGGCAGCGGGCTGCTCGACGCAGTGGGCGGCCAGGTGCTGATGGTCGACAAGGGCTTTTCCTTCTTCGACGGGCTCATGGGCATCGCCCAGCGCGCCCGCACCCGCAAACCCCAGCTGTTCACCGCATCCCGAGACATCCCAGAAAGGAACGAGCCATGAGCCATACCAACGAGCAAGTCTTCGAGGTCGTCAAGAAGCACCTCACCGACATCGTCGAGGAGATCGACCCCGCCCTCGTCCAGCGCGACGCCAGCATGAAGGCCCTCGGCGCCTCCAGCCTCGACATCGTCGAGGTCGTCTCGCTGAGCATGCGAGAGCTGCGGGTCCGGATCCCGCGCGCCGAGCTCTCGAAGCTGACCAACATCGGCGGGCTCGTGGACCTGCTGCACACGACGATCCAGGAAAAAGCCGGGTGAGCCGCACGAGCCCCCGCGCCGACGACCGGCCGGAGTACCTCGACTACTCCTACGACATGTTCCTGTCGAGCATCGACGGGGAGCAGTCCGAAGCGGTGCGTTTTTCGGAGTGGATCGACATGGTCGAGCAAGACGGGCGCTACCCGTTCGAGGCGGCCCGATTGTCGGCGCAGTATCCGAAGGTTCGAGCCCGACGCACCGACGGACGCGAGATCGAGATCATCAACTTCTCCTCGTACAACTATCTCGGACTCGGCTACCACCCGGAGGTCATCGAGGCGGCGAAAGCGGCCCTGGACCAGTACGGCCTGGGCGCCTGCAGCTCGCCGGTGCAGGCCGGGACCCTCGACCTGCACCGACGGCTCGAGGCGCGCCTGCTCGACTTCATCGGTCTGCCCGGTCGCGGCGTGTCGCTGTTTTCGTCGGGCTACGGGGTCAACACCGGGACGATCTCGGCGGTGATGAAACGCCGTCACCACATCGTGGTCGACAAGTCCGCACACATGTCGATCCTCGAAGGCGCCCAGCTTTCGCGCGCGAAGATCCACTACTTCGAGCACAACGACCCCGACCACCTGCGGTCGATCCTCGCCGAACTCGCGCCCAGCGGACGACGAACCCTCGTGTGTACCGAGGGGGTGTTCTCGGCCGACGGCGACTTCGGAGCCCTGGACCGGATCGTGCCGATCGCCAAGGAGTACGGCGCACAGGTGCTCGTCGACGAGGCGCACTCGTTCGGCGTGGCCGGTCCCAACGGCCGCGGCGTCGCCGAGGCCCAGGGTGTGCTCGAGGATGTCGACTATCTCGTCGTCACCTTCTCCAAGGCCCTCGGTGGCGTGGGCGGGGCCTTGATCACCCGCGCCGAGCTTGCCCGCTACGTCAACTGGTACGCGCGCTGCCGGATGTTCTCGTGCGCGCTCGATCCGGCGGTCACGGCCGGCGTCGCCAAGGCGGTCGAGCTGCTCGGATCCGCGGAAGGGGCCGCTCGCCGGGCCCGCGTGGTCGACAACGCCGCGGCACTGCGGCAGGCCCTGACCGGTCTGAACATCGGGCCGTCCCGCAGTTGGATCGTCCCGGTGATCTACGGCGCGGAGGATCGCACGATCCTGCTGGCCGACTGGCTCCTGTCGCGCGGCCACGAGGGCAGCGTGATGGAGTTTCCCGCCGTGCCGATCGGCGAAGCCCGCGTCCGTTTGTTCGTCACGTCCGAGCACGACCGCGATCAGATCGAGCGCTGCGCCGCGACCCTGCGCGAGGCCGGCGCCCACTTCGGATTCCTTCGCAACGAGGAGACCCCACGATGACCGCCCCTGCCCCGATCCCCATTTCCGCCGACGACCCGTTCGCCACGTGCGACGGCCGTGACCTGCTGCTGTTGTGGCGGATCCACTCCCACATCTTCACCAGCTTCGAGATCGACTACGACGCGGTCGCCCATCTCGTCCCCGACGAGCTCGAGGTGGTGGAGCTTCGCCCCGGCGTCGCGTTGTTCTCGGTCGGCGTGCTGTCGTACGAGACCGATCACTTCTACGAGGGTTCGCCGGAGTTCGACGAGCTCGTCTCGGCCATCCACGTCGCGCCGGACCTGTCGACGAAGATGCCGATGCCCAACATGACGTTTTGCGCGACGCAGGTGTACTGCAACTCGCCGGACTTCGTGGAGCAGGAGGGCCGCACGATCTACACGCCGTCGCGGTACGTGCCGTCGATGAAGGTCGACTACCACGACCACGGTTGGAGCGCGGACGTATCCGACGACCAGGGCCCGATCTTCAGCGTGCGCAACGTCCACGAAAACCCCGTGTTCGAGGACACGGTGATGTGGGGCCAGCACTTCACGAACACCAGGGGCCTGCAGCAGGGCATCTGGGAGTGGGACGGCCGCAAGTTCGAGCACATGACCCGCAACGATGCGTGGGAGCTACACCCGCACGAGGCATTCGGGGGCGTCGACGTTTCCGCCGTCCACCGTGTGTACCGGCAGATGATCCTCGAGCCGAACACGCGCTGCCACGAGCGGTTCTACGGCATGCGCAAGCTGTGACGATCCCGACCCCCGATGCGATCGGTCGCCCGCAGGCGCCGATGGCTCCCCCCGACTCCCCGACCACGCGCCGGGGAGTCGCGCGTCTGCTCGTCTCGCACGCGTCGACGAAGGTGATCCTCGCGTCGGCGATCCCGTTGCTCGGAGCGCGACTTTGCCTCGGCGACTTCGGGATCGCCGATGCCATCGCCGCGGTAGTCGTCGCGACCGCGTTCCCGGTGTTCGAGCGCGTGATGCACGTGGCGATGCACGTACCGCCCATCCGGATCGCTGGTCGCACGTTCGACCCGCACCTCGCGCGCTCGCACCGACGCCATCATCTCGTCCCCGGCACGCTCGACGACATGCTGCTGCCGCCGCGCTTGCTGGGCGGCCTCGCGGTGGTCGCTTGGCTGGTCCTGCCGCTGGTCCTCGGGGCGCGCGTGGGATGGACCGCGGGCGTCGTCTTTCACCTCGGCGGTCTGCTCAACGGGTGGGTGCACCTGTCGACGCACTGCCGCGTCAGGCCGAGCACCCGCTACTTCGCGTGGGTGCGTCGTAACCATCACTTGCACCACTTCAAGGATCCGACGCGATGGTTTTCCTTCACCGGACCATGGCTCGACGGGCTCGATGGGCACGATGGTCGGGCTGGCACCCGCGACCGGCGGTGATAGATTGCCGCCGTGGCACACCGTGCGTTGCTCTGGGCGATCGCGGTCGTCGGCTGCACGCCGACCGCCTCGCACGACGACCCGGCACCACCCGCGCCGCCGCCGAAGCTGAGCCTGGGCGAGATGTACTGGGCCCCCGAGCTGTACGTCCTCGGCGGCAACTACGGGCTCGTCTTCACCGCGCAGGTGCGCGAGGCGACGACGCGCCCGTCCGATCCACCCCATCTACGTGGACCGACGATCTACGACGCCCGCTTGCGCGTGCACCGGGTGCTGCACCAGGGCCCGGTGCCCAGCGCCAACGCCCCGGTGCCGCAGCTTGCCGCCGGTGACACGGTGACCACCGACGCCGCCGCGGGCCTCGCCGTCGGCGATCGCGTGCTCGTGTTC
>CALBMM010000275.1 GCA_937896535.1 uncultured Pseudomonadota bacterium
CGCCGCGGGCCACGGCCGTGGCGACCTCCGCGATGTTGCGCACCTGGTTGGTGAGGTTGGCCGCCATGGAGTTGACGTTGTCGGTCAGCTCCTTCCACACGCCCGACACGTCACGCACGACCGCCTGACCTCCGAGGACGCCGTCCGTGCCGACCTCCCGCGCCATGCGGGTCACCTCGTCGGCGAACGACCCTAGCCGGTCGACCATCGCGTTGATCGTGTTCTTGAGCTGCAGGATCTCGCCGCGCACCTCCACGGTGATCTTGCGCGAGAGGTCGCCGTTGGCCACCGCGGTGGTGACCTCGGCGATGTCGCGAACCTGGTCGGTCAGGTTGCGCCCCATCACGTTGACGTTGTCGGTGAGCTCTTTCCACACGCCCGAGACGTCCTTGACGTCGGCCTGGACCCCGAGGGTCCCCTCGGTTCCGACCAAGCGGGCCACCCGGGTGACCTCCGACGAGAAGCTCGACAGCTTGTCCACCGTGGTGTTGATCGTGTTCTTGAGCGCGAGAATCTCGCCGCGCGCGTCGACGACGATCTTGCGGGACAGGTCACCCTCGGCGATCGCGGTGACGACCTCGGCGATGCTGCGCACCTGCGAGGTGAGGTTGTTGGCCATCGAGTTGACGTTCTCCGTCAGCTCGCGCCAGACGCCGGAGACACCGGCCACCTCGGCCTGGACTCCCAGCACCCCGTCACTGCCGACTTCACGGGCAACGCGGGTGACCTCGTCGGCGAACGACCCGAGCTGGTCGACCATGGTGTTGATCGTGTTCTTGAGCTCGGAGATTTCGCCCTTGGCCGGGACGGTGATCTTCTTGGACAGGTCGCCGCTGGCGATCGCCTTGGAGACCTCGGCGATGTTGCGCACCTGCAGCGTCAGGTTGTTGGCCATCGAGTTGACGTTCTCCGTCAGCTCGCGCCACACGCCGGAGACGCCACGCACGCGCGCTTGCCCGCCGAGCTCGCCCTCGGTCCCGACCTCGCGGGAGACACGAGCCACCTCGTCGGCGAACGAGCTCAGCTGCCCGACCATGGTGTTGATCGTGTTCTTGAGCTCGAGAATCTCGCCACGCACCTCGATGTTGATCGTCTTGGTCAGGTCGCCTTGCGCCACCGCCGTGGTGACCCGGGCGATCTCGCGAACTTGTGACGTCAGGTTGGCCGCCATCGAGTTGACGGTGTCGGTGAGCTCTCGCCACGTGCCCGACAGGTTGGTGACCTTCGCCTGCGCCCCCAACGTGCCTTCGATCCCGACCTCCTGGGCGACGCGAGTCACCTCGGTGCCGAACCATCCGAGGCGCTCCACCATCTCGTTGACGACGCGTGCGTGTCGCAGGAAGTCGCCGGTCAGCGGACCATCTTCGCCCTCGAGGTCGACGCATTGGGTGAGGTCGCCGGCCGAGACCGCCCCGACGACACGCACGATCTCGTCCGTATGAGCGAGCAGGTCGCCGAGTAGATCGTTGATCGCCGCCGCGGAGTCTCCCCAGCCGCCGCGCGCCTGGTTGCGCCGCATCCGCTGCTTGGTTCGCCCTTGCCGTCCGACCTTGTCGCGTACGCGGTCGATCTCGCTGACGTGGATCGCGGCGATCTCGGCGACCTCGTTGAACGCGCTGGCGATCTGGCCGTCGACGCCCGGGAGGTCGTCGGGAAGACGATGGTTGAAGTCACCGCGCTTGAGGGCACGGATGGCCGCGAGCAACTCGCGCTTGCCGAGCTCGTCGGAGGCGCGCGCGCGAGGCCTGGACGCCGACGGCGTCCGGCCCTTCGTCTCGGGTGTGTTCTTGGTCTGGTTGGCGGCCATGCGATCTCGGCGTAGCGAACGGCCGGCCGCGCTCGCGAGCGGAGCCCGGCACCGGCCGTTCGGGGTGGCGAGATTGGAATTTGGCGGCCCCACCCCCGAGTTGACAACTGCTGCCGGTGGCATGGGGCCGGTCGGGAGCGCACACTGTGCCGTGGCGACACAGTGGGTGTCCCAGCGACCCGACACCGCCGTTTCGAGCGCGAGCAAGCGCACGTGCTCGTCCCGCGGGGTCACGCGAGCCGCCAGCGTCTACTCCGACGTGGAGGACCCGTCACCCTCGAGCATCTCGCGGATGCCTTTGAGCTCGCCGAGGTCGGGCATCAAGACGATCTCGATGCGGCGGTTCTGGGCGCGTCCCTCTTCCGTGTCGTTGGACGCGACGGGCTCGACGTCCGCGTAGCCGGCCGCACCCAGATGCTCGCGGGGGAAGCCCTTGTCGAGCATGTAGTGGACGACCACCACCGCCCGCGCGGTGCTCAGCTCCCAGTTGTCACGGTACTTGCGCGTCTTGATCGGCACGTCGTCGGTGTGGCCCGCGACCAAGAAGTCGCGCCCGCCGATCGACGACAGTGCCGCGTTGAGCTCGTTGAGCGTGACCTGCCCATCGGGCTTGAGGTCGGCCTTGCCCGAGTCGAACAGCACGGCCGAGCTCATCTCCACGATCATCTTGCCCTTGCGGAACACTACCCGGACGGTGCCGGCGTCGATGAGCTTCTTGAGCTTGCTGAAGAGCGTCCGATACGTCGCGAGCTCCGCCTCGCGCTTGCGCTTGGCCTCGCGCAGCTCTTCGAGGTCGGCGGCATTGGCTCCGAGCGCTTCCCGCAGCTCGGCGATCTCGCGGTCCTTGGCGGCGATGTCGGACTCGAGCTCGACGATGCGCTGCTGCAGGGTCTGGACCTCGGCCTGACTCGCTTGCAGCTCGGACTGCGTGCGATCGAGGTCGGCCTGGAGCTCCTCTCGGCTCGGGCTGCACCCCATCGCGAGTGCGGTCAGTGCGGTGACCGTGGCCAACCGGCGAGTTGCGCAGAGAGTGAACGCGAGGGCGTTCGGGAGATGGATCGCGGTGTGAAGGTTCATGGGGTTCCTCGTCTTTGCGTTTCGAGATGGCTGCCCGCCGGCGGTGCGAGGTCGACTCCGGAAGAGGTCGACCTGCCGCACTGGAGCAGCGAGTTTCTTTCCGGGTTGGCCTGAGGGCTACGCGTGACGACGGCGAATCCGCGTCGCGCCGAAGCCGAGCACGAACAACAGCGACAGGCCCAGCCAGGACCCGCGACCCTTCGGGTCCACGGAGCAGCCGGCATCGGCATCGCCGTCACCATCGAGATCGAGGCCGCCCTCGTCGCCACCCGTGTCGTCGCCACCGTCGACATCGACGTCGACATCCGCATCCACGTCGACGTCGACGTTCACGTCGAGGCTGAAATCGAACTTGGACTCGATCTCGTCGGCACACGACTGCAGGTCGCCCTGCGTGGCGAGGAACTGGCCGCCGCAGAAGATGGCGGCGCCGGTCTGCTCGCATTCCTCGTTGCACTCGATCACCGTTTCCTCCTCGCAGCTGACCACGCGCTCGAGCTGACAATCGATCTGACAATCGAGGTTCGCCCGAGCCCGGCACGACCCCTCGCACGTGGTCTCGCAGACGGGGGCGCACTCCGTCGTTTCGATGGTGCTGCACGAGGCGTCGCAGGAGGCGTTGCACGAGAACTCGCAGCCGGCCATGCACTCCGCGCTGTTTCCGTCCGCGGCACACGCCGCCGCGCAGTCGAGCTGACAGTTCGCGCTACCGAGCGCGGTGCAGTCGACCGTCTCCACGGTCTCGCACTCGAGGTTGCACGTCTCCTCGCAGACCGGGACGCACTCGGTGTCGAACTCGAGCGAGCACTGCTCGCTGCAATCGTTGTACAGGCGCGCCGAACACACCTGCACGGTCGCCGCCGGCTCACAGCGCGTCTGGCACTCCTGCAACGGGACGACCTCGCAGTCGCCTTCCGCGAGGGCCTCGAAGTAGATCCCCCCGCACGCATCGAGCCGCTCGGCGGCATCGGCTTCACCGGACGTGAAGGCGACCGCGATGGCGGCGAGCACGGGGACGACAGCGATGGTGGTGGACTCGAGCTTCATGGGTCTTGGTTCTTCCTCGCGGCTGGCCGCGAAACGTGAGTGGAGCGGCGCTCGACGACGCCAGCGCCGGAGGGAGAGCAAGAACCGTGCGCACCTGTTTCCGCGGACTTGGCGTCGACGCGTGCGCGAGGACGTGCGGTCTCGTCACATGTGCGCCGCCGCGCTCGGTTCGGTCTGGTCGTGACCGTGGTCCAAGCATGCGAAGTTGCGTCGGGTACGAGACCTGCAGCACCGCCCGGCATGACACGCCCAGCCATGCACCGGCCGCGACCGACCGAGGTCCGCAACACACGCTCGTTCGTTCACCGCACGCCGGCCAGCTCGCGGCTGACGTGGCGCTCGGGCCAATGGTGCTTGGGCGGGCGACCGCTCGAGGCAGGAGAGCTCGTCGAGGTTCGACGGACACGCATCGGCGACGAGTGGATCGGCGACGAATGGGCGCCCGCGGTGGTCGGCCGACACGGCGGATCTCTGCGACTGCAGGACCCGGTGCATCCGGCCGCGGACGAGCACGGTGCGAAGGTGCGCGCGGCGGGCTTTCGCACGCTCGCGCTCGATTCGGCCGAGATTCGACGCGTCAGCGCGCTGCGCTGACGGACGGCGCGGGCCTGCGAAGCCCGCCCGTCCCGGCCGAACGCGTGGGTCGTCCGCAGACGGCCACACAACGCCGTTTGGCGGGGCTGCGCTCCTTCGCGCGGCGTCACCTGGCACTCTCGAAGAGGCATGGGGGCAACGACGCAACGCTTCACGGGGATCGAAGTCGACGGGCGCAACGTCCAGAACGTGCTGGCTGCGTTCCGCCTGATTCCACGGATCGCCGTCGACGTGCTCACCAAGCATGCGATCGGCAGGCTCGGGCCCGACGGCACGATCGAGACCGAACCGGGTGCTTGGTACGCCCTCGATGCGTGGCTCGTCGCGATGAACGACATCCTCGATCGGGTGGGACCCGCCAAGATGAGGGAGATCGGGACGCTCGTGCCGACCTACGCCTCGTTTCCGCCGAACATCACGTCGGCCGCCGAAGCGATGCAGGCGTGTGACTTCGCGTACCACCTCAACCACCGCAAGGACGGCACGGTGATGTTCGACCCGGCCACCGGGACGCTGATCGATGGAATCGGCCACTACCGATTCGAGCGCACCGACGAGCGGCGCGGGACGATGACCTGCGACGATCCGTACTACTGCGACTTCGACCGCGGGATCATGATCGGCCTGGGCACGCGCTTCGCGACGAAGACCCACGTCACGCACGCCGATGGCGGCTGCCGCAAAGATGGCGCCGACCGCTGCACGTACCTGATTCGCTGGTAGACGCCCGCGTGTCGTCGCGGCTGGCGACCTCTACCTCGACTCGACGCCGCCCGTCGGCGCAGGCGGGCGACCGAGCACGTCTTCGGCGCGGAGCGACCCGCTGAGCGTGTCGCGGAACGTCTTCGCCCGCGCTTCCACGTCCTTGGCGGAGCCGATGAGCAGCGCGAACGGGTACAGCTCCTCGGTCTGATCCATGACCGCCTTGAGCACCACGGTCATCGGGACGGCGAGCAGAAGGCCGATCGGTCCCCACACCCACCCCCAAAACGCCAGCGACACGAGCACCACCAGCGGGGACAAGCCCGTCCGGTCGCCGAGAAGCTTCGGCTCGAGCCAGCCGCCGATGACGAGATTGACGGCCAAGTAGACGAGCGCGAGCACGCTGGCGTGCTCCCAGCCCAACGTCAACGCGGCCAGCAGAACGGGAGGGATCGCGGCCACCACGGAGCCGATCGTGGGGATGTAGTTGAGGGCGAACGCCACGAACCCCCACAGGCCGGGCAGCGGTACGTCCATGGCAGCGCAGGCGGCTCCGGTGATCAGTCCCGTCGCGGCCGAGGCGAGGGTCTTGAGCCGAAAGTACTCCTTGATGCTCTGAATCACGCGAGCGACCAACGCCAGTCGCTCCGAGCGCGGCCCGAGGACGGCGCGGAGCTTGCGAGGGAGCCCCCACATCTCGGCGAGGATGAAGCCCATGAACAGGATCGTCGACACCGCACCGGCCGCGAGGGCGACCGCCGTGCCGCTGGCATCGACGATCCACGCGCCCGCCTCGAGCGACTCGGGCAGCTCGAGGTTGTACTCGCTGGCCAGGCGCCGCCCCAGCTCCGGCAGCGTCGACAACCGCTCGGCGTGCGCCTCGTACAAGACCTCGATCTCGGCGAACCATCGCCCCACCATCACGCCCAACGCGACGAGAACGGCCATGCACGACAGCGCGAGGGTCACCGCCGCCGCAGGTCGCGGCATCCGGCGTGCCAGCCAGGGAAACGGCGAGGCGATCACCAACGCGAGAAACAACGCCGCGACGACCGGCGCGAGCACGGATGCGGCCGCCCGAAGGCTCGCGATCACGATGCAAGCGCCGGCCGCGAGCAAGACGAGGCGAAGCAGCGACGCGAGCGCGATCCGCTTGGAACGGACCGGGCGTCGCGCCAGGGTCGCGGAGGATTCGTACGGAGCGAGGGTTCGCGCGCGGGCCGACACGAGGGCCGATGCTTCAAAAACCGCGCCACGCGCCAGGGCACCGCAAAACGGAAACAACGGGCACGTCAGCCGACTCCCCCGGGGTGTGCGCCTGACGACAGGTGCGCGCTGGCGCTCGGGCGATTCCGCGCAGCCCCCCCACAACGCGCCGCCAGACCACGGCGGGGCAGTTGGCACGCCGGATGCTCTGTCTGCTGGGTGGGACCGCGAGGGCACGACCGCCCCACAAACCATCGGTTCAGAAACGAGACCACACCATGTTGCGTGCAGCCATCATCTTCTTCGTTCTTGCCCTCGTCGCGGCCGTGTTCGGCTTCGGTGGGATCGCGGCCGGTGCCGCCACCATCGGTAAGGTCCTGTTCGTGGGCTTCATCATCATCGCCGTCGTGGCACTGATCGCAGGCCGTCGCGCCATTGCGTGAGGCGGCTCGCCGCCCCAGACCACCGCACGTCCCCACCGGCACCGTGAGACGCGCTCTGCGGCGACACTGGGAGATCCTCGTCGACGCGATACGAAGTCTCGCCAGAGACGACGCCTCGCTACTCGCCGGTGCGATATCCTTTTTCACGTTCGTCTCGCTCGTCCCCACCCTGCTGGTGACGATCCTGACGGTGGGCTGGGTGCTCGGCCGGCAGCGGGCCGTCGCGGAGGTCCTCGAAGTCGGCCAAGCCGCCCTCGGGCCCGAGGGTGCCGATGCACTCGAGGTGCTCGTCGGCAATCCCTCGATCGGCGAGGGCAGCGTCCCGGTCGCCGTCGCGAGCGTGCTCACTGCCCTGTACGGGGGCTCCCGAGCGTTCCACATGCTCCGCATCGCGCTCAACCGCGCGTGGGAGGTGCGTCAACGATCGGACTTGGGTCTTCGCGAGAAGGTCAAGGTCGTCGTCGCGAAGCGGGCGATGGCGATCCTCGCGGTCGTCGGTGTCGGCCTCGCCGTGCTGCTGTCGATCGTCAGCAAGACGGTTCTGGCGGTGCTCGTCGGAGCGGCGAGCGCATTCGTCGGGTCGGCACCGCGGCTGTGGACGTTCGTCGAGCTCGCCGTGTCCACGGGCATCCTCGCCCTCTTCCTGGCCTTTTTGTACCGCGTGCTGCCCGACGTGGAGGTCCGTCGACGCGACGTGACCGCGGGAGCCCTGACCGCCGCCGCATTGCTGGCCCTGGGTACCAAGGCGTTGAGCTGGTACCTGACCGCGATCGCGGCGCGATCGTTGTCGGGCGCGGCGGCCACGTTCGTCGTCACGTTGTTGTGGCTGTACGCCACCGCCTTCGTCGTCTTGCTCGGCGCGGAGATCACCGCGTCGGTCGCGGCGGCCCGTGGTCGCGACGTCACGCCCAGCTCGCACGCCGAGCGCACGGATCGCTGAGCGACCGTGGCACGCGCGTTGCACGAACGATCGGGATGCCCGACTCACCGTCCGATCTCGGCTCCACCCAAGGCGACCACGCGATGAACCGCGTGGGCCCCTTGCGTCGCGGCTGGCGGGCGCTCCCCCGCGCCCTGCGCTGGCTGCTGATCGGGCTGCCCGCGGCCGCGGTCACCTTCATGCTCGCGATCAACGTCGCGTTGTGGAGCGGGGTGGTCGATCGACTCGTCTCGGGCAAGCACCGCATGGCTACGATCGAGCTCGAGGTCGGCTCGGCCTGGATGCTGTGGCCGGGCACCGTGCACGTACGCGACTTTCGCCTGGACATCGACGCGTACCGCTATCAGCTCCACGTCGAGCTCCCCGAGGGCGAGGCCGAGATCGCCCTGCTCGACCTCTTCTCCCGAGCCTTCCACACGCGATGGATCTCCGGCGATGGCGCCTCGGTCGTCCTGCTGCTCAAGATGGCGCCCGATCGCGTGGACCACGACCGGCTGGAACGCTTCCCCGCGATCGCCGACTTCGAGGCACCGGTGCGCGAGGCGTCCCTGCCCGACATTCCCCCGCTCGACGAGGCGTGGACGGTGCACCTGGAGGGTATCGACGTCGACCTCACCCACCTGACGGTGGACGAAGCGATCTTCGCCATGGCCAAGGGGCACCTGCAAGGCTCGCTGTACACCGTCTCGGGGCACGCCTTCGCGGTCGACGGGGCGCGCGTCGACGTCGAAGATGCCTCGCTTCGCCTGGGCGACGACGAGTGCGTGGGCAATGCGGAGCTGGAGCTGCAGCTCGACATCGCCGAGTACGACCCTTTCGAGGTCTTGGGCCGCGACGTCGTGGGTCAGATCACCGCGACCGTGCGCGCGCACGCCAACGTTCGCCGGGCGTCGCCCTTCGAGATCTACCTGCCGGACGCCGCCGGGAATTTGGCCCTCGGCGGTGGCGAAGGACCGCTCCACGTCGAGGCCGGTCTCGATGGCGGCGTGCTCATGGTCGGCTCGGAGCTCACCTACGACGCCGATGCCCTGAGGCTGTTCGCCGGCAAAGCCGTCGTCGGCGCGCCGGTCCACCTGCGTGCGGCGGTGGACACCGACGAGCACGGGCCCCGGTCGACGGCCGAGCTGCGCATGGACGGGTTGCACGGTGGCGTGGCGGGTGAAGATGGCGACGTGGTGACCGCGCGAACGGTGCGGGCGATGGTCGCGTTCGGACAGAGCGACGTGACCGCCGACGAGTGGCCCCTCCGGGACCTGCGCGTCTGGGTGCCCTCGATGAAGGTCGCGCGTCTCTCGGCCCTCGATGGGGTCAGCGACGCGGTACGCCTGCGGGGAGGCGCCGCGGACCTGTCGTGGCAGACCGTACGAAATCCGGACGGCCGCTTCGGTACCGACGCCACCTTCGACCTGCGGGACGTCGCGATCAGCAGCAAGGGCGTTCACGTGGACGGGTCCGGCCACGTTCGCTTCGGCGCACGGACGGCGGCGACGCTCGACGAAACCGTCGTGGGCAAGCTGCACGTCGAGCTCGATGGCGTGGCGCTGGAGACCCCGCGCGGCGCGAGCACCGGAACATGGCTTCGGGTCGGCCGCGGCAAGATCACGCTCGATCACGAGGACGGGTCGGTCGACGCCGAGCTCCACGGCCGCCTCGACGATCTGCGTCCACTGCTCGCCCAGCGTGCCAACGGGCTGACGACGGAGGTTCCCGACCTCGACCTCACCCAACCCCTCGACTTCGACATCGGCCTGCACCGGCGTGGCCGGGAGCTCACGATCGACATCGACGAGCTGTCGCGGCCAGGTCTAGACCTGCACGGCAAGGTCCACCGTCGCGGCAAGACGACGCGCTACGCCGTGCTGCTGCGTCGCGCGCGACTGGGGATCTACGGCGAAGCGGGCCACGAGCCGACCCTCCGCCCGCTCGCCGACGAGGCGTGGCGCGACAGCACGTACCGCTGGGTGCGCGGCGAGACCGACATGTCCGAACCGACGCCGAGCGACGACGGGGGCAAGGTCGTGCCCGCGTACTTCGACTGATCGCCCGGCAACGGCCGTGCGCCGACGCCACGGATGTGCGCGGCGGACCGTGCGCCTGCGCCCATCCTGCACCCCGCCCTCGTCACCGTTGTCACTTTCGCGCGGCACGGCACGTGCACCAGATGAAGACACCATGACCACTGACGACGTTCTCGCTTCCCTCGGCTTGCAGACCCGCAAGACGACGACCGATTACCTCCTTCCTGCCCTCGGCGTGTTCGGGGCCGGACTCGCCGTGGGCGCGGGGGTGGCCCTGCTCCTCGCCCCGAAGTCCGGTCGCGAGCTGCGCGGCGACCTCGGGCGCGCCGCACTCGAAGTCAAGCACCGCGTCCCCGGTTTCGGACGCCGCGGCGCGAACGAGTACGACGACATGACGCGCGACGAGCTGTACGAGCGCGCGAAGGCCCTCGACATCAACGGCCGCTCGGACATGACCAAGCAAGAGCTCGTCGAAGCGGTCAAGACCGCGTCGTAGCCCAGGAGATCGCCGTGCGAACGTCTTCCGCATCCGAGACCGCGATCGCAGACGCGATCGCAGACGTCACCGTCGCCGCACGGGACGTCATGGTCGAGCGTCTCGAGCTCGCGATCGTCCGCGTCAACGACGACGTCCGTCGACTCGCCGGGGTGTTCGCACTGGGCGGCCTCGCCATCGTTGCCACCGCCATCGCCGCTTCGATGCTCGCCGTTGCGCTCGGCACCGTGCTCGGCGCTCGAATCGGCATCGCCGCGGCTGCGACCCTCGTCGGCCTGACGGGCGTCGTGGCCGCAGTCGCGCTCGCCCGCGTGGCGCGAGCGCGACTGTCACGCCCGCCGAGCACCGTGGCCCTGGCCCTGCCTGCCGCGGGAAGCGAGCGTCATGGCTGACCTCATGTCGGCGACCACGCCCTCCCCCGCGGCGGTGCAAGCACGGATGCGTGCCCGGCTCGACTCGCGTGAAGACTCGTTGCGCGAGGCGCTCGAGCGTCTCGAGCTTCGCCTCCGCGACGAGATCGAGATTCGCCCGAAGATCTCGGCCGCGATCGACGAGCACATCGAGACCATCGTCATCGGCAGCTGGCTGCTCGGGTTCTGGCTGGGGCGTCGCCCCGCAGGACGCCCACGCTGACCGCCGCCCCTTCCTTCCTCGAGACCATCGAAACGACCCATGAAAACCGCAGAGACCATCTCCCAGGAGCCCTTCATCGAAGGCCCTCAGTTCACCGACACCCCGCCGTCGCCCGGCGATATCGGGGCGCGCGAGGCCGAGTGGAAGCAGCTCGCCCACGACCGCTACCTGCTCGCCCGCGCGTGGGTTCGCGACAACCCGGTCCCCGCGATCGGCATCGCGGTCGCCACCGGCTTCGTCGTGGGAAGGATCTTCCGCCGATGAGAGCCGACGATCAGGCCGTCACCGCCGCCCTCGTCCTCGCCGACCGAGTCGTGAGCCGAGTACAAACCCATCCCGTGGGCACGCTGGCCGCCGCAGCGGGCGTGGGCGTGGTGCTGGCGCGCGGGATCCCCGACATCGTCCTGCGCTTCGGGGCATCGGCCGTACTGCGCCTCGCCGCCGCACGCATGATCGACAGCGTCGTCACCAAGGCGTCGATTCCGGAAGGTGACGACGCGGCCGACGACTCGGTCGATGGGCCGACGGTCTCGTAGCTCGACGCCGAAGCCGGGCTTTCGCGTCGTGCGGTCCGGCGTCAGGCCTTCGGACCGGTCGCGTCACGGCGCAACGCTGAGATCGTGGACCAGCATCGCGGCCGCCTGGACCGCGGTCGCGGCGGCGAAGATCGCCCCCTGCTGGCGCGTCGTCAGGTCGCCGGCGGCGTAGATCCCCGCAACCGAGGTCTGCCGCGTCATCGGGTCGACCTGCACGTACCCCATGTCGTCGAGCGCGAGCTCGAGCCGAGCCACCAGGTCGACGTGACGCTGGGGTGGGTGCGCGTAGAGGAACTCGCACGGCACGGACTCGCCGTCGGCGAGCACCACATGCGACAGCCGGCCGTCTTCGGAGACCAGCTCGGCGATCGGGCGCGACTCGAGCCGACACCCGGCTCGCGCGAGTCGGTCACGCTCCGCGAGCGGCACCTCGAGCGCGCCGTGGGTGAAGACCACCACGTCCTCCGTCCAGTTGCGCAGCATCAGCGGGAACCCGTGGGTCAGCCCATCGAGGCCGAGCGCCAAAAAACCCCACCGACGCTCGCGAATCTCCCAGCCATGACAGTACGGACACTGGAAGATCGAGCGGCCCCACGCATCGTCGAAGCCGGGAATCGGGATCGTCTCGTCGATCATTCCCGTGGCGAGAACGATGCGGGCAGCCTGGACGATCCCCGCGCTCGTGGTGACCTCGAACCTCCCACGGCCGCCCCTGATCGCTTCCACGCGCACATCCTCGACCGCGACCGACTCGTAGGGCGCCAGCTGCTCGCGTCCGATCGCCCGAAACTGCTCCGGCGGCGTCCCGTCGCGGGTCACGAAGTTGTGCAGGTGGGTCGCCGCGGCATTGCGCGGCGACCCGGCGTCACACAGCAGAACCCTCCGACGGGCGCGGCCGAGTGTGAGCGCCGCCGCGAGCCCACCCGGTCCCCCGCCGACGATGACGGCGTCGTATTGCATGTGACCCCGTTGTAGCAGGCCGGATCATTCATGCAAGTCGATTGCATTAACCGACTTGGCGAGCCGTGCGGCGGCAGTCGCTATTGGGACGCGCGCGCTCGCACGAGGATGTCGTCTTCGCCCCCCTCGACGGTCAACGCGATCACCGTGCCCTCGCGAACACGGATGAGCGAGAAGTACGAGTCCCAGTTGTCGCCCGTGACGTCATGCCCATCGATGGCCGTGAGGACGTCACCGACGCGGAGCCCGCCGTCGCTCGCCGGCCCGCCCGGCTCGACCACCCCCACCGTCAGCGGCACATCGGTGGGGTCCTTGCCGTCCGGCGCGGGCGCGAGCGAAAACCCGAGGTCCCCGGGCTTTTCGTGCAACGGGATTCGCAGCCGCCGAACCTCCCACGTCGGCAGCTGCACGACCTTTGCGGCGACGGCCGAAACTTGCTTGCGCACCGGCGGATACTTCGCCGATTCCCACGCGCGTGGGACGGCCAACACGACATGCGCTCCGGCGGCGACGTCGGTGAGCTCGAACGCTCCATCGGGGCCGGTGACCACCGACTCGCCTTCGTAGACTCCGTGAAAGGGTGCGCCGGCCACCGCGAGGGCGACGAGATGCTCGGCGACGCCTTCGCTGGTCTCGGCGTCGACGAGCCTGCCGCGCAAGACGCCGGTGGCCTCGAGCTCGAGGACGATGGACTCGTCGACATCCGTGCACTCCACCCGCGTCCTCTTCGACGCCGCCCCGTCGGCGCGAGCCACGACGGTGTACGTGCCCTGCTCCAACTGCGGGATCCGCCACCGACCGTCGGTGTGCATGAACGTCTCGGCGTACGACGCCCGCGCGTCGATCGAGGTCGCGGTCACACTGAACCGAGCCGGCAGCGCGCCGGCCACCCCAATGGTCCCGCGCAGGCTGCAGCCGGGAACGAGCCGCAGATCGACCGTGCTCCCGGTCGCGACGTCTCGGGCCACCGCACGCCCGGCTCCGCCTTGGCGATGCGCATCGAGGTCGTAGCGACCGCCCGGCAGGCCGGTGAGGGCGAACCGCCCCTCCTCGTCCGACAACGCGCTCGTCCGCGGGCTCGTCTCCGACGAGATGCGACCTCGTCCAAGCCCGGAGAACGCGGCGAGGACATAGGCATCGACGACGGGTCCGGCGTCGTCGAGCGTGCGCCCCGAAATCGTCCCGACCAGCTCGGCGACGACGAGCTCCACCGTATCGTCGGCGTCCGCGGCCAGGCGCAGGCGGATCTTGCCGTCTGCCGCTCCCTCGAGCGGGATCGGGTCTTCCGCTCCGGTGTGCGCGTAGACGGCGACCTCCCCCACGGGCAACCCGGTCAGCTCGAACTGCCCCGCCTCGTCGGTGACGGTCGTCGCGCCGTGCAGCACGCTCGCGTTCGCTGCGGTGACGTGGATCCCGGTCACCGGGGTCTTGGAGCCGTCGACCACGCGTCCGCGCAGCGTCGCCCCGGGCGATACCGACAGGATCACGTGCGTCTCGCCGCCATCGACGTCGAACTCGACCGTGACCGGAGCCGGCGACGGAAAACCCGGAACGATCGCTGCGACCGAGTAGGCCCCCGCGACGAGGCCCTCGATCGCGAACTCCCCGTCGACCCCGGAAGAGACCGTTGCCGGTACCGCACCGGTGGCCCAGACCGTCGCCCCCGCGATCCCGATTCCGTCGGACTCGACGACGCCGGTCAGCCGCAGTCCGGGGTCGACCACCCACTCCAAGCCTTCCATGTCGGACTCGAGGACCAGGTCGTCGGCAGTCGCAGACGAGACGTACCCCTCACAGTCGACGCCCACTTGGTAGGCCCCGGGCGGCACCGCGGGGAACACGATGTCACCATCGATCCCGAGTGCGATCTCCGAGAATCCATCGGGTGACGAGAGCCCGACGCGCGCGCCCTTGCACGGCCGCAGGTCCGGTCGCGTCAACACGGTGCCCGACACGCGGACCCCCGCGTGGACGACGATGCGAAGGTCGTCGACGTGCTCGGCGATCCCCAGTGGGATCGTCGTCTCACTGCGCCCGACGAGGCGGTCGCCCCGGGCCTGCACGGCGTAGCGACCGGGGTGGAGACCGGTGAGCGTGAACTCTCCCGCATCCCCGGACACCGTGGTGCCGACGACCTCGGGACCGAGCGCGGTGACCTCCGCCCCCACGGCCGCTCGCCCGTCGGTGGTCACGACGACGCCCGAGATCGTCGATTCGGGGGTCAGCCGAAGCACGACGTCGGCGACGGGCGCCCCGACCTCGAGCTCTCCCGGCGCGTACCCCTGTGCGAAACCGACGATGTCCGTCAGTCCCGGTGGAACCCACAGCTCGAACGTCCCGTCGGGTCGCGACGCGGTCGCGGCCCGTGGCGCGCCGTAGCTCCACGCGGTCACCGTCGCGGCTTCGATCTCTCCTCCGAATGCATCGACGACGATCCCCGCCACCGCGACGGCACCGCCCACGAGGACGACATCGACCCCCTCGAGGGTGGTACCGGCACGAAGTTGCACCCTCGGCGAAGACAGCGAGAAGTGTCCCGGCGCGCCGGCCGTGAGCGTGTGCTCTCCGGAAGCCACCCGATCGATCCGGTAGTGCCCGTCACGCTCGGCCCGTCCGCAAACCCGTCCGCCGAGTCCCGCCGGATCTCGTCCTCGCATCGCGCAAACGTAGGCGCCGGGCACCCCTCGTCCCGTCGACGTGACGACGCGTCCGGCGATGCGCCCCGGCGACGAATCCAGCGAGCTCCCCGTCGGCCGGGCGACGGCAGCAATCCCGCTCGGTCCCGCCGTCGATCGACCCGCTGGGTCGGGTGGCTCGAGGCGTGTGCGCCCGAGCAAGCTCCACCCGACCCACAGCAGCAGTGCGAGGCCAACGGCCGCGGATATGTCGCGTCGCAACATCGCCAAGAACGGGACCCTCGCCTTTCACGGTAGCAGCGATCGACGGGCTCACGACACGCCCCACCGAGACGGGTCGCCCGTCGCGCGCCCGATCGCGCCCAACTCGCCACGAACGACGTCAGTCGTCGCGGCCGAGGTCGGCGACGACTTGCTCCCGTGCCACACAGGCGGACTCGTCGATCCGATCGCCCACGCTCAGGCTGTCGGGCTCGGGACAGCCGACGACGACGAGCGTGTAGCCGTCCCACTCGTCCGGCACCCACACCTCCGTCGCGCTCTCGACAAGCTGCGACGCGAACACGACGTCGAGCACGCGTTCGCCGTCCTCTCCACCCGTGCCGTCGGCCGATCCGTCGCCGACCACGACCACGGACACGAACGCCGGAACGTCGAGCGCAACGGTCAAGCCGCGCGGGTGCGACGTGACCTCGAGCGTCATCGGCGGAGGCTCGGAATACTCCTGGGCGACCGAGGTGTACGCGCTCGCCACCCCGGCCGGACCCGGCGCTGCTTCCTGAACCACCCGCGGACTCGGCCACAGCGAGCTCGCGAGCGCGGCAAGCAACGCCGCGGCGGCCGCGACGGTCGCGGTCACCGTCAGGGACGCAACGGTGATACTGCCGGTCTCGATACGACCGGGACGCATCGGGATCGTCGTGGGTCGGGCGACCACCGCGTGTCGCTCCCGGCACCGACCACAGGCGTGCAGGTGTTCTTCGAGATACGTCCGCTCGACCGCATCGAGCTCGCCGACCTCGTAGCGGTCCAGCGACAGCATCGTGACGTGGCCATCTCGCGAGAGAAGATCGTGTAGGTCGTTCATGGTGTCGTCCCTGCCGCGGCATGAGCGGCCTTGCGAAGACGCTCGAGGCGGTTGCCGATCGTCCGCTCCGAGCAGCCCACGACGCGCGCGATCTCGGCGTGCGTCATGCCGTCGATGAAGTAGTACACGCCGACCTCGACGAGGTCGTCGTCGAGTGTCCGCCAGAACTGCCGCAGGAACTCGACCGTCTCCTGGCTGGCATCGGTGACGTGGGTCGTCCACAGCGCATCGGCGTGCCGCTGCCACAGGTGCGCGCGGCGATCCCGATTGCGCAGTCGATTGAGGCAGTGGTTGGTCGTCATCCGGTACAGCCACGTCGTCGCGCTCGACTCGGCGCGAAACTGGTCGATCTGCTCGACGACCTTGAGAAAGACCTCGTGGACGACCACTTCGGCGTCGTGCATCGCGCCGAACCGGGCCACCCAGCGATGCACCCGCGCCGCGTGATCGCGGTACAGGCGCGCGACCTCGGCATGGGGCACCGGCATTGGACCCTTGGACACCCCACCCTCCCCGATCCGCATTTTTTTTCGCCCGAGACCGCCTCGGGTGTCGAAGCCGCCGTGGATACCGCCGTCGGATGGGCCCTATTGGCGGCCTCGGCCTCGTTCTTTGCTCTCGTCATCGCCACCCGACGCGTGTGGGCGCGGTTTTGGTTCGACCTGGAGGACCCCCGCGCGATGGCCCTGTTTCGGATTGTCTTCGCCGCGCTGGTGATCTGCAACGTCAACGGGCTCGCCGAGCACTTTCGCTTCCTGTTCTCCGATGAAGGCATTTTTCCCGCCGCGACGGCGCGAC
>CALBMM010000276.1 GCA_937896535.1 uncultured Pseudomonadota bacterium
GCGGTCGCTGTACGACTCGCGCTACCAGCTGCTCAAGCTTTCGCTCGTGCTCGGTGTCGCCGCGATCGCGATCGGCTGGTGGTTGTCGCGCTCGGTCGTGCGACCGGTACGTTCGCTGCGCCAGCGCATCGACGAGCACCGCACGACGGGCAAGGGGGCCCCGCTGGATCTGCCCCGCGACGACGAGATCGGGCGGTTGGCGGCGGATTTCGAGTCGTTGCGGCGGCGCCTGTCGCAACAGGTGCAGGACACGGCGCGCGGGGCCGCCGATCTCGCGCACGAGCTCAAGAGCCCGGTGGCCACGGTGGCGGCGGTCTCCGAGCTCGTCGAAGGCGACGCGCCGATGACCGCGGAGCGACGCGCCCGGATCGGCCAGGCGCTGCGGCGCGAGGCGGCGCGGATGACGGCCACCCTCGATGCGGCGCTGTCGCTGGCGCAGCTGTCGGAGTCGCTGGTCGATGCCCCGCGCACCCGCGTCGACATGGCCGCGGTCGCGCGCACCGTGGCCGAAGGCCAGGGACTGGACCACGACGAGGTGGAGATCGTGCTGACCACCCACGGCCACGCGATCGTCGAGGGCGTATCGGACCGTCTCGAAGAGGCGCTGCGCAACCTGGTGACCAACGCGCTGAGCTTCGCGCGACGACAGGTCCAGCTCGAGGTGCGCGCCGAGGACGACCAGGTTCGGATCTCGGTCGCCGACGACGGCCCGGGGATCGGCCTCGGCGACCGCGAGCGCGTGTTCGCTCGATTCTTCACCTCGCGTCCCGACGACCACCCGCCCGGGTCCGGGCTCGGCCTGCCGATCGCCCGCGCGATCGCGACGGCCCACGGCGGCGCGCTGGTGCTGGCGTCGCCGGCCGAGGCGGAAGGTGCGAGATTCGAGCTGACCCTGCCGCGGGTCGAGACCTGACGTCGGGCTGCCACACGATTGCCACGAAGGCGCCCCGGCCGATCCATGGAAACGGGCCGTTCGCGGTCGCACGCTGGCCTCCATGGCGCGACGACGGATCTTGTGGCTGGCGGTCGACGAGGCACGAGGGCATCTGATGCGTGCCCATCTCGCCCGGCGCGTGCTCGCCGAGGGGGCGACCGCCGTCGACATCCTGACCACGTCGGACGCCGGCCGATCGTTTCTGGCCGCGCTCGGCAGCCCGGCGCGGGTGCTGCCGAGCCGCTACCGCTTGCTGTACGACGGCCGCCACAACCTGCGCGCCGAAGAGAGCGCTCGCTTGCTGCGTCGCTACCTCGTGTCGCCGCGCGGCCTGGTCCGCGACGTGGCGACGATGCGGCGCTGGTCGGAGGACTACGACCTCGTCGTCGACGACTCGTTTCACCCCTCGCTCGTGCTCGGCTCGCTCGACCCTCGGTGGCGTCGGCGGATCGTGCACGTGCGCGGCGACAACCTGCAGGGCGCCGTGGCGCAGACGCTGCGCGACGACGTGCCGTGGGGCGGGCGGGCCCTGGCGGCAGCGTTCGAGCTCGCGTGCGCCGGTGCCGGCGCGACCGTCGAGCACACGCTGCGTCCCGCCGACACGCCGCGAGCCCGCGCGGTGGTGCGCCTGCCCCCGCTGATCGCGAGTCCGACGCGTTGCGCCGCCGAGGTCCGCGCCGAGCTCGGCGCGCACGACCGCCCGCTCGCCGCCGTCTACCTCAATCCCCACTTCGACGATCGACGACTCGCCGCCGCGATCGTCGATGCCCTCGCCGACCGCGGCTTCGTCGTGCACGCCGTGGCCGAGGGGCTGGCCCCGCGCGCGCCGTGGCGGGCGTACGACCCTCGTCTGACGGACGTCATCGCCGCCGCCGACGTGCTCGTGGCCGGACCGGGGATGGGTGCCCTCGCCCACGTGGCGGCGTACGGCGTGCCCATGCTCGCCCTCGCGTCGCGCCAACCGGAGCAGCAGCGCAACCTCGCGACGCTTCGGTCGTTGCCGGTCGCCAGCGCGGTCGTCGACCTCGGTGCGCCGCGCTCGGCCGTGCGGCTGCGCGAGGCATTGTCGGCGCTGGCCGACGCGCCGCGTGGCTCGGCTCACCCCGCGCTGTCGCCCGCCCGCGTGCACCGGGCGTGGCGGCTGACCTTCGAAGCCCTCGCCGATCTCGCCGGTGCGCCGGCCGTCCGTCCCTTTCCCACGCTCACCCAGGAACCGCTCCATGTCTGACTTCATCCCGGCGACCGACGTCGCCCTCGTCCTCGAAACCAACAACCTCGCGTCCGGCGATGCCGACGCGGTCGTGACCTCGCTGGCGCGCTTGCTGCTGCGCCTGCGCGCCCAGACGATGCCGCTGGCGGATCTGGGCGCGCTCGTGATCACCCACGACGGTCTCGACGCCTCGGCGCAGTCACGCCTCGAAGCGGTCGCCGGCCGGTCGATCACGTTCGTCGCGCTCGCGCCGGGCACCGGCTACTACGACGCCAAGAACGCCGGCTTCGACGCCACGACCACGCCGATCGTCGCGTTCGGCGATGCCGATTGCTGGCCGGACCCGCGCTGGCTGCAGGCGCTCGTGACCCCGCTCGGGCTCGGCTGGCACGTCGCGGCCGGTCGCACCACGTATCGCGAAGGTGCGCTCGGCGAGGCGCTGAGCTCGATCGACTTCATGTACTTTCGCGAGCGCGGCGGCTCGACCACGCGCAACTTCTACGCCAACAACGTCGCGTTTCGCCGCGAGGTGTTCGAGGCGCATCGGTACGGCGACGCACCGATGTACCGCGGCGCGTGTCAGCTGCTCGGCATGCGACTGCATCGCGCGGGTGTGCCTGTCCGCTACGTGGACCACGCGCACACCGTGCATCGGCTGCCCGACGATTGGCGGGAAGTGCTCGAGCTTCGACTGCGCCGCGGTCAGGACCTGCGAGATCTGGCGCCGCACGTGGTCGAGTCGGTGCTGCCGCCGGTGGTGCCGACCCGACGCGAGCCCTCGCGGGCCCTCGCGGGGCTCGTTCTCGCCGGTCGCTGGCTGTACTCGCGCAAGTACGTGCGCGGTCACGCGACCACGCGACGGGAACGTGCCACCCGCCTCGCCCTGATGACCGGCGTCGCGGGACTCGATGCCCTCGGCGCGCTCGGCCCGACGCGCCGTCATGTCGAAGGTGCGCTGTCGTATCACGCGGACGTCGACCGGCTGCGCGCCGCGTGATCGTCAGCCTCGTCGTCCTCGCGTGCTGCCATCTCGTCCGTCGACGCCGGATTCGCCGGCGTCGACCCTCGACTTGCTACGCTCGTGCAGCGATGGAGCCCACGAATCTCGTCGTCGAGCACTGGAAGGCGATCCGCGCCTGAAGGCGATCCGCGCCGAAGTCGCCACGACGCGCGCGGAGCTCGACGAGGCGTTGGCGCGCATCGCCGATCTCGAGGCCCACGGGCGCGAATTCGGGGTCTGAGCGGCCATCGCGCGCGTGGCGCGGCGCGTGGGATCGCGCGTAGCCGCGCTTTTGTCGGGTTTGCGGTCGCCTCGGCGCGGTTTGGTAATCTGCGCGCCGTCCGATGGCGCTCACGAAAGATGCACTTCTGACCTACCTGCAAAAGAAGCTGCGCGTCGACGTATCGAAGGTCGACGACGACTCGGAGCTGTTTTCGTCAGGCTTGATCGACTCCTTCGCGATGGTCGACCTGCTCGTGTTTCTCGAGAAGCAGACCGGCTCCAAGCTCGGTCCCGAGCACATCACGGTCGAAAACTTCGATTCCGTGTCGCGGATCCTGAGCTTCGCGACCGAGCACACCAAGGCCTGACATGGGGGGGATCGTCATCCTCGGCACGCCGCGGTCCGGGACGACCCTGCTGCGTCGGATCCTCGATGCGCACCCCAACATCGCCTGCCCGCCCGAGACGTACGTGCTGTCGGGCGCCGCCCGCTTCCTGCACGAGGACACCTTCTCCCGCGGTCTGCGAATCGGCGCGCTGACGGGCCTGGGCTACGCGGGCTTTTCCGAGGACGAGGTGCTCGGGCGCCTGCGCCAGTTCGCGTTCGGCTTTCTCGACGAGCACGCCGCCAAGGCCGGCAAGACGCGCTGGGCCCACAAGACCGCCTTCGATGCGTTCTACGTCGAGCGGATCCGCAAGATCTGCTCCGGGCACGTACACTTCGTGTGTCTCAAGCGCCACGGTCTCGACGTCGTCGGCAGCCTGCACGAGCTCGTCGACAAGACGGGCGGCTTCGTCGAGGAGCTGCACCACTACGTGCGTCGCTACCCCGAGCCGCTCGTCGCCTACGCGCACGCGTGGGTCGACACCTCCACCGCGATCGCCAAGCTCGCCCACGCCGAGCCCAAGGCGATGACGGTCACCTACGAAGAGCTCGCGGCCGATCCGCAGCGGGTGGTCGACGGGATCCTCGAGTTCGTCGGAGAGGCGCCCGATCCCGGCCTGCTCGATCGGGCGCTAACGGACGCATCGTCGGTCGGCTTCGGCGACTGGAAGACGTACAGCAAGCGCAAGATCGACACGACGAGCGTGGAGCGGTGGCGCAAGCTGCCGGTGCCGACCCAGCACGAGCTCGCCGAGATCTGCAATCCCACGCTGGAGCTGCTCGGCTACGCGCCCGTCGTCATCGAAGACGAAGACGACGAGGATGCGCGACGCCGCTACGAGCTGGGCCTGCTCGTCAATCGGATGCGTGCGGCCAAGGCCGAGGGCGAGTCGTCGGAGACATGAGCCGCCGGGGCCTGATCGCGCTGATGCTGGTCGGGTTGCTGCCGGCCTGCGATGCCGCCGTCGGCAGTCAGCGAGACGCCGCCTCGCCGCCGGTCAATGCCGCGGCGGCGCCCCGGGCCGCGGCGGCGTCGGGGGTCGTCACGCGCACCGAGACTGCGCCGGCCAACGTGGATGCGACCGAGCTCGCGGCGCTCGACGACGACGCCGAGGCGGACGACGTCGAAGACGCGCCCGCCGACGTAGCGACCGCCGAGACCGGCGCCAAGTGGACGCCCGAGCCCGGCGACGACGTGCAGCCGCACCAACCGCTCGAGTTTCCCGAAAACCTCGCGAAGTTCTACGACGCCCTCGCGGCGATCGACGACGGCGACCCCCGGGTCGTCCGCGTGCTGCACTACGGCGCGTCGATGATCGGCGTCGACGATCTGACCTCCATCCTGCGCGAGAAGTTCCAGACCCGCTTCGGCGACGGTGGGGCCGGTGTCGTGCTGCTGCAGCGCTTCATGAGCAACTACCTGCATCGGTGGGTCAAGCTCGACGCCCGCGGCTGGGACAACTGCTACATCGGCTACCTGTGCAAGAAGGACGGCACGTACGGCCTCGGTGGGGTCACGTACTGGTCGTCCAACGGCCGCGGCTACACCAAGATCGCCACACGCAAGGAGACGCTCGGCAGCACCGTGTCGAAGTTCGAGCTTTGGTACGCGACCGACCCGCGCGGCGGCGACCTGCTCGTGCGCGTCGACGGAGGCACGCCGAAGCGGATCTCGACCAAAGCCGCGGCGCACGAGGACCGCTGGGAGACCTTCGACGTCGACCCGGGCAAGCACGCGATCGAGGTCTCGGCCGCGCCCAACGGCAACGTGCGGGCCTACGGCGTCGCGCTCGAGACCGACGGACCCGGGATCACCTGGGAGCAGTTTTCGTGGCTCGGTGCGTTCACCAAGCGCATGCACGGCTGGGACGACGCCCACATCGCGCGCCAGGTCGAGCACCGCGATCCCAGCCTGGTCGCCTTCACGTTCGGGGGCAACGACACGCGCCGCGTGGCCAACGGCAACGTCGACGGCAAGGGCTACGCGGCCGAGTACGTGCTCGGGATCAACAAGGTGATGGCCGGGGCCAAGAACGCGTCCTGCATCGTGATCGGCATGACCGACCGCGGTCGCTCGCTGACCTTCGAGATCAAGTCGGCGCACGTCGAGGAGATCGTCGAAGCCCAACGCGACGCGGCGAAGCAGGCCGGGTGCGCGTTCTTCGACATGTACACCGCGATGGGCGGCGCCGGCAGCATCAAGAAGTGGCGCGCCGAGAACCCGCCACGTGCCACCGCCGATCTCAAGCACCTGACCCACCACGGCCGCACGTTCTTCGGCCGGTGGGTCTACGAGGCGATCGTCGCGGGCTATGTCGCGCATCGCACGGCGCGCCCGGATTGAATCTCGCCTCGGCGCGCGCGTCTTTCTTGCCGCCTTGGCCGCCGCTGTGGCAGCCGCCGCGCGTTTGTCTCCAGCTGCGGGAATGTCCGCAATGGTCGAAACGTTGACGAGGCCGGGCCTTCCCCCCACCATTTCGCCGTGGCACTCGTCACCCTCACTTCGCTGACCCTCGCCACCCTGGTCACCGCCTCCGCTGCCGCCGAGCTCGGCGATGACGAGCCGGCGACGTGGCGGTTCAAGGACGACACCAAGCCGATCAAGGTCGCGGTGATCGCCGGCTCCGTCGGGGCCTACCAAAAGGACCCGTACCACCAGCAGCTCGAGGGCGTCTGCAAGAACATCGAGGTCAAGAACCTGTCCGAGACAGGGATCGGGGCCTTCGCGATGAAGCAGCGCTTCCGCGACCAGGTCCTCAAGAACCCCAACGTGCAGCCGAAGAAGGCCGAAGAGGGCCAGGAGTACTGGGTGTTCCTCGCGTCCGGTGTCAACAGCATCGGGATGCCGAAGTCGACGAACAACCATCTCAAGAACCTCATCGTCCTCGCGCACATCAACGACATGAAGGCGCTGGCGCTGTCGCCGACGCCCTGGGGCGACGACAGCTCGTCCAAGCATCGCGGCATCGAAGGCTTCAAGCGCCGTCAGGCCACGCAGCTGGTGACGGACTACCTCACGGGCAAGGCGTCGCCCAAGGATGCGTTGGGCGAGCACGCGGACAAGCGTCCCGCGGGCGCCGATGCGCCGTGGGAGAAGATCGAGCTTCCCGATATCGGGGTCAACGTCTACGACTCGCTGCTGCGCGACCGCGAGGCGGCGCTGCGCGACGTCGAGAAGATGAAGGACGCGCTCGAGAAGGACCGCGAGTGGCAAAAGGACCACGAGGGTCTGGACGCCGCCGCCCTCGAGGCGCAGTTGAACGCGGACGCGCAGATCGCCGCGGAAGTGCCGCGTTGGTTCATGAAGCCCAAGTATCGGGCGTTCGACGACGTGCACCCGAACACCGATGGCCACCGGATCATGGCGCAGATGACCTGTCCCAGCCTTCCGCTGAACTGGGGCTGCGATTGCAGCAAGCTGACTCCGTAGCGGTGTGACCCGATTCGGGCCTTGCAAGGCAGGCTCGAGCGTGGAAGGGATCGGGAATGCAGGCCCGTCCCCATCCCGGCATGCACGCGATCGTCGGGCGCGTGTGTCGACTCGGTATGTTCGTTCTCGGCGCGCTCGCCTTCGGCTGCGCCACGGTGTCGACGACCGCCGGCCCACCCACTGCGCGCGCGCCTGCGCCCGCGGCGGCCTCCGCCCACGACCCGCTCGAGTTCTCCGTGTACGAGGTCGACACGCCGGCCTTCCTCGAAAAGTACCTGTCGGTCCGCGTGTGTCAGGGCTGGACGATCCAGCAGATCATGCACAGCGGCGACAAGTTCATCGTGGTCATGTACCGCGGCGGCTCGGCGCAGGATCGCAAGAACTGTGGCGAGGTCTGAGCGGCGCAGCCCGTCGTGACGAACCCGAGCATGCGCGCAGTCTCGGCCATCTGGTTGCTCGCGGCGGGCCTGAGCCTGCTGCCCCGTGACGCCGCGGCGACGTGGTCGATCGCGGCCGTGGACGCGCGCACCCAGGAGGTCGGGGTCGCGGTGGCCTCGTGCGTCGAGGCGCCCTTCGGGACCACCACGCTGCCTTTCGTCGCCGCGTTGGCGCCGGGCGTCGGAGCTCTGGCCGCGCAGGCGCAGTTCGTCCAAGCGCGTCGGGATCAGGCGCTCGCCTTCTTGCAGATGGGCCTGTCGCCACAGGCGGTCATCGACATGACCAACGCCACGGACTTCGGCGCCGCCAACCGCCAGTACGGTGTCGTCGTGCTCTCGGGCGAGACCGCGGCATTCACCGGTGCCAACGCGCAGGACTGGGCGGGACACCGGCCGAGCGTCGGCGTGACCGCACAGGGCAACATCTTGTACGGCGCCGACGTGGTCGACGATGCCCTCGCGGCGTTCGAGGCTCGATCGGCGCGGTGTCCGTGGACGTTGGCCGATCGACTGATGGTCGCGCTCGAGGCCGGGTCGGCGCAGGGCGGCGACAACCGATGCAGCGAGAAGCAGTCGGCCCTCGCCGCCACGCTCCAGGTGGCGCGACCCGGCGACGAGGAGGGCGCGTTCTACCTCGACCTCCGGATCCCCTCGCAGCCGCTCGGCGGCGACAACCCGGTGGTGCTGCTGCGGCAGGCGTACGATCAATGGCGCATCGACAACCCGCCCGACGATGCCGCCTGCGCGGGTGGTTCGTCGTCGTCCGGCGGTGCGGCCGATGAAAGCGCCGGCCCGACGGCGACGGGCGCAGGCGGGGTCACGTCCAGCGACGGTGGCGGTCCGGCCGACGAGGGCTCGAGCGCGAGCACGGCGCAGGAGCCGACGCCGATGGGGTCGAGCACCGCGCCCGCCTCGGATCCCAAGGCCGATGGCGCGGGCTGTGGCTGCACGGCGACCCGAACGACACCGGGAGCGCTCGGATGGCTCGCCCTGTGGCTGCTCGCGCGGCGGCGTCGTCGGCCTGCTACATTTTGCCGGACGTGATCGCCCGATGCTTGCTCCTGGCGCTGTCGTTGTCCGTCGCGGCCTGTGACGACGGCCCGACGCCCGAGGCCCCGCCCGACGTCGCGGCGGTGCCCGACGACGCCGAGACGACGCCGTCGGGGCTGGCGTATCGCGTGCTGACGCCGGGCAACGGCACCGAGCACCCGACCGCGACGAGCCGAGTGACCGTGCACTACTCGGGCTGGACCACCGACGGCGAGCTGTTCGACAGCTCGGTCAAGCGCGGCGAGCCGTCGAACTTCGGCCTGGACGAGGTGATCGCCGGTTGGACCGAGGGCGTGCAGCTGATGGTCGTGGGGGACAAGACGCGCTTTTGGGTCCCGGAGGCGCTCGCCTACCGCGGCGTCGATGGCCGGCCCAAGGGCATGCTCGTGTTCGACATCGAGCTGCTGGGGATCGAGTGATCCGATGACCGAGCCGACCCGCGCGCAGCTGCTGGCCCGCTACGTCGACGCGGCGTCGCGCAACGGTGCGGCGACCCTGACCAGCGACGAGGCGCAGGCCAACGAGGCGCACGACGAGCTCGCCGAGATCTACCGCGAGCTGCGACGACGCGGACCCGACGATCAGGCGGCGCTGTTGGATCTGCTCGACCACGAAGACGGCGGCGTGCGCCTGTGGGCGGCCGCGCACGCCCTCGAGTTCGCGCCCGAGCGCGGCGAGCCGGTGCTGCGCCAGATCCGGGCTCAGATGCGCAACCTGCTGGGCTTCGTGGCCGGCATGACGCTGGCGCGCTGGCGCGAAGGGGCGCTGGAGTTTCCGTGAGAACCACGCTCGCGATCGTCCTGGTCTCGGCCGCATGCGGCTCGACGTCGCCGCCCTCGTCCGGGGCGCCGAAGGCCGTGCAGACCGCACCGCAGGAGGGAGACGACGTGGAGACGATCTCGGGCACGATCGCGTCGATCCGCTTTCAGAACATCAACAAGGCGCGCGACCACTACACGTACAACGTCGAGCTGGTCCTCGAGCGCCCGAACGCCGACCCGATCTCGGTGCGCGTCGACAAGATCTTCTGGTCGTCGACCCCGCAGGACGTTCGCGACGCGATCGCGCCGGACGGACCCGAGCACGAGCTGTCGCCGAAGTCCTGGCGCGAGTGGAAAGTGGGCGACACCGTGCAGCTGCGCGCGCGCGTGACCAGTCCCGGTCTCGCGCTCCTCGTTCCCTGAGCAGCGTCTGCGTCTACTTCGGCGCGCCGTCCAGCAGCGTGTAGACCATCAGCACCACGTGCTGCCCCCACGCTTGGCCCGGCGGACGAAAGTAGGAGATCTTGACCGCCGCCGCCACGTTCTCGGTGGTGAACAGCTGGTCGGGAAACTCCGGGCGCCAGCCCTCGATGCGCAGCGGGAACCACACGTGCGTGTAGAACCCGCGGCCGGTGGCCTCGGCGAAGTGCGTGCCGAGCCGGTCGAGCTCTTGCGCCGGCGTGGCCTCGTGTTCCCGAATGCGCCGGGCACTCTCGTCGAGCTCGGCGACGTCCTTGGGTGCGGCCACGCGGACGATCGGGGGCTGCCCGACGAGCGAGCGCTGAAAGTCGAGCTCGGCGACGAAGGCGGCTTCCTCGGCGGAGAAGTCGTCGCCCTCGAACAGCTCGTAGGTCACGTCGACCGTCAGCGTACCCTCTCCGACCTCCATGCGGCCGACCGCGAGCACCTTGGCGTCGGGGGCGAACAGCTGCTGACGTCGACGCGGGTACAGCAGGTTCCCGGCGAGCTCGCGCTCGACCGACCACGCGGTCGGGAACAGCTGGGTGCTGAGATCGGCATCGCGCACCACGCCGTCGACGCGCCACCCCGCCATCGCGCCGATGACGACCCGGTCGTCGGCGAGCAGATACGGGACCATGTTGTTCATCGCCTCGCTCTGCTTGGGGGACAGCGCCAGGGGGCGCAGCTTCATCTCGTTGCGCAGGGCGTTGATCCCCGCGACGCGACCCTCCGCGCTGCGATCGCCATCGTCGATCGGCAGCGACAGCTTCGGCACGTCGTAGGTGGAGGGCAGCTCCCCGTTCGGAGACACGAGCACCTGCGCGACCACGCTGCCCAGCAGGGCGTTGGGCGGCGCGGCGACGACCTCGATCATCGCCATGGCATCTCGCGGATCGACAGGGCACGCGAAGGCGAACGAGGTCGCGGTCTTGCCCCGCGCCTCCCAGGGGCGGCAACGCGCGGCTCCCCGCGGTCCCTTGGTGCCGTAGGCGATCACCCAGCCCGGCTCCCACGGCAGCTCGCCGCGGAAGTGGACCTCGCCCGATCCCGCCGCCGACATGGCGCGCGGCTCGACCGAGGTCGACGTCTTGATCGGGCGCGCCCACACGGCATGGACCTCGCCGTTGGCGGCCGTCCCGGCCCACATGCCGACGTGGGTCCCTTCGGGGAGCCCCTTGAACGCCCCCCGGATCGTCTCGTCGTCGCGTCCGGCCACGAGCTGCGACGAGGTCTCGGCGTCGAACTTCAAGTGGATGGGCACGATTTCGGTGGACGCTTGGCCGCAGCGCGCCCGCATGAAGTCGTGGATGTCGCGCGGTGGCACGCCGCCGTGCTGTCCCACGAAGCTCGCGTACTGCTTCGCGTAGCACATCAATGCGCCGGTCGGCGTCAGCCCGGCGGCCGCGAGTACTTGCGCCGCGACCTTCTGGTTGGCGTCGGGATTGGCCAGTGGCTCGTCGCCGATCGCCTGAGGCACGTCGCCGACCATCGTCCACGTCCCGACGTCCTTGGGGATCTGCGTCTCCGGCTTCGGTGGGGTGGGGTACTCGGCGAAGATCGCGGTCAGCTCGTCCTCGGTGGGAAACGGCTGCTCGATCTTCAGCGGCTCGACCGGCTCGGGCGTCTCGGTCTTCTTGTCGGGGTCACAGGCGGTCGCGCACAGCAACGCGGCCGCGAACACGAGAGGGTGTCGCGTCGGCATGTCGTCTTGGGGGTACGACGATGGTGCCGGCCTCCCAGGAGGCTGTCCATGCGCGCCCGCGCCCCTACTGGGGCAGACCGGCGTCGATCCACTCGACGAGCATCGCACGCTCGTCGTCGGTCGGGATCGCGTCACCGACCGGGAACTGGCTCTCGGGCGGCTCGCCCTCGCAACCGGCCAGCATCGCCCCGACCGGGGCCGTACCGCAGCGGATCGCGTTGGCCTCGACCATGACCCCGGCGATCGTCGTGTAGTCGCGCAGCGGGTCGCCGGCGCCGTGGCATTCCCAGCAGTACGACTCGAAGAAGCCCTCGGCGAAGTTGGTCCAGGTCACGCCCGCCTCGCCGGTCGAGCCTCCCGAGGAATCGGCGCCGGACGAGCCGCTCGAGGAGTCGGCACCCGGGCCGCTGTCGGTCGCGGGCTCGCCGGAGGAGTCGCTCGGCATGCCGCTCGTCGTCGTTGCCGTGCCCTCGCCGGTGGAGGTCGGGTCGGCGGTCGTGGTCGGCGTCGTCGTCGACACGCCGTCGTCGCCTTCGCCATCGTCACCGGGGCAGGCGGTGCAGGCAAACAAGGCCAGGGGGAGTAGGCGGCGGGCGAAGGTCATGCGGCGCAGCGTCGAGCGGGGGCCGCAGCCTGTCAACCTCAACCGCGGGATCGGAGCCTGAACGTGCAGCCGTACGGTACGGGGGGCTGCATCGGCCGAGGTGGACACCGAGCTGCTATCGTAATCGGGTGCTGGGGTGGCGGCTGCGGACGATGGCGGCGGCGGCGCTGGTTTGCGCCGGCGGGTGCACGAGGCCCAACCCCGCCTTCGACATCGACGAGGCGACGAGCCCCGGCACCGGGCCCGTCGCCGGCGACGCGGACGGGACCGATGCGGGCCCCGACGACGCCGGCACGTCCAGCGCGTCCACCACGGCGGTCACGACCACGGGCGACACGGGCGCCGTGGTCGACGACGGCTCGGCCGACGACCCCACGACGCCGATGACTGACTCGGGCAGCTCCGAAGGCGGGGCGAGCTGCAGCGTCGCTCGGCAGCCGCTGTTTTCGATCGAGGCGTTCGACGGTCTGGGCAACCCGGTCCAGCTGCAGTGTGGTGTCAACAACGCGTTCACGGGGATCGTCGCCAACGCCGGGGGCGGCGACTCGCTGACGTTGGACCGGTGTCCCAGCGGCGGCTGTTCGTGCGGCGTGTCGGAGGTCGACCCCCTGACGTTGCAGTTCATCGACCTGTTCCCCGTGCCGTCGGCCGCGGTGGATTTCGCCGCCACGCCTTGCGTATCGATCTCGATCTTCACGGCGCCGGACGACGCGGGGTGTGACGTGCTGTCGGCGTCGATGGAGAGCGCCCAGGGCGTGGTCGACTTTCCGCTGTACATCGCAACGAACGGGTTCGAGGCGAGTAGCCTGCTGCTCCCGCCGATCTCGCTGCAGGAGCCGGCGCGGCTGTGCGAGATGCACGAATGTCAGGCGGACGCGGTCCCGGGACGGTACTCGCTGTTCTTCGGCGATACCGGGCCGATCTCACCCGGCGACAGCGCGACCGTGATCATGGATCCGTACGCGTCCGGCGGGACGACGTACGAAGTCCACGATCGCTTCTCCTACATCGACGAAGCTTGCGAGACGCACGTCGGCTGGACCGCCGCGTGGGCGGGCGGCTGACGGCCCATGGACGGCAGGGCGTAGGTGATCGCGGCGATGCACGCCGTGACGCCCACCGGCGTGTGCGTGCGGGACGGGGGGCATGCGTCACATCACGCCCGGGGTGGGCACCGAGCCGCTACGGTCGCCACTGGCCGGCGTCCGTGCTTCGTCCACCGGAGCACGAAATGAAAGCACTTGGGATCATCGCCATTTTCCTGGGCATCGCGAGTCTTGCCGCGAACGGCTACGCGGTCGTCGAGACCCTCGGCAACTACGAGTCACTGAACCAGCAGATCAGCTCGGGTCAGGTCATGACCGAGTTCGACCGTCCGCTGCTCGAGGAATACCGCGACACCCTCGCGATGCTCGCCTACACCGGCTTTGGCGCGGGCGTGGTCGCGGCGATCGTGGGGATCTTGGCTGGGGTCAAGAAGTTCCCCGCCGGGTGGGTCGGCGCCGCGCTCGGTGTGGCTGGCGCGATCTGGCAGTTCACCTGGGCGGTGTAGCGCCGACTTCACGGCTCGACGCGACGACCCTCGAACCTCAGCCGCGGCGCTTGCGGTCCTTGATCATCTTCTCGGCGGCGAAGCCGATGTTCGTGGCGGTCTTCATGCCCTCCTTGATCGGGCCCGAGGGCACGGCCTCGATGGCGGCGACCAGGGCGGCGCGCGGGTTGCCGTTGCGGAGCTCTCGCAGGGCGGTGATCCCGGAGATGATCTGATTGCCGAACGGGAGCTTGGAGATCAGCTGCTCGGCCTTCTGCAGGCCGAGAGACTTGGCCCGCTCCGTCAGACGCTGCTGTACGGAGGCGGCCTTCTCGCGCATCAGGGTCATGTGCGCCTGCTTCTGCGCGTCGTCGATCATGTCGTACAGCGACGCTTCGTCCTCCGCCTTCTCGATCTCCTTGAGCGTGCGAACGAGCTCGGACTGGAAGTGGCGCTCGTAGACCTCGTCACCCTGGGCCGCGCGCATCATCGACTCGAGCGACGCCGCGATGTCCAGGCTCTGCTTGCCGAGCTCGTCGGCGAACGCGCGGGCGGTCTCGGCGGAGACCACTGGGCGATCGTTGATCTGCTTCTTGGAGGCGGCCGCGAGCTCCATCACCGCCTTCGGGTCACCGCCGTTGGCCACCCCGGAGAACGCGGCGAGCAGCGCGGTGTGGGTGGCCATCTGCAGTCGCGCCTGGTCGCGGATCGCCATCATCGCCGACAGCTCCCCGAGCAGCTCGTCGGAGGCCTTGGTCTCGAACTTGTTCTCGAACGCCACGATCTCGGCGGCGTACATCATGGCGATGAGCTCGGACGTCCACGACACGGCCGTGGTGCCCTCGGCTTCCTTGAGCAGGTAGGCCCCGAGCGCATCGAGGGTCGGCAGCGTGACGCGGGCCTGGGCCATGAACTTGGTGTCCTTGGCCTTGGCCTGCATCTTGGCCATGTTCTCCTTGGAGGTCGGCTCGAAGAACTTGCCCCGGCGCCACTGATCGGACGGCACCGGCGTGAGCATCAGGCCGTGCTTGCGCAGGAACGCGACCTGCTGGTCGAACGGCGAGGGCTCGAGGCCATTGAAGCCCGTCACACCGAGGATCACGTCGTTGGACGTCATCGCCTGCTCGGCGTGTTGGGCGATGATCTTCTCGGAGCTGTCGCGGTGGTGACGAAGTCGCTCGACGAGCTTGGCGTCCTCCTCCGCCGCCCCCTCGGCGATCGCGCTCTTGGAATCGGCCGCCCATTTGTCGACCTCTTGCCGCTTGGTGGACTTGCCCCCGAAGAGGGCGCAGCCGGGGGCGGCGACCGTGAGGCAGAGGGCGAACGAAAGAACGCGACGGGTCATGAAGCGGTTGTTCCATGACCCGTCCGGCGGTTTAAGCGAAATCGATCGCGCCGACGCGCACTATCGCGCGTCAGTACGACACGATCTCGGGGACCATCGTGTAGCGGACCCAGCCCGGCTCGGCGTCGATCCGCGTGCGGATCTCCCCGGGGGCCGACGCCACGTCGATTTCGGTCACGCACGTCGAGGCCAACGCCGGCGCCAGCGGGATCTCCAGCAGGCCCTGCCCGAGCAACATCAGCTCGAGGTCGAAGAACGAGATCGACTCGGTGAACAGGAACGCGTCGACCGAAAACCAGTCCTGACCGAAACCGCCCGTGTAGCGGGCGAACAGGTCCGCGTCGAGGTCGGTCGAGTCGCCGCCGATCTCCGTCGACAGGTCGTTGAACGCGGGGTCGATCGTCGCCACGACGGTCGTGCCGAGACTGCCGAGGATCTCGGGCAGCGCGCGCGGGCGGAAGGGCTCGGGCAACGAGGGCGACGAGGTCGACGGCGGATGGAACGAGGCGTCCGTGATCGGGATGATCACCACCAGGCCCTCGAGCTCGTCGACCGGCCACGGCCGCGTGTACGGAGGATCGTCGTTGCCCTCGCCGATGACGTTCGGCGTCCCGTCGGCGGCGTAGCCGATGACGTTGTTGGCGGCGAAGTCGACCGCGGCCGCCATGTTCTCGGCCCAGTCGGCGCCCCCGTCGGCGTGCAGCGCCCCGATGAAGTCGCGCAGTCGATCGACGCCGTCGGCGTCGTCGAGAGCGACGGGTGTGAAGAACGGCGAGCGCTCGGGGATCGGCCCGTCGACGCCGGAGCAATCCTCGAACGGAATGTCGACGCCCACCGTGTCCTGATAGGTCACCACGCCGATCTTGCCGTGCAGTCCCAGCCCGACCGACGCGTCCACGAAGTCCAGCAACGAGTTGCGGACGGCGGCGATCACCGGCGACATCGAGCCGGTCACGTCGACGACGAAGATGACGCTGATCGGCGTCTGCGGGTCGGACGTGCACGTGACCCGATCGATCGGCGTCGCGACGCCGTCGAGCTCGGCCGTGAACGAATCGAGCCCGAGCCCGGTCAGCGGCAAGTCGTTGAACGACAGCGCCGTCGACGGGTCGTCGTGGTCGACCTCGACCAATCCCACGAACGTGGTGCGCAGCACGCCCTCGTTGGCCAGGTACGTCGACGATCCGTCGAGCGCGGCGATCGGCGCGTCGGGGTAGGAAATCGTCAGGTCCAGCGCCGACAGTTCCGACTCGGTGATCAGCGGGACGAAGTCGGCGCCGCCGGCTTCACCGGGGGCGTACTCGTGGCAGGTCTGCGTGGGCACGCCGCCGTCACCGCCCTCGCCGGTGTCGTCCGGGTCGGGACCCGGTCCTGCGTCGGTGCCGGTCTCGTCGGCGCCGCCGGTCTCGTCGCCGCCGGCTCCCTCGCCGTCGTCGAAGATGACGCACGCCGGTAGGGCCAGCGCGCACAGCAATGCAATCGATGGTTGGGCTCGTTTCACGGTCAATTCCAAGGCAAGCCGCGGCCGCAGTGGTCGCGGGTCGACGTGGTAGTGCCACCCGTGGTTGGATCGATCACCGGCACCCGAAACCCCTTCGGGGTGGGCGCCGTTGGCTCCACCGTGGCGCGCACGACCCCCGAGACGCTCGATACCGACGACCCGTTCCCCGCGCTGTCGGTGGACACGCTCGACCACGGCACGATCGCGCTGCCCGAGCACTTCGCGGGCGACTGGGGCGTGCTGCTGGTCTACCGCGCGCACTGGTGACCGTACTGTCGCCGCCAGTTGGCGGCGTTCGAGGCCCGACGCGACGAGCTGCAGGCCGAGTCGATTCGAGTGGTGGGGCTGTCGGTCGACGACCAGGCCCACGCGCGCGAGATGGCCGACGAGGCCGGCGTCACGTTTCCGCTCGGCTACGGTGCGCCGTTGCTACCCACCGCGACCACGCTGCGCGCCTACTACGAAGAGCGCCGCCAGATCCTGCACGCGACCGGCTTCGTGGTCCGGCCCGATGCGACGATCTCGATCGCCTGCTACAGCACCGGCGCGATCGGACGACTCGACGTCGACGACGTGCTGCGACTCGTTCGCTTCTTCAAGACGCGCGGGTAGAACTCACGCCCACAAGGCATCGCGGAGCCCGCCGAGGAGGCGACGGGCCGTCGTGGGATCCGGCAGGCCGACGAGTCGATCGAGGTCGGGGCCACCTTCGCGAGGTTCGGTCACATGGTGCAGCACGGCGTCGATCGCCAGCGTCGAAAACAGTGCTTGCAGGGACGTACCGCGTTTCATGATCCATCCACGGCCGCAAGGGCCGGCTTTGGGGGCTAGTAACCGGCCCCGGCGGATCGATCCGAAGAAAAACGCGCGCGCGGGTGCCTACGTGTCGGGGGTGATCACGTGGGCCTGCCGGAGCATGTCCAGCAGTTGCTGCACCGACTCGTCCACGCTCAGCTGCGCGGTGTCCAGCGTGTGCGCGGCTTCGGTCGGCGCTTCGTACGGGGCGGAGACGCCCGTGAACCGCGGGATCTGTCCTTCGCGGGCGCGGCGGTACAGATCCTCGGTGTCACGCTGCTCGCAGACGTCGACCGGGGCGTCGACGTGGACCTCGAAGAAGCGATCGGGCCCGATCGTCTCCTTGGCCTCGTCGCGGTCGATCGCATAGGGCGACACGAGCGCGACGAGGCATACGACGCCGGCGTCGTTGAGCGTGCGGGCCACGTGCGCGGCGCGGCGCACGTTCTCGGAGCGCTCCAGCGCCGCAAAGCCCAGGTCGCGCGACAGGCCCAGACGCAGGTTCTCGCCGTCGATGACCGTGGCGTGCACGCCGGCGTCGAACAGCGCGCGCTCGAGCGCGAAGGAGATCGTCGACTTGCCGGCGCGGGGCAGGCCCGTCAGCCACAGCGTCGCCGCGCGATGGCCGAGCCTGTCGGCGCGCTCGGCCGGGGTGACCTGGCTCTTGCGCTCGCGGACCGGGCCCTTCTTTTGCTCCTCGTCGGCGTCGTCGAAGGTGCGCCGGTCCAGGATCATGCCCGCGCCCACGGTGACGTTGTCGGTCGCATCGATGAGGATGAACGCGCCCGTCGCCCGGTTGCGCGCGTAGGGATCGAACGCCAGCGGCTTGGACAACCGCACGCTGGCGCGACCGATCTCGTTGAGCTCGAGCTTGACCGCCGGCTTGCGCGACAGCTCGTTGATGTCGAACTTGTAGGCGAAGCGGGTGATCTCTGCGCGCACGGTGGTGGTGCCGTGCTTGAGCAGGTACGGCCGCTCCGGCGACAGCGGCTTGTCGTTCATCCACACGATGATCGACTCCAGGTCCGCGGCGACCGTGGGCAGGTTGTCCGGGCGCACGATCATGTCGCCACGCGACAGGTCCACCTGGTCTTCGAGCTCCACGGTCACCGCCATCGGCGGAAACGCCTCCTCGAGATCACCGTCGTAGGACGCGATCCGCTTGACCTTCGTGGTCCGCCGCGAGGGCAACAGCACCACATCGGCGCCCTTGCGCAGCACGCCGGACGCCACCGAGCCGCAGTACCCGCGAAAGTCTGCGGACTGCCGCATCACGTACTGCACCGGAAAGCGCATGTCGATGAAGTTGCGGGTCGAGCCCACGTTGACCGTCTCGAGGTGGGTCAAGAGCGGCGCGCCGCGGTACCACGCCATGTTCTCGGAGCGCTCGACCACGTTGTCGCCGGCCAGCGCCGAGATCGGCACGAAGTGGATGTCCTTGACCTCGAGTCGCTGCGCGAAGTCGAGGTAGTCGGTCCGAATCTTCTCGAAGACCGCCTCGTCGTAGCCGACCAGGTCCATCTTGTTGATCGCGACCACGATGTGGCTGATCCCCAGCAGCGACGTGATGAAACTGTGCCGCCGCGTCTGGGCCAGCACACCCTGCGACGCGTCGACCAAGATGATCGCCAGGTCGGCCGTGGACGCGCCCGTGGCCATGTTGCGCGTGTACTGCTCGTGCCCCGGACAGTCGGCGATGATGAACTTGCGCCGTGGCGTGGCGAAGTATCGATACGCGACGTCGATCGTGATCCCCTGCTCGCGCTCGGCCTTCAGCCCGTCGGTGAGCAGCGCGTAGTCGATGCCGTCGCCGGCCGACCCCACGCGCTTGGAGTCCTTCTCCAGCGACTGCAGGTGGTCCTCGAAGACGAGCTTGGAGTCGTACAACAGCCGCCCGATGAGCGTGGACTTGCCGTCGTCGACGCTGCCGGCCGTCAGAAGGCGCAGCAGGTCCTTGTCCTCGTAGCGGGTGATGAGCTCGGCGACGTCCACTAAAAGTACCCCTCGCGCTTCTTGAGCTCCATCGACCCGTCCTGGTCGTGGTCGATGATCCGGGTGATCCGCTCCGAGTGCTTGGCGGTCATGATCTCGCCGATGATCTTCTCGACCGTGTCGGCGTCCGATCGCACGGCGCCCGTGCACGGCGAGCATCCCAGCGTGCGGAAGCGGCACATGATCTTCTGGGGCTTTTCGCCGATCTGCAGGCGTGTAGAGCCCTCGAGCGGGATCAGCTGCTCGTGCCGAACGACCATCTCGCGTTCCTTCGCGAAGTACATGGGCACGATCGGGATGTTCTCGCGGTGGATGTACAGCCACACGTCGAGCTCGGTCCAGTTCGAGATCGGAAACACCCGGATCGTCTCACCGGGGTGGTGTCGGCCGTTGTAGAGGTTCCACAGCTCGGGTCGTTGGTTCTTCGGATCCCACTGCCCGTGCTTGTCGCGAAACGAGTACACGCGCTCCTTGGCCCGCGACTTCTCCTCGTCACGCCGCGCGCCGCCGAACGCCGCGTCGTACTTGCCGCGTGCCAGTCCTTGAAGCAGCCCTTGCGTCTTGAGCAGCCCGCAGCAGCGGCTGGTGCCCAGGTCCCAAGGGTTCGCCCCGTCGGCGAGCGCCTCCTCGTTGCGGTACACGTCCAGCGTCACGCCCAGCTCTTTGCAGTAGCGGTCGCGAAACTCGTACATCTCCGGGAACTTGTAGCTGGTGTCGACGTGCAGCAGCGGGAACGGGATCTTGCCGGGCGAAAACGCCTTCTCGGCGAGGCGGACCATTACCGAGGAGTCCTTGCCGACCGAGTACAGCATCACCGGGTTTTCGAACTCGGCGACGACCTCGCGGATGATGTGGATGCTCTCGGCCTCGAGTTGGTCGAGGTGAGACAGGCTGAATCGCTTCGTCACGGCGCTTTCGTTCGCGGGGGCGAGAAGAATCCGTTGTCGCGAAGATGGCCCACGAGCGCATCGACGCAAGCATCGACGTCCAGCTCGGCGGTATTGAGCGAGATCGTCGGGTCTTCGGGGGTCTCGTAGGGGGCGCCGATCCCGGTGAAGTTCGGGATCTCGCCGGCGCGCGCCTTCTTGTACAGACCCTTGGGGTCGCGCTCCTCGCAGACCGCAAGGGGGGTCGACAACCACACCTCGATGAACGCGTCGGCGCCGGCGCGCTCGCGGGCACGCTCGCGCGCGTTGCGATACGGCGAGATGAACGACGCGATCGCGATCACGCCGGCCTCGGCGAACAACGCGGCCACCTCACCGACGCGACGGATGTTCTCGTCGCGGTCGTGGGCCGAAAAACCCAGGTCGGCGCACAGCCCGTGGCGCACGTTGTCGCCGTCGAGCACGAAGGCGGGATGACCCGAGGCCACCAGCGCGTGCTCGAGCGCGTACCCCAGCGTGGACTTGCCCGAGCCCGAGAGCCCCGTCAGCCACACTACCGCGCCGCGCTGGCCGAGCAGACCCGCCCGCTCGGCGACCGAGACCTGACCTTTGTGCCGCGTGAGGTTCTTGGCTGGCATGGATCGACGCAAGCCTACAACACCTGCGACTCCACGAAACCTGCCGCGGGCGGGCGTCAGTGCGGGATCGAGGGGACTGGAGGCTCGAGACGGTGCAGGTAGTTGGCCGCGACCGCGCGCAGCTGCCCAAGCTCCGCGTGCGCCGCGACCTCGCGTAGTGCTTCGGCCGCGGCGTCCGAGCGGGTGACGGCGCGTCCCAGCGCATGCACGGCCGCGATCTGCACCCACGCGTCGGCGTCGTCGGTGGCGACCATCGCGACGGCCTCGTTGGAGACTTCGGTCCGACGTGCGCCGGCGGTGCGCACGGCCTCGACGCGCACGTCGCGGTCGCGGTCGCCGAGCATGATCTCGCGCAGGCGATCGTCGGCCTCGGACCCCGGCACGTGCCGCAGGGCGCGAGCGGCCGCACGTCGCACGTCGGGCACGAGCGAGGTCAGGGCGAGGTCGACGACATCGAGCGCGTCGCGGGTGCCGGCATTGCCGATCGCGCGCAGGACCAGGACTTGGTCGTCGGTGGCGGCCGCCGGATCGAAGCGTCCCAGCAGGTCGTCGATCGCCGCCGCGGCCGATGCCGGTTGCTGCGCGTGCACGCGCCCGATCGCGCGCCCGAGCGCGTACGCGGCCGCCCGGCGGGCGTCTCCGGTCTGCAGGTCGAACGCACGGCCGAGCTCGTCGAGATCCTGCGGCGTCGGGTCTCGGGTGTCGCCGCGCGCGATCGCGGCGCGCGTGGGCGCGTCGAACGGATCTCTGGACCCCGCGAGCGTCAGCGCGTCGGCGATCTCCGGCCGACGCTGCAGCTGGCTCGGTCGACAGTCGGCCGGGGCGCCGGGGAAGATCTCGCCCGCGCCGTCGGACAGCTTGGTCGTCGACAGATGCCACCCGTTCCACTCGGCGATCGCCTTGCGGTAGCGCTCCTCCCCGAACGCGGTCGCGATGAGCTGCAGGTCGCCGGCGAGCCAGTCCGCGTCGATGTCGACGCGCACGTCCCACGCGAACTCGATACCGTCGGTCTCGTCGAACGTCAGCGCCGCCTGGATCGGCACGCTGATCGTCAGCAGCTCGAGCTGTCCTTCGACGCGTGCCGAGGCGACCCCGGCCGCGCCGACGTTGGCCTGCGCCGTGACGAGCACCGAGGCCTGAGGACGCACGAGGATCGCGATCCCGCGGGGCAGGATCTGCCCGGAGACGAGGTAGCCCAGCTGCCCCACCGCGGAGGCTTCGACCTCGACGGGCGCGAGCCCGGGCACGAGGGGCACGCCGGTGGTCGCGGTGAACAGCGGCGCCGAGAAGTGCTGCTCGTCGGAGAAGTCGCCCTCGTACGACAGCAGCGGGAAGCTCCAGCGGTCGAGGATCGTCAGGTCGGCATCGAAGCCGGTCATCCCGTCGGCGGTGGACTTGCCGTCCAGGCCGATCCGCACCACGTCGGCCGCGAGGTCGAAGACGATCGCGGAGCCGACGAGCTCGCCGCGGATGACCGTCTCGGCGCCGTGCGGGCCGCCCGAGATGCCCTGAAGGCTCAGCTCGGCCCCGTAGCCTGCGCCCCACGACTCGTTGCCGAACTCGTCGGCGCGGCCGGACGTGCCGACCACGAGGTCGCCGAGGGCGGCCGGTCCGAGGTTGGGGCCGTTGGGAATGGGCCCGCCCTCGAGGCAGAAGTTGGTCGGCTGGTACGCCGCTTCGCCCGTCTTGCCCTCCGACGCCTCGTCCTCGGGCGACAGCTCCATCTCCTCGGGGAGCTCGTCGTCGGTGTCCTCGGCGCATCCGACCACCAGCGACGCGACGGCCAACCACGAGATCACGCGCGGCGTGGGGGTGGGCCACCGAGACGGCGAACGCATCGAACGAGGTGCCACGAGCGACGAGCCGTCGACAGTGTCGCAGAAAAAAGCGCGCCGAGGCGGTGCCCGGTCGGCTATCGTGCCCGCGCATCGTGTTCGTCTCGGACAAGGCCTTTGCTCCCACCAACCTGCGCCGGGAGCGGACACGGGCGCTGCGGCTCGGCCTGGTCGTGCTCGCCATGTTCGCGGTCGCCACGGGTGGCTCGTGCGGCGGTGACGACGACGACGACGCTCCCGAGGAGGGCGACCCGCGCTACGGCTGCGTGTACGAGTCCAGCCTCATCGACTCCTGCAACAATCCCATGGGCTCGCCGTGGACCGAGGGCTGCGTCGACGTGCTGATCGACGACGACTGCACGCTCGCGACCGCCGAGATGGTCGAAGAGGTGGGCGAGTGCACGTTCACCACGACGTACCGCAACGTGACGACGACGCCCGGCCAGCCGTGCCCCGACGAAGAGATGCCGATCCCGACGCAGGCCGAGGCGGCGGCCGCGGGCGAGCCGTGCGCGGACCTCGACGACTGCGCCTCGGGCCTGTGTGTGCCGCGCTTTTACTGCACGGTCTCGTGCAGCGAAGACTCGCAGTGCGCCGAGGACTTCCCGGGCGGCTGCTGCGTGGGAGAGGGCTCGCTGGGTTACTGCCTGTCGCAGGACGATTGCGCGGGCCTGTGCCCACCCGACTCCACGCCGGTGGGATTGCCGACGGTGTGCGTGTGCAACGACGGCTTCGCGTACGACCCACCGAGCGGTCAGTGCGTCGCGAGCTGAGCGGCTCGTCTCCCTAGCGCGGCCGACTCGGCACGGTGGCGTGGGTGCCGAAGAGCCGGTCGAGGATCGGGAACATGCCGGCGAAGTTGCGATCGTAGTGCTGCGGGTCGTGGCGGTGGTGCAGCTCGTGCCATGCCGGGGTCGCGATCCACGGCGTCCACGCGCGCAGCTGCCACGACACGTTGGCGTGCAGGAACGTGGTGTACGTCTTGCGCAGCAGCACGACCGCCGCCAGGTCCGACAGCGATGCACCCAGCAGCGCGCCGGGCAGGCCCACGACCACGCCGTGGATCACGAAGTCGATCGGGTGCTGACGCCACGCATCGAGCCAGTGCACGCGGGCCGGCGCGTGGTGGACGTGGTGGAACTTCCACAGCCACGGCACGCGGTGCATCGCGCGGTGCGCCCAGTAGCCGGCCAGCTCGGCGCCCACGAACACCGCGAGCAGCCGCAGACCCGAGGGCGCTCGCACGCGCGGACGCCAGGTCGCGAGCGTGTCGAGCAACGCGCCGCCGACGGCTTCCATCAGCAGCACGTCGACGAACAACAGCGCCACCGCCACCACGATCGCCCGCGCGGTCATCGTGCCCACGTGACGGGGCTGCCACGACTCGAGCGGCACGAAGATCCCGGCCATCAACGCCAGGAAGATGCACGTACCCAGGAACGTGGCGAACACGCGACGAGGCTCCGCGCTAGTAGGCGTCCATGCGGCCGAACTTGAACGAGGCCTTCTTGCGACGCTTGCGTCGCTCGGCCTTCTTCTTCTCTGCCTCGATCGCGGCGAGGACCTCGGGCGGGGCAGGCTCGGGCGGCAGCGCGTTGGGCACGTAGGAGACCGCGGCAAAGCGCAGGCCCGCCGTCAGCTCGGCCGGATCGTCGTCGTCGGTGAGCTCGAGGTCGTCGAGCTCGGGCTCGGCGGCGAAGACATCGGCGACCACGATCGCCCCGAGGGCGGACACGGCGGTGGTGAACACGGCGAGCTGGGCGGCGATCCGCCACGCTCGACCACGACGAAGGGACCCGGGGGATGGCATGGCGACCGGGGCACCAACGGACGAGCCCCACCGACGATCTCGATTTGGTGCGGAACCAAACGGCGCGAGGCGCAACGGGAGTCGTGATGTGGCCTACATGTAGGCCACGGCGACCGGGGAAGCAGGGGCCATGTCGTTGATTTCCAACAAGTTTCGCAGTCACCTGACCTCCGCGTTCGCGGCAATCGCGCTCGCGGGCTGCGTCGGGGACGAGGACACCGACGGGGCCTTCGTCGACCACGACGAGGACAGCGACTTCGACGTGTTCGACTCGGCCAAGGCCGACGGCGTCTCGGCGACCTTCAATCGGCACAACGTCGTCGACGACCACTTCTTCACGGCCGCCGACGCGATGTCGGTCGACGACATCCAGAAGTTTCTCGAGGCCACGCCGTACGGCAAGCGCAGCTTTCTCGCCGACGTCTCGGTCGGCTCGACCTCGGCCGCGCAGGTGATCGCGGATGCGGCCGCCGAGCACCAGATCAACCCGGTCATGCTCCTGTCGCGGATGCAGGTCGAAAAGGGCCTCGTGTCCAAGTCGTCGCGTCCGAGCCAGAGCAAGATCGACTTCGCGCTCGGCTGCGGTTGCCACGACGGCAAGGCCTGCGCGGAGGCGTTTCGTGGCTTCGACCGCCAGGTCGAGTGCGCGGCCGAGACGATGCGCGAGCACTTCGAGGCGGCCGGATCCGGCAGCGGGATCTGGAACGTCGGCGTGTCCAAGAAGTCGCTCGACGGCCTGACGATCACGCCGGCCAACGCGGCGACCGCGTCGCTGTACGCGTACACGCCGTGGGTGCTCGTCGGCAAGGGTGGCAACTGGCTGGTGTGGAACGTGACCGGCAAGTTCACCAGTCACCTCGCGCAGACCGGCGGCCTGGACATCCCCGACCCCGGCTTCATCGGCACGCCCTGTACGAGCGAGGACGCCGACGCGTGTGGCTTCGCCAACGGCAGCGACGAGGGCTTTTGCCACGGCTGGAGCAGCGGTGGCGAGTCGTTCGGCGCGTGCACGGTGGAGTGCGAAGGCACGTGCCCGGACAAGGCCGGCACGGTCGCCGCCGACACGCTGTGCGTCGAGCTCGAAAGCGGCGTCGGCAGCTGTCTGCCGGTGGCGGGCACGGTCAACGACGACTGCGGCGACATCCCCGGCACGATGCCGACGTCCGCCGATCGCTTCGTCGGAAACAGTGGCAAGGGGCCGCGGACCGCGACCGTGTGCATGCCGGTCGCGTCCGGCGACGACGGCGGAGGCGAGCCGATGCCGGCCGGGCCGTCGTGCGCCGGTCACTGCGGAGACGACAGCGCCGTGCCCGATGGCAACGGCAACGCGTGCTTTTGCGACAACGAGTGCGTGGCCGCGGGGGACTGCTGCGCGGACTTCGGTGACGTCTGCGGCGGGTGACCGGAGCGCGCTGGGCTAGAACCCGCACGCGAACTCGACGTTCGCGTCGTGGTCCATGCACGGGTACACGCCCTCGAAGCCGTTGACGTACGCACCGACGGCGCCGCAATCGGGCAAGGACGCGACGCAGATCGCGAGCTGGGCCAGCGCCTGGTCGCACGGTCCACCCCCGTCCTCGCTGACGCACTCGATCGCCGCACAGTTGGCGAACGGCTCGATGCCGCAGGCGTCGTACGCCGAGCACATGCCCTCGCACGGCGCGACCTGACCGGGTTGCGGCGGCGCCGGTGGCTGGGGCGGAGGTTCGGATGACGGCGGCGGAGCGTCACCTCCGTCGTCCTCGGCCGCGCCCGGCTCGTCCGGCGGCTCGCCGGTATCCATCGACGGATCGCTGGAGTCCGAGACGCCGCCGGCTTTGGCCTCGCCGTCGTCTTCGGTCCCGTCGTTTCCGGTGTCGCCGTCCTCGAGGCCGTCGCCGTCGTCACCGCCGGGTCGGGCAAACGTGGTCGCTCCGTCGCGGTCGACTCCGCCGGCGCAACCGGTGGTGGTCACCCCGACGATGCCCAACACGACGCCCCACACGACGTTTGGAATCGCTCGCATCTGTCCGTTCCCCTCGCGCCCTGTCCGACGCACGTAGGGGGTTGCCCCACCTCTACCGAGGTTCCCGCGGCTGGCCTGAGGCGCTCGCGAACGCGCAGCTCAGCCGCAGGACGCCCCGACCGCCGCGTCCTGCATGAAGCACGGATACTGGGGCACCGGCTCCTCGTAGTAGGCCCACAGCGACTCGCAATCGGGCAAGACGGTCAGGCACAGGTACAGCTGGTCGAGCGCCTGATCGCACGGTCCGCCCCCGTCGACCGGGTCGCACCACTGCGAGCACTCGGCGAAGGTCGAGATCCCGCAAAACTCCTCGAAGGAGCACGCATCGAGGCAGTTTTCGTTGGGCATGGGCGGCGGCGCGTCGGTGGTCGCGCCGGTCATCGGGCCGCTGGTCTGGCCGGTGGTCGCGCCCATGCCATCGTCGCCCGTGGTCGCGGGATCGCTGGAGTCGCTGATCGAGCCCGCCGCCGACGGATCCGAACCGCTGGAGCTGTCGGTCGCGGCCGGATCGGGGTCGTCGCCGCCGTCCCGGTGGCCTTCGTCGCCGCCCTCGTCGTTGTCGGCGAGGGTGGTGATCGACGTGGCGCCGTCCTTGTCGCGTCCCGAAGCGCACGCGGCGACCAGCACGACGCCGATCCACCACGCGCGCGGCCGCACCTTGAACCCCCCGCGACGCACCTCGTGATCGTGGGTTGCCGGGTGCGTCGAGAGGTTCCCCCGCGACACGCTTCGAGTGTAGCTTGCCCACCGTGCGCGAAGGGGTCCCTCTGCGTTTCCGGCTCGCGCAGGCGAGCGATTGCGACCAGATCGCCGACTTCAACCAGCGCCTCGCCGCGCAGACCGAAGACCGCCACCTCGACACGGCGACGATCCGCGCGGGCGTGGCCGCGCTGCTGGAAGATCCGGCCAAGGGCTTTTACGTGCTCGCCGAGCGCGACGGCGTGGTCGTGGGGCAGACGATGGTGACCTTCGAGTGGAGCGACTGGCGAAACGCCGCCGTGTGGTGGATCCAGTCGGTCTACGTGTTGGACGCACATCGTCGTACCGGCGTCTACTCGGCGCTCCACGCCGAGATCCAGCGCCGCGCACGGGCGGCCGGCGCCTGCGAGCTGCGGCTGTACGTCGAGCGCGGCAATGGCCGGGCGCGCGCGACCTACGAGCACCTCGGCATGACGCACTCGCACTACGACATGTACGAGCAGCCCCTGTAGCCCCTACTGAAATCAGGGCTACGCAAACGCGAAGCGGTAGACGACTTCGGCCACGCACGCCGGGCGATCGCTGCCTTCGATCTCGATCGTGGCCACGAACACCACGTCGGCCCCGCCCGGACGTGCCGAGGTCTGCTGGTGCTGAAGGCTCAGCCGGTAGCGCGCCCCCTCGAGCAGCGCGGCGGGAAAGCGCGCCTTGTTGATCCCGTAGTTGATGACGAGCTTGCAGCCGCTGGCGTCGACGAGCTCGCCGAACAGGCCGGCGATCCGCGAGATGCCGTAGTAGCCGTGCGCCACCGGGGCCCCGAACGGCGACTCCGTCTTGGCGCGCTCGCGGTCGACGTGGATCCACTGGTGATCGCCGGTCGCATCGGCGAAGCGGACGATGTCCTCGAACGCCAGCGTCTGCCACTGTGTCGCGCCCAGTGACGCGTTGTCGATGGCTTGCAGGTCGGCCTCGCTCGCGATCGTCGTCGGCATCGGGCGCGACGATACGAGAGCCGCGCCGGCGTCGGCAATTCGCCGATGGCCGCAGACCCGATCGGCCGTCCGCGCGTACGGACCGGCCGGCGAGGCATCCATGCGACGCAGAGCATTCTTGACGGGGTCGGCGGTCACGGCCGGGGCGGTGGGCGTGTGGGCCTGGACCCGCCGCGGCGCATCGGCGGCCGAGGGCCGCATCACCCTGTCGGCCGACCTGTCGGTGCCGGCATTGCCGGCCGAGCGCGCCGCCGAGATCTGGGCGGTGGTGCGCATCGCCGCCACGGCGCCCGCGGGCGTGCCGCGGCCGCCGATCAACGTGGGTCTGGTGGTCGACGCGTCGTCGTCGATGCAAGGCGACGCGATCGCGGCGGCGCGCACGGCCGCCGGCGAGCTGATCGACGCCCTACAGGACGGCGACCGGCTCACGATCGTCTCGTTCGGATCGACGGCGCGAAGGACCGTCGACGGGGTCGTGCTCGACGACGAGACCCGGGCCGCGGCCCGCGACGCCGTCGCGGCGATCGTGGCCGAGGGCACCACCGACCTCGGCGGAGGTCTCGACCAGGCGCTGTCGTCGCTGGAGCGCTTCGCCGCCGCAGGGACCGTCAGCCGTCTCGTGCTGCTCTCGGACGGCGTGCCCAACGATCCGACCGTGGTGCCCGCCCTCGTCCACCGCGCGAGCTCGACCGGGATCTCGATCACGTCGCTCGGCTTCGGCCTCGACTACGACGAGGTGCTGCTCGAGCAGCTCGCACGCGACACCGGTGGTGCGTTCGCGTTCGTCGATGCGCCCGACGAGATCGGGCCCACCTTCGTGGCCGAGACGCGCCGGCTACAGGGCGTGCTCGCCAAGGACTTGCGGCTGCTGCTCGTGCCGGGCCCACGCTGCCGGATGTTGGTGATCGACGGCGTGGTCGTCGACGGAAATCTTCGTCGTCACGAGCTGTCGCTGGGCGACCTCGGCGACGGCGAGGAGCGGGTCGTGGCGGTTCGGATGCTCGTCGAGCCCCACCGCGACGGGGTCACGGCCGAGCTGCTCGACGCCACGATCGGCTACACCACGCCGGCGTCGGGCCAGCTGGCGCCGCCGCAGTCGGTCTTCCTCTCCGCGCCGGTCACCGACGACGACGCGGTGCTCGCCGCGGCGATCCCGGCGGCGATCCAGCAGGAGGTCGAGCGCGCGCGGGCGGCCCAGGCCACGCTGGGCGCGTTGCAGGCGGCGCGCGACGGCGACGTGGAACAGGGCCGCATCGTGCTGCGCGAGGCGATCGGTGCGGGCTCGGCCTCCGCGCAGCAGCTCGGCGATCCGCGGCTCGCCGAGCAGGTGCGCGACATGAAGGCGCTCGCGTCCGAGCTCGACGGCGTCGCGAAGGTCGATCCGCTCGCCGGCATCGAAGACGCCAACGACCCTGCGGTGCCCGCCGTCTCTCCCGTCGCCAAGACACCCTCGGCCCGACGGGCGCACTCGAACGCGCTGCAGAATTTTCGACCACGCCGCGCGCAGTGAACCACGCCCTCTCGCGGCGGCCACTGCTACATTGGCGGGCGATGATCTTCCGCCAGCTGTTCGATTCGGTCTCGTCGACCTACACCTACCTGCTGGCCGACCCGGACACGCGCAAGGGCGTGATCATCGACCCGGTCTTCGAGCACCATCTGCGGGACCTCGCGCTCGTGCGCGAGCTCGACGTCGACCTCGTCTACACCCTCGACACGCACTGCCACGCCGACCACATCACCGGCGCGTGGCTGCTCAAGGAAGCCACGGGCGCCCAGATCGTCCTCGCCGCGGCCGTCGGCGCCGACAACGTCGATGTGGCCGTCGCCGACGGTGACGAGATCGCGTTCGGCAACCGCAAGCTCGTCGTGCGGGCCACGCCCGGTCACACCGACGGCTGCGTCACGTACGTGCTCGACGACCAGTCGCGCGCGTTCACGGGCGATGCGCTGCTCATCCGCGGGGCGGGTCGCACGGACTTTCAGCAAGGCAGCGCGGCCACGCTGTACGCTTCGATCCAGGCCAAGATCTTCTCGCTGCCCGCGGACTGCTTGATCTACCCGGCGCACGACTACGCGGGACGTACGGTCAGCTCGGTCAGAGAAGAGCGGGCGCACAATCCCCGGGTCGGCGGCAGTGCCGACGAAGGGGACTTCGTGCACTACATGGACAACCTCGGGCTGCCGCACCCCAACAAGATCGACGAAGCCCTCCCCGCCAACATGCGGTGCGGACGTCCCGAGCACGCGGACGCCCCCACGGCCGACTGGGGTCCGGTGCAGTTGAGCTACGCGGGCTTGCCGGTGATCGACCCGCGCTGGGTCTCCGAGCACCGCGACGCGGTCAACATCATCGACGTGCGCACGCCCGCCGAGTACGACGGCGAGCTCGGACACATCGACGGTTCGATCCTCATTCCGCTCGCGCAGCTCAAGGACCGTGTGGGAGAGATTCCCACCGACAAACCGGCCGTGATGATCTGCCGATCGGGCACGCGCTCGGGTCAGGCGACCGTGATCGTCCGCCGCAGCGGCCGCGCCGACGTGGCCAACCTCGCCGGTGGCATGCTGCGCTGGCGTGAGCAGCACCTGTAGCCGAACCGGCCAGCGGGCCGGCAGGAAGGTCGGGGTAGTCTTGGCCGACCCCGATGGCGATCCGAACCCTCGAAGCACTCGACCCCGCCTTTCGCCACGCACAGACGCCCGCCGTCCTGCAGCCCAGCCACCAGTTCTACGAGTGGTTTTACTTCGAGGTCGACTTCGAGGGCGACGACGGCCGGCCCTATCGCGTGATCACGAGCCTGCACTACCCGCACGGGCTCGACCCGCGCCGCGTGCTGGCGCACCAGCGCTACGTCAAGGACGGCATCGATTACTTCAGCCGCTACGGTGACGATCCCGCCGACTACGCCGGGATTGCCAGCTACGTGGTCGATGTCGAAAAGTCCAAGAACATCGCGTTGGTGATCTCGCGATTCCAGAACTGGTCGGTGCCGACGCGGGTGCAGCTGTCGCACCCCGGCGATCCGATCGTGGACCACACGTTCGGTCGTTGCTCGTTCAAGGAGACCGCGCCGGGCAAGTACAAGCTCGTCGTCAAGCAGACGGGAATCTTCTATCGCCCCGCGCAGGCCAACCGCTTGCTGACGATCGATCTCGACGTGGACTTCGAGCAGAACACGCCGGGCTTTCAGCCGCCCAACGGCGAGCTGCTCGACCAGGGAGGGGTCGTGCATTCGTGGGCATGCGTGATGCCCAACCCGGTGCTGACGATCAACGAGATCTCGGTCAAGCGAGGCAAGCGTCAGGGGGGCTTCGATACGTTGTGCAAGGCGTCGGCCGGCGCGCGGGCCTACAGCGGCTACCACGACCACCAGTGGGGCGACGATCTGATCTACGAGCAGATCACCGATTGGAGCTGGGGGCGGCTGATCACCGCCGAGCGCGGGGCTACGCTGCCGCCGGACAAGGTGTTGTTCTTCGACGTCAACGGCCGCTCGACCCCCACGACCCCCGCGTCGCTGCCCGCCCCGATCCTCGTGGAGGTCCCCGGCGACGGTACCCATGTCGACGAGCTCGGCGAGGTCACCGGACAGCAAGCGTTCAAGCTCTCGGACAAGGACACGGTCGACTTCTCCGACGGCTGCCAGCTGGGCATCCAGGGCCAGAAGGTGCCCTACTACAAGAAGCTGCGGCTGCGCACGGTCAACCTCGGCGGCGATTCCCGCAACTTCAACGTCGACCACCTGATGTCGCACAACGTCGACGTCTGGCCGTTTTATCTGCGCTTCATGCCGCGGGTCGTCGACTTCCACAGCGGCCAGACGCTGGTGGGGATCTCCGAGTACATGCGCGCCGATCGGCTCGAGACCGACGAGGCCAAGAAGATCCTCGCCCTGTCGGACAAGATGACCTACCTCGAGTAGGCCTCGTGCGCGTGCGTCGGGCGGCCGCGACGGCACGACGACGAGCGCGTATCATCGCGGCCGCACGTGAGCGGGCTGACGATCGCGATCCTCGTCTACGTCGGACTGCAGCTGGCGGTCGGGGTGTTCGTCTCGCGCCGGGTCGAGACCGAAGAGGACTACCTGCTGGCCGGGCGACGGCTCGGACCGTTCGTCGCGGCCTGCTCGGTGTTCGCGACCTGGTACGGCGCCGAGAGCTGCGTGGGCGCGGCGGGGCAGATCTACCGCCACGGGCTGACGCGACTGTCGGTCGAGCCGTTCGCGTACGGCATCGCGCTGCTGCTGGTCGGCGTGCTGTTGGCGGTGCCGCTGTGGCGCGAGGGCGTCACCACGTTTCCGGACTACCTGCGCGTGCGTTTTTCGTCGGGCGTGGAGCGGGTCGCCGCACTCCTGCACATCCCGGGGAGCCTGCTGTGGGCCGCCGCGCAGGTCCGCGCCTTCGGGCAGATCCTCACCTCCGCCTCGGACCTCGATCTCGGCGTCGCGATCACGATCGCAGCCGGCATCGCCGTCGTCTACACGGCGATGGGCGGATTGCTCGCGGACGTGGTCACCGACTTCATGCAAGGCGGCGTGCTCGTGATCGGCCTGCTCGCGGTCACGATCGCGGTCGTGCTGCAGCTCGGCGGCGTCGACGGAGCGATCGAGGCCGCGCGGGCCCATCCGGCGCCCGAGCCCATCGACGCCGGCTGGTGGGAGGTCGCCGAGGCGTGGATGGTGCCGATCGGCGGCTCGCTGGTCTCGCAGGAGGTGCTGGCGCGAACCCTCGCGGCCCGCTCTCCCGGTACGGCCCGGTTCGCCGCGCTCGGCGGCGGTGGAGCGTATCTGCTGTTCGGGATGATGCCCGTGGTGCTCGGCCTGGTCGGCGCCGGGATCGTGCCCGGTCTCGAAGACGGCGAGGCCGTGCTGCCCGCGATCGCGCGCGAGCACCTGCACCCGGTGTTGTTCGTGGTGTTCTGCGGCGCGCTCGTGTCGGCGATCCTGTCCACGGTCGACAGCGCCCTGTTGGTCGCGGGCTCGCTGCTGTCGCGCAACGTGCTGTTCGCCGGTCGCGACGACGTCTCGGACAAACGGCGGCTGCTGACGGCGCGGGTGGGTGTCGTCGCATTCGGGATCGCGGCCTGGTTTCTCGCGCTGCGATCGGACGGGGTGTTCGATCTGGTGGAGCAGGCGAGCGGATTCGGCAGCGCCGGCTTGTTGGTCGTGCTCCTCGTCGGCCTCTTCACCCGCCACGGGGGCCGTCATGCGGCCATGGCCTCGCTGGTGGTCGGCGCGGTCCTGTGGATCGTGCTGCGCTACGTGCTCGCCGACTTCGCGTTCCCGTATCTGGTGACGCTGGGCGCGAGCATGCTCGCGTACGTGGTGGCGCTGCCGCTCGATCGCACGCCGGCCACCGACGCCGAAGCGGCGACGTGAACCGCGACGCCGCGGCCTACTCGTGGGGGTTGCGGGGCCCCTCGCGCTCCTGGCCCCGCAGCCACAACGCGGCGTTTTGCAGCGCCTGGGTCTGCCCGACCTTCGACGCCAGCCACGACTCGCCCTCGGCCACCGTGGCCACCACCTTGCGCGGGTAGTTGACCCGGATCAGCAGGTAGATCGTGCCGAGCATCGCGCGCGCGGCGGAGGCCTGAAACCCCTCGGCCCGCAGCACGTTGACCGACGCTTCGGTCTCTTGACCGAACTCGGTCAGCAAGCGATCCGCGGCTTGCTTGACGTCCTCGGGGATCCGATGGGCACCGAACGCCAACGAAAACGAGATGATCTTCGAGCCGTCGGTCGGCATCGCCTTGGGCTGCCACAGGCGGACCTCGTCGAAGGCCGTGGCGGTCAGCGGCGACTCGAAGACACCGGCGAAGACGTTTCCGAAGACGTGCAGGCGGATCACACCGTCCGAGGTCTCGAACACGTGGTCGGGGGCTGGCATCGACGCGACAGATGCTAGCGCACCCGCACGTCGACCGACAGCTCAGCGCGCCGGTGCGAGGTCCACCGAGAACGTAGGTGATCGTTGCGAGGTGCCGTCACCCATGTCGGCCTGCACTTGCCAGCGCAGTTGTCCCGACAGATCGTCGGGCAGCTCGTACCGCGGCTCGGACAGCTCGGCCGATTCGTGGACGGGGGTCAGCCGAGGGTCGAACACGCGCACTCGGTACGCGCGTGCCCCCGGCACGGGGGCCCACGTCAGTGTGCGCTCGCCCGGCACGACCTCGCCCTGCCACGTCGCGGCGGCCGGATCTCCGCGGTAGGCGGGCTCTTCGAACGGAGATTGCGAATCGCGACGTCCGAGGAGGATGGCGACGAGCAGACCCGCGGCCACGGCAGCCACGAGCGCGAACGCCCGCGGGCTCGCGGATGCACGTCGAGAGGGCAGTACGGGCGCATCGGCGCGTCCCTCGAGCTCCATCGCCGCTTTGAGCTCGACCGCGATCCGCCACTCCAGCGCCAGCACGGGGTCGCGGGCCATCGCCTGGGCGAGCTCGTCCACGCGCGCCGGGTCGGCGTCGCCGTTGACGGCATCCCAGATCTCGGTGGCGTCGACCTCCTGCGTCGAACCGGCCGGCGGGCCGGAAAGCGGGCGGTCGGCGAACGCCGTGCGCAGCTGCTCGATCGTCGGCGATGCGTCGCTCACGGGGTCACCCCCTTCGACTCCAGGCAGACCCGCAGACCCTTGAGCCCGCGGTACAGCAGGTTGTCGACGCGCTTGTAGGGCCACGCCAACAGCGACGAGATCTCCTTGAGCCCGTGTCCCTGCAGATGCAGCACGACCACGGACTGCCGACCTCGTTCGAGTCGCTCCACGCAGTCGCCGATGGCCTGGGCGATCTGAGTGCCGTGGACCCGTGTCTCCGGTGAGGGCGGGGGCGGGTCGGCGACGGCCGTCAGTTGCTGGCGACGACGCTTCTCCGACCTCTCCTTGCGGAGCATGTCGATCATCACCGTGTACGCGGTGCGCCACAGGTAGCCGCGGCTGAGCTCGGCCCCTTCGTCGAGCTGCGGGCGCAAGCGCAAGAACGCGTCCTGGGCGACGTCGGCCGGCTCGACCTCCCCGTCGCGGCCGACGATCCGTGTCGCGATCTGCTGCAGCGCACGCAACGTGTCGGCGTAGCGGTCGGACGCGGGCTCGCGCAACGGCACGACCTTGGATGCCACGGCGGCCATCGTGCCATATGGCGGTCCCGGGACGACGAAGACGAAGGCGAGGGCGGACATCTCGGGGGGAAGACGATGCGAGGTGAGGGTTTTCCTCGCCCGGTTCCGTTTTTGCGCAGGGGGCGTTCGCCACGCCCTCCGGCACGCCCCGTTTTCCCCGTGATCCCGAACAGATCCGTCTGGCGCTATCGTTGCCCGGCGTGGGGGCGGGGCGCACACGGAAATGGGGCGTCGCGCTCGGCTGGCTGGTGTCGGCGCGCGTGGCCGCGGCGCCGGCCGGCGACATCCCCGAGACGCTCGCCGACTGCGAGGCGCTGATCGGCACGAGCGCGCGGTTGGGGGAGGCGGCCTCGTGCATGTACGCGTATGCGCGGCGCGGCTCGGACTACGAGGGAGCCGAGGCACGCCTGCGACGCTACGCGACCGACGAGCCCGACAACCCATGGCCCAAGCTCAAGCTCGCGAGCGTCCTGGTCGACCAGGGCAAGCCCGGTGCGATCGAGCTGTACCGGGAGGGCATCGCCCGACTCGGGCCCGACGAAAAGGACAACGAAGCCGAGTCGCGGCTCAACCTCGCCGGGGCGCTGCGCTGGGCGGGCGAGGACGAAGCGGCGCTCGCCGAGCTCGGCGCGGCCAAGCGCGCCGCCGAGGCTTCGGGCGTCGCACCGCTGCGCCAAGTCGTCACGCTCGAGCTCGCGCGGCACCTGCTGTTTTCCAGCGGCAACCTCACCCGGGTCGGCGAGCTGCTCGACGAGGTGGGCGATCTGCCGGCGCCGATGTACCAGGCGCGGGTCAACCTGCTGCACACGCGCTCGGTGTGGCTGTCGCGACTGGGGGAGATCGACGCTTCGACGGCGGTGCTGCGCGAGCTGACCACGCTCGCGTCCGACAACGGCGACGACTATCTGTACGCGGCGACGCTGCTGAAGATCGCCGACGCCGAAGACGACCAGGCCGAGCTGCGGCTGCAGCCCAGCCGTTCTCAGCACGAGACGCGGCTGCAGCAGGCGCGGGCCGCCGCGGACAAGGCCGGTCACGCGTACGTGCACGCCGACGTGTACTGTCGGCTGTCGGATCTGCGAGCCGACGACGCGGTGGACCACGCACGCCGCTGCGTGGAGCTGTCGACGCGAGCGGGAGACAAGCGCCAGCTGGCCAACGCCCGCGTCACGCTCGCGACGGCGTTGCGTCGTGCCGACCAGTGGGACGCCTACGAGCGCGAGATCGCAGGGCTGCAGGAGTGGGCCGCGGACGCCGAGGTCGGCTCCAAGCTCATCGTCGAGCGCATCGATGCCGCCTGGGCCCGCGCCCCGCGTCCCGAGGCGATCACCGTCAGCCTCGCGGCGCTCGAGGAGCTCGAGCGCACCGTCGACGAGGACGACCCCGAGCGTCTGGCCCAGCGGCGCGCGGCGCTGCGGGCGTCCCACGATCTCGTGGTGGGTCGGTTGCTCGACGTCCAAGCCCCCGGCGACGACGACGTGCGCACGGCCCTGCAGATCGCCGAGCGGCAGCGCAACGACGACATCTTGCTCGGCCACGAGCGCCCGACCGGCGCGACGGTGGATCTGGACGCCCTGCGGACACGGCTGGCGCCCGGTCACGTGGTGATCGCCTACGTGCTCGCCAACGACGTCGACTACAAGTCCGGCGCGTTCTTGGGCGGCGCATGGGCGTGGACGATCACGGCCGACGCCGTCACCGTGCGTCGCCTGCCCGAGCGCCGCCGGCTCGCGGCGCAAGTCGGCGCCTTCGTCGGGAGCTTGCGCGGCGACGATCCACTGTGGGCCGAGACGGCCGATGCGATGCGGCAGTCGCTGTTCGGCGACGAGGTGCCCGCGGCGACGCGCGTGACCGTGGTGCCCGATCGCGAGCTGTTCGAGCTGCCGTTCGCCGTGCTCCTGCCGGATGCGGCCGTCGATCAAGTCACGTCGCTGCGGGCGATCGTGCAGCGACCGCCCCAAGACCTGCGCGAGGTCGACGCGCTCGCGTTGACCGCCTACGCCGACCCGGCACGCGAGGGCGTGGCCGTGGACGGGTTGCCGCTGCGACCGCTGCCCAACGCGCGCGACGAAGCGGCGGCCGTCGCCCGTACCTTCGGCGAGCGCAGCGAGGTCGTGCTCGGCGAGCAAGCGACGGAGTCGGCGATCAAAGCATCGTTGTCACAGTCGGGGATCCTGCACGTGGCGGCTCACGCCGTCGTCGACTCCGCGCAGCCGGAGCGTTCCGCCCTCGTGATGGCTCGCTCCACCACCGACGACGGGACGCTGACGATCGCCGAGCTCGAGCGCGTGACGCTGCGTCGCGACCTCGTGGTGCTGTCGGCGTGCGCTTCGTCGGCCGGGCCTCTGGCGGCGGGGCTGGGGCTCCACGGACTGGGTCAGATGCTGATCCATCGCGGCGCTCGGACGGTCGTGGGGACGCGCTGGCCGATCCGCGACGATTTCGCCCAGGCGATGTTCGAGACCTTCTACACCGAGCTGTCGCACGGGGCCGCGACCGCCGAGGCGCTGCGTCGCGCCCAGCGGGCGGCGCAGGCCGACGGGCTGCCGGCCTCGGCGTGGGCGTCGCTGGTGGTGCTGGGCGACGGTGACATGCGGGCACGCGAGCCGGCGCGCGCTCGCGACCCGCGACCGCGGCTGGGTGGAGCGATCGCGCTCGGTGGCCTGCTGCTGGCCGGTGTGATCCTCGGTACGACCCGACGTCGCTGATTCCGAGCGCCGCGCGAGATTCAGGTAGACTGGCGATTGGATGCAGCGGGTGCTCGTCTACGGGCTCGCGGCGGGACTCGGTCTCGCGGCCTGCCAAAACGGCTCGTTTTTCGTGTGCGCGGACGATTCGAGCTGCGTCGACGGCAGCGCCGTCGGCCAGTGCGAGCAAAACGGCGCGTGCAGCTTTCCCGACGACGGCTGTCCCTCCGGCCGCAGCTACGGCAGCAACGGCGACCCGGCGCTGGCGGGCTCGTGCGTGGAAGTCGACGGCGGCACGACCGGGGACATCGAGACGACGACCACCGACACGCCCCCGGTCGGCACGACGTCCACGACCACGGACGTCGGTGAGACCACGGACGGTCCCGGTGACGACACGGCCGGCGCCGCGTGTCCGCCCGACTGGTGGGACTGCGCGTGGCTTCGCCGGCAACGACTTTCGATCGACGTGCCGTCGGGCGTGTCGGAGACGGACGTGCCGGTGTTGGTGCTGCTGACCGACGGCCGCGTGCAGCAGGATCAGATCCAGGCCGACGCCGAGGACCTGCGATTCGTGCAAGCGGACGGCACGCTCGCGCCCTACGAGATCGAGCATGTCGACCCGGAAGGCGTCTCGCGGATCTGGGTGCGCGTCGACGAGGTGTCCGCGAGCGCCGACCACCTGTGGCTGTACTACGGCAACGTCGCGGCCGCGGGCGTCACCGACTCGACGGCGGTGTGGGGAGATCCGTACGTCGGAGTGTGGCATCTCGAGGCCGACCCGGCAGTCGATGCCACCGCGTACGGTCACGACGCGGTGTCGTCGGGCAACGTGGCCGTCGCGCCGGGTCAGATCGGCAACGGCATCGACATCCTGTCGAGCACGTCGCGCCTGGACGTCGTCGCCACCGAGGCACTCGCCGACATCTTCGCCAACGGAGCCACCGTGTCGGCGTGGATCCGCCCGCGCACACACGGGGGCAGTGGCTTCGGCCGGATCGTGCAGAAGGGCTCGGACACCCTGGGCTGGCGCCTCTACATCGGCGAGACCGGACGCCTGCGCTTCTCGCTCGAGGCGACCGACGAGATCTGGACGACCGCGGACGATGCCTTCGCGCTGCACCAGTGGGTGCACGTGGCGGTCACCGCCGACTTCGGCGCGAACCTCGGGCCAACGCTGTACGTCGACGGGGTCGAGGTCGAGCTCGAGAGCGCCGGCACGATCGCGCCGGACCTGCCGACCGATCTCGACGCGCCCCTGGCCATCGGCAACCGAACCGCCGGTGGCCGGCAGTTCGCGGGGATCATCGACGAGCTGCACCTGCAGACGCAGCTGCGTGGTCCGCAGTGGCTGGCGCTGCAGAACGCGTCCATGCGCGACGCGTTGCTGACCTTCGGCGACGTCGAGGCGATCGGAGAGATGCCGTGAGCCGCGGGGGCATGACACTCGGCGTGCTGCTGCTGCTGCTGCTGTCGACCGCGTGCGGCGGCGACGACGGTGGCGGTGGCGATGGCGTCGGCGATGGCGGATCGGGCACCGCGAGCTCGAGCGGGACCACGGACGCGTCGGAGTCCGGCGGGGTGGACCCGACCGTCGATCCGGCCACGACCGCCGCGACCTCCGATTCCGGCGAGCAGGACTCGTCCGGCGGCGGCACTGGCGAGGACGGACCGATGTCGACGCCGCTGCCCCCGTACTGCGGCGACGGGATGGTCGACGAGGGCGAGGAGTGCGACGACGGCAATCTCATCGATACCGACGGGTGCTCCAATGCGTGCACGTTCGGCTACTGCGGTGACGCAGCGCTGCAGCCCGGCGAAGCGTGCGACGACGCCAACGACGTGGAGACCGACGCCTGCATCGACTGCGTGCTCGCCTACTGCGGCGACGGCATCGTGCGCGAGGGCGTGGAGGAGTGCGACGACGGCAACGCCAACTCGGGCGACGACTGCGTCGGCTGCGACGTGGCCTCGTGCGGCGACGGGGCGATCCACAACGGCGTGGAGCAGTGCGACGGGATGGCGCTCGGGGGGCAGACCTGCGAGTCGCTCGGCTTCGCGGGCGGGGGCACGCTGACGTGCTCGGCGGGCTGCGACTTCGTCACCAGCGCTTGCATCGATGCCGTCCCGGTGTGAGCGGCACTACATCCAGCCCCAACCCCACGGCGGCCGGATCGCCAGGGCGACGATCCACCCGACGATCGTCAGGTTGATCGCCAGGCCGTTGACGAACACGAAGCGGCCGATGCCTTTGACGTCCGACGGATCGAGGTCCTTGTCGCGGCGCAGGTTGTAGGCGAGCGCGAGCAAGGGCGCGGCCTCGATCGCGAGCAGACCTTCCTTGGGCAGATCCGGCAGCACGAGCGGCGTCATGAGGGCGGCGACGGCGATGATCTGCAGCGAGTGCTTGCGGGCCCGCACCGCGCCGTACCGGATCGACCACGTCTGCTTGCCGACCGCCTCGTCGGCGGCGTGATCGGGCAGGCCCGTGGAGATGTTCGATGCCACCGCGAGCAGGAAGCTGGGCAACAGCGCCGGCCAAGGAAAGCCCCGCACGTCGCCGCACTGCAGATAAAAGCCCAGCAGCGGCAGCACCACGCCGACGCCCAGGCCCTGCAGCACCTCGCCCCAGCCGGTGTAGCTGCCCCGCAGCGGCCGATAGCTGTAGGCCCACAGCAAGAGCACGGCGAGCGCCCAGCCGACGGGCGCGGCGGGTCGGTCCATCGCGAACGCGGCGACCAGGCTCGTGGCCAGCATCGCGATCGCCATCGCGATCGCGGCCCGCGACAGCGCGGATCGGGTGAGCTTGCCCTCCACGAGCACGCGTGAGCCGCCGGAGAACGCGGTGGGCGTCTCGTTGTGGCGATCGCCTTCTTCGTCGGCGAGGTCGTTGGCGTAGACGATGAACAGCTGGTCGAACAGCCCGAACAGGTGCGCGAGCACGAGCAGCCCCACGTCGAGCCGCGCGCACTCGACCAACGCGATCATCTCGCCCAGCAGCAGCGGGATCGCGATGTTGGCCTGGGCCAAGGGACGGCTGGCCTGCACCCACGCGCGCACGGACACGCCGCGAAAGGTAGCAGCCCCTGTGCACCGGCTGACACTCGCGCCGGCCTTGGCGCCGCAACGGCCTCACGGGGACCGGGGCGACGCAACCAGCCGCGGGGGTGACGACCAGCCCGCGATCGGAGGTGGGACCGCCTGCGACCGGCCGGCCGGGTCGGTGAGCGCGATTGCGAACTCTCCACTTCGGTTCGCGGCGCAGGGCCGAGACAATGAGGTGTCCCGATGTCCCCTCGCTTGCCGATCGCCACGGCGGTCGTCGCCGCAGCGTTGGCCGGTTGCTACACCGGCTTTCCCGAAGGCGCCGACGCCCCCGCCGACACCGACGCCGCCGACGGCAGCGCCGGCGACGATCCGTCCGCGGACGCGAGCGCCGAGCCCAACGGCGACGACGACGACGACGGAGCCGACGGAGCCGACGGAGCCGAGACCGACGGAAGCGACGGGAGCGACGGGAGCGACGGCGGCGGCGTGCCCTCTGAGGACGGCTTTTGCGGCGACGGGATCGTGCAGTCCGACGAGACCTGTGACCAGGGACCCGGCAACGACGACGGCGGCGCGTGCAAGAGCGACTGCACCGACAACGTGTGCGGCGACGGCTTCGTTGGTCCGGGCGAAGGCTGCGACGACGGCGACCTCGACGACGGTGACGCGTGCACCTCGATGTGCGCCCTGCCCTCGTGCGGCGACGGCCAGCCCGATCCGGGCGAGGCCTGTGACGACGGCGCCAACGGCAACGACGACGACGGCTGCACGGACCTGTGCCTGCTGCCGGCGTGCGGGGACGGGATCACGCAGGCGGGGGCGGGCGAGGCGTGCGACCTCGGTCCGGCCAACGCCGACAGCGGCGCCTGCACGACGCAGTGCCAGGCCGCGACGTGCGGCGACGGGTTGGTGTGGTCGGGCCAGGAGCAGTGTGACGCCGGCAACGGCAACGGGCCCAACGGCGCGTGCACCCCCGAGTGTCTGGCCAACGTGTGCGGTGACGGCTTCGCCGGTCCGACCGAGGACTGCGACGACGGCAACGGCAGCAACGCCGACGGATGCACGAATGCGTGTCACGACGCCGCATGTGGCGACGGCTACACGCAGCCCGGCGAGCAGTGCGACGACGGAAACGCCGACGGCACCGATGCGTGCTCGACCCAGTGTCAGGTGCAGACGAGCGACCTGCCCGACAACGCGTACTGCGATCAGGTCGCGGGGTGGTCGCAAGCGTGGACGGCGTGGGAGCTCGAGGTGCTCGCGCTCGTCAACGAGGCGCGCTCGACCCCGACCAACTGCGGGTCCGAAGGCAACTTCGGTGCGACGGGTCCACTGGCCTACGACGCCGCGCTCACCTGCGCCGCCCGCAACCACTCCAAGGACATGGGCCTGAACGATTTCTTCTCGCACACCAACCTCGCCGGCGAAGGCCCGGCGGTGCGGATCGGCTACGCGGGCTACGACTGGTCGACGTGGGGCGAGAACATCGGCGCCGGCTACGGTAGCCCGCAGGCGGTGGTCACCGGGTGGTTGGACTCCGATGGTCACTGCGCCAACCTGATGAACCCCGCGTTCACCGAGCTCGGCGTGGGCTACTACAACGCCCCCGGCAGCGAGTGGACCCACTACTGGACGCAGAACTTCGGCGCGCCTTGAGCGCTGGGCGGTTCAACGCATTGAAATCGCGGCACAAAACGCCGTGGATGGTTCGTCGCTGGTGGGCGGGGGGCGATGTGCGAGCATGTAGGCATGCGGAAGGAACTTCGTTGGCTTTCGGTCGTCTCGCTCGGCGCCCCGTTCATCGTGGTCGCGCTCGCGCTGCCGTCGGAGGCGTCGGCGGATCTGTGGCGCGACGTCACGGAGACGGCGCTCGGCACGGCGACCGGTGATTGGTCCAACAAGGTCGAGCTCGCCGACCTCGACGGCGACGGCGACGTCGACATCCTGTTCGCCAACGGTGGCGCCTACAACGAGCCGGGCACGCCCGAGCTCAACGGCGCGTGGCTCAACACCGGCGTCGACGCCGACGGCGTGCCGCTCTTCGAAGACGTGAGTGCCGACGTCTTCGGCGAGCCCGACCTCACGCGTTCGATCCGCGCGCGCGACTTCGACGGCGACGGCAACGTCGACATCCTCGTCGGGTCCAACTACCAGACACGCGCGCGCCTGCTGATGGGCACCGGCGGCGGCAAGTTCGAGGACCGCTCCGACGAGCTGCCGCCGATCGACGTCAGCCTCGGCGACGTCGAAGCCGCCGACTACGACGGTGACGGCGACCTCGATCTCATCCTCGCCGACTGGGGTCTGGACGGCGGCGGTGAGCTGCTCGATCCGTTCCAGGCCCCCGGTGCCGCGCCGCTGGTGTGGCGCAACGACCTGTCGACCGGCGGTGGCTTCGTCGACGTGACCGCCGAGGTGATGGACGACGTGCCGGTCGCGTGGTCGTGGGAGCTGGACCTGTGGGACATCGACGGCGACTTCGACCTCGACCTGCTCGTGTCCTGCAAGGTCTGCGAGGGCAGCTTCGTGTTCCACAACGAAGACGGCCGCTTCGTGCACGACCCGGACGCGATGCCGCAGTTCACCAACAACTACGACTTCGAGGCGATGTGGATCACCGTCCCCGGTGAGTCGCAAGAGCGCCTGGCCGTGGTCACGATCAACGACGGCGATCAGGTCTCGAGCCAGTTCGACAAGCGCGAGCACCTGTTCGTGGCCGACGCCGACGGCCGCTTCGAGGACATGACCGACAGGCTGTGGCCCGACGGCGAAAACCTCGGCGAGGACGACAACATGGTCGTCATGCTCGACTTCGACTCCGACGGTGACGCCGACTTCCTCATCGGCGCGCTCGGTGGCGGTGACGATCGCCTGCACGTCAACGACCTGGCCGGATCCGGCACGTTCGTGCTCGACCGCAACGCGGGCCTCGCCACTGGTCTGTCGGGCACCGACGGCACGCTGGGCATCGCCCTCGCCGACCTCAACGGCGACGGCAAGCTCGACGTGGTGCAGAGCCAGGGCGAGCTCGCCGATCCCGAGCGCGTGTGGATCGGCGACGACATCGCGCCCGACACGGCGCCGCCGAAGGTTGCCGCGGTGCAGTCGTTTGCCGGCGACACCGACGGCGACTTCATCGTTCGCGCCCGTGTCCACGACGACAAGAGCCCCAGCCGTCCCCACGACTGGCGCTCGGTCACCGTGCGCGTGAGCGTCGACGGTGAGGTCGAGTCCGAAGTCGCGATGACGCAGTCCGGCGGCTTTTTGTGGCAGGCCGCGGTCGTGGCCAAGCCGGGCTCGACGTACACCGTGTGTGCGGTCGATGCCGCGGGCAACGAGGCGTGCGGCGAAGAGGCGGCGCTCGGCGAGGACGCCGAGGGCAAGTTCGACGACGTCGATGCCGGTGCCGACGAGGATGCCGAAGGCTGTGGCTGCGCCTCGGGGCGCTCGGACGCCCCCCTCGGTGCGATGCTCGGCCTCGTCGTCCTGCTGGGCGTGACCCGCCGCCGCCGGATGTAGCGCGGTGTACGGGCGAGGGCGCTTGCGTGCCCTCGCCGACTGTGGCCGACTGGACCGAGCAGGTCGAACATGCGGTGGCTTTGGGTAGCAATGGGCGCGCTCGCGCTCGCGTGCGGCGGTGAAGACGGCCGCGGCGGCGCAGCGTTCGAGCTCGACTCGGCCGGCAGCACGGGCGGTGCCGACGGCGACGGTGGTCCCGGCGGGACGCTCGACGGCGGTGCGGTCGACGATTCGACCGGCGGCGACGGCGATCCGGATCCCGACGACGACGGCGGCCCGCCCCCCGACCCGCCGCCGCCGATGTTCGATTGCTCGCCGGCCTGGACCACGCCGTGGATCGGCTCGCCGTGCAGCAGCGATGCCGACTGCGCCTACGACGGCGGCTCGTGCATCCTGCCCGAGCAGGGCTACCCGTGTGGTACGTGCACGTTGCCGTGCGACAACCTGTGCCCGGACGCCGACGGTACGCCCGAGACGTTTTGCGTCGACGGGTCCGAGGTGGGGATCGACGCCGGCGGCCACTGCCTGTCGCAGTGCGACCCCGCCTTGCTCGGCGGCAACGGCTGTCGCGACGGCTACGTCTGCACGCCCAAGAACCGCTACAACGACGCCGGGACCAACGCGGGCGTATGCCTGCCAATGCTGTACTCCGGCAACCCGCGCACCGATTGCCAGCAGACGCTGATGGATCTCGGGGCGGTGTTCGTACCGGTCGACCACACCCCCGACAGCCCCGAGGGCCATCCCGAGCTGACCTGCGACATCGACGAGCCGGTGCTGCTGTACAGCCCGATCAACGGCGTGGGCCTGCGCTACATCGAGAGCGCCAACCAGGGCGAGGTGTTCGTGGGCTGCAATGCGGCGGTGTCGATCGTCGGCAGCGCGGCGGTGGCGGCCGACCTCGGCTTCGAGGAGATCCTGCACATCGGCACGTACAACTGTCGCGTGATCGCGGGCACCACCACGATCTCGCAGCACGGGCTCGCCAACGCGATCGACATCGGCGGGTTCACGCTGCCCGGCGGGGCGGAGATCACGGTGCTCGGCGACTGGGAGGACGGCAACGCGAACCCGGTCACCGAGTACGGCCAGTTGCTGAAGTCGTTCACCGATCAGATCTGGGCGCTCGGGCTGTGGAACATCATCCTCACGCCCGAGTACAACGCCGCCCACGACAACCACTTCCACATCGACCTCACGCCGGGCGGAAACACGTACCAGTAGCCGTCGTTCGAGGTCGCAGGAAACTTCGGCACCGCTCGTGGGCTGGTTGTCGGTGGACGCATCGCCCTCGGTCCCGCGACTCGCGATGACCTCCTCCGGCCCACCTCATTCCCGACTCGCCCCGTCGGCGAGCGCGAGCACCGCGAGCCTCGTGAGCATGCTGTATCGGCGGTATGCGCCCGAAGCGTTCCGGCTCGCCCTGCGCTACGGCGGTGGCGATCGGCTGTGGGCGGAGGACCGCGTCCACGACGTGTTCGTGGAGGTCCATCGACACGCGCACCGGATCGCGCAGATGGACAAGCCGGGAGCTTGGATCTACCGCGCGACCACGAGTCGCTGCCTCAATCGCCTCCGTCGTGACCGCTTCTTCGACTCGCCATGGGTTCGCTGGATCGTGGGCGCGAAGACATCGACCCCCGACCCGGAGGTACTGGGGGCGGCACGGCAGGAGCTCGGGCAGACGTTCGAAGTGGTCAACGCGCTGCCCGACAAAGTACGCCTGTGCTTTTGGATGTACCACGTCGACGGTCTGACCCAAGCCGAGATCGGCGACGTGCTGGGGTACCGCAAGAGCTACGTCTGCAAGCTCCTCAAGCGGGCCGACGAGGCGCTGCAGTCTCTGCGAGCGGAGGTCGACGATGCATGACCAACTGCGACGGCGGCTCGAGGCGATCGACGATCGTCTCGGGAGCGTGGCGCTTCCCGCCGGACTCGAGGAGCGGATCTCGCGGTCGGTGCACCACCGCGGCCCGTCCCCGTGGGTGTTCGCGCTGGCCGCGACGGCCCTCGTGGTCGTCGCCTTCGTGCTCGGGCGGCGCACGGTCGCCACCCCGACGGGCGTGACGCCACCGGTCGCCGCACCGGCCGTCACTCGGGTAGACGCGGTTCCGATCCCGATCGCGGTCGAGACCTACGTCGACGATGGATGCCCGCGCGAGCTCGGCGTACGCCCGGCGTGGGTCCCGGCCGGCTGTCGCCTCACCCTGCACGAACCGGCGATGACGCTCGAGGTCTACGACGCGACGCGGCTGCAGACGCGTTCGCGGGGCGTTCGCGTGCTCGAGGGCAATGTCGGATTCTCCGTGCAGGAGGTTGCGACCGGCGATCCCCACGTCGTCGTGGAAGTAGGTGCCGGCACGATCGAGGTGCTCGGCACGCACTTCGTCGTGCGACAAGGCGAGCGTGGCGGCCACGTCGATCTGCTCGATGGCGCGATCGCCTTCGTCGATCGGCAAGCCGCGACGCATGTGGTCACGCCCGGTCGTCGGCTGTCCTGGGAGGCCGAGCGCGTGCTCGAGGCCCCGGCCGCGGCGAAGTCGTCGGCTTCACCCGCGGAGCATCGTCCGTCGGCGACGTCGGTCGACGACGAGCTCGACGCGACGTTGGAAGAGGTCGCCGCACTGCGGCGCGCCGGGGACTACCGCGCGGCGGTGAAACGACTGGGGCGGCTGCGCGCGCGGATCCACGACGCCACCAAGGCGGAGATCCTCTCGTACGAGGAAGGCACGCTCCGTGCGTACTACGCTCCGGCTGCGGCGATGTGCGCGTACTGGCGTGGACACCTCGCACGATTCGGGGACGGGGCCTACGCGTCGTCGGTACGCGCGGCACTGAAGCGAGGGGCCTGCGACGGATGACGAGCTTCGCGGCCACGTGGGCGCTGGTCGGGGTACTGCACCAGCCTTCCGTGGAGGTCGACATCGACGCGCTCGCGCTGCCCCACGCGCAAGCCGAGCAGCTGCACGGCGAGGTCATGACCCGACTGGTCGAAGCCGGTCATCCGGTCGGCTCGCCGGCGGTCGTGACCCTGCGATTGGTGGGGGCTGGTGATCACGTCCACGTCGAAGCGCAGCACGGCGAGCACGTGGTGTCGCGGCAGGCCCGGGGCGAGGGGGCGCTGTTGCGACTCGCGGTGGTTCACGCGGCCCTGGCCGTGCTCACCGAGCTCGCCACCTCCGACGACTCCCTCGATGCGCAGATCGACGCGGAACCCGATCGCACCGTCGTGATCGAGGCCACGGACCCGGAGTCGATCGTCCCCGTGGTCGCCCGGCTCGTGGATGCCGGATACGTCGTCGCGGCGGACGAGACGACCGCGAGCTGGCGACTGTGTGTGCAGCCGACCGACGCCGAGCGACCGTGGGTCTCCGCGACGGTGCAGGAGCAGCCATGTCCACCAGCTTCGGCATCCGACCCGGTCGAGGCGCTCGCCGTGGCGCGTGCATCCGTCGACGCCCCCGACCCGGATCCCGTCTCCGTCCCGGCCACATCCGCGGACGTGCCTGCTTCCGCGAAAGTACGGACGCAGACGACCACTGCATCACCGGCACGGGTCTCGTCGCCGCAAGCGAGGCCATGGTCGGCCGCGATCGGGATCGGGGCGGGCGCGCAAGGACGCTTGTCGGTGCCGGAGGCCTTCGTGCTCGCCCACGGCGACGCTCGCCACCGCCGCGGTGCGCTGCTGACCACGCGGATCTCCGTCGCCCCCACCGTCTCGAGCACGGCTCGCACCGCCGACACCACGATCACGGTCGGCGGCGGCTGGGGCTTTTCGCCGGCGCCGCGGCTTCGACTCGAGCTCGCGGCGGGCCTCGGGATCGCCGTGCATGCGTACTCGGTCGAGCGCGACCGCGGCGTCCGGGTAGACTTCACGACGGAGGCCCCGCTGTCGATCCTGGGTCGGCTCAGTCCCCGGGTGGAGCTCGGCGCCCAGGTGATCGGCGGGTGGACCACCCGAGGACGTCGACATCGGGTCGCCGACGACATCGTGTGGTCGCGAGACGCGTGGCGCGTCGGCGGCGGGCTCGTGCTGCGCATGTTGCTGTCACAGGAAACTCGACGTGGCGTCGATGGCTGACGGGACATGATGAAGGCGACACGAACAATCTCGGCGCTGGTGCTCGTGATGGCGAGCTTTGGCTGTGACCGCGACGAAATCGACCACCCGCCGGCCGAATCCGACGGCGGTGAGGAAACCGAAGCACCCGTCGGTGAGCTCGAGGCCAACTATCCCTCGCTGGCCGCGACGGCGTACTGCGAAGCGCTGTTTGCCTGCGATCTGGCCCTGTGTGAATCGGATGTCGACTACGCCACGGTCGACGAGTGCATCGCCGCCGAGCAAGCGCTGCTGGCGGAGGCGCAGACCAGTGCGCAAGCCGCCGGCCTGACGTTCGACGAGGCGTGTGTGCAGAGCGTGTTGGCGACGTACGCCGAGGTCGGGTGCATCGGCTTCAACGCGTCGGAGCGTGGCGACTATGGCCTCAGCTTCTGGCACTGGCAGTGCCCCGCGTACCACGGCTCGATCGCCGTCGGCGAGGGCCCGTGCCTCGAGATCGTCGGGACGAACTACGCTCAGTGCGGTGCGCAGCAGAAGTGTCAGGACGAGACGTGCATCTCGATGCCCGTCTGCGAATGCGGCGAAGGCTCGACGTGCCTGGAGTTCGAGCCCGGCACGACGTGTCTACCCGACCTCACTCTCGGCGAGCCGTGCACGTCGGACGTGGGTGCTTCATCGTGTTCCCCCGCGACCTACTGTGGGTGGGACCCGGACGCGGAGATCTCGGCCTGCGTGCCGCGGCTGGAGCTGGGGGCCGCCTGTTCTTGGTACGATGAATGTCAAAGTGGTGAGTGCGTCGACGACGTGTGCGTCCCGGCGTACCCGCTGCTGTGCAGCCCGCAGGCTGCACCTCGACATTGGCGCTGAGCCCCGGTTGTCGACCCACGCCGTCCGCGGGGCGTGTGTCGTCGAGACGTGCGGCGGGTTGGTGTGGCTCGCCGACGGCGTCGTGGTGCAGGCCAGCCGCGTCTCGCACCTCGAGCTGCAGCACGCTCGCGCCTTCGCGGACGGCGTGCCCCAACTCGTCGGCCCCGCCACGGCGGCGCCTCGTGGCCGACATGCGATTCGTTCGTTGGGTCTCGGCCGATGCCCGCGCCGAC
>CALBMM010000277.1 GCA_937896535.1 uncultured Pseudomonadota bacterium
CTACTTGCGCATCGAGATGCCGGAGAACCTGTCGTTTCACGTGGAGACGTGGAAGAAGGACTCGGGTGTGGCCAAGTGGGAGCGCGAGTATGCACAGCAGGTGGCGCGAGCCGAGGACTCGCGCCAGCGCTTCAGGGTGTTCCTCGACGGCAAGGTCACCAAGGGCAACAGCCTCGGCAAGCAGTACGACGCGGTCGCGCTGACCAAGAGCCCACACTGGGCGCTCGCGGCGATGTCGCGGACGGCGGTGGTCAACCAGAACTTCGCCGACCAGCTGTACCGCGCCGAGATCCCGCGCGAGCTCAAGACCGACGAGCAACGCGACATGTACTGCGACGCGCTCGCCGACTACGCCGCCCCGTTCGAGCAGACGGCGCATGCGTCGTTCTCGAAGTGTCTGTCGCGTTCGACCGAGTACTCGTACTTCAACGAGTTCTCTCGCTCGTGCGAAGAAGAGATGCAGCAGCGCATGCCCGAGGAGTTCCCGGCGACCAACGAGCTGTTCGGCAAATCGCGCTACACGGACTCGGCGATCCGGCGAGTGAGCGTGCAGGTGTCGATCGACGGCGACGACGGATAACGGCCGCGCGCGGCACGGGACCAACGTTCGCCGGGGGCGCGCGCGGCGTGGCAGACGCGCGGCGCCGGCGTGCGTCATCATGGTCGAGTGCTGCGCCGTCTCGATACGCCGCGGTTGTCGCTCGAGCCGTTGGGGCTCGAGCACGAAAAGCCGTTCGGAAGGTGGTTGCGAGATCCAAGCACGTTCCGGCGGTTGCTCGATGGCGGCTCCATCGCCCCCCAGGCGATTCGCGATCTCATCGCCACCAAGGTGCGGGCGTGGGAGGCCGGGACCGAGATCACGTGGGTCATCCGACGCCGTCGCGCCTTCGTGGGCTACTTGGCGCTGCAGGGGCTGGGCACCCGCCGGGTCCGTGTGAGCTTTGCGGTGGCGCAGCGCCATCGACGGCAGGGCTACGCCCGTGAGGCGCTGGTCGGCATCCTCGGCGCATCGGCCGAGCTCGGCTTCGTGGAGCTCGAGGCATGCACGCACCTGGACGACCCCGCCTCGGCCGCGTTGCTGCACGGCGTCGGGTTTTCGGAGAAGGCCCAGCGGCTCGACCCGCCTCGCCGCGTGTTCCGCTGGCGACAGCGACGACCCCTCGTCCCGACCTCCGAGATGAGAAACCTGAGCACGCGCCGCATGCAGATGTACGCGCTCGGTCCCCAGGAGGGCGAGGTCTACGCGGCGCTGCTCGGAGAGCCGAGCACGCGGGCATACGTGCTCCAAGGCGGCCCCGTACCGATCCAGGGGGTGCTCGCGAGGATGAGCGAGTCGGGGATTGCGCGGCCCGAGGGCGTGACGCTGACCTGGCAGCTGCACACGCGCGGCTCGTTCGTCGGGTACGTCGCGCTGCACGGCATCGGGCGGTCGCGCGTGTCGCTGAGCTTCGGCGTCGCGCCCGAGTATCTGCGGCAGGGCTACGCTCGCGAGGCTGTCGACCGCGTGTTGATCCACGCGCCGCGGCTGTGGGTGCAGGAGATCGAGTCGCAGGTGCTGCCGGGCAACGCGGCCGCCGCGGCGCTGCTGTCGGGCCTGGGCTTCTCCGAGGTCGCCCGCCGGCCAGACCCGCCGCGGCGCGTGTTCGTGTGGCTCGCGACGGGTCCGATGGCGAGCTGATAGGCTCGGGTGATGGTTGCGAAGGGGCTTTGGCGGGGCTTGCTGGTGATCGCGCTCGTCGGGGGATGCCGCGGCGACGATGCGCCGCTCGACGACGGCGAGGACACGACGACGACCGGCACGGTGAGCCCGTCGACGTCGAGCTCGGGCGGCGTCGACGACACCGGTACCGCCGGCTCCGACAGTGGGGACACCGGTGACACCGACGGACCGGCGCCAGTCGTGCCGATCTGCGATGAGGCGGACATCGACGCCGTGGAGGCGCGGATCGACGCCGTGCTCCCGCAGCTGTCGATCACCGAGAAGGTCACGCTGCTGCACGGTGCGGCGATCTTGCCGCTGGACGGCACGTGGGTGGTCGCCGGCAACGACGCGCACGGCATCCCGGGCCTGCACATGCTCGACGGACCGCGGGGCGTCTCGCGGATGGCCGAGGTCACGGCCACGGCGTTTCCGGTCGGGAGCATGCGCGGCGCGACCTGGGATCCGGATCTCGAGCGCGAGGTCGGCATCGCGATGGCACGCGAGATCCGGGCCACCGGCGCCGACACGATCCTCGCGCCAACGATCAACATCTTGCGTCATCCCGGCTGGGGACGCGCGCAGGAGACCTACTCCGAAGACCCCGTGCACATGGGGGCGATGGGGGTGGGCTTCATCGAGGGCGTGCAGTCGCAAGCCGTGATCGCGACGGCCAAGCACTACGCGGCCAACAGCATCGAGGACACGCGCTTCGACGTCGACGTCACGATCGACGAGGCGACGCTGCGCGAGGTGTATCTGCCGCACTTTCGCCGGGCGGTCGTCGACGCCGGGGTCGCGGCCGTGATGACCGCGTACAACTCCGTCAACGGGGCCCACTGCGACATCAATGCGCCGCTGGTGCGCGACATCCTCAAGGACGAGTGGGGCTTTTCCGGGCTCGTGATGTCGGACTGGATCTACGGCACGCACGGCAACGTCGAGGCGATCCGGGCCGGCCTGGACATCGAGATGCCCACCGGCCAGTACTTCTCCGGGCTGTCGTCGGCGGTCGCGGCCGGTGAGCTCGACGAGTCCGAGCTCGACGCCGCCGTGCGTCGCGTGCTCCGGGTCCAGTGGTGCTTCGGCCTCGACGTGGACCCGCCGGTGGAGGATCCCTCGGTGCGCGAGAGCCCCGAGCACCTCGCCCTCGCCCGCGACGTCGCGCGAAGGGGCATGGTGTTGCTGCGCAACGAGGGCGTGCTGCCGCTGTCGCTGGGCGCAGGGGCCGAGCTGGTCGTGGTCGGTGCGCTCGCCGACGTGCCGAACATCGGCGACCAGGGCTCGAGCGCCGTCGAGCCTTCGCACGTCGTCACGGCACTCGAGGGGCTGCAGACCCGCGCGGCGATGGACGCGGTGACGGTCACGCACCTCGATACCGACGTGCTGTCGCCCCCGGATCCGGCGACGATCATGGCGGCCGACGCGGTCGTCGTGGTCGCGGGGCTCACCGACGAGAACGAGGGAGAGGGACTCATCGCCGCCGGAGACCGGGACTCGCTGCTGCTGCCGGCCGAGCAGGTGGCGCTCATCGAGTCGGTGACGGCGATCGGCACGCCCACCATCGTGGTGCTGTACGGCGGCGGCACGATCGTGGTGTCGGACTGGGTCGACTCGGTCGACGCGCTGATGCTCGCGTTCTATCCGGGCTCGGAAGGCGGGCACGCGCTCGCCGACCTGTTGTTCGGCGACGCATCGCCCTCGGGCCGGTTGCCGTTTTCGGTGCCGGTCGCCGAGACCGATCTCGTGGTGTTCGACCACGTCTCGCTCGAGGTGACGTACGAGTACCTGCACGGCTACCGTCATCTCGACGCCGCGGGCGTGGCTGCACGGTTCCCATTCGGGTTCGGGCTCGGCTACACGAGCTTCGCGATCGACGGGGCGACGGCCTCGACCAAGACGCTGACGCCGGGGCAGAGCGTCGTCGTCACGGCCGAGGTCTCCAACACCGGCGACGAGGCGGGGCGCACCACGGTGCAGCTGTACGTGGGACGACCCGACGATCCGGCGCCGCGCCAGCTCGCGGCGTTCGGTCAGATCGACCTCGACGCGGGGGCCAGCGGCACGGTCGAGCTCACCGTAGCCGTCGACGATCTGCGACGGTGGGATCCGGACGCAGCAGCGTGGGACTTGGCCGCCGGCGACTACACGTTCGAGGTCGGAACGTCGGCCGCGGATCTGGTCTGGTCGACCACGCTGACGACTTCCTGAGCCGTTTGTCCGGCGCTCACGCCGGGTGGGAACGCATACGGCGGTCGGTCCCACTACCCCGTTGGCGCGTCACCGCGCGCCTTCGAAACGATGACCACCGCTCGCACCACCCTCCATTGTTTGACGTTGGCCCTCTTGCTCGGCGTCCCCGCCGTCGCGCACGCCCGAACCGGCACGACCGACGTCGCCGCCGCGGCCAAGGGCAAGAAGACCAAGAAGCCGAAGACGAAGACGAAGACGAACAAGGAAGACGAACCCAAGCCGAGCCCCGAGGCGCCGACGGGCAAGGGGCCGACCGTCACCGGCCCTTCGCTCGACCAGCCCGCGGGTCCTTCGGTGCAGCCCAAGGGTCCGTCGGTCGGACAGCCCGGCAACCTGCCGGGTGCCAACCCGAACATGCCGGGCTCGCCGCACGACAAGGGCCCGATCGCCGGCGCGCCCCAGATCCCCGGAGGGTCGAAAGGGCCGCAGATGCCCGGCATGCCCGGCACGGGCGGAAACAACGGCGGCGGTGGCATGCCCGGCGGACCCCTCGGGCCGTCGATGCCGACCGGCGACGACCTCGTCTACAAAGACCCGGGCAAGGATCCCGGTGGCGGCAAGGAACCCGGCGGCGGTGGCAAGGATCCCGGCAAAGATCCGGGCAAGGATCCCGGCAAAGATCCGGGCAAGGACCCTGGCAAAGATCCCGGCAAAGACCCTGGCAAGAACCCCAACGGTGGCAAGACGCCGAGCAAGGGACCCGGCAAGGACCCGGGCAAGGACCCGGGCAAGGACCCGGGCAAGCCGGGCGGCGGTGGCAAGGACCCAGGCAAGGATCCCGGAAAGGACCCGGGCAAGGTGCCGGGGAAGGGACCGGGCGGCAAAGGACCCGGCGGCAAGACGCCCGGTGGCAAGCCCGGCGACCCGGGCAAGGATCCCGGCAAGGGACCCAAGGATCCGCTGAAGGGTCCGGGCGGCAAGGATCCGGGAAAGGGACCGGGCGGCAAGGGACCCGAGGGTCCCAAAGACCCGGGCATCATCACCGGACCGAAGGGACCCATCGAGGGACCGAAGCTGCCGCCCAACGTCGGACCGAAGGGTCCGGGCGCCGGCCCGTTCGGTCCGGGCGGGAAAGGACCGGGGGGCAAGGGCCCGGGTCCCGAGCTGCCCGACCTTCCGAAGTAGCCACGAGGTCGCGCCCGCGTTGAGAAACGACGAACGCCTCCGCCGCAGAAGCGACGGAGGCGTTGTCGTGTTGGCGAGGCGACGCTCGGCTTACGCCGGGATCGCGCAGGCGCCGACGTGGTCGAGGCCCGGAGGCGCCGTACCGGCTTCGAACCAGGGCACGCACTCGGCTCCACCCGCCGACAGCGAGCAGGCCGCGTTCGGATCCGGCTCGGTGAGATCGCAGAACTCCGAGCAGCAACCCGACGCGACACCACAGCCCGGCACCGCTTCGGCGGCCGCGCAGTAGTGACCGGGGTCGCACGCGTTGAGGTACTCGCACGGGTCGCCGACCGCACCGCCGTCGCCCGACGCATCGACGATGCAGACGAAGCCGTCGGCACCGGCGGCCGGCAGGCACGCCGCGTTGTCGCAGTCCTGCAGCAGCGGGTCACACTCGGCGCGGCACAGGGTCAGCACGCCGTTGTTGGAGATGCTGCACAAGAAGCCCGGGTCGCACTGCGGGGCTTCGGGCGTGCCGAGGCACATGCCCACGCACTGGCCGGTGCCGATCTCGGGGTCGACGTAGTAGCACATCGCTCCGATGTCGCAGTCGTCGATGCCGGTCACGCCGCTGCCTTCGACCATGCACACGTCGCCGATCTGACCGGGGTTGGCCGACAGCGGGCTGCAGCGGGTCGCGTTCCAAGCGTTGCCGCCGTCGTTGGCCCACGGCATGCACTTTTCACCCTGCGGACAGTCTTGCGTCCACTGGTTGCACTCGTTGGCGATGCCACCACCGTCGGGCATGGTGATGAAGCTCGAGCCCGTCTCTTCCCCCGGCGGCAGCGGAGGCGCGCCGGTCTCGGATCCACCGTCGCCGGTCGCCGCCATGCCGCTCGTCATCGAGTCGACGGGAAACGTTTCCATGCCGGTGCTCTCGGCACCCGCGTTGCCGGTGTCGGCCTGCGAGGACGTCGACATGTTGTCGCCGTCGGAGGCAGGGCAACCTGCGATCAGCCCCGCGAAGCTAAGAACTACGAATGTTCGTTTCATTTGATTCGTGACCCTGACAGAAGGCTCAGTGTACACAAACCTGCGACGTTGTCGAGGTCGGTTCGCTCCGCCGCACGACACCCTGCGACCGCCTTCGCGAGGACTTCGTGATACGCAAGCCGAGGCCCCGATGACGCGCGTTCCCCCATCCCGCGCAACAGCCGCTGCGACTCGACAGGTGCGACCGTGCTCGTCCCGGTGATCCTCTGCGGCGGGGCGGGGACGCGGTTGTGGCCCGTTTCCCGCCGACGGCACCCCAAGCCGTTCGCCGTCCTCGGCGGCGGAGCGTCGATGTTCGAACAGACGGTACGGCGCGTGGAGGGAATCGACGAGGTCACCCTTCCGCTCGTCGTCGGTGGTGCCGACCAACGCGTGTTCATCACCGAGCAGCTGCGGCAGCTCGGGCACGCCGCGCTGTCGATCGTGCTCGAGCCCGTCGGGCGCAACACGGCGCCGGCGATCGCCGTGGCGGCCCTCGCCGCGCAGCGTGTGGTCCAAGCCGATCCTCTATTGCTCGTGCTGCCGGCCGACCACGCGGTCGAGGACGTGGCGGCGTTCGAGGCCGCGGTGGCGCGCGGAAGGCCACGCGCCGAGGCGGGGGACCTCGTCACGTTCGGCGTGGTGCCCCGCGATCCGAACACCGGCTATGGCTACGTGCACGCCGCCGATCCCGACGAGGTGTCGCGGGTGCTGCAGTTCGCGGAAAAGCCCGACGCCGAGACGGCGGCCGCGTACCTCGCGGCCGGCGACTGGTTCTGGAACAGCGGGATGTTCCTGATGCGGGCGTCGGCGTTTCTCGACGAGCTCGGCAAGCATGCGGCCGACATGCTCGCGCCGTGCACGGCCGCGCTCGACGGTGCGGAGCCGACCGAGGTGGGCATGCTCCTGGCCGAGGAATCCTTCGCGCGCTGTCGGAGCGAGTCGATCGACTACGCGATCATGGAGAAGACCGATCGCGCCGCCGTGGTCCCGCTCGACGCCGGCTGGAGCGACCTCGGCTCCTGGGACGCGCTGCTCGACAGCGTGCCGACCGACGACCGCGGCGTCGCTACGCGCGGCGACGTGATCGCCATCGACGTGGCCGACGCCTACCTCGACGCGCGCAGCGGCACGTTGACGGCGGTGGGCGTGCGCGATCTGATCGTCGTCGCGACCGAGGACGCCGTGCTCGTTGCGCCGCGTGGGCAGACGCAGCGGGTCAAGGAGGTCGTGCAGGCACTCGAGGCCTCGCACCCCGCGTTGCTGCAGTCGCATCCGGAGCGACCAGCCACGTGGGGGCACGAGCACGACCTGCGGGCCATGGCGCCGGGCGTCGTGAGATTGGTGGTGCGCGGCACGTGCGAGGTGACCCGTCGGACCGGGGCGTCGGCGAGAGTGCTGGCCGTGCGCGCCGGCGACGCCCGGATCGTCCGTGACGATGCCGAGACGTCGTTGAAGGCCGGTGATGCACTCACGCTGCCGCCGGCGTGCGACTACGACATCGTCAACGTCGCGCGCGTCGACCTCGAGCTCGTCGAGATCGACGTGCGCTAGCGGAAGAACTGGTCCACGGGCTCGTGGATGCCCTGCCGCACGACCTCCTCACGGTCGGCGGTGGGGCTCCAGTGCAGCTCGGCGATCGCTTTGGAGCAGTCGAAGGGCGACTTGAACGTGCGGCCGCGCCAGTCGATGTAGCTGGGGCGTTTGACCGTCTTGTCGCCGCCCATCGACTTGATCGCCCACTTGACCACCTCTTCGGCGAAGGCGCGACCGGACGGGGTCGGCACGCGCTTGAGACGGACGCCGGCTCGGCGCTCGATCTCGTCGAGGTAGTCGTTGGCGGTGATGTTGGGCGGGCCGGCCAGGTTGTACGACTGCCCGACCGCCCCGGTGGCGGTCAGCGCCTGCACCATCGCGTCGGCGCAGTCGTCGACGAGCACGATCGGCAGCGGGTGCGTGCCGTCGCCGTACAGTCGGCACACGGTCTCGTGCGGCCACGCCGCGATACCCCAGTGCAGCGGGTTGCCGCCGCGACCGAGGACGATGCCGGGACGCACGATGACCAGCGGCAGCCCTTCCTCTTCGTACATCGCCAACAGGTTGCGCTCGTTCTCGGCCTTGGAGCGCGCGTAGGGATTGGCCTTGAGCATCGACTCGACCGGCTTGGTCTCCTCGGTGATCGCTCGCCCGGCCTTGCCCGCGTCGTAGATCGCGATCGACGATGCGTAGATGAAGCGCTCGACGCCGCGGGCCATGCACGCGCGCGCGAGAGCGGTGGTCGGCTCCACGTCGCCTTCGAGGAACTCGGCCCAAGTGTTCCCGAAGCCGCGGGCCAGGTGATACACGTGCGTGATGCCCTCGAGGGCCTCCTGCACCGCGCCGATGTCGGTGAAGTCGCCGCGACGGGCGTCGACGCCGAGCTCGACGAGGCTCGCGGGCAGGTTCGACGGATTGCGGGCCATGACCCGCACGCCGTGACCCGCCTCGACGAGCTTGCGCACCAGCGCCTGGCCGATGAACCCGGTCCCGCCGATCACGAGCACGGTGGGGTGGGCCGGCGGCGTCTTGGAGTTGGCGGCCTTGGGCTTGGCCGCGCTGGCGCTGGGGACCTCGACCTTGTCGGCCACGCGCTCGCCGAGCTCGACGGCGTCGAGGGCCAGCGACGGGGCGAGCCGCTCGTCGACCAAGGAGGTTCGCGTCTCGTGGAACGAGGCGATCGCCCGCGCGAGGCTCACGTCGAAGGGACCGCCGACCGGGGCCAGGCCGGCCTTGGACAGCACGAAGTTGGCGAGCGTGCCGGTGGCCTGCACGACCGAGTCGCGGGCCGAGGCCGTGGTGGTCTGGAAGCGGTCGATGTCGAGCAGGTGCGGTGTCGGCTCGGCGTGGACGTACGTGTTTTGCTGGAAGTCGACGTGGGCCGTGCCGTTGAAGCCGCGCACGTGGATGTAGTGCTCGGGATAGCCGGGCTGAAACGACAGCCGGATCCGGATCGTCGTGCGCCCACGCCACGCCAGGATCTCCCAGCGGCGGAAGAAGGTCTGGCCGTTGGGCAGCTCGATCGCGTCGGTGGGGTGCACCACGAGGTCGTCGGGCATGCCGACGAGATGAACGGCGTGCGCGAAGCAGTGCGGCGCGACCTCGAACAGGATGTTGCGCGGGTCGGCGAGCATCCACGCGCCGAACGGTCCACCGCGCAGCTGGCCGAGCTCCTTGTTCCAGATGATGTCGACCTGATCGAGCTCTCCGAGCTTTTGCGTCTGCAGGTCTTCGACGAGCTTTTCGTACGCGGGGAAGTACAGGAAGTTGTGGCTGACCCCGAGCGCGTGGCCGCTGCCCTGCGCGGCCTCGATGAGCGTGCGGCAGTCGCGGGAGGTGTGGGCCAGGGGCTTTTCGGCGAGCACGTCGGCGCCGCCCTGCAGCGCGGCGACGCACGGGTCGACGTGGACGTTCGGCGGCGTGAGCACGTGGACCGCATCCGGGCCCACTTCCTTCATCATGGTCGCGACGTCGGAGAAGACGCCGTCGATGCCGTTCTGCTTCGCGAACTTGCCGGCGCGAGAGCGCGACAGGTCGCATACCGCGACGACGTCGACACCGTCGAGCGCGCGCAGTCCGGCGAGGTGGTAGCTGGCGATGTATCCGGCGCCGACGATGGCGACCTTCGTGCGGGAAGGGGACGCGTCTTGGCTCATGTGGGGCAGGGCGACGGGGGAGGAGCCGTCGCGCGGCGCAGCATGGCAACGCCGCGGGCGGTCGTCAAAACGCCCCGGGGAGGCGCCGGCGGAATGGATTACGGTGACGCGGCGGTGTCGGCGTCGTCGAGCAACTCGTAGCTCGCCTCGGCGCGGGCCTCGATCTCCTCGCGCGAAAACAGCATCTTGTCGTAGCCGCCGTCGAGCCAGTTTTGCTGCATGTCGTCGAAGTGGACGCTTGCGGGATCGGCGACGTTGCCCAACGGGAAGTTGAAGTACAGCTCCGGGGTGCCGTCGTCGGCGAACGTCGCCGTGTGACGGAAGATCGATCCCCAGTGCGAGGTCCACTGCTCGTGCACGCCGCCGGTCTCGTCGAAGAACGTGGCGTCGGCGCTGACGTTGACCGTGCTCTCGCCACCCTGGGTGGGGTACGCGCCTCGGTCCAGGCCCTTGCCGGTCGCTCCCCACAGGTCGGTGACCTTGACGTCGGCGAGGCGGTACGCCGACGGATCGACGGTGCCGAAGCGCGCCGTGAGGTAGTCGGCGGTGTCGGCGAGGGCGGCGAGCACGACGGCGTCGCGGCCTTCTTGCAGCACCTCGTCGCCGCTGGCGAACGCGCCCTGCAGCGTGAGCGAGGCGATCTTGAGGATGAACACCGGCTGCAGGTTCATCGCTTCCAGAAAGAGGATCGACAGGTCGTCGCCGATCGCCCGCTGGGTCGCGAACTGGGCGAGCGCGTGCAGGACCACGGCGCCCGACGAGGTCCGGTCCATGCGGCGGTCCCAGGCCTGCAGCGTGGCGACGAGGCTGGCCACGTCGTCGCGCTCGGCGTACGCGGCGAGGTCCGGATCGCCGGCCGTCGCGGCCGCCCACGCCTGCTCCACGAGGGGGATCAGATCGTCGCCGAGGTTGGAGTGCACGTCCGATTGCAGCGCCTGCATGTCGGCGAGCGTCAGCCCGCCCGCAGCCGTCAGTCGGGTCAGCTCGGCTTCGATGCGACCGGCACGCCAGCCCGGCGCGAAGAAGGCACCGTAGTAGTAAGGGTCGTCGTCGAGTCGGCCGTTGGCGGTATGACCGAACGGGTCGTTGTTGGCGGTGGCGATGAACCCTCGGGCGCCACCGCGGCCGCGCGGCAATCGTTCGCCGGGCAGCAGCTCACCGGTCCACAGGCTGCCCGCGTCGTTGCCATCGAGCACCAGCCAGGGCTTGCGCTCGGCGGTGACCTGACGCGCGGGGACGCGCGTGCCGACCCGATAGGTGATCCCGTGCTGGTCGGCGGCGACGAAGTTGAAGTTTCCCGCGAACCCGTCGACGGCGACGTCGAACTCGTCGATCGACTCGACGCGGTTGAAGTCGAGCAGACTGTCGAACGCGTTGGCCTCGAAGCCGATCCAGTTCATCAGAAGCCGATTGCCGGGCTCGCCCACGACGATCGGCACGAGGCTCGACGGCAGCAGCACGCCGTAGCCCTCCACCGTGTCGACCGCGACCGAGCGGGTGTTGCCCTCACCCACCGCGTCGCCGGGGCCACGCACCGTGATGATCTCGGTGCGGTGCGTGACCGGCCGCGACTGGCCGCCCACGACGATCGTGTCGGCGTCGGGCACTTGCACCGACCACACGTCCATCACGTCCATGAACGCGGTGGTCGGTGTCCACACCACCGCGTCGGTGTGCCCCACGCTGATCCCCGGCGTGCCGGCGAAGGAGAAACCGGCGGCATCGATGGTGCCCTCGATCAAGGCTTCACGGTTCGCGCGCAGCGCGCCGATCGGCGTCAGGCGAGTGCGGTCTTCGTAGCGCAGCGGCAGGTGGAACAGCAAGTCGCTGATACACACGATACGCAGGC
>CALBMM010000278.1 GCA_937896535.1 uncultured Pseudomonadota bacterium
GGGCGACGCTGACGGCGTTTATCCACTCAGAATTACCCGGTCGGAGGACTAGCGGGGTGTATATCCGCGTCGACGTTCACATGCCCGCCCGCCTGCTGCTCGTGTCGCTGCTGACCGCCGCTCCGGCGACGGCGGCGTCCGAGCCGGCGACCGAGCCGGACCCGGCGTCCGCCCCGACCGCGCCGCACCGGATCGCGACCTTGGTGCTGCAGGTCGACGGCATGGCGCCGGGGGTGCTCCGGGACGCGATCGAGCTGCGTGCCCCCGACCTGACGGTGCGCTCGCCCGAGCAGCACGCCCTCGAGCCGCCGGCCGACCCACTGTTCGCGTACGCCCTCGTCCACGCCACCGCCGACGCCCCGTCGACATGGACGGTGACCGTGATCCTCTCGGACGGTCGCGCGTTCTTTCGCACCGTGGACGCGCAAACGGACACCTCGCCGCGCGTGGTGGCCACGACGCTCGTCAATCTGGTGCGCGCGGCCGAAGCCGGCACGATCGTCCCCGACGCCACGCGGGCGCTGCCGGATCTGTCGAGCACGCGGACGCCGGCGGAACCGGTCGGCGATCCCCCCGCCGACGATCCCGCGCCGATCCTCGCGTCGCCGCCCCGCCGATCGCCGGTGCACCTCGGGGTCGGCATCGACGGCGCCCTGATGACCGGCTTCGGTCCGCCCGCAGGCGCCGACTCCCTGGTGGCCGGCGCGGGCGGTCTCGGCATCGGCGTTCGTCTTCGCAACGGGCTGACGGTGACGGTGTCGGCTCGCACCGCGTCGCGCATGCGCGAGCAGCTTCGCGTCGTGCGGCTGCGCGCGAGCGCGGGCATCGGCTACACGTGGCGTCGCGAGGCCTTCGAGCTCATCGCACTGGGCTACGCGGCGATCGAGCCCTGGTGGCTGTCGGGCGACGACCCCACCCTGTCCCCGCAACCGGCCACCGCCGAGTTCTCGCGCGTGCTCGCGGGCGGCGGCGTCCGGGTCGCGCCGGGCTACTACCACCCGCTGCCGGGCGGACACGCGCTGCATCTGGGCGTGCGAACGGAGGCCGATGGGGCGGCGATGACCCGCGGCGGGGTGGGTCTCCTCGCCCACGACGAGGGCGGTCGCATCGAGCCGCTGTTTCGACTCGGAGGCTTCTCGCTCAACCTCGGGGTCGAGCTCATCGTGTGGTTTTCGACGAGCCGTCGGGATCGCGCCGCTTCGGGGCCACAAAAATGAACGCCGCAGCTTTCGCTGCGGCGTCGACGGGTTGCTCGCTCTCGGGTACGAGAGGACGGTCGAGCCGTCGGGTACTGAATCCACCCCACCGGTACCCACAAAGGACTACCGGTGGCGCGCGGGCGGATCCCACCCCTCGCCATGTCCGATTCGATAGACGCCGGGCGCCCCGGGTTTTTCCGGAACGCCCTCGATTTTTTTTGTGCCCCTCCCTACAGGCCTGGGGGCCCCTTACCCCAAGGGGTGCGGTCAACTGTCCCGTTTGACGGCGATTTGCTGCGATCGCTACGGTGGTCTCCGCATGCGGCGGCTGCGCCTGGTCGGTTCCATTCTCGTCGTCGCGACGCTCGCGTGCGGGGGCGAGCAACAGGGCTACTACGGTCCGTGCGACGAGCCCGCCGGACGCGTGCTCGATTGCGAAGACGAACCGATCGAGCCCGACAGCTTCACGCCGTGGGACGCGTGCGAAAAGTTGGCGACGTGCGGCGTCATCTTCGCCGGCGACGAGCCCGACGACGACACGCAGCCCTCCCAGATGGACGCGTGTGTCAGCCAGATCGAGAACGCGCAGTCCGACCAGGGTGACTTGGTGCTCGCGTGCATCGAGCAAGCGTCGTGCCCCGACCTCGCGCGCACCGACCCGAGCACACTCGACAACGCCGATCCCAATCCGGCGCAAGGCAACATCGAAGGCGTCATCGGCTACTGCGGCCGACTCGATCCGTGACCATGCCGTCCGCTTTGCGCATCCTCGCGGCGACCGCGTTCGCGCTGACCTTGTCGCGTTCGGCTGCAGCCGCACCGGTCGACGACGAGATCGAGCTGCTGCGCACGCGCCCGACCGGCATGGAGGAGAAGGACTGGCGCGTCCAACGACGCGAGGTCGCCCGCAAGCTCGGTGACGCCAAGTCCAGCCGGGCCGTCGACGCACTCATCGAGGTCGTGGAGACCGAGCGCTACGACGCCGTGCTGTCGATCGCGATCGAGGGCCTGGGCAAGCAAGGCGACGCGCGGGCGATCGACCCGCTGCAGAAGATCGTCGCCGACCGCAGCTACGACGCGTTCGTGCGCGAGCAGGCCGCCGCGGCGATCGAAAAGCTCGGCGGCATCCCCGACGACGGATCGCGGCCCACCGCCGCGGGCGGCACGGTCGGTGGCAGCGGCGACGTGCTCGACGGCCCGCAGCTGGGCACGATGGGCGAGGCGAGCGTGGAGCCCGAACCGCTCGAGCAGGTGGGCGAGGACAAGCCGCTGCCCGACAACCTGCGGGCACGCGCCCGCGACTTCGGCTTCGTCTTCGGCCAGCTCGACTTCGATCTCGACACGCGCTTCAAGGAGCAACCGCTGCTCGCCGACGCGGGACTCGGCGCCTTCGCCGACTACCTCGACGAGCGGCACAAGTGGGGCTGGTCGGTCGCCGGGCGGCTCGACGGCCGCATCGCCAACGGCGACCTGACCTCCACCCCCTCGCCTGCCGGTGGCGACGACGGGGACACGCTGCTCGTCACCGAGCGCCTCGGCGGCAACGGCGAGGCGCACGTGTACTTCGGGCGCTCGGACTTCCATGCGTTCGCCGGTCTCGGCGTCGAGCAACGCCTCACGCGCGTCGGCATCGAGAACGTCGACATGGGCAACGAGGAGAGCCTCAGCGACACGCGCCTGACGATGGACGTGATCCCGGCCGGCGGCCTGGGCTGGGGTCGCTATCTCGACGGCGGCAGCGACCTGCTCGTCGACGCGATCGTGCAGACGCTGCAGGCCGAGAACATCCTGGCCAAGCCGCTCGACGACGAAGCGCGCCGCAAGATCCGCAACGCGGTGTACCGGCGCGCCAACGCATGGTCGGCCTACCCACGGCTGGCCGCCGTGCTCGCGGTGCTCGGCGAAGGCGGACACCTCGCCCGCCGACCGAGCCCGCGCCTGGTCCACCGGCTGCGCAGCATCCTGCAGGACCCCTCGTACCTCGGACGCATGCGCGGCAACGTGGTGCGGGTGGGCTTTTTGTACGGGGCGCCGATCCTGCAGGACGATCTCCAGGGACGCGGCGACGGCGTCGGTGCACCGTTCGTGCAGTACCAAGGTGGCTTTCCGATCCATCGCGAGCGACAGATCGATGCCGACGCCCGCTTTTGGTACGACGCGATCGGCGAGCCCGGGTACACGGTCGACGCGGGCGCGCAGTACACCCGCTTCCTGCACACCAAGTACGACGACTACCGCGGCCAGTGGTTTGCCGGCATGCGCGGTGGCGTCAGTCATCGGACGTTCGCCGACCTTCCCGACGGCGTGGATCCGCGCCTGGGCTACCGCGCCGTGGGCACCGGTGGCTACGCGTACGGCTTCAACCGCGGCAGCGAGATCAAGGTCTCCGCCTCGGCGGGAGTCGACTCCGGAGGGTTCGTGGCCGGAGCCGGGCTCGCGCTGACGTTCGGCCTCGTGCGCGCGTCGGTGATCCACCCGGCCGCCACGAGCGCCCCCGCGTCGACGAGCGGCAACGCCAGCGGCTCCGCGTCCATTTCCGCGGGCAGATCCGGCGACGGCAAGTGACGACGTCGTCGCTGCGCCGGTTTGCGCGACGGACTGCTATGCTCCGCCGCGCTCGACCCCTCGCGCCGCGCGATCGCAGGCGGACTCGGTGTGGGCCGATGTAAGCAGGGAACGTCACGACGGACGACGCGCCATACGAGCGGCTGACCGCCGAAGATCTCCGACTCGATCCCGACGAGGCGCTACCCCTGCGTTTTTCGCCGGCGCAGCGTTGGTCGCCGGTGGTGATCAGCTTCCCGCACGTCGGCCTGACCTGGCCGGCCCGGTTGCGACCCAAGCCCCAGGTCGATTTCTGCCGCAACGCCGACTACGAGGTGCATCGGCTGTATCCGGCCGCGTCGGCCGCCGGCGCGGCGTGTGTGCAGGCGGTCTACAGTCGGCTCGTCGTCGATCTCAATCGCGCGGCCGACGACGTCTCGCTGCGTTTGGTGCCCGACCATCCGGCACCGCGACCCCGACGCACGCCGGGCAGCCCCGCCGATGCGCTCGCCCCCGACGTGCCGATCGGCCGGCCCGGACGTGGGGTGGTGTGGGCAAGCGCGGTGGGCAACGTCCGGATCCTCGACCGACCGCTGTCGTACGCCCAGTTCTCCGAGCGGATTCGCCGATACCACCGGCCCTACTACCGCGCGCTGCAGGTGCTGCTCGATCGCCGAGTTCGCCGCTTCGGCTTCGCGATCCTCGTCGACGCCCACAGCATGCCCGGCACCGTCGGACCCGACCTCGTCGTCGGCACGCTCGATGGCCATTCGTGCAGCGATCTCGTGGCTCGTCGCGCGCTCGGGGCGCTACGGGGCAGTTTCGACGTTCGGCGCGACGATCCGTACCGCGGCGGCGAGGTCGTTCGGGTCTTCGGCAGACCCGAGGAAGGCCTGCATGCGTTTCAGCTCGAGGTGAGTCGGGGGCTGTACATGGACGAGACCACGCTCCACGTGTGGTCGCCCGCGGTCGCCGACGATCCGGGAACTTCGGCGGCCGAGGCCCGTGACACTTCGATCCGTCGGGACGGCGGCGTGCTGCGGGGTCCGACCCCGCGCCAAGGTCGCGGCTTGGCGGAACTCGTTGCTCGTGTAACATCGATGGTCGAGCGCCTCGCGGCGCTCGGTGAGGACACGGCGGCGGCGGCTGGACTGGCCGGACGTTCGGTGGGCTCGGTGGCGTCTCCACCATCGCCGCGTGAAATGGGCCCCGGCTTGTCCAATGAAACTTACAAGGGATAAACTGCGGGCCCGAAGGCTGGCAGGAAAGGACACCAGGCGGTGAGTAATCGACAAAACGCGGACGCCTTCGACGACCTTCTCGGACAGCTCGTCGACGAGTTGGCGATGACGCCAACGATGCCGGAGGAGCCCGAGCCGGAAGTCCCCATGCCGGTGCCGGGTGGCACCACCGTGGGACCCGTCCCGCAAGGTCCAATGGCCGGCGGCGCCAACGTCGTCGCGCCTCCCATGGCCGACTATCCGCCACCGAAGAGCTCTTCGGCGGGACTGGGTATCGGCATCGGGGTCGGCATCGTCGTGCTCGGCTCGGTGATCGCCGCGATGGTGATCCTCAAAGACGATCCCGAGGCGAACAAGAGCGACGCGCCGGAGACGAAGGTCGAGGCGAAAGCCGACGACGGCAAGACCGACGAGCCGCCGCCCGCCCCGGGGGCCACGCCCCCCGCGCCCGCTCCGGGACAACCGGGTGCGGTCGCGCAGCCGGGCCAGCCGGTGCCGGGACAGCCCGTGCCCGGGCAGCCCGTGCCGGGTCAGCCGGGAACAACCGTGCCGGGTGCGCCGGGTACCGTCGTGCCGGGTCAACCCATCGATCCGGCGGCGGCACCGGGCACGGCGGACCCGGGCGTCGCGCCGGCCGCACCTGCGACGCCCGCCCCGGCGAAGAAAAAGAAATCAGCGCCTCGCAAGAAGAAGCCCGCACAAAAGAAGGCCAAGACGGTCAACCCGTTCGGGTAAGGGCGCGCTCTCGAGACCACCATGCGGATCCAAAAATCCTCTCTTGCCATCGTTTTGTCCGCGGCCATCGCCGCACCGAGCACGGTCCTCGCCGCGCCGGTTCCATCGAGCCCCGCCGCCGATCCGAGCACCATGTCGGACGAGGAGAAGCTCGAGGCCGCCAAGCAGCTGTACGGCGAAGGCGACGCGGCGCTGCAAGCCGAAGACCCTGCGACGGCGCTGCAGAAGTTCGAGGAGGCGTACAACACGTACGCCCCCAGCATGCACTTGTTCAACTTCAACATCGGCTCGGCGGCGTACGAGCTCGGTGATTGCGCCAAGGCCAAGACGGCCTTCCAGCGCTTCTTGGACCTCGTGCCCGACCACCCTGCCCGCGGCGACGCGCAGGAGAAGCTCCTCGAGATCGAGCGCTCGGGTTGTGCGGCCGCCGTGCCCACCCCGACCGCGACCGACACGCCCACGACGACGACGACCACCACGCCGGTCTACGCCGACAACGAGGACGCGCCGGAGCTGACCTCGAAGCGATCGGCCCGCGAGGACAAGATCGACGAGGAGATCGAGGAGAAGGAGTCGAAGCGGGCGAGCCCGATGCTGCTGTCGGGGATCATCGTCACGAGCGTCGGTGGTCTCGCGCTGATCGGTGGTGCGGTCAGTGCCGGCATCGCCAACAAGACCGCCAACGACTTGGCCGGTCTGGCGTCGCCGGGCCCCACGGGATTCCCGGACGGCAACTACAGCGACGACGAGGTCTTCGATCAGGACCGCAACAAGCTGCCCTCGGCCAACAAGGCCATGGTCGGCCTGCTGGTGACCGGCGGTGTGCTCACCGCGGTCGGCGTGACGCTGATCGTGCTCGACGTGAAGAAGAAGAAGGGCAAGAAGAAGCCCAGCGACAAGAACGCGCACGCTCGTCCCCGCCCGCACATGGCTGGCTTCTCGCCGGGCGTCATGCGTTCCGGGGCCGGCGCTTCGGCGACGATCCGCTTCTAGCGGGACCCCGTTGTCGATCGCAGACGCCCGCAACCAGATCGAGTCGCGCCTCGCGGCCGAGCGCAACACGATTGCGGTCGGCCGCGATGCTTCGATCTGCCTGGCGTATCCGAGTCCCTACGCGGTGGGGATGTCGAGCCTGGGCTTTCAGACCCTGTACCGGCAGCTCAACGAGGAGGGGCGTGGCTGCCACCGGGCGTTCCTGCCCGACGCATGGTCGCCCGAGGCCCTGCCCTGGCCGCAGCCGCGGCTGCCGATCCTCAGCTACGAGGCGGCGCGTCCGTTGTCGAGCTATCCGATCGTGGGGCTCTCGGTCGCGTACGAGCTCGAGGTCGCCGGCGTCATCCGCATGCTCGAGGGTACGGGCATTCCCGTGCTCGCGGCCGAACGGGGGCCCCGCGATCCGATCGTGCTCGCGGGCGGTCCGCTGACGACCACCAATCCCTCCGTGCTCCTGCCGTTCGTCGACTTGCTCATCAGCGGCGACGGCGAGCACGAGCTGCCGCTGGCGCTGGACCGGATCGCGGCGGCCGGATCCCGCGAGGCCGCGCTCGAAGCCGCGGCAGCCTCCCCGCACGTGGCGATCGGCGAGGTCGAGCCGGGACTGTTTTCCGCACTGCCGACCTCGGCGCGGGCGCCCATGGAGCGTCTGCCCGCGTACTCGGCGATCACGACGCCGCACACCGAGCTCGCCGACATGTTCCTCGTCGAGCCCGAGCGCGGGTGCTCGCGCCGCTGCTCCTTTTGCGTGATGCGGGGCGTGTCGACCGGCGGCATGCGCTTTTGGGAGCCCGACGCGACGCTGGCCAGGATCCCCGCGCATGCCAAGCGCGTGGGACTGGTGGGGGCCGCGGTGACCGACCACCCTGCCCTCGAGCAGCTCGTCGCCAGCGTGGTCGAGCGTGGCCACGGCGTCGGCGTGTCGAGCCTGCGCGCCGACCGACTGACGCCGACCTTGCTCGAGAACCTGCGCCGCGGCGGCTACCGCCAGATCACGGTGGCGTCCGACGGGATCAGCGAGCGGCTACGCAAGGTGCTTCACCGCGGGATCAAGGAAGAGGCGCTGCTGCGCGCCGCCGAGCTGGTCGCGCAGGCGGGGTTTCGCGGCCTGAAGCTGTACCAGATGATCGGGGCGCCGACGGAGACCGACGACGACGTCGACGAGCTCATCGACACCTGCAAGCGCCTGCGTGGCCACGGGCCGCTGACCCTGACGATCTCCACGTTCGTGGCCAAGCGCAACACGCCGCTGGACGGGATGCCCTTCCTCGGCGTCAAGCCGGCGGAGGCGCGCCTGCGAAAGATCCGACAGGGCCTCGGCCACAACATCGGCGTGCGACCGCAGTCGCCACGATGGGCCCACGTCGAGTACCTGATCGCGCAGCGCGGACCCGAGGGCGGCCACGCCGCGCTGGCCGCCGTGCGCGCGGGTGGTCGCTACCGCGACTGGGTCCGTGCGTACGAGGCCCTGGGCCCGAACACGCGAGGGCTGGTGTTCGGCGACGAGGCCCGTCGCGCCAAGCGCCGCGGCGCCGCGGCGAAGATCACCGATCGGCCCACGCTGCCCGTCCTGGAGTGAGCGGAATACGGGGTCGCGTCGAGGCGTCGGTTTGGAGCCGCCGCGTCGTCGCGGTAGCGTTGCGGCCCGGCCCATGTCCCTCGTGTCCACCCTCGCTCTGATGTCGACGCTGTCGACCCTCGCGGCCGCCGAAGACCGCGGAGACGGCGGCGACGTGACGCTCGCCGCATCGTCGGTGCAGTACGTCGAAGCGCGGCACTCGGAGACCGTGGTGCGGGGCCGCCCCTGGGTGCCGCACAAGCGCGTGGCCACGATCGCCAAGGGCACGCGCTTGGTCGTGCGCGGCGAGGTCGAAAGCCGCGACAAGGAAGGCTGCCACGGCAAGGTCTGGTACGCGGTGATGCCGTTCGGGTACGTGTGCTCCGAGCACGTGCGCGAGACCAAGGACGGGCCCGAAGTGGGGCTGGCGCTGCCGCTCAAGCCCGGCCGACGCCTCCCCCACGCCTACGCGCTCGTGCGACGCGACGGCGCGCCCCTGTACGCCACGGTCGAGGACATCGAGCTCGGCACCGTCAGCCGCGAGCTGACCAAGGGCATGAGCCTGGTCGCCTCGCACACGGCCGACGTCGGCGGTGCCACGTACGTGCAGCTGGACTCCGGCGGCCTCGTGCCCAAGGACGACGTGGGCTGGATGGGCCAGGGCTCGGCGTGGCAAGGCGTCAACCTCGACGTCGGCAGCGAGCCCGGTCCGGTGTTCGCGTGGGTACGGGCCGACAGCGCCGACGTGTACGCCGAGCCCGACAAGACCGCGACCAAGGTCGACCAGCTGACGCTGCGCACGCGTGTGCCACTGCTGGCCTCGGACGTCGAGACGGAGCATCCGCTGTGGTGGCGGATCGGTGAAGACCGCTGGGTGCTCGCCGACGAGCTCAACGAGGTGCACGTCAAGGCCCCGCCGACCGGTGTGCTCACCGAGTTCCGCACCGAGTCCACCGGCAACGATCAGTGGATCGACGTCGACGTGGGCGAGCAGGTGCTCGTCGCCTACCGAGGGCAGACGCCGGTGTACGCCACCCTCGTCTCGAGCGGGCGCGGCTCGCCGACCCCGCTGGGCAACTATCCGATCTGGGCCAAGGTCGCGAGCATGGACATGGCCAACCAGGACTACGAGGACAAGGCGTACATGGTGCAGGGGGTGCCGTGGGTCCTGCTGTTTCAGGGACACAACGCCCTGCACGGCGCCTACTGGCACGACAAGTTCGGCAACCGCAAGAGCCACGGCTGCGTCAACCTGGCGCCGCACGACGCCCGCTGGGTGTTCGAGTGGGCCGGGCCGGCGCTGCCCAAGGGCTGGACCGGCTACCTGCCCACGGACCTGGACAAGTCGGTCGTGGTGCACGTGCGTGACTCCAGCCGCGGCCCGGGCCGCACGTTCACGCAGCAGCGCCCGATCGGCCCGCCCGACCGCGAGGAGGAGCGGCGCAAGGCCGAGGAGGCCGAAGAGCGACGGGCCCTCGCAGACGCCGACGAGGCGGGCGCCGCAGAGATCGGCGCGGGCGAGGCGCCCGTCGATCGCCGCCCCCCGCGGATCCAGCCGCCCAACGAGTTCTCCAACTGACCGGTCACGGCCTTCGCACTCGCGTGGGCTCTTGTCGTACTGTGCGGCGGATGCTCGGCGCTCGGCTGCGCACGGTCGTGTTCTTCCTCGGCGCCCTCGCGCTCGTGCCGGCGTGCCGTGATCGCGGCGCCCCCGGCTTGACCCGCGTCCAGATGCCCGCGGCCGGCGTGCCGTTGTCGCTGCAGCTGGATGCCGGCCAGGCGCTGGTCGGTCACCTGCGCTTCGGCTCCACCCTGCAGATCGACGGGCTCGACGACCCGCTCAACCAGGCGTTCGAGTGCGACCTGACGCTGCAGCCGCGGCCCGATGCCCCCGAGGGGCTGCGCCGGTTGAAGATCGTCGTGTCCAACCTCGAGCTCAACTGGGCGCTGCCTCCTTCGGCGAGCTACTCCAGCGACGAGTTCATCGCGGTCGCGGCCGAGCAGCTGGCGACCGTGCCGCTTTGGGTGGACGTGGACGCCAAGGGGGCCGTGGTCGCCGCGGCGCCCGTGCCGGCGAATGCGGCGCCCGAGCTCGCCCAGCTGCTGGTCGCCCTCGCGGACGCGATCGCGGCGAGCTTCGTCGTCGCGCCCGACGGTCCGGCGCACAAGGGCGACACGTGGGCGCACGATACCCGGCGCACCGACGGCAACGGCACCGTGTGGGCCGTGTCGATGTCGGGGCGCGTCGCCGGGATGTACACCGAGCGCGAGAGCGACCGGCAGCTGGTCGCGCTCGACCTCGAGGTCTCGCAGCAGGTCGGCGCCGACGAGGCGCAGCGGCGGGGCACGGTGCGGGCGCTGTACGCCACCGACGGATACGTGGCCGAGGTCGATCGCGAGACGCGGGAGTTTCAGCCCTCGCTCGGCGTCAGCTACCGCAAGGTTCGTGCGACCTGGACGCGGACCCGGCACATCCAGCCCGAGCTCGTCGCGCCCACGCCGGACACCGAGGACGTGCAGGTCATCTCGGACCCGTGCAACGTCGACTACGTCGGTCCGAAGACCTGCGACGACCCGCAGCGTGCCCCGGAGCCGGACTCCGACGACGCGGACTCCGACGACGCGGACTCCGACGACGCGGACGCGGACGAGGACGAGGACGACGAGTCGGACGAGACGGACGAGCAAGAGGACGAGGACGACGAGACGGACGAGGACGAGGACGAGGCTACGCGCGGCGGCGCGGCACTCGCTTCGAAATCCCGCACATGATCTCGTACGGGATCACGTCGGCCCACCCGGCGATCTCGTCGACCGTGATCCGAGCGCTGCCCTGCGCGCCGAGCAACGTGACCTGCTCCCCCGCCCGCACGTCGGGCAGGTCCGTCACGTCGAGCATGCACACGTCCATCGTCACGCGGCCGAGCACGCGACACCGATGGCCGCGCACGAGCATGTGGGCGCGCCCGGAGACCGCGCGCGGATAGCCGTCGGCGTAGCCCACCGGCACGATCGCCGCCCGCGTATCCCGCTGCAGCTGGTCGACGCCGCCGTAGCTGACACGCGCCCCGGCCGTCAGCTCGCGCACCGCCTGCACCCGCGAGTGCACGCTCAGCGACTCGCGAAGGCCGGGCAGCGCCACCGCCGGGTCGCTCGCCCCGCCGTACAACGCGATGCCGGGCCGCACGAGGTCGTAGTGGGCGTGGTCGAAGCGCACGAGCCCCGCGCTGTTGGCCGCGTGGCGCAGCTCGATGTCGATGCCCCGGGCCGTGATCGTCTGCAGACAGTCGGCGTAGCGGGCCAGCTGCCGCGCCGAGGTCAGGTCGTCGTCGGGCTCGTCGGCGCACGCGAGGTGGGTCATCACGCCCTGCAGCCGCACGGTGCAACCGGCGTCGGCCGAAAACCAATCCAGGAGCGCGCCGAGGTCCTTGGGCAGCACGCCCAGCCGCGACATGCCCGTGTCGATCTTCAGGTGGACCGGCAGCGGCTGCGAGCCCGTGCGGCGCACCGCCGACGACAGCATGTCCAGGTGCGCCACCGACCAGACCACCGGCGTCAGCTGCCGGTGCACGATGACGTCCTGCGAGCCCGGATACACGCCGCCGAGCACGATGACCGGGGCGAAGATGCCGGCCTCGCGCAGCTCCACGCCTTCCTCGACGAGCGAGACGGCCAACCCCCATGCGCCGTGGTCGACGAACGTGCGGGCCGCATCGGTGGCCCCGTGGCCGTAGCCGTCGGCCTTGACCACCGCGAGGACCTTGGCCGGAGCCACGTGCCGCGTGACGGTCGCGAGGTTGTGCGCGAGCGTGTCGTGGTCGACCCGGGCGTACGTGGGACGCACGGAGACCGACGGTGAAGCCCCCGGGGGAGCGGATGCGGCCTGGCCGCTCATCGGCGGCACGCTAGCACGGTCTACGGGCATCGAGACTCGACGCCGAAGCGGTGGTGCCGCATTCCCGGACGCGAAAAACCCAGGCCGGGACGCGCCCGGGCCTGGGTTCTTTGTGCGCTCGGTGGGGTCGGACTACGCGTTGACGGTGTCGGGGCAAAGGCGCGGGTCGAGCACCATGCGCCGGCCGGTCGAGGACACGAGGCCGTTCTTGGCCATCGCCGACAGCGTGCGCGAGACCGTCTCGCGGCACGATCCGACCATGCGGGCGAGCTCGCTCTGCGTCGGCACCGGGGCGAGGATCATGCCCGACGAGGTCGGCACGCGACGGTTCTGCCGACGGGCGAGGCGCACCAGCGTCCGCTTGAGCCGCTCCTCGACGTCGTGCAGGGCCAGCGAACTGGCGACGTTTTCGATCTCGCGCAGCTTGTCGGCGACCAGCCGCATCAGCCGAACCATGGTCTCGGGATCGCGACGCACGTGGGCGGCGACCACGTCGGCCGGAATGCGAAGCAGCTCGACCGGCACCGCGGTGACCGCCGAGGTCGACATGCCGGCGCGATCGAAGGCGCAGCTTTCCCCGAGCACGTCGCCGGGGCCGAGGCTGGACAGGATCAGATCGCGACCGCCGTCGCCGACGCGCACGAGATTGACGCGCCCGCGAAGCACCACGTACATGCCGTCGGGCACGTGGCCCTCGGCGACGATCACGGTCCCCGCAGGCTTGCGCAAACGCACGGCAGACTTCGCCAGCTGTTCGAGCTCTTCGGCGCGCGTGGCGGTGAAGGGCTCGATGCAGCCGAGCACGTCATGATGAGGCATCCGCTCGAGCGGAACGACGGGGCGAGATCCATCCAGAGGCACGTCAAGGTCTAGGAGCACGATGCGTGCCACGTCGCACACTCCGCGGGTCTGCTCACAGGCGCTCGAAATCACTGAACAAACGGGATTTTCCCCTAGAATCGACGTCGCGGATCGCATGTGGGGAAAAAGAGACAGTGGTGGGGCGGCGCCACGGTCGACCGATGCGAAACGCCCCGGTGCAAACGTTTGCGCACCTTCTCGCGCCCGCGGGCCGCTCGGTGGACGGTCCGAAGGTGCGGGGGTAATCCCTTGCGACACATGAGCGAGGCGCAGGTGGAAATCCTCGTCAACGGTCAGACGCGTCAGATCGCGGCGTCGTCGACGGTGGCGGATCTGATCGCCGCGCTGGGCCTGTCGGCGCAGCACGTGGCGGTGGAACGCAATCGCGAGATCGTGCCCCGGGCGACCCACGCCCGCACCACGCTCGCCGCGGGCGACAACCTCGAGATCGTGACCTTCGTGGGAGGCGGCTGACGATGACACAGACGATGGATCATCCCGATGACTGGCAGCTCGCCGGCAAGACGTACCACTCGCGATTGCTCGTCGGTACCGGCAAGTACGCCGACGCGGCGCAGACCAAGGCGTGCCTGGCCAACTCCGGCGCCGAGATCGTGACGGTGGCACTGCGCCGCGTGGACCTCAGCGCCAAGGACAACCTGCTGTCGTGGATCGATCGCGACCGGTACACGCTGCTGCCGAACACGGCCGGCTGCTACACCGCCGACGATGCGGTGCGAACGCTGCGGCTGGCCCGCGAGCTCGGCATCGCCGATCTGGTCAAGCTCGAGGTCATCGGCGATCCCAAGACACTGCTGCCCGACAACGAGCAGACGCTGGCCGCCGCGAAGATCCTCGTCGACGAGGGCTTTGCCGTCATGCCGTACGTGACCGACGACCCGATCGTGTGCCGCAAGCTGCAGGAGATCGGGTGCGTGGCGGTGATGCCCCTCGCCGCGCCGATCGGCAGCGGCCTCGGGATCCGCAACCCGCACAACATCCGCCTCATCGTCGAGGAGGCCAAGGTGCCGGTCATCGTCGACGCCGGCGTGGGGACGGCCTCGGATGCCGCCGTCGCGATGGAGCTCGGCATCGATGCCGTGCTGATGAACACCGCGATCGCCCAGGCGCAAAAACCCGAGCAGATGGCGACCGCGATGCGACTGGGCATCGAGGCGGGACGCATGGCGTTCTTGGCCGGCCGCATGCCCCGACGCGCCTACGCGAACGCGTCGAGCCCCGAGCAGGGGTTGATCGAGTAGGACGGCGCTCCGCCGTCCTCCGTGCCCGCGCCCGTGCCCGTGCCCGTGCCCGATCGACGCGGACCCACGCTGTTGGCGATCACCCCGCCCAGTGGCCCGTGCGATCCGGTCCTCGTGGCCACATGGCGGGACGCCGGCGCCACGACCCTGCACCTGCTGCTGCGCCGCCCCGGCGCCACCGTGGCCGCCCAACTCGCCGACCCGGCCTTGCGCGCCCTCCACCACGCCGCGGCCGAGCACGGCGTGCCGTGCCTGGTCTCCTGCGCCCCCGACGATCACGAAGGCCTGCACCTCGCCCACGCGGCAGGCCTGGCCGGCGTGCAGCTGCGCGGTGACGCCAACGACGACGCGGTCGCGCGTGCCCGCGGCGCGGGCCTGTCGTGCGTCGGCGTCTCCGTGCACGGACCCCCTCGACCGACCCTCTCCACGGCCGACTGGGTCGCCTTCGCCCCGGTGTTCGCGCCCCGCACCATCGACCCCGTTCGACCGCCGAAGACACCGGCGGGTCTGCCGACGCTGCGCAAATGGACCGCAACCGGCGCGTGGGTCGTCGCCCTCGGCGGCATCACGGCGGCCAATGCCGACGCGGTCGTCGCCGCGGGCGCGCGGGGCTTGGCGTCGATCCGCAGCTTCTTTGGGCCGCCGGGCGAGGTCCGGGACAATGTCGGAGCGCTGTGCCGCGCGTTGCGGGCGGCGCCGCCCTCCGGCCATGCCCCTTCGCCGCAAACCTGAGCTCCCCGATGCACCCAAACCGGGTCGCACCGATCGCACGTGGTCGTCGCGGCTGGCCTGGATCGCGCTGTTCGGGGGCGCGGCGTTCATCGTCACGCGCATGTCGGTGGCCACGGTCGTGCAGGTCCACGGCGACGGTATGGCCCCCACCCTGCTCGACGGCGATCACGTGGTGCTGCTGCGCGGGACGTGGTCGCTCGAGCGCGGCGACGTGGTCGTCTACGACCCGCGCCAGCCCGCGCCACCCGAGAGCGAGTACCGGGAGGTCCGCGACGCCGACACGCCGCGCGCCGACAACGAAGAGGGCGACCAGTTCCCCGACGCACGGGCCGAGCCCGACCGCGACCTGCGAAACACCGCGGTCGTCGATCCCGAGGAGCTCGAAGAGGGCTGGCAGAAGGTCAACCGCAAGAAGGACGGGCTCGCCGCCGGCTACCAGCCCCCGTCGCTGCGCGTGGGTCGAGTGCTCGCGATGCCGGGCGACCGCGTCGCGTTCCACGTCCCCGGCGCGGCGCTCGGCCTGGCGATCGACGGCGTGCCGCTGACCGACAAGCCCACCGATCCGCTGCGCCTTCGCCTCGACGACGGCGGCGACGAGTACGAACCCGACGCGCCTCCGAAGATGCGCAGCGTCGCGTACGAGACCACGGGCGACCGTCGCTTCTGCGTGCTGCCGGGCCTGACCCCGACGCCGGACTGGAGCGCGATGGCCCTGCCCCCGCCGGAGGCCGGGCCCGTCGAGATCGAAGCCGAGGGCTACCTCGTGCTGGCCGACCACCGTGACGCGGGCGCGTGCTGCGACTCCCGCGCGGTGGGTTGGATCCCCGCCGATGCGATCCGCGGCGAGGTCGTCATGCGCCTGGCCGGCTCCACCGCCGCGGCCCCCGACCTGGCCCCGAGCGCCCGCGGCCTGCTCTGGAAGCCCTGAAAAACGCCCGCAAACGGCCCTTGACGCGCCGTCGCGTCGCCCCTAATACTCCCGCTCCCACGCCACTTTAGCTCAGTTGGTAGAGCAGCTGATTCGTAATCAGCAGGTCACCCGTTCGAGTCGGGTAAGTGGCTCCAAAGCGTGGAAATGGCGACGGCCGCGGCAGCACCAGTGCTACGCGGCCGTTGACGATTTCGCGGGCCCGACGCCCGCGCCCTCACCCGCCCCGCATCCAACCCTCACCCCACCGGGGGCACGCAGACCGTGCCGCCCTCGATCTGGGCGTTGGTCCGATACGTGTTCAGCAGCTGCCACGAGGGCGGCTCCACGTCGGGGATCGTGCCGTCTTCGTTGACGTTGGTGACGTGGTACGTGTGCTGGTTCCAGATTCGGCGGGCCTGGATCCAGCGGTCGCCGGAATCGCGGATGACCTGCAGCGTGGGCGTCAGCTGCTGGCCTTCGAAGTTCTCGTTGGACACCACGAGCACCTCCGCGGCGCCGTCGTTGTCGACGTCGGCGACGACCGGGTACTCGATGAGCGTGCCCGAGCTTCGGTCCACTTCCATGATCGGCGTGCCGTCCACGTCGAACGCGAACAGGTGGTACTCGTCGGCGTACATCGCTTCGGCCGAGCCGTCGCCGAGGAAGTCGAACGCGGTGCCGGCCGCGATGCCGCTGGGGTCCTGCACGTCGGCGATCCACATGACCGCGTAGTCGCGGCGGTACGCGGCGTAGTGCGACGCGGAGCTGACCGCGTACTCGGGGATCCCGTCGGCGTCGAAGTCGTGCACGGTCGCCGGACGAAACCACGAAAAGCCCGGCGGATCGCCGCTGGGCCGCACGTTTTGGTACTTCGGGGTGCCGTCGGCCTCCAACACCGTGATCCCCTGCGTGCTGATCACGAGGATCTCGGGCTCGTCGTCGTCGTCGAGGTTGGCGATCTGCGGAAAGCCCGGCGACAGGTCGGGGTCGGCGTAGTGCACCGTGCCGTCGAGGTGGTAGGCGTCCTGGCCCCGGACGAACTCGAGGTCGCCGTCGCCGTCGAGGTCGGCCGCGATCGGAGCCGTCACCGCGGCGGCGAGCAGCCCGGCCTGCGGTGGCGCGGTGAAGATGCCCTCCCCCGTGTCGCCGCGCACCACGACCCCGGCGACGTAGACCTCGGCCGGCCCCTCGTTGTCGAAGTTCGCGATCCCGATCGCGCTGCCGCTTTGCGGGATGAAGGTGGTGTTCGACGTCCACTTCGGCGTGCCGTCGTGCTCGTACGCCACGAGCGCGCTCGCGAAGGGCGTGCCGGCGGCCGCGACGATTTCGGGCAGGCCGTCGGCATCGATGTCACCGACCGCGGGCGTCGTCACGGCGTCGATGGCTCCGCCGATCTGAAAGTGCTCGTTGCCGGTGGCGCCGTCGAGGATGTGCAGCGTGGCGGTGAACGTGCCCACCGACAGGATCACGTCGGGGATGTCGCACACGTCGATCTCGCCGTTGCCGTTGTCGTCGGTGAGATTGATGACGAGCGGCGTGTGGTACGACTGCCCGCCGTCCCACGTCCATTGGACCTCGGGATCGAACGAGTCCGGCGGCGCCGAGTCGTTGCACGGTACGGCGCCGCGGGGGTCGATGTCGGCCGGTGCCGCCTGGGTGCACTCGTAGTCCGATCGTGGCACGTCGGTCGCGGGCGAGACGTCGAGCTTGATCATGCCGCCCGAGTCGTCGACGACTCCGCCGGATCCCGAGGTCGTGCTCGTCGTCGCGCCGCCCGTGGTCGCGCTCGTCGGCTCCGCGCTCGTCGTGTCGCTGGACGCGTCGAAGGGGTTTTGATCTCCGCCGCCGCACGCGCCCCACAGCAGCACGCCCGCGATTGTCCCGACCCGTCCCCGACCTCGTCCGCGCATTCGCCTCACCTCCGCGACCCCGGTTGCCATCATAGGGCCTCGGTTCCGCGTCGGCCGTGAGGGTTCCATCACGCGCGCCCGACCGCACGCGGCGACAGGACACGAACGATGTCCGTGACCGGGGGCTGATCGGCGAAGCTCAGCTCTCCGGCGTGAAGTCGATGCAGCAGCCCGTCAGGCAGTACAGGCCGTCGGGGCACGTCGAGCCGCCCTCCCCGTCGCTCGTGCACGACTGCACGCCTTCGGGACACTCCGGCTCGCCGCAGCCTTCCTGCGGCGCCGTCTGCCCGAAACACACCTCGCAGCCCATCACGTCGCACGGGTTGCCACAGTCGGCGCTCGGCGTGCACGAGCTGCACGCCGCGAGATTGGCCAGCGAGCAGTCTTCGCCCGATCCGAGGAACACGTTGACGTCGCCCTCGGGCGTCGACACGGTGCAGCACCCGAAGCAGTCGCAACCGTTGGGCACCAGCGCGGCGCAAAAGTCGATGCACTCGGGCGTCTGCACGACCATGTTGTCGCAGTTGTTGCCCCCCGTGTACTCGCAGCCGACGTTTTCGCCGGGGTTTTCCGGATCGCACCGCAGGTTCCAGTCGCAGCCGTCGTCGCCCTGCCCGGAGTTGCCGTCGAAGAAGCAGTCCTGCTTGCAGTCCATGTTGTCGCCGGGAATGCCGGTCTGAAACGAGCCCTCGTCGTCGTCGCACGCACCGGTGCACTCCGGATCGTCGCCGTCGACGAGGCCGTCGGCGTCGTTGTCGATGCCATCGGAGCACGCGAGCACGTCGGTGCCGCAGCCGCCCGGCGCCACGCCGCCGGTCGGCCCCGTGCCGTCCGATCCGCCCGATCCGTCGGCGGTCGTCTCCGCGGCGGTCGTGGTCGCGGCGCTCGTGCCCGAGCCGTCGGCGTTGGTGGGATCGATGCCCGACGACGAACCGACGCCGGTGTCCCCGCCCCCGGGCGATCCGTCGTCCGCGCAGCTGCCGACCAGCATCAACATCGCCCCGACGAAGACCTCCAGCCGCCAATGCCCAGACATCGGCCCTTAGACCGCACGTGTCCGCTCGGTTCCAAGCGCCGCGGCTGTCGTCGGTGCGACGCTCCCTACGGTTTTCGCTACTGCAACGGGAACGGGCTCTTGAAGTAGTCGACGCTGCCCATCGAGTGGCAGCCGGTGCAAGAGCCGTCGCCGACACCGTCGCCGTACGTGGTGCCGTCGTAGTACTCGTAGAAGTACCAGGTGTCCCCACCTCGTCCGTCGGCCACCTTGACGATCACCGACCACCCCAGCGGCGTCGCGCCGGTGCCGTAGAGCTCCTTGACGGCCGCCGCGTCCACGGGGTGCATCCGCGCGCCGGTCGTCAGCGAGTCCAGCAGCACGTCGTTGACGTAGGTGCGCACGTCACCGAAGTGGGGGCCCGCCGAGTCGTGCACGGCGGACTCGGTGGTCCACTGCAGGTACTCGCCGGCCTCGAGCCACGAAAGCAGCGCCGCGCCGTCGGTGGGCGGCGGCATCTGCATCGCACCGGTGCTCTCGCCCGCGGTCTCGTCCCCCGTCGCCGGTGCGCCGGTGTCCGTGGCCGTGTTCCCGTCGTCGCTGGTCCCCGGGCCGGGCTCGTCCGTCGACGCATCGCCGGCGTCGGTCGTGGCCGTGGCCGGCTCGGTCGCGTTGGGCGAGGTCCCCGCGTCGTCGGACGCGACCGTCGCCGCCGTGACGCCGGACGCCCCGTCGTCGCCATCGTCACCGGGGCAACCGGCGAGCGACGCCAGCAGGAGCAGACACGACGAGATCGGCGCAGCACGGTGCATGGCGCCAGGTAGTACCGCGGGGCACGATCGGTTACCCGCCGCGTGTCGCGGGCTCCGAGGTGGGAGCGCGTGGCGAAAGGCGCGGCGGACCCAACGCGTACGTGAGCGCCTCGGCCACCCGACGGGCCTGCTCGGGTCCCACCCCGAGCACGCCCAGGGCCCCGTCGACGAACATGTGCGCGAGCCCGTGGACGAGACATCGCGCGGCCAGCTGCTGCATCGTGGGATCTTCGGGATCGATCGGCGCCTGCGGATCGCCCTGGGTCAGCAGCCGCTCGAGCGCGTCGGCAAAGGCGTGATCGTCGGTGACGCGGTTGGCCGGCGAGCGCCGATCGATGAACTCGCCGCGCCCGAGCACGCGAAACAGCGCGGGGTTTTCCACCGCGAACAACACGTACGCCACGCCCGTGCGGCGAAAGCCCTCGAGAGGATCGGGCGCCTCGCGCAGGATCTCGACCACCCGCGCCGACAGCTGCGCCTGCGCGCGCTCGCTCAGCGCCCGCAGCAAGGCGACACGATCGTCGAAGTGGCGATACGGCGCCCCCGACGACACGCCGGCGAGCTTGGCCACCTTCGACATCGTGACCGCCGGGATGCCCTCCTCGTCGATCACCTGCTCCGCCGCATCGAGCAGCGCGTTCTTGAGGTCGCCGTGGTGGTAGGGCCGCGCCATGTGCCGAACCCAGTGTAGGACGCCTGCGCTGGAATGTAAGATTTTCTCACTTTCGCCTCGACACGCTTCCGAGACCAGTAAGAACATCTTACATCTCATGCATGCTGCCCCCGACGTCCGCCAGACCCCGTCCGACGCACCTCGTCCGGACATGACCCCCCTGCAGCAGAGCGTCGGGCGGACCCATGGGTTCGAGCCCGCCCGCGTCGAGGGCGTCGTGCCCGACACGCTTCGCGGCACGCTCATCCGCACGGGGCCGGGCCTGCTCGAACGCTTCGGCCGGCGACTGGCCCACACGTTCGAGGCCGACGGTGCATTGTCGGCGGTTCGCTTCGGGGCGACGACCGAGCGCGCGGTGCAGCTCGTGCGCAGTCCGGGCTTTGAGGAGGAGGAGGCCGCCGGCAAGCCGCTGTACGGATCGGCGGCCCCTCGCTGGCGGCGCTGGCTCAACGGCACGCGCGGCAGGACCAAGACCACCGGAAACACCAACGTCATGCAGTGGCAGGGCCGCACGTTCGCCCTGATGGAAGGCGGCCGCCCGATCGAAGTCGACGCGCGGACGCTGGGCACCGGCGCCGTCGAGGACTTCTGCGGCGTGCTCGGGTCGGCGTTCTCGGCTCATCCCCATCGACTCGACGCGACGAAGACGACCTACAACTTCGGCCAGATCTGGGGCCGCGTGCCGGCGCTGCGGCTGTACGCGATGCCCGACGAGGGGGCGGTGCGTGTTCTCGGCGAGGTCACGATGCCCTTCAACACGATGGTGCACGACTTCGCCGTCACGCCGCGCTACGCGGTGTTCGTGGTGTGCCCCGCCAAGCTCGACCTGCGACGGGCGCTCACGGCGAGTGCCGCGTTCGACAAGTACTTCGTGTGGAACGACGGCGCGCCGGCCGAGCTGATCGTCGTGCCGCTGCAGCGACCCGACGCGGCGGTCCACATCGAGATCGACGGGCGCTGGGTCTTCCACCTCGCCAACGCCTTCGAGCGCGGCGACGAGCTCGTCGTGGACTGGGTGCAGTATCCCGACTTCCGGGTGTTCACGGCGCTGTCGGGCCACGATCCGGAGACGGACGTCGGCGCCTCGCGAGTGCAGCGACTGACGATCGATCCGCTGCACGGCGGCGGCCGACTCGTGCGCGAGGAGGTGCTGTGGGACCACCGCTGCGACTTCCCCGTGCTGGTGCCCGAGCAAGTCGGCCACGCGTACGGCCCGTGCTGGTACGCGTGCGGCGAGCCGCGGGTCGGTGGCGGCGTGGCTCGCCTCGACACGCGCACCGGGGACACCGACGTCTGGCAGCCGGGTCCGGGCCACACGCCCTCGGAGGCCGTGTTCGTGCGTCGCCCCGACGCCGTGCGCCCCGACGAGGGCTGGCTGCTGTCGCTGGTGTACGACGGCTGGGCGCGCGAGAGCTTCGTCGCGATCCTCGACGCCGATCGTCCCGCCCAGGGACCCATCGCCAAAGTGTGGATGGGGCAATCGATCCCACTGACGTTTCACGGGACGTTCGTTCCGGCCTGATCGAAGCCCGCTCGCCGAGGTGTCGTTGGGATACCCTGCCCGCATGACACACCGGGGCTTGGGATCGACATTGGCATGGGTGATGGCGTGCGCGGGGCTGGCGACCGCCTGCGGCGACGACGGCGGATCTTCCGACGACGGCAGCACCTCGGCGGCGACGGGCGGCACGACCTCGGACGACGGGACGACGGTGCCCTCGAACATGTCCGAGAGCATGGGCACGACGGCGGCGTCGAGCGGCGGGGCCGACTCGACCGGGCCCGGCCCGATGACGACGGACTCCGGCTCGACGGGCATGGCAGACTCCGACGGCTCCGGCAGCTCGGGCGCCGCGGGCTGCGAAGGCATGAGCTTCTTCGCGACCAGCACCGGCAGCGGCAACCTGGGCGGCAATCTCGGCGGCCTCGCCGGCGCCGATGCGATCTGTCAGATGCACGCCGACGCCGTCGGCCAGGGCGCATGCACGTGGCGTGCGTACCTGAGCACGTCCACCGAGGACGCGCGCGACCGGATCGGCACCGGGCCGTGGGTCAACGCGATGGGCGAGACGATCGCGGCGGACGTGGAGAGCCTGCACACCGACGGGCTGTCCAACGGCGACCCGCAGCACATCGTCGACGAAAACGGCGTGGAGGTGCCCGGCAACGAGCACGACATCCTCACCGGGTCCGACGAGGACGGCCGCTACCTCGCCGATGCGACCTGCGAAGACTGGACGTCCAACGGTGGCGGCGACGAGGCGCGGGTCGGCCACAGCGACATTCCGGGCAACCCGAATTTCTCCCCCTCGTGGAACTCGGCCCACACGGTGGGCGGCTGCGGCGAAGGCGACTTGCAGAGCACGGGCGGCGCGGGACGGCTGTACTGCTTCGCGCTGTGACGGGTTACTGCGAGGTGGGCGAGGTGGGCGCGGCGTCCGACGGCGCCGCGCCGGGCTCGAACAGCACCAGTCGCGTGATGCGCTCGATGAAGGCCGTGCGCTCGGTGCCACGACCGATGTCGAGGGTGGTCACCGCCACGCGATCGAGTCGATGCACCGTGTCGGGTCCGCCCTCGCACGGCGTGAGAAACTCGCTGACCGACGACACCGCGTACATGTTCGGGCCGTCCTCGCCCAGGTACAGCATGATGTGGCCGGGCATGTACAGCAGCACCAGGCCCCGGGCGGCCGCGCGTCGGATTTCGTCGCGCTTGTCGGCCTCGGACATCGCCGAGACGTCGACGTTGCGCGTGCCGACCAGCGCCTGCACGCCCGAGTGACGCGGCAGCTGGACACCGAAGCTGGCGAACACGTCGCGCAGCAGACGGGAGCAATCGCGCTCGCCGGCGCGGCCGCCCCAGCCGTACGGTGCATCGAGCTCCGACAGCGCCGCGGCCCAGACCGCGCGGCGCGTCACCGGTACCGTCGCGGGCTCGAGCACGTCGCCGCCGACGGCGACGGTGTCTTCGGCCCAGCCCTCGGCGGTCGGCACGGACACGCGCACCGTCCCCGCGCGCTCGCCCTCCCCGAGCACGGGCAGTCGCACGCCGAGGCGGATCGGCATGCCACCGTCGGTGGTCGCCGCGTCGGTGCGGGCGGAGACGGTGCGCCCGTATCGCTGCGCCGTCTCCTCGCGTGACAGCGCGGGGGTCCACGTCGGCGCGTGGACCCAGCCCGCCGTGTGCCCCGCGTGGACGCGCCACCAGTCGGTCTGCGTGTCGTGGCGAGCGACCCGCACGAGCTCGCCCGGGTGCAGGCTCGCGCAGCGATTGCGATCGAAGTCGGGATCGATCGGCGACTTGAACAGCCCGGTCGACAGCGGCGCACAAAACAGCGGCGCCTCGTCGGCCATCACGCGCACCTCGTCGATCGCCTCGGCCGATCCGACCACCGACAGGGCCCTGGCGAAGTCACCGGCGACCCCTTCGACGTAGGTCCCCGCCTGGACCTGGGCGTCGAGCCACCGCATGCGATCTTCGATCGCGCCGCGGACGGCCTCGGGGTCGCCGACGACGTCGGATAGAGGATCGGTCCAGGCGCCCTCGATCGCCTGCCACTGCGCCGAGTACCGCGCTGCGTCCGCAGGTGCCATGAGCACGGCATCGGCCGCGCCCTCGGGCAGTGCGTCGAGCCAGGTCTGCAGCCGGCGGTGCCGGTCCTGCGTGCCGGGGGCGGCGGTCGCCGTGCGCGGGGCCGTGGGGCACGAGGCCGCCGGCGTCTGCAGGCCCGACGCGGCCGGTCCCGTGTCCGCCCCGTCCCCGGGCCGATCGCGCACGCAGCCGGCCGCCAGGGCGAGCGCAAATCCGAGGCGCCACGGTGAGCGATCCCTTCGCACCGAAGATCGATCTAGCACGTCCGCAGCGGCGATCCGGGGGCGGATCGCCGCGTTCGGCTGGGGGCGGGCCGTGCCAGGGACTGGTACGCTTCGCGCGGGCGAACGCCACCAGGCTGCTGCATCCATGATCGAGTTTCCCCAACCGGGCGAGGCCTTCGAGGACTTCGAGATTCTCGAGGAGCTCGGCGCCGGTGCGTTCGCCCGGGTCTACAAGGTGCTCGGCCCCGACAGCGACGAGCCGATGGCGCTGAAGCTGACGTCGGCCCCGAACATGACCGACGACATGGTCAAGCGGGCGCTGCGGGAGATCGCCGTTCTGCGCTCGCTGACGAACCCGCACACCGTTCGCCTCCACGGCTCCAACATCGGCAAGGGCTACTTCTACCTGCTGATGGACTACCTCGAGGGCCAGCAGCTCGACCACGCGCACGACTTCGACGAGCCCATGGCGCTCGCCGAGGCGCTCAAGTTGGTCCTGCAGGCTTGCATGGGGCTGGCGGAGGCGCACGCCAAGGGCGTGGTCCACCGCGACGTCAAGCCGGCCAACATCTGGCTGGTCGACGACGGCACGGTCAAGCTGCTCGACTTCGGCTTCGCCCGGGCCTGGGGGGTGCCGTGGGCGTACGGCACCAACGCCACCGCGGCGCGCACCGTCGTCGGGACGCCCCACTACTGCCAACCCGAGCAGCTGTTCACCGACCAGCTGACGCCGGCCAGTGACGTGTACTCCCTCGCCACGATCCTGTACGAGCTGCTGTCGGGTCACTGCGTCCTGTTCGAGCACCAGCGGGTCAGCGAGGTCGTCGAGGCGCTGTACGACAACCCGGTCGGCTGGCTCGACGCGCACGCGCTGCGCGACACGGTCCCGCTCACGGCGCACCCCGGCTGCGGGGGGCTGCCCGAGTCGGTGGTCTCGCTCGTGCACCGTGCGTTGGCCAAGGACCCCACCGAGCGCCCGCAGCAAGCCGGACGCTTCGCGTCGGCCCTCGCCGACATCCTGTACGAGGACCTCGACGCGATCGAGGTGGCGACGATCGTGGTCGACGCGCCGGGGGCCAAATCCGAGCGAACGCTCGTTCCCGGGCGGCGCAGAATCGGCGCCGAGGAGTTCTGCGACGTGGTGCTCGCCGGCGGCGAGGTCCACGACATCCACGCGATCGTGGACTGGAGTGGATGGCCGCGCCCGATCCAGCTGCGTAGCGCCAGCCCGGGCGCCGCCATCGACCTCGAGGGCAAGCCGGTCCGTGGCGTCGTCGACTGGGAGCCGGGGACCACGATCACGATCGGCAACAGCCGCGCCACCTTGGTCCGGCACTGATCCGCTCGCTTCGTTCCGCGCACGTGGGTCGGTCGACCCGGCCGCCCAGGCGCGCTCCGTGGTCCGGGCACCGACATCGGCGCATCGGCGCATCGTCGATCGGTCGAGCTGGAGTCGAACCCACCCGCGCGACCGACACGGGCGATCCCGCGCCTTAGCTGGCCGTCGCCGGCGGTGTACGATCACGTTGGACTCGTTTGGAACGCGACCACGACACCAGCGGCTCGACGATTCGCGTGCGGTCACGCCGACAGACCCGCAACACGGAGACGGGCAGCATCCCGGGACCGGCGAGCCTCGTCGTGCTGATCGGACCCGACGCCGGCCGCAAGCTCACCGTCGGCGACGCGATCGAGCTCGGGCGCGACGTCGCCGGTGAAGGTCTGCTGTCCGACGACGGTGTCTCGCGATGCCACGCTCGTGTCGAGCGAACCAGCGACGACGGCTTTCAGGTCGTCGACCTCGACAGTCGCAACGGCACCTTCGTCAACGGCGCGCGCGTCAAGGAGCTCGCGTTGCACTCCGGCGACAAGATCGCCGTGGGCGCGCGGACGATCCTGTTGTTCACGCGCTACGATCGGTACGAAGCCCACATCCTTCAGCAGCAGAAGATGCAGGCGCTCGGTCAGCTCGCCGGCGGCATCGCGCACGACTTCAACAACCTGCTCGCCGCGGTGCTCGGCAACGTCAGCTACTTGTCGGCCACGCGCACGCCGTCGCAGAGCGAGGTCGACGAGTGCCTCGCCGAGATCGAGATCGCAGCGCGTCGGGCCGCCGAGCTCACGCGCCACTTGCTGGACTACGCGCGCGAGCGCGAGGCGTCGCTGTTGCCCGTGGCCATCTCGCGAATGCTCGACGAGGCGACGCGCCTGCTGCGACGCGCCCTGCCCCGTCGCATCGAGGTGCAGACGGAGGTCGAGCCCGAGCTGTGGGTCATGGGCGATGCGGCGCTGCTGCTGCAGGTCGTGATGAACGCGGGCATCAACGCGGGCCAGGCGATGCCCGAGGGCGGCGTGCTGAAGATCCGCGTCGACCGGACCGTGGTCGACAGCAAGACCGACACCGGCTGCGCCGAGCTGTCGAAGGGTCGCTACGTCCGCATCCAGATCGCCGACGGCGGCGTCGGTATGGACGAGGCGACGCTGCAGCGCGTCTTCCATCCGTTCTTTTCCACCAAGCCCGAGGGCCAGGGCACCGGGATGGGCATGGCCAACGCGCAGGGCATCGTGCGCGAGCACGGCGGCGACATCGACATCGAATCCGAGATCGGTCGCGGCAGCTGTGTGACCGTGTACCTGCCCGAAGCCGAGCCGAGCCGACGCGAAGACACGCCGGGCACGATCGCGTCCGAGACGTTGCGGGGATCGATCCTGCTCGCCGACGACGACCCACTCGTGCGCGCGACGGCGCAGCGCCTGCTCAAGGGCTTCGGGCTCGACGTGCGGGTCGCCGCGGACGGCCAGGCGGCACGTGCCCTGCTCGACGAGATGCTCGCGGCCGGCGCGGGTCCGGACGTCGCGATCGTCGGCGACGAGCTGCGCCTGTTGACGACCGAGCGACTGCTGCCGGTGCTGCGCACGCAGGCACCCCGTAGCCGCGTCCTGGTCTCCTCCGGCAAGCTCGACGCGTCGCGGCGCGATGCGTATCGCGACCTCGGCGCGCACGGCTTTCTGGTCAAGCCCTACGACGCCGCGACGCTGCACTCGGTCATGCGGGCCGCTTTGTCGCGAAGCCGGCGGTGAGCTTGTCGGGCTCGGTCCGCTGTGCTGTTGTGGAGGCATGCTTGGACTTCGGTTCGCCCTGGCGCTCGCCCTGACGGTTCCCGTGGCCTGCGGTGGCGAGTCCGCCGACGGCGAGACGGACACGGACGCATCGACGGGCGCCGACGACTTCGGCAGTCCCTCGTCGCGCTCGGCGGGCAACGCCGACGGCGATGGTGACGGCGGGGGCTCGCTGACCTTCACGGGCGCGCCTCCCTCCGACGACGGCCGCGACACCGGCAACGACTCCGACCGGCCGGCCGATACCACCGACGGTCCGCGCGACACGGACGCGGCCACCAGCACCGGCGACACCGGCGACGCGACCGGCGATACGGGGTCGGCCGATACCGGCGGCGACCCGACCGGCGACAGCTCGGGACTCCCCGACGGTGGCGACTGCTGCGAGGCCCAGGCCGGGCCGGGCTGCGGCGGTGGCAACGTCGAGGACTGCGTGTGTGCCGAGGACGACTTTTGCTGCTCGACCGTCTGGGACGTGGTGTGCACGGTCCAGGTCGTCACGCTCGGCTGCGGCGCGTGTGCGGGCATCGGTGGCGGCGGTGATTGCTGTGCCGCCAACGGCACGCCCGGCTGCGACGACGATGCGATCGAAGCCTGCGTTTGCAATGCGGACTTCGTTTGCTGCACGCAGGACTGGGACATGCTGTGCGTGGACGCGGTCACCGAGGAAAACTGCGGCGCGTGTCCGTAGCCGACGCGTGCGACGGCTGGTAACGTCGCCGGCCACATGCTCGACTTCTTCACGGCCCGCGCCACGTCCTCCACGCACAAGATTCACGTCGTGACCTCGCGCGGTCGCACGAAGTGGCTCGCCTCGCTGCCGAAGGCCGCGAGCGCGTGGCTGAAGACGACGGGTTTTCGGGCCAAGGACGGCGAGATCGCCCTCATCCCCGCGCGCGACGGCAAGCTGTGGGGCGTCGCGGTGGGTGTGGGCGATGCGGGCTCGCCGTGGTCGTTCGCCGGACTGCCTCGGCGGCTGCCGGCCGGGCGCTACGTACTCGCGTCCTTGTCCCCCGAGCTGGCCCCTCACGCCGCGCTCGGCTGGGCGCTGGGCTGCTACCGCTACGACCGCTATCGCAGCAAGCCCGGCGACGACAAGCTGCCCACGCTCGTGTTCCCCGACGGCGTCGACGAAGCCGACGTCACGCGCCGCTACGAGGGCACCGCGCTCGGGCGCGACCTCATCACCACACCGGCCAACGACCTCGGGCCCGCCGAGCTCGCCCAGGCCGTCCGCGACCTCGGCAAGCGACACGGCGCGAAGGTGACGGTCATCAAGGGCAATGCACTGCTCGAAAAGGGCTACCCGGCGATCCACGCGGTGGGTCGTGCCGCGAGCCGTCCCCCGCACCTGGCCGACCTCGTGTGGGGCGATGCGGCCGCGCCCCGACTCACCCTCGTCGGCAAGGGCGTGGTGTTCGACTCGGGCGGGCTCGACCTCAAGAACGCCGCCGGCATGCGCCTGATGAAGAAGGACATGGGCGGCGCGGCCTCGGTCCTGGCCCTGGCGCACATGGTGATGGATGCCCAGCTGCCCGTTCGCCTGCGCGTGCTGGTGCCGACGGTCGAGAACGCGGTGTCCGGCGACGCGTACCGCCCCGGCGACGTCATCGACACCCGCAAGGGGCTCAAGGTCGAGATCGGCAATACCGACGCGGAGGGCCGCGTGATCCTCTGCGACGCGTTGGCCGAGGCCGACAGCGAGAACCCCGACGTCATCATCGACTTCGCGACGCTGACCGGAGCGGCCCGCGTCGCGCTCGGCACCGAGCTGCCCGCGTTGTTCGCCACCGACGACGAGCTCGCCAACGCGGTGCTCGACGCAGGCGTGGCCGGTCACGATCCGATGTGGCGCATGCCGCTGCACCAGCCGTACCGGCGCCACCTCGACTCCCCCATCGCCGACCTCAACAACATCTCGAAGGTCTCCACCGGCGGGGCGATCACGGCCGCGCTGTACCTTCAATCGTTCGTGTCGTCGGGCCGCAACTGGGCCCACGTCGACACCATGGCCTACAACTCCTCGTCGCGCCCGGGTCGGCCCGAGGGCGGCGAAATCTTCGGCGCGCGCGCGTTCTTCGACGCGCTGCAGGCCCGCTACGTGGGCTGAGAGGGCCTTTCGCCATGCGCCAGATCTGGATCCCGAAGATCGGCGACCCCGAGGTTCTCGAGGTTCGCGAAGCCGACGACCCCACGCCGAAGGCCGGCGAAGTGCTCATCGACGTGCAGGCCGCCGGTGTCAACTTCGCCGACATCATGGCGCGCATGGGCCTTTACCCCGACGCGCCACCGCTGCCGTGCGTGGTCGGCTACGAGGTCTCGGGCACCATCGCGGCCGTCGGCGCCGGCGTGACCGACCTGTCGGAAGGCGACCGGGTGCTCGCGCTCACTCGCTTCGGTGGCTACACCGACAAGCTCGTCGTCCCGGCCCTGCAGGTCAACGCGCTGCCCGACGGCCTCGACTTCGCCGCCGCCGCCGCGATTCCGGTCAACTACCTGACCGCGTGGTTGATGCTCGTCGAGCTCGGCCACATTCGCGAGGGCCACACCGTCCTCGTGCACGCGGCCGCCGGTGGCGTGGGCCAGGCGGCGGTGCAGATCTGCCAGATGCACGGGGCGCGGATCCTCGGCACCGCGTCGGCAAGCAAGCACGCGCGCCTGCGGGAAGCCGGCGTGCGCGCGTGCATCGACTACAACAACGAGGACTTCGAGGCGCGCGTGCGCGAGCTGACCGACGGCCGCGGCGTCGACATCGTCATCGATGCCGTCGGCGGGGCGTCGTTTCACAAGAGCTATCGATCGCTGGCGCCGATGGGGCGGCTGTTCATGTTCGGCGTCTCGAGCTTCGCGCCCGGCAAGACCCGCAGCATCTTCGCCGCGCTCGGTGGCCTGCTGCGGATGCCCCGCTTCAAGCCCGTCGCGCTCATGAACGACAACCGCGGGGTGTTCGGGATCAACCTCGGCCATCTGTGGGACGAAGCGCCGGCGCTGCGCCGCATGCTCGGCGAGATCCTCGCGGCGGTGCCCGACCCGCTGTCGCCCGTGGTCGACACGTCGTTTTCGTTCGCCGACGCGCACAAAGCGCACGCCTATCTCCAGGATCGGAAGAACTTCGGCAAGGTCGTGCTCACCCCGACGTAGCCGCGATCGGGGCTCCACACCCTCGTGGAACGCGATTTCGCGAGGTGAGTGCTCTTTTTCACGCACGCTCCGGAATTCGGGCGCCCAGTGGTGTCGGACATCGTGACTCGTGGGGAAGTGTCGGAGATTCAGGGCACCGGCCATCCCTGGCGAGCGGGAGCGCAGCGATGTCCATGTCCGATCCCCCCACCGAGCGCCGAGGCGTTCGTTTCCTCGCAATCTGTAGCGCGCTGGGCCTGGTGGCCTGTGGCGGTGCCGGCGACGACGGCCGTGAGTCGGCCGGCGGCGGCGGCGGCATCACGGTCGGCGCCGGAGGGGGCACGGCGGGCGAAGGCGGCGACGTGGCCACCGCCGGCGAAGACAACGACGACGCCGACGGCAGCGGCGGCGACAACGGCGACCCCGACGGCGGCGGCATTCCCAAGTTCGACGTCGCCGGCGACGAGGGCGAGGCCGGCTGTGGCGGGGGCAACGGCACCGGGCAGGACTTCTCGTTCATTTGGATCGCCAACAGTCCGGAGAACACGATCTCGAAGATCAACACGGTGACGCTGATCGAAGAGGGTCGCTACGTCACGCGTGACACCTTCGGCAACCCGTCGCGCACCTCGGTGGCACTGTCGGGCCACATGGCGGTCGCCAACCGCTCCGGGGGCATCACCAAGTACTACGCCTACGCGTGCCCGGACCCGATCAACACGTCCTCGGGTCCCGGGGACGTCTACCCGTTCGGCACGGACGGTTGCTTCGCCTGGTACACCCCGATGGCGTGCAGCTCGCAGCGCCCGATCGCGTGGACGCCCGGGACGTTCAACGAAGACACCTGCACCTGGGAAGACGAGTCGGTCTGGAGCGCCTGCTACAACGGCGGCACGGCCATCGACGCCGTGCGGCTCGACGGAGAGACGGGCGCCGTGCTCGACACGGTCGCGATCAACGGCATCAACTCCGATTCGTTCGGAGCGTACGGCGGCGCCTCGGACTCCGGCGGCAACTTCTGGTTTTCGCAGCTCGGCGCCGGCAAGCTCGTGCGCGTCGACAAGCAGGCGCTCACGTACGAGATCTGGAACATGCCGATATCGGGCTACGGGATGGCGGTCGACGGATCCGACCGTGCCTGGATCTGCGGCAGCGGGGTCGCGAGATTCAACTACGGGACCCAGACGTTCGACACCTCCAACAACACCGACGGCAGCGCCGCGGGCTGCATGGCCGACCAGACGCACATCTGGCTGGCGGGGGGGTCCAACGTGCGGGGCATCAACCTCGAGACGATGAACGTGGAGTTCAACCATCCCGTGGGCAGCTACATCCACGGCTCGAGCATCGACTTCCAGGGCAACATCTGGGGGGCCTCGCGCGACACCCGGGCGTACCGCGTGGACCCGGCCACCGGCACGGTCGATACGGTGGACGGGCTCAACAGCCCGTATACGTACTCGGACATGACCGGATTCGGCCTCGCCAACGCCGTCGGCCCGGTCGGCTGATCGGGCGCCGACCGCTGGTATCATCCTTCGCGCCGTGCAAGGCGCGAAGGCATACATCCTGCCGGCCGTGGCCGCGTTGCTGCTCGTCGGGTGGTGGGTGTTCGGCCCCGAGACCGACGCGACACCGAGCGACGGGGCGGCAACCGAGGACGCAGGCGAGCCCGAGGGGACCGAGCGTCCCGCCCCTGCCCCGCCGGCGGGACCGCTGGACCAAGCGCTCGACGCCGCGCTCGCCGAGTGCGGTGACCTGGCGAGCGACGGCGTGCGCACCTTGCAGGTTCGACTGGCGGCGGGCGAGGACGGACAGGCGACGATCGCGTCCGTCGCCGTCGCGCCGACCGATGCGACCGGTCCGGCGGTCACGTGCGCGAAGGCCTTGGCCGGCCGCGCGCTGCCCACGAACGCACCGGTGGCCGCCGTGACGCGGACGCGCAGCTTCACCGCGGAGGCGACCCGATGAGCGGCACACTGGCGATGACCTTGCTCGTGACGGCCCTGATCGTCACGGAGGCCAAGGGTTGGCGGACGCTGCGAGCGCTGACCAAGCTGTCGGCCTCGACCCTGTTTTGCGCGGTCGCCTGGTCGCTGGCCGATGTCTCGACCCCGTACGACCGTTGGGTGCTCGTGGCCCTGGCCTTTTCGTGGCTGGGTGATGCGCTGCTGCTGTCGTCGCGCAGCAAGGTCTTCCTCGGGGGGCTGGTCGCGTTCTTGCTGGGCCACCTCGCCTACGCGGCGGCGTTCTGGTCGCACGGCGCGAGCGTGGCGTGGCTGGTCGGCGGGCTGCTCGCCTTCGGTCTCGTGGCCCGTGCGGTCTGGCGCTGGCTGGGACGCCACGTCGAGTCGGCGATGCGCGGGCCGGTCGTCGCGTACATCGTCGTGATCACCACGATGGTGTCACTGGCGTTGGCCGCCACGGCGGCGGGTGGCACCCCGCGGATCCTCGCGGGGGCGGTCGCGTTCTTCGTCTCCGACCTCGCCGTCGCACGCGACCGCTTCGTCGCCCCGGGCTGGACGAACCGGCTATGGGGGCTGCCGCTGTACTACGGCGCGCAGCTGTGCCTGGCGCACACGATCGTCGACTGAGCGAGGCTCAGCCGCCGTCGCCCGCGGGCGGAGGCGGTGGTGGGACGTCTTTGGGCTTGTCCTCGGCCTTGGGCTTTTCCTCGGCCTTGGGTTCCGCCTTCGGTTCTTCCTTGGGCTCGGGCTTGGGCTCGGGCTTGGGCTCGGCCTTGGGCTCTTCCTTCGGCTCGGGCTTGGGCTCGTCGGACGCGGGCTCGGGGTCGTCCGATCCGCCGTCGTCGTCGGCCTTCTTCTTTTTCTTCTTCTTGGCGGCGCGAGGCTTGGGTGCCGGCGTCGGGTCGGGCTCGGCGACCGGTTCGGGTTCGGGCTCGGGTTCGGGCTCCGCCACGGGCTCGGGAGAATCACCGCCCGAGTCGGCCGCCTCGTCGGCACCGTCGGCCGCCTCGCCATCGTCGGCCGCCGCCTCCCCGGTGCCCGCGGCCGCTTCGCCGCTGCCACCGCTGCCGCCGCTGCCGCCCTCGGACGCGGCCGCCGCTTCGGGCTCCGCCGTCCCACCCTCACCGGTCGACGCCGCGGTGTCACCCGCGGCCGGCTCCTCGACCGGCTCGTCGGAGGCCTCGGTGTCGGTCGCGTCGTCGGCCTTCGTGGTCGCGCTCGCGTCGGCCACGGGTCCGGCCTCCACGCGCATGGCCGCGCCGGCCATCCCGCCACCGACGTACAGCAGCGAGGAGACGCTCGCGACGATCCCCGCGCCCTTGGCCGGCTTCTTGCCGACCTTGGCCGCGACCCACCACAGCAAGCCGGCGGCAACGCCGATGCCGCCGGCGATGATCACTCCGAGGAACACCATGTCGAGTGTGGGATCCATGCGCGTTTTGGATCATACCCCGCGCCGCCGGGTTTGGAACGATCCACGCGCGCCGCGTTCACCGCCTCGCGCGGCTCGCACGAACGACGAGTCAATCGGTTCAGTGGGGCCGCATCTCGCCGGCGCGCACGGGGACCGGGACGGCGTTGTCGGCCGGTGGCACCGGGCAGTTGTAGTGCTCCGAGTACGCACACCACGGGTTGGTCGCGCGGTTGAAGTCCAGCGCGACGGGTCCATCGCCGAGCTCGGCCTCGAGGTAGCGGCCCACCGCGTACGTGGCCTCGTCGTTGGTCGGGTCGGTGAAGGGGATCATGATCTTGCCCTCGCCGGCGTCGTACGCGGTCAGCCGGGTGGCCTCCCCCTCGAGGGAAAACGACAGCGTGCCGACGGGGGTCATCGGCTTGGTCAGCCCGCGCGTCGTCGCCAGGGTCTGCGGCGCCGCGTCGGAAGTGCGGTCGAGCGAGGCCTGCACCCAAAACGCGGGATCGGGGGCAAACCACCGCACCGGCGGTCCCACTGGCGTCGGTCCGTGCACGACCACGCGCAGCGATCCCGACTGCGGGCTGAGCACGACGTGGTGATCGCCGAGGTCGGCCTCCACCATCGACGCGACGTCGACCGGACCGTCGCCGCAGCCACGCCGACAGTGCATGCCGGACTCGTCGACCACGATCGAAAGCGTCGCCGCGTCTTCGGACGGCACCCGCGCGGGCGCGCCGTCGACGATCTTCAGCCACAGCGTGTCGTCGGTGCCGACGTAGTAGCCCGCGATCGCGGTGCGCGGACCGGCGGGCCCGACGAGGATCGCCTCGTACGCGGTACGGAACGCATCGACACCCGCGCGCCAATCCGCGGGGGGCTCGGCCCTGCAGCCCACCGCGGCGACGACCGCCACGGCCCAGGCGGCGCGACTCACGTTGCGGGCCTCCGAAAGACCACCAACAAGTTGTTGGCCGGCATCTGCACCGGCGCCTCGACCTGCAGCGACAGCGTCGCGGCGTGGGCTCGCAAGTCGTCGAGCTCGCGCACGCCCCAGCTCGGATCGCGCGACTTGAGGTTTTGGTCGAACGCGAAGTTCGACGGCGCCGACCGTCCGCCGACGAGGAACGGACCGTACAGTCCGAGGAATCCGCCGGGCACCAGCACCCGTGCCGCGCCGGCCAACAGCGCCGGCCAGGTCGTCGGCGGACTGATGTGGATCATGTTGGCGCAGAAGATCGCGTCGAAGCTCGCCGGATCGACGCCCCAGTCCTCGAGCACGTCGAGCCGTCGCGGGGCGGCCACGTTGTCGAGGCCGGTGCGATCGATCCACGCGGCGATCGAAGCGAGCGCATCGGCGTCGAGATCGGTGGGGTGCCACCGCACGTGCGGCAGCGCGGCCGCGACGTGGACGGCGTGCTGACCGGTGCCCGATGCGATCTCGAGCACGCGCGCGCCGTCCCGCAGACGCGGCCGCAGCTCGGCCAAGATGGGCTCTTTGTTGCGGTCGGCGGCCGGGGCGGTCTTGAGCACCGGCGCAGCCTACTGCATCGGTACCGACGCGCTACCCTTCGGATGTGGCGCAAGCCGTGTCAGGCGTGGGGCTCGGGTTGCGCTGGGCGTTCGTCGACGCGGTCGCGGCCGGCGACGCCGCGGGCGCCGTCGATTTCTTCGAGGTCGCGCCCGAAAACTACCTGCGGCGCGGCGGTTCGATCGGCGCGGCGTTCGAGGCCGTGCGCGCGCGTCATCGGCTGCTGCCCCACGGCCTGATGATGAACCTCGGCGGACCCGATCCGCTCGACGCCGCGTATCTGGCCCGGCTGCGCACCTTCCTCGACGCCATCGAGGCCCCGTTTCACTCCGACCATCTGTGCGGATCGGGCACCGACGGCGCAGTCCTGCACGACCTGCTGCCCTTGCCGACCCACCGTCGTTGGGTGCAGCACTGCGTCGACCGGATCCATCGGATCGAAGACGCGATCGGTCGGCCGATGGCGGTGGAGAACATCTCGTACTACCTGTCACCGGGCGGCGGCCTGACGCAGGAGGCGTTCGCGGCCGAGGTGGTCGACCGTGCCGGCTGTGGTCTGCTGCTCGACGTCAACAACCTCGCGATCAATGCGCGCAACCACGGGTTCGATGCCTGGGCCGCCTTGCGGTCCATGCCGCTGTCGCACGTGGTCCAGCTGCACGTGGCCGGCGGCGAGGCCCTGCCCGACCACGACGGGCTCGTCATCGACACCCACGGCACGGCCCCGGCCGAGGACGTGATCGCGATGATGCAGTGGGTGCTGCGACGCGTCGGCCCGCGCCCGGTGGTCTACGAGCGCGACCACGCGATCGGGCCGCTGCCGCAGTTGCTCGCCGAGGTCCGTCGGATCCGCGCCGCGTACGACCAGGCCGTCTCGTCGCCGGAGGCTCCCGAGGCCCCTCCCGCCGACGTCGAGGTGATCGAGGCGACCGAGGTCGGCGGCGATCCGGCGACGATCCTGCGCGGGCTCGATCAGTTGATCCGCGCGCCATCGCGGCAAGGGCTCGACGAGGACGCACCGGCGTGGCTGCGCGGTCACGGGGTCGACGACGCATCGGCGGCCGCGCTGGGGACCGCCGGTGGCCCGCGCCTTCGCGTGTACCGCACGCTCGTGCGTCGCGGCCTGCGCTCGGTGCTCGAGGGGCTCTTGCCCCGCACCACCGCGCACCTCGGCGCCACGCGGCTGAGCCGAGAGCTCGACGCGTGGCTGGCCGAGGCTCCGCCGACCACCCGAATGCTGCGCGAGGTCCCCGGGCAGTTCGTCGCCGCCCGGATCGAGGCGTGGCGCACCGACCCGAGCCTGCCGCCCCATCTCGCCGACCTCGCGCGTTTCGAGGCGACGCTCGCCGAGCTCGACGCGGCCCCGGCCGACCCCGACCGCATCGACGCATCGCTGCAGCTCGACGCGGCCGTGACCTTCACCGCGGCGAGCACGATCGTCACGTACGGCTTCGCCGTCCACGAGCTCGAGGCGTCGACCGAGCGATCGCCGGCGCCCTGCCCCACGCCGCTGCTGAGCTACCGCGACGATCGCCACGCGATCCGGCATCTGCGGCTGAGCGAGGTCGCAGCGGCCGTGCTGACCCGGCTGCGCGCCGGCGCGGCGCTGCGCGACGCCCTGCGCGACGGCGCCGCCGCGGCGGGACACGAGCTCGACGACGCACTGCTGGCCCGGATGAGCGCGCTCCTTTCGGACCTCGCCGCGCGCGGCGTCCTGCGGGGCGCGGCGTAGTTGTTCCGTCCGCGGACGCGAGTACGATGGCGCCGATGAGCGACTCGCCCGCGCCGCCCACCCTCGCCGAAGTGGCCGACGCCGCGCGCACCCTCGCGCCGAGCCTCGTGGCCACGCCGCAGCTGCCCTGGGCAGGACGTGCCGTCACGGCGCACGTGCTGCAGGGCACCCGGATCTCGATCAAGCTCGAGGCGCTGCAGCACACCGGCAGCTTCAAGGCCCGCGGCGCGCTGCTGGCCCTCGCCACGCTCGACGACGACGCGCGGGCCCGCGGCGTGACGGCCGTGTCTGCGGGCAACCACGCGATGGCGGTCGCGTTCGCGGCGGCCCGCGTGGGATCGAGCGCCAAGGTCGTGATGCCGCAGAACGCCGACGCCGGCCGTATCGCGGGGGCGCGCGAGCTCGGGGCGCAGGTCGTGCTCGTCGAGCACGTACACGCCGCCTTCGCCGAGGTCGAGCGCATCGTCGCCGAGGAGGGCCGCACGTTCGTGCACCCGTTCGAAGGGCCCATCGTGGCCACCGGCACCGGCACGATCGGCTTGGAGATGCTGCGGGACGCCCCCGATCTCGACGCGGTCATCGTGCCGATCGGCGGCGGCGGGCTGTGTGCCGGCATCGCGGCCGCGATCAAGCAGCAGGCCCCGCGCTGTGAGGTCTTCGGGGTCGAGCCGACCGGCGCCGACTCGATGCACCGCTCGTTCGCGGCGGGCAGCCCCCAGTCGATCGAAGCGGTCCGCACGATCGCCGACTCGCTCGGTGCTCCCCATGCCGCGCCGTACTCGTACGGGCTGTGTCGCCGCTTCGTCGACGACCTCGTGCTCGTCGACGACGACGCGCTGTGCCGGGCGATGGCGATCCTGCACGCCGACCTCAAGCTCGCGGTCGAGCCGGCGGGGGCCGCCAGCACGGCCGCGCTGCTGGGCCCGCTGCGCACGCGGCTGGCCGGCAAGCACGTGGGCCTCATCGTCTGCGGGGCCAACGTCGCGCCCGAGCGCTGGGCCGAGCTCGTCGGCCGCGGCTACGCCCAGCTTCAGTAGTCGTCGACGAGCGACTCGACCACGTGCCCCTGGCCACAGTGCTCGACCAGGACCTGCTTGACCTTGGACTCGTCCATCCCCGGGTAAAAGCCCCGCTGGGTCTCGAGGACCTCGTCCTCGGGCTCTTCGTCGGGGTCTTCGCCCTCGGCGAGCTCGTGGACGAACATGTTGGGTCCGTCGTCGCAGCGCCCGTAGCAGGTGTAGTTGCACACCGACACCCGTGCCGCGAGGGCCGGGTCGGCCGCAATCTCGGCCTGCAGCAGCTGCACGAGTCGCTCGCTTTCGTGGGTGACCCCGCAGCTGGGGCCGTCGCAGACGCGCAGCACGAAGCGTCGCCGGTCCATGGGGCGGCCTTATGCCTCGCGGCCTGGTCCCACGCAACCCGAGGGTTTTTTGGGGCGACCGGGCGCCACTGATAGCGTCGGACCGTGGACGGCTCTCCCCGTAGCGCCCGCGTGCGTCAGCCTTCCCGTCGTACCCAGCGGGGTCCGCGATGCTCGTGCGAGCTCGTCGTCGACCTCGTCGGACGCGACCCGGCGGGGGCGTTGCTGGCCGACTTCGGCGTGCGCGCGACCGATCTGAGCGCCGCGATCGGATCGCTGCACGAAGTGCTCGCCCCCGAGCCGGCCGACTGGCACCTGCGGCTGGCCCAGCGCGGGGCCACGACCTCGGACCTCGAGCGCCTGCTCGCGGTCGTCCGCAGCGCCGACACCCACGGCTACCAGTTGCTCGAGCGTGTCGGCGTTCGTTGCGCCGCGGTCCGCAAGCGGATCCTCGAGCGCATGCGCGAGCGCCCGCTCGCCCCGACCCGCACCCGACGCAGCAGCGACGCGGGCTCGGGGTCCGAGCCGACCCCCGGACCGACCGTCGTCCGGCAGTCCCAGGTCGGCGCGTCACCGTCGCACGCCACGCCCGAGCCCGATCCGACGCCCCCCGAGCGCGAGCGGGCCCGAGCGCGCGAGCGGCTGCACGACGAAGCCGCCGAGTCCCGCCCCGACCGTTCGTTCACCGATCGTCCGGCGCCCTCGCCCGTGTCGGCCTCGGTCCTGCGCGCGGTGGCCCCCCACGATCTCGCCCCGCTGCACGGCCGCGAGGGCGACCTGCGCCGGCTGGCCGATGCCGTCTCGCGCACCGCCAGCCGCCCCACGATCCTGCTGGGCCCGGCCGGCAGCGGCCGCACGGCGCTCGCCCGCAACCTCGCCGGCGTCTCGAACCGGCCCGTGTTCGTGCTCGACGCCACCGCGTACGGCGACGAGGACGACCTTCGCCGCGACCTGGCCGCGATCGCCGACCGCAACGGCATGGCGATCTTCGACGACGTCGATCGCATGCCGCTCGACGTCGCGCCGGCGTACCTGTCCGCGCTCGCCCACGCCTGGGCCAGCGGCTCGCCGCCCGTCCTCGTCGTCGCCTCCTCGGAGAGTCGTGCGCGGCTCGACGGTTGGCTCGCCGGCGGCACCGACGGCATCGACACCGTGGAAATCGCCCCGCTTTCGGGCGCCGACCTCGAAGCCGCCGTGTCCTCGGGGTCGTCGACGGTGTTGGGCGCGCACGGCGTGGAGCTGGCCCCCGGCACGCGGATCGCCGAGCTGGTCCGGCTCACCGACAAGTTCCTGGGTGGGCTCGCGATGCCCGGTCGCGCGCTCGACGTGCTCGATCTGGCGTGCGCCCGCACCACCCGTGAGGGCGGCCGCCGCCTGCGTCGCGAAACTTGGGTCGACATCGTGGCCGAGCGCAGCGGCCTGACCGCTTCGCGCATCGAGGCCACGGCCGATGCCGGGGCGCTCGAGCTCGAGGACCGCCTCGCCTCGCGCGTGGTCGGCCACGCCGACGCGATCAAGACCCTCGCCACGCTGATCCGTCGCAATCGTGCCGGGTTTTGCGGTCACCGCCCGATCGGCACGGCCCTGCTGCTGGGCCCGAGCGGGGTCGGCAAGACCGAGCTCGCCAAGGCGCTCGCCGAGGCGCTGTTCGACCGGCCCGACGCCCTCGTGCGCCTCGACATGAGCGAGTACGCCGAGTCCCACGCCGTCGCGCGGGTCATCGGCGCTCCGCCGGGCTACGTGGGCCACGAACAAGGGGGTGCGCTGACCGACCCGCTGCGCCGCCGTCCGCACTGCGTCGTGCTGCTCGACGAGATCGAAAAAGCCCACCGCGACGTGCACCAGCTGCTCTTGCAGGTGTTCGACGACGGGCGGCTCACCGACGGTCGCGGGCGCACGGTCGACTTCCGGCACGCGCTCATCGTCATGACCTCCAACCTCGGCGCCGACTTGATCGACGAGGACGGGCTGGAAACCGCCGCAGTGCTGGCCGCGGCCCGAGCCGCCTTCCCCGTGGAGCTGTACAACCGCATCGAGGCGCCGCTGGTGCTGCAGCCGCTGTCGCACGACGACCGGGTCAAGATCTGCGAGCGCCTCGTGCGTCAGTCCAGCGAGCGATTGCTGTCGCAGCGCGGGATCCGATACGGCCTCACCGAAGCCGCGGCGGCCCATTTGGTGCACCTGGCCGGACGCGATCCGAGCCTCGGGGCCCGACCGCTGCGCCACCTGCTGGCCCGTGAGGTCGAGCCGCTGGTCGCCGACGCGGTGCTGCGCGGACGTCTGCGCGCGGGCGCACGGGCGGACGTCGACGTCCGCGGCGGCCGCTTCACCCTTTGACGGTCGCGCGCGTGGACGCGACGAGGTCGGCGAGCCGCCGGCTCAGCTCGCCGTACAGCGACGCCGCGGGCTCGGGTAGCGCTCGCAGATGTGCGGCGACGGCCGCCGCGTCGCCGCGCGCCACCGGTCCGGTGATGCCCCCGGGGATGCCGAGCTCGGCGAGGTTTTCCAGCGACGACCGCAGCAGGCTGTCGAGCGCCGCGTCGACCGTGGCCGGGTCGTGCCCCTGCGCGCGCAGCACCTCGGCCGCGCCGTGGCGCAGCACCGCCAGATGGTTGGCCACCAGCGCGCACGCGCCGTGGTAGGCCCGCCGCCCGTCGTCGTCGAGGTCCTGCAGATCGAGCCACGGCTGTCCGCCGACCAGGGCGAGCGCGGCCTGTCGCGCGGTGGGGTCGCCCTCGAGCCCGAACGCCGCCTGCGCCAGGTACGAGGGCCACGGCAGCTCCTTTCGCAGCGCGCAGATCGGGTGCAGCGTGCCGACGGCGTGGCCCGCGGCGCGCAGCGGGGCCAGCACGTCGGCCGCCCGGCGGGCTCCGGCGCCGTGCAGCACCGGTGTCCCCGGCGGCACGCGCCCGACCAGCCCCGTCGCGACGTCGGTGATCGTGGGGTCGCCGACGAGCACCCAGACGCACGCGGTCCCCTCGGTGACTCGCACGCGGCCGGCGGCGGCCTCGTGGCCCGACACGACCTCCACGTCGTCGCCACGTGCGCGCAGCCACGCTTGGACGTGAGTGGTGACGTTGCCGCGGCCCACGAGCACGACGTGGCGCGTGTGCGCCGGCGCCGGATCGATCCACGGCCATACCGCGCCGGGCACCACGTTGCGCGCGCGCGCGTGGTCGGCGGGGTCTGCGGAGGCGAGCCAGGCCCGCAGCTCGCGGCTCGCGAGCTCCGGCAGCGCGCAGGCGTCGGGTTCGGCGTAACCCGCCCGCGGCACGACCAGCGGCGGATACTTGCGCTCGATCTCGTCCCACCGATGCCACCGCGCGGTCTCGCCGGTGGCCGTGATGTCCGAGCCGACGATGAGACGGATCGTCTGATCAGGATGCTGCGCCGCGATCGCATCGAGCAGTCGCAACGTGACGCTCGGACCCCCCTGCGTCTCGGCGAGTCGTCGCTCGAGATCGGTGACCTCGACGTGGGGTCCGTACGCCCGCATCGCCGCGCGCACCATCGCGAGCCTCGTCTCGAAGGGACGCATCGACTTGCCGAGCGGATGGTCGGCACACGGCGCGACGAGGATGTGGTCGGCCCAGCCCGCGGCGAGCACGTAGCCCGGCAGCAACGCGTGGCCCAGGTGCGGCGGATCGAACGCGCCACCGTACACGCCCAAGACGATGCCGCGGTGACCTCGAAACCACTTCACGGGTGCAACCATAACCTCAGGCGATCACAGCGAAAGGCCCGAGCGATTCGAATGTGCTCGCGCAGCCGTCGCGTCCGTCCACGCGCCCGTGGGCTCGGGACGCCGTGCGGTTTTTTTGGGTGCCGTGCGGTCGCGTGCCACGGTGCAGACATGCGCAGTGCCCGGGCTCCGATTCCGTCTCCCGATCCGCTGGCGCCCCGCGCCGAGACCTATTGGGCGCGCGCGCATCCGCAGCCTCCGCCGCTGCCGGGTGCGACCGACCGAGACGGTCACGATCCGTTCGACTGGATCCCGCGCGAGGCCGGCGACATCGGCATCGACCGTCGTCGCGGACCTCGCGATGCCGTGCTCGACGACGACGACGATGCAGCATGGGCCAACGTGGTCTTCGCCTCCCACGTGCGGTGGCGACCGCTCGTCGCCCTGCGCTGCAGCTATGGCTCGGCGTGGCTGCGGGCGATCTCGATCTGCCCGACCGGCCTGCTCGCGCACGCGATCGATCCCGCGGACCCGAGCCTCACCGACGCCGAGCGACGCGAGCTCGGTCGGCAGATGCGACGGCTGCTCCCACAGATCTGCCAGGGCCGTTCCTCGCCGCTCGTCGCCACCGGCGTCACCTTGTTGTCGCAGCGCACGGCCGCGGATCTGTCGGCATGGGCGCAGCATCCGGACCGCCATCGACCCACCGACGTCGAGCTCGTCGTGGCGCCTCGTCCCGGACGCGACGCGATGCACGCCCAGGGTCGACTGTGCCCGCTCAACGATCCCTCGCCCGGGGTCCTCGCGATCGCCTTGCCGCCCGACCTCGCCGCGCAGTGGACCGCGATCGCGGCCACGTCGCGCTGACGCCGCGAAGCCGGCCGACGGTCCAGATCGGCCGCTTTGGCCGGGTAGACCCGCGATCCCGCCGTCGGCGGATGCGCGGCACAAGTTGACACGCCGCCCGCGCAATAACTATTGTGCCGCGTCGAAAGCCCTCACTATGCTTGCGACGCCAGGCGTCCGAGCATCCGCGACGGGTTATCGTCTGCCTCGCATTTCGACACCTGGGGAGCCCCGGCCTTGAGCAAAGCGAAGAAACCCGGAACCGACCTCGCGGCCCTGAAGGCGCGACTGGCCAAGAAGACCAAAGGCGGCCCCGACGTGCCGCCGCCCGGTGAGGTCGCGGCACCTCCTCAGCCGGACGTTCCGCCACCCGGCCAGGTGGCTCAGCACGAAATTCCCGCGCCCGGCGAGCAGCTGCCCCCGCCGCCCGCGGCCGAAATGATCCCCGCGCCGGGCGAGCAACTGCCCCCGCCCACGCCGGACATTCCCCCGCCCGGTCAGGTCGCCGTGCCGGACGTGCCGCCCCCGGCGCACCAGCCGGCACCCGCGCCGATGCAGATGGCGGCGCCCGCCCCCCGGCCCGCGCCGATGCCCCAGGCCGAGGACGATCCGTTCGGCGGCTCGATGGGCGGCGGGTTCGATCCCGACGCCGGCATCATCGATACCGGTGGCGACGTCACCCCGCGCGGCAGCAAGGGCCTGGTGATCTTCGCCGCCCTCCTCGCCGCCGGCCTCGGTGCCGTGGGTGGGTTCATCGGCAACAAGATCGTCTCCAAGCGAGAGCTCATCGCCTCGGGTCAGTCCAAGGGCGAAGCGATGGTCAAAGAGGTGCAGGCGGTCAGCGAGCTGCGCAAGACCGTCAGCCTCGAGATGGACTCGATCAAGAAGAAGATCGCCGAGGACCCGGAAGCTGCGGCCGGGCTGGTCACCAGCCTGCTGACCGACAACTTCAATACCCGGCCCAAGATCGACGAGCTGTTCGGCTGGCAGCTGGCCTCGGTGCACACCAAGGGCATCAAGGCCACCTTCAAGCTCTACAACGAGGCCAACCGACTCGAGCTCGAGCTGCAGGGCCTGGCCAAGCTGCTCACCGACTTCGCGCCGCAGATCAAGGCGGCCGGCGGCCCGGCGCTGTTCGGCGTCACGGCCAAGACCAACGGCGTCAAGCTCGTGTCGATCATGCAGCCGATGTGCGGCGAGGTCCCGGCCGAGGGTGAAAAGCCCCCGGCCGAGGGCGAAGGCGCCGAGGGTGGCGGGGACAAGCCCGCGGCCGCGCCGGCGCTCGACAGCCTCAAGCCGTGCGACGACTCGGGCGCCGCGGTCGGGTTCAAGGTCCGCGACACGCTCGCGGGCGAGCCCGTCGTCATGCTCAAGGGCTTCGGCAAGGATCAGGTCACCATCGTGGTGCCGGATCAGGAAATCTACTCGTTCGCCGTCGGCCTCGAGCCCAACAAGAATGCGCTCAACGTGCTCGACTTCCAGCTCAAGCGCGTGACCGAGCAGCTCGAGCGCATGAACTCGGCGGAGAAGACGGCCCTCAAGGCCCTCGAGAACTACGCCGACAGCCCCGACGTGGATGGGTCGAACGCCCAATCAGACCCCGACGAATAAGTCGGACGGGGCGGACGAGACGACTCCCGGCGACGACGACGGCGCGCCGGGAGGCCATGACGACGGCGTCGCGACGGCGACCGACGGCGACGTGCAGGAGCAGACGCGCTCGGACGCGGAGGCGGGTACGACCGACGCTGCCCCGCACGTGGCCGACGACGCCGCGGACCCGGAGCGCGCGACCCTCGATGGGATCGTGCCGGCTTCGGTCGGCCCTCGGACGGCAGCCGCCGTCGAGCGGATCGCGGCGGCGCAAGGTGAGCTCGGCGAGCTCGGCGAGCGCGACGAAGACGACGACGCCGTCGAAGCCGAAGTGCCCGCCCCGCAACAACCAGCCGACGACGACGAGACGCCCTCGCCGGGCACCTCGCGCTCGCTGCCGGCCGCGCCGGTGACCGCGCAGGCCCCCAAGGGCGCCAAGTTCCCCCCGACCGGCCGGCTGTGGGTCGTCAATCCGGCCAACCCGTTGCTGCCCTTCGGCGTCGGCTGGACGCTGCGCTTCGTCGCCTACTTGTCGCTGTGGCTGGTGCTCGCCGGCGCGATCGCGGGCGTGGCGGTGTACCGGTACTTCGCCGAAGACCTTCCGCCGATCGCCGACATCGAGGGCTACCAGCGCCTCGCCCCGGGCGTGACCCGCCTGTACTCCGACGAAGGGGCCGTCATCGCCGAGCTCGCCCGCGAGCACCGTGCGTACGCGCCCTACGAGGACATGCCCGAGGACCTGGTGCATGCGTTCCTCGCCGCCGAGGACCGCCGCTTCTTCGAGCACGGCGGGCTCGACGTGCGCGGCCTCGGCCGAGCCGTGCTGGCCAACCTGCGGTCGGGCACCGTCGTGCAGGGCGGCAGCACGATCACGCAGCAGGTCGCCAAGGGCTTTTTGACCAACGAGCAGACGCTCGCCCGCAAGCTCCGCGAGGCCATCTTGTCCGTGCGCGTCGAGGCCCGGCTGCGCAAGGAACAGATCCTCGAGATCTATCTGAACAAGATCTTCCTCGGCCACGGTGCCTACGGCGTGGCCGCGGCGGCGAGTCGCTACTTCGACAAGAAGCTCGGCGAGCTGACGCTGGCCGAGTGTGCCCTCATCGCGGGCTTGGCCCGTGCGCCGAGCCGCTACAGCCCCGTGTCGAGCGTCGAGCTCGCCAAGGAGCGCCGCGCCGTGGTGCTACAGGACATGGTGGAGGCCGGCTACATCGACGCCGCCGCGCGCGATGCCGCGGCCGCCGAGCCGATCGTGCTCGCCGAGCACCCCGACCTCTTCCGCGAGCGCTCGCCCTACTACGCCGAGGCCGCCCGTGCGCAGGTCATCGAGCAGATCGGCGAGGACGCGGTGCTGACCGACGGCCTGCAGATCGAAACGGCGCTCGACAGTCGGATCCAGGCGGCAGCCGCGGGCGCGGTCGACGTCGGCGTGCGCAAGCTCGACGAGGCCCAGGGATTTCGTGGTCCGGTCGCCCACCTCGCGGACGAGAAGAAGCGCGCCACGCTGTCGCGCCGTCTCGCCGAGTTCTACGGCAAAGATGCGCTGTCCGACCCCGAGCGCTGGTACCTGGCGCAGGTCACCGACCTCAACAAGTTCAACGCCTGGGTCTCCATCGGGGACGTGCCCGCGATCATCCCCCTGCGGAACATGGCGTGGGCCAGCCAGTACGATCGCAACTCGGGGGTCAACGGCACGCGCATCGACGACACCCGCGACGCGCTCGAGGTCGGCGACGTGGTGTGGGTCAAGCGGGAGGAGCCCTTCCGCGGCAAGCCGGCCGACCCCGAGACGCCCGACATGCTCGAGGCGAGCCTGGGACAGACGCCTCGCATCGAGGCCGCCCTGTTCACCCTCGAGCACGACACGGGCTACGTCGTCGCCGTGCAGGGCGGTCAGGACTACGACCGCTCGCAGTTCATCCGCCCGACGCAAGCGTGCCGCCAGCCGGGCAGCGTGTTCAAGGCGATCTACTACGCGTACGCCCTCGACACCGGGCGCTACTCGATGGACTCGGTCCTCGAGGACAAGGCGTACGAGCCCGAGCCGGGCGAGGAGTGGAATCCCCAGAACATCCACGGAACGCTCGAAGGCGAGGTGCTGCTGCGCAACGCGTTCATCCACTCGCTGAACCTGCCGTCGATCCGCTTGTTCATGCGGCTGGGCGCCGACGAGGTCGTGGCCTGGGCGCGCCGCCTGGGCATCAGCACCGAGCTCATCGCCGACCGGGCGCTGTCGCTGGGTGCCTCGTGCGTGCGCATGGACGAGCTGTCGCGGGTCTTTGCGATCTACGTGGAGGAAGGGCGCAGCGTCGATCTGGCCTACGTGCGCCGGGCGGTCGACAAGAACGGGGTCGTGCGCATCGACCACCGCGCGCCGTTCGACGGGGCCATGGACGTGGCCGGACGCATCGATGCCGTGGGCCGCGCCGTCACCGAGCAGGCGCCCACGCAGGTCATCGATCGAGGCACGGCGTTCCTCATCACCCGGATGCTGCACGACGTGGTCAGCAGCGGGATCGGACGGCGCGCCCAGAAGATCGGCGTGCCGGCGGGAGGCAAGAGCGGGACCGCCTCCAAGAACGAGTACACCACCGACACCTGGTTCGTGGGCTTCACGTCCCGACACGTGACCGCGGCGTGGATGGGCGACGACCGCTACGAGCGATCGATGGGCGACGAAGAAGCCAGCTACACCACCGCGACCCCGCTGTGGACCGACTTCATGATGCAGGTCGTCGAGGGGCTCGAGCACGAGCCCGTGCCGATGCACCGCCCGCCGGGGATCCGCTCGTACACGGCCAGCTTCGAGACCGGGGCCGGCAACCGCTCGGCGGTGATGTACACCAAGCGTGCCTCCGACGCGCCGCCGGAGTGAGTCGGGTCAGCGGCAGCCGCCGCCCTCGAAGCGCACCTGGGCCGGGAGCTTGCAGCTGCCGTCCCAGTACGCCCCCACCCCGCCGTCGACTCCGAAGTCGCAAACCTCGTCGGCGTCGCACCAAAACGACGGGGCGCCGTCGACGAACCGGTTGATCGAGTCCGGCAGCGACAGTCCGTCGGAGGTGCGCGGTGTGTTCGGGGCGTAGTTGTCGAGCTCGACCGTGTCGGTGCCCGTCGGATCGCCGGTCTGCAGCCGGCCGGTGAAGGCGTTGCGCTCCAGGTGCATCCCGACCGAGCGCACGTCGATCGGCCCGCCGCTGTTGAGCGTGAAGTCCTGGCCGTAGTTGAGCACGTAGTTGGCGTCGCGGCTGACGATGAACTGCTCGGGCGCCTCGGCCCACGCCTCGGTGGAAAAGCGCGCCGTGGGACCGACGGCCACGTTGCGAAACCACGTGAAGCGAGGACCCTGCGAGCCCCACACGGTGTCCATCTCGCCGACCCCCCAAAACACGTTGCCCTCGAGCACGGTGGTGTGGCCGTAGTTGCCGTGGGGAAACAGCGCCCGACGGGGCTCGCCGGCGGGGTGGTACGTCGGCTGCGGGAAGTAGTTGTAGGCGACCCAGTTGCGCGACGCGCCATCGGCGAACTCCAAGCCGATCGAGGCTTCGACCACGTTGTCGATGAACGCGTTGTCGTGGGCCCGCAGGTAGACCAGCGTCTGCTTGTTCCAGCAGGGGTTGTTCTCGATCGGCGCGGCCCCGTCGCAGGTCGCACCGTCCCCGCGACGACTCTTGAGCTGGTGGCCGAATCGATTGCCGAGCAGCACGGTACGGGCAGCGCGGTCGACGGTGGCGAAGCGATTGAACGTGTCGCCGAAGTCGACGTTTTTCACCCAGCTGTCGATCGACAGCGACATCGTCAGCGCGACGTTCGTGTACATGCCGGCCGGGTCGTCGGCGGTGGTGCTGCGCACCGACATGCACTCGATGCCGGCATTGCGCTGCAGCCGGCCCAGGCGCGACACGGTCGCGTCCGACGAGCCGAAATCGATCGGCAGGCCACGGTCGAGCGTGACCTCGTTGCCGACGACGTCGACGACCTCGGCCATGTACGTCAGGTACGCGGTCTGGACCGACTCGCGCGGGTCGCCGACGGCCGCGGACGCGAGCCAGACCATGTCACCCGGCGCGAAGCCGGATGCGTCCTCCACCGCGACCGTCCGCGCGAGCCGGGCGAAGCCGCCCGTCCAGGTGGTGCGGTCGGCGAAGACCTCGTCGAACGCCTCGCCCACGGTCGCGCCGCACATCTGCAGCCAGCCGGGCTCGCACAGCGCTTGCTGGTCGTACACGAGGTTTTGGGGGATCCCCGCGTGCTCCCACACCACGGCCGATCGGTCGTCACAGTCGCCGCGCACGACGACGTCGCTGGCGCGATGGTCGAGCGTGCCGCTGTACGTGCCGGGGGGCAGCTCGAGGATCGTCATCGGTGCGGCGGCCGCGATCGCGGCGGCCACCCCCGCCCCGGTCGGCGGGCCGTCGTAGCGCACCACCGCCCACGCGGACGTGTCGACCGGAACGCCGGTATGCGCTCGGATGACGGGGATCCGCAGCGGGTCGAGTTGAAGGTCCCCGAGGTCGATCGGCGCGTCGACCGGTCCATCGGGATCGGCTCCGCCGGGTGCGCACGCCAGGGCGAGCAGGCCGGTCGCGAGGAGACAGCGCTGACGAAGCCGCATGCCCCCACAACATCGCCGAAGCTCGCGCCAACCTCAATGTCGGGGCGTTCGGCGGGGCCGGCGGCGATTTGTCGTGAACCGAGCGCGTCGGTTCGGCATCTGATGGGAGACTGACCGGGGGGTCGCGGACGATGAGAGCGTGGAGAACAGGGCGCGCAACGGGCGCAGCGCTCGTCGGGCTGTTGGGAGCGGGCTGCACCGCCGGCGACGGCCAGTCGAGCACGGGCTTCGCGACGGTCGGACCGTCGTCGGCCGGGGGCAGCGACACCACGGCGGCCACGGGCGAGGACCCGGGCGCGAGCTCGGCGGCCGACGGGACCGGGGCGATGTCGGCCGGCTCGGCCGGCGGCGACAACGAGTCGTGCTGCGCCAGCCGGCCCACTCCGGGCTGCAACGACGCCGTGGTCGAAGCCTGCGTGTGCGACGAGCTGCCGACGTGCTGCGAGACGCTGTGGTCGTACGTGTGCGTCGGCGTGGCCGCCGAGTGCGGCGCGGCCGAGTGCAGTGACGGCATGCCGGTCGCCGGCGACAGCGGCGGCGACACGACCACGGGTGCGCCGCCCGGCGACAGCGGCGGTGAGCCACCTCCCCCACCGCCGCCGCCACCGAACGAGCCGCCGTGCCCGTGCATGGCCGGCGTCAACAACTTCTGCTGCTACGGCGTCGACGTGCCCGGCTGTCCGCCGACGCAGCCGGGCGGCTACTGCGATCCCAACGGTGACGGATCGTTCGACGACGCCGCGTGGGATCAAGGCTGGTACGACTACAACGACTGGTGCGGTCCGTCGGACCAGGGCTGCTGAGCCCGGCCCCGACGCTCACCGCGGGACGCGGATCACCGGGCGGTCCAGCAGCGCGGTCTCGAGGCTGTGGCGAAGGCCGTCGATCTGATCGGCGCCCAGCCGCTGACCGATCCACGGTATGAGCGACCACACGATTCCCAGGCCCACGACGGCCCCGCAGCCGCCCACCGGCGGGCCGAGCCCGGCGCCCATGATGCTGCGCGCCCACGCCCACGCGATGCAGACCGCACCGAGCACGACCAGCACACCCCACCCTGCCATGTAGAGGGTCCAGATCGACGGCTCGGGCTGGAAGCGGCAGTGCAACCGGCAGCCCAGCGGGATCTCGCAGGCTTCGATCGCGAGCCGGGGCGACCAGGCGTGCTTGGTCGACGCCGGGACCTCGAGCTCGGCGTACGGCGGCGCGACCCAACCCCGAGCCCCGAAGTCGGTGCGGTGCAGGTGGTCGGCGATGCGTTGCAGCGCCGTTTCGGGCGACATGTCCACCTCGAGCTCGAAGCGGGGTCGGGGCGACGCAGGCACCGTCTGCCAGCGTGACGCCGCCGGCGCCACGGGCGATGTCGATTCTTGCGTCGGCGAAACACGTTGGAACGCAGCTTCTGCGTATCGGCGTTCTGCGGGGGATGACAGCGTCCTGCCGACAACTCATGGCTGGTCCAAGCGCGCTCGACCCGAAGGCCTCGAACCTTTCCTCGCCACCGAGCGGGCCGCCGATGGAGCGGTTCGTCTACGACGATGCGATCGCTCGCAAATTCCTCGCGGCGACGCTCGTGTGGGCGATCGTCGCCACGCTCGCGGGCCTGTACGTGGCCCTGCTGCTGGTGCAGCCGAGCCTCGGCTTCGGCCTCGAGTACACCACGTTCGGTCGTCTACGACCGCTGCACACCAATGCGGCGATCTTCGCCTTCGCCGGCAACGCGGTGTTCGCCGCCGTCTACTACTCGACGCAGCGGCTGTGCAAGACGCGGATGTTCTCCGACAAGCTGTCGGCCATCCACTTCTGGGGCTGGCAGCTCATCATCGTGGGCGCCGCGATCACGCTGCCGCTGGGCATCACGCAGGGCAAGGAGTACGCCGAGCTCGAGTGGCCGCTCGACCTCGCGATCGCGGTGGTCTGGGTGGTCTTCGCGTTCAACTTCTTCGGCACCCTGAAGATCCGCCGCGAGCGGCACATGTACGTCGCGCTGTGGTTTTACATCGCGACGATCGTGACCGTCGCGATCCTGCACATCTTCAACAACCTCGTCGTGCCGGTGGGTCTGTGGAAGGGCTACTCGATCTACGCGGGGGTGCAGGACGCCTTCATGCAGTGGTGGTACGGCCACAACGCGGTCGCCTTCTTCCTGACGACCCCGTTCCTCGGGCTGATGTACTACTTCCTGCCCAAGGCGGCGCAGCGCCCGGTCTTCTCGTACAAGCTGTCGATCATCCACTTCTGGTCCCTGGTGTTCATCTACATCTGGGCCGGACCGCACCACCTGCACTACACCGCCCTGCCCGAGTGGGCCTCGACCACGGGCATGCTGTTTTCGCTGATGCTGTGGATGCCGTCGTGGGGCGGCATGATCAACGGCCTGCTGACGCTGCGTGGTGCGTGGCGCAAGGTCGCCGACGAGCCGGTGCTCAAGTTCTTCGTCGTCGGGATCACCTTCTACGGGATGTCGACGTTCGAGGGCCCGATGCTGTCGATCAAGAGCCTCAACGCGCTGTCGCACTACACCGACTGGACCATCGCCCACGTGCACGCCGGCGCCCTGGGGTGGAACGGCTTCATGACCTTCGGGATGATGTACTGGCTCGCCCCGAAGCTGTTTCAGACCAAGCTGCACAGCAAGCCGCTGGCCACCTGGCACTTTTGGATCGGCACGCTCGGCATCCTGCTGTACATCATCCCGATCTACGTCGCCGGTCTGACGCAGGGGCTGATGTGGCGGGCGTTCGACGCGGCCGGCAACCTCGCCTACCCCGACTTCGTCGAGACGGTGCAGGCGATCCGTCCGATGTGGTGGGCGCGCGTCGTCGGGGGCTCGCTGTACATCTTCGGCGTCCTGATGCTCGCCTACAACATCATCCAGACCTGGCGCACGCGGCCGGCGACGTACGCCGAGCCCGAGCAGCGTGCGCCGGCCCTGCGCAACGACTACGTCGACCCGCCCCCGCCGGCGCCTCGCATCGGCAACGCGGTCGAGTTCGGCAAGAAGATCGACGTGTGGCAGCAGGCCGCGTGGCACCGCGTCTGGGAACGCCTGCCCATGCGGTTCACGGTGTGGACCACGATCGCGGTCGTCGTCGCGTCGCTGTTCGAGATGATCCCGACGTTCGTCATCCGCTCCAACGTGCCCACCATCGCCACGGTGCGACCGTACACGCCGCTCGAGCTCGCCGGCCGCGACCTGTACGTGTCCGAGGGTTGCTACAACTGCCACTCGCAGATGATCCGGCCGATCTTCGCGGAGACGGAGCGGTACGGCGACTACAGCAAGCCCGGCGAGTTCGTCTACGACCGCCCGTTCCAGTGGGGGTCGCGGCGCATCGGGCCCGACCTCGCGCGCGAGGGCGGCAAGCAGTCGCACCTGTGGCATCTGCTGCACTTCCGCGACCCGCCGGCGATGACCCCGAACTCGGTCATGCCTTCGTACAAGCACCTCGAGCGACAAAAGCTCGACTGGGCCTCGGTCCAGGACCGGGTCGAGGCGGCCGCCTACCTCGGCGCCGAGTACGAAGCCGAGCTGACCCACGCCGAGGACATGGCGCGGGCCCAAGCCCGGGAGATCGTCGCCGAGCTCGTCGCGCAGAACGGCCCCGACCGGATCTTCTTCGACCCGGCCGATGCCGACGACCCGAACGCGGCCCTCGACGACACGCGCTTCCTCATGCTCGAGGAGACGAAGGTCATCGCGCTCATCGCCTACATGCAGCGCATCGGCACCGACCTGTACGCCGACCCGGCGTCCGCGGGCGGTGACGACACCCCGGCCGACGCGCCGGAGGAGGTGGCGGTCAAGTGATCAAGGAAACCCTCGCAGGCATGGACCTGCTGCCCTTCACCGAGGCGGCGCTGTTGATCTTCTTCGCCGTGTTCGCCGCGGTCGCGATCCGCACCCTGCGAACCGACCGACGCCTGATCGACCGCCAGGCCGCGGTCGTGCTCGACGACGACGAGACTGGAGGCACCCGATGAGCGCACCTGCCAACCCCAACACGCCCCCGGCGGCCGACGGCGCGCCGCCTTTCACCGACCACGTCTACGACGGGATCCAGGAATACGACAACCCGCTGCCGGGCTGGTGGAGCGCTCTGTTCGCGGGGTCCTTCGTCTTCGCGTTCTTCTACTTCGTCTACTACTACATGGGCGAAGGTCCCTCGCGGGAGGAGGAGTACGACGGACAGGCGGCCGAGGTGATGAACCTGCGCTTCGCCGAGATCGGCGAGCTGACACCCGACCGCGCGACGATCCTCGAGTACATGAACAAGCCGGAGTGGCTCGCGGCCGGCCGCGCCACCTTCAACGCCAACTGCGTGTCCTGCCACGGCAAGAACGCCGAAGGCAACGTGGGCCCCAACCTCACCGACGACAGCTGGAAGAACGTGACCAACGTCGAGGACATCGCGAGGGTCATCGCCAACGGCGCCGCCAACGGGTCGATGCCCGCGTGGCGCAACCGACTCAGCCACGTCAACCAGATCGTGCTCACGGCCGCGTACGTGGCCTCGCTGCGAGGCAGCAAGCCGGCGGGCGGCAAGGCCCCCGAAGGTGCGGTCGTCGCCCCGTGGGGCGCCGCACCGGCGCAATAGGACCAAGACGATGAACGACTCCTTGCTCGAGCCCGAAGCGCACGTGCTGTCCACGCTGGAAGCCGACGGCTCCCGGCGTTGGCTGCGACCGAAGCTGAGCAAGGGCAAGCTGCTCGACCGGCGTCGCATCGTGGCGTACGTGCTGATCGGCCTGTACACCCTGCTGCCGTTCGTGAAGATCGACGGCAAGCCGTTCATCTTGCTCGACCTGCCGGCGCGTCGTTTCACGATCTTCGGGTACACGTTCCTGCCCACCGACACCCTGCTGCTGGCGCTGTGCATGGTCGGGGCCCTGGTCGGGTTCTTCCTGCTCACGGCCCTGTTCGGGCGCGTGTGGTGCGGCTGGGCCTGCCCGCAGACGGTCTACATGGAGTTCGTGTTCCGTCCGATCGAGCGGTTGTTCGCGGGCACGGCCGGTCGCGGCGGCAACCCGCGTCGTCCGGTGGCGGGCTGGCGCGTCGTCGCGCGCACGCTCACCTACCTGCTGGTCGCCTTCTACCTCGCCAACACGTTCCTGGCCTACTTCGTGGGTGTGGACAAGCTGTGGGCGTGGATGCACCAGTCGCCCTTCCAGCATCCGGGGCCGTTCGCCCTCATCGCCGTGCTCACCGGCGCGATGATGGTGGACTTCGTCTACTTCCGCGAGCAGATGTGCATTCTGACGTGTCCCTACGGGCGCCTGCAGTCGGTGCTGCTCGACGACAAGTCTTCGATCGTGGCCTACGACGCCCGACGCGGCGAGCCCCGCGGCAAGGCCAAGGACCCCGATACCGGTGACTGCGTCGACTGTGGACTGTGCGTGACCACGTGCCCGACGGGCATCGACATCCGCGAGGGTCTGCAGATGGAATGCATCAACTGCGCCCAGTGCATCGACGCGTGCAACGGAGTGATGGAGAAGCTGCACCGCCCCAAGGACCTCATCCGGTACAGCTCGCAGGCCCGTGACCGCGGCGAGAAGGTCCGCAGCTTCCGCTCGCGCGTGGTCATCTACCCACTCATCATGATCGGGCTCGCCACCGCGGTGACGGTGCTGCTGCTGGGCAAGCAGTCGTTCGACGTGGTGGTGCTGCGCAACAACGGCCAGCCGTTCACCGTGGCCGACGACGGACAGGTCCGCAACATCATGCGGCTCAAGCTCACCAACCGCGCCGAGGAGGAGACCACCCTGCACGTGCAGGTGCTGTCGCCACCCACGGTCACGCTCGCCAGCGAGGCGGACCTCGTACTCGGTCCCACCGAGGTCGTGACCGCCCCGCTCGAGCTGTTGGCGCCGCGCACCGCATTCCAGGCCGGGCAGCTGTCCATCGAGCTGCAGGTGGCCGACGACCACGGCCAGATCCGAACGGTCACATGGCGGATGCTCGGGCCGGCGAAAGGCATCGAAGGATGACGTCGACGACCCTCCTCGCGCGCGAGCGCACCGTCATGCACCGCTGGGTGCTGTTCATCGGCCTGCTCTTCGTGGCCCAGGTCGGGCTGTGGATCGGTGCCGCGATCTACGTCAGCCGCGACGCCTCTCACGCCGTCGTCGACGACTACGACGCCCGCGCCCTGACGTGGGACGAGCGTCGCGCGCGACAGCGCCGCAGCGACGCCACGGGCTGGCAGGCGCACGCCACCGTCGAAGGCGCCGACCTCGTCGTGACGGTGCGCGACGCCGAGGACACCGCGGTCGTCGGAGCGATCCTGCAAGCGACCGTATTCCATCACGCGCGCGCGGCCGAGAGCACGAAGCTCGAGCTGGTCCCCGCCGGGCACGGCACGTACCGCGCCGCGGCCCCAATGTCCCGCCCGGGCAAGTGGACGGTCGTGCTGGTGGGCGAGCGCGGCGACGAGCTGCTCGACACCGCACTGACCGTGAACGTGGAAGGCTGAGATGTTCGCCGTCCTGACCGGGGTGTGGATCGCGAGCCTGCTGGGCAGCCCGCACTGCGTCGGGATGTGCGGTCCCTTCGTCGCGCTGACCGTGGTGCGTCGCGGACCGGCGACCGCCCAGCCGCGAGGCGGCGCCGACCGGCGCGTGCTCGCGTACAACCTCGGCCGCCTTCTCGCCTACACCACGATCGGGATGCTCGCCGGGGGTCTGGGTGCCGCCATCGACGCCGGCGGTCGCCTCGCCGGGGCGCAGCGCACCGCGACGACACTGGCCGGCATCGCCATGATCTGCGTCGGCGTGCTGCAGCTGCTGGCCCACCTGGGCTGGTCCGAGCGGCGGTCCCGCGCGTCGGCGGCCGTCGGTCGCCTCGCCCACGCGCTTGGTCGGCGTGCCGAGTCCTGGCCCGCCCCGGCGCGCGCGGTGGGCCTGGGGCTGGCGACGAGCCTGATGCCCTGCGGATGGCTGTACGTGTTCGCCGTCGCGGCGGCCGGCACCGCGAGCCCGTGGCTGGGCGCCGCCACCATGGCGGCGTTTTGGTTGGGCACGTTGCCCGCCCTCACCCTCTTCGGTGCCGTCGTGGCCCGGCTGTCGCAGCGGGCGCGGCGTGCGTTGCCGGTCGTCGGCGCGTTCGTGATCTTGGGCGTCGGCATCTTCACGCTGGTGATGCGGGCGCCGATCGAGCTGCCGTCTCCCGCGCAGACCCCTTCCCCGTCGAGCGTTCCCGGTCTCGACACGACCCCGCCATGTCACCGCCCCGCCCCCTGAGCGACACGCCGGCGCCCGCCTGCACGCACTGCGGCCTGCCGGTGCCGGGGGCGCGCTGGACCGGCCCGGGCGGTCCACAGTTTTGCTGCGGCGGCTGCGAGGCCGCGCACCAGCTCATCGTCGACCGCGGGCTGTCGGCCTACTACGAGCTGCGCGACGACGAGCCCGGGGCGGCCCGTCCCGACGCGGCCCAGGTCCGCTTCGACGACTTCGACCGCCCCGATTTCCTCGCTCGCTACGCCACGCGCACCGACGGCGAGCTCACCGTCACGTTGGCACTGCAGGGCATCCACTGCGCCGCCTGCGTGTGGTTGCTCGAGAACCTGCCCAGGATCTGCGACGGCGTGCAGCGGGCCCGGGTCGCGTGGACCCAGCGCACGATCGCGGTGACCTGGCGCGAAGACACGACGTCGCTGTCGACGATCGCCGCGGCGATCGATCGGCTCGGCTACCGACCGCACCCGCTGCGCGAGGACGCCCGCGAGGCGATCGAACAAAGCGAAGAACGGGAGCTGTTGACCCGCCTCGCCGTCGCCGGTGCAGCCGCGGGCAACAACATGCTCATCGCCGGCTCGCTGTACCTGGGCCTGGGCTCGTACATGTCGGCCGACATCTACGGGTTTCTGCGCCTGGCCAGCTGCATCGTGGGCCTCGTCGCGATCCTCGGGCCCGGCCGCGTGTTCTTCTCCGGGGCCTGGGCGGCCGCCCGCGCTCGCGTTCCCCACATGGATCTGCCGATCGCGCTCGGACTGGGTGCCGGCGCGATCGCGGGCGTGTGGCACACGCTGCGCGGGACCGGAGAAATCTACTTCGACACGCTGTCGGTGCTCGTGTTCCTTCTGCTGCTCGGTCGCTGGATCCAGTACCGACAGCAGCGCGGTGCGGCGAGCTCGGTGTCGTTGCTCGCCCGAATGACGCCGCGGCTCGCCCACCGCATCGTCGACGGGATCGTCGTCGATGTCCCCTCCGAGGTGCTGCAGCCCGGCGACACCGTCGAGGTGCGCGCCACCGAGACGTTCCCGGCCGACGGCCGAGTCCTGCGCGGCACGACCACGATCGACCAGTCGCTGCTGACCGGCGAGTCCCGTCCGGTCGCGCTCGGCCCCGGCGACGAGGCCACCGCCGGTGCGCTCAACCTGTCGGCCGCGGTACGGATCGGAGTCGAGGCGACAGGTACCGACACGCGGATCGGCAAGGTCCTGCACATGGTCGAGCACGCCGTCCGAGACCGCCCGCGCTTGGTCGCCATGGCCGACCGCATCGGGGCGCGATTCGTGATCGCGGTCGTCGTGCTCGCCACGGCGACCGGCCTGGCGTGGGCTCGCATCGCGCCCGACCTCGCGCTCGACCGTGCGATCACCTTGCTCATCGTCGCCTGCCCGTGCGCCCTGGCTCTGGCCACGCCGTTGACCCTCGCCGTCGCGGTGGGCCGGGCCGCCCGACGCCGGATCCTCATCAAGGGGGCGGACGTGCTCGAGCGCCTCGCCTCGCCCGGCACGATGTGGCTGGACAAGACCGGCACGCTGACCGAAGGCCACGCGCGGGTGCTGGGCGCCGTGGGCCCCACCTGGGTCCGCCCCCTCGTGGCCGCGCTGGAGCGGCAGTCGGCCCATCCCGTCGCCGTCGCCCTCGCCGAGGCCTTCGGGGGCGAGACCACGGTCGGGCTGCGCGTCGTCGACGTGCAGCAATCGGCCGGCGGAGGGATCCGCGGGACGGTCGACGGTCACGACGTCGCGGTGGGCAACGAGGCCTTCGTGCTCGACGCCGCCGGCGCGATCGTGCCGACGCTTCGAGCCGCCGCGGCCTCGTTCGTGGCCGAAGGTGGCTCGCCGATCTACGTGGCCGTCGACCGCGCCGTGACGATGGTGGCCGCGGTCGGTGACCGCCTGCGCGACGACGCCAAGCCGACGATCGATGCCTTGGTCGCCCGCGGGTTCGAGGTCGGCATCCTGTCCGGCGACCACCCCGAGATCGTCGCCGGCGTGGGCGCACGGCTGGGCCTGGACCCGGCGCGCTGCCACGGCGGGCTGACCCCCGAGGACAAGGTCTCGTTCGTGCGTGGCACCAAGGGCCCGGTGGTCATGGTGGGCGACGGCGTCAACGACAGCGCAGCGCTCGCCGCCGCCGACGTGTCGATCGCCACCCGCGACGGCGCCGAGGCGAGCCTGCACGCCGCCTCGGTGTACCTGGGCCAGCCGGGCCTGCACGGCGTGCTCGAACTGCTCGAGCTCAGCGGACGGGCCATGCGAACGATCCGGCGCACGTTCACCGTGTCGCTGGCCTACAACCTCGTGTGCGTCGGCCTGGCCATGGCCGGGACCATCACGCCGCTGTGGGCGGCCGTGCTGATGCCCCTGAGCTCGCTGACCGTGGTCGCCACCGCCGTCGCCGGCGCCCGCCTCCCGCGAGAGGAATCGACATGAGCGTGCTGTTCATCGCCCTGCCCATCGCCCTGCTGCTGGCCACGGTCGCCGTCGTCGCGTTCGTCCGCGCCGCGCGGCGCGGTCAGTTCGACGATCTTCAGACGCCGGCGGTGCGCATCCTGTTCGACGACGTCGACGCGACGGCGACGCCGCGCGACGAGACCTGAGGTCGGCCGGGACTCAGTCCCCTTCGGGCCCGTCGTCGCGGTCGTCGCCGTCGTCGTCGTCGAGGATCAGGTTGCGCACCTGCGAGGGCGAGGCCTCGTCCTCGTCGGCGACGATGCAGCTGATCCGGGCGAGCTCGGCGAGCGCCTCGACCGCCCGCGCTCGATCGTCGTCGTCGGACGACGCGAGCAGCGCCCCGGCGTTGTCGAGAAACGCCGCCGCGAGCGCCTTGAACAGGTAGACCCGATTTTCGATGGTCGATTCGTCGCTCGACGAGTCGCTCACAGGCCGTCGCCCCCGGACTCGCCGCAGGTCGTGATCTCGCCGCTCTTGTCGTAGCAGACGTCCGAGCCGCCGAGCACGTCGCTGACGTCGTCGGTGAAGCCCTCGTCCTTGGCGAGGTTGGGCAGCCGCTCGCCGATGCGATCCTCGGCGTCCTTGTCGACGACCGTCAGCACGTAGGAGCCGTGCACGGCGCTGAGGTCGAACGAGCGCACGAAGTCACCGTCCTGCGAAAACCACTCGTTGTAGCGAATGAGCGGCGCAGCGGTCTTCGGGTCCTGCTTGACCTGGGCTTCGGGGCTGGTTCCGAACCACTTCTTGAACTTTTCCTCGACGACCTC
>CALBMM010000279.1 GCA_937896535.1 uncultured Pseudomonadota bacterium
GAGGCGTGCGACACCTGCCCGGCCGACTGCGGCGCGTGCGAGGTGTGTGGCGACGGCAGCTGCACGACCAGCGAGGCGTGCGACACCTGCCCGGCCGACTGCGGCGCGTGCGAGGTGTGTGGCGACGCGGCGTGCACCGGCGCCGAGAGCTGCTTTTCGTGTCCGGTCGACTGTGGCTTCTGCGGCGGCTGCGGCGACGGCACGTGCGACGGCCCGGCCGGCGAGAACTGCTTCAACTGCTGGAACGACTGTGGCTTGTGCGGCGCCTGTGGCGACGGCACGTGCGACACCGGCAACTTCGAAAACTGCGGCAGCTGCCCGGCCGACTGCGGCTCGTGCATGTTCTGCGGCGACGGCACCTGCGACGGATCCGAAGCGTGCAACTCGTGCCCGGCCGACTGCGGCGTGTGTGCGGGCTGCGGGGACGGCACTTGTGACGGACCCGGCGGAGAAAACTGCGCCAACTGTGCGGCCGACTGCGGGGCCTGTGCCGTGTGCGGCGACGGGACGTGCACGGCGGCCGCCGGAGAAAACTGCGCCACGTGTGCCAGCGACTGCGGGGCGTGTCCGTTCTGCGGCGATGGCAGCTGCGACAACAGCTTCGGGGAAAACTGCGAGATCTGTGCGGCCGACTGCGGCGCGTGCCCGACGTGTGGAGACGGTAGCTGCAGCGGCGGCGAGATGTGCTTCAACTGCCCGCAGGACTGCGGCGGCTGTGGCGTGTGCGGCGACGGCACGTGCGAAGCGACGGAGTTCTGCTCGATCTGCCCGGCCGACTGCGGCCCGTGCGAAGGCTGCGGCGACGGGCTCTGCGGCCCCGTCGACTCGTGCTTTTCGTGTCCGGGCGACTGCGGACCGTGCCCGGGATGCGGAGACGGCACGTGCAGCATGCCCGCCGGGGAAAACTGCGGGAACTGTGCGGCCGACTGCGGTGCCTGTGCGATGTGCGGAGACGGCACGTGTGACATCGGCGAGGCATGCGACACTTGCGTGCCCGACTGCGGTACCTGCTGACCCTCGATGACGGAGACCTCCGAGCGACGCTGCCCCGCCTGCGGGCTGGTCGATGCCCAGCCTGCGTTCGAGCACACGGGCTTCGTCTACGTGCGGTGTCGACCGTGCGGCACGCTGTACGTCTCCCCGCTGCCCGACGAGGAGACGATCACGGCGTCGTATCTCGTGCCGGACTACCACCACGGCGTCGAGTCGGACACCTCGGCGGCTCGCATGCGCGAGGAGGCGAGGGCGCGCGCCCGTATCGTCGCCGACATGGGGGTGCGCTCGCTACTCGAGGTCGGGTGCGGGGCCGGGTACTTCCTGGAGGCGTGCGGCGAGCTCGGGATCGAGGCGCAGGGCGTGGACCCGAGCCGGACCGGGGCGCTCGCCGCCGAGCGGGGCCTTTCGGTGTTCGTGGGCTGGCTCGACGAGTTCGAGTCCGATCGCACCTACGACGCGGCAGCGATGTTCGAGGTCCTCGAGCACGTGCCCGAGCCGGTCGACATGCTCCGCAAGGTCCGCACGATGGTGCGTCCCGGTGGTGTGCTGGCCTTGTCGACGCCGAGCTGGTCGGGGCTGCCGGCCCGGCTGCTGCGGCGGCGGTTTCCGATGGTGTGCCCGCCACAGCACCTCGAGCTGTTCTCGCGCCGGGGACTGCAGCGGTTGCTCGCACGCGGTGGGTTCGAGCCGGTGCAGTGGACGAGCTTTTCCAACCTCGACGCGGACGCGCTCGCGCGCAACTTCCAGCGGTACTTCGTCGGGGACTCCGCGGTCGCGCAGCAGGGCGCACGCTGGCTGGGGGCACTCGCCGCCGCGCCGGCACGCTGGCTCGACCGTGCCGGGCTCGGGATCTCGTACGAGGTCTACGCGCGGTTGCAGGCGCCCGCGGCCTGACTCAGATCCAGGGCCAGTGCACCTTGCACTGGCCGCAGATCGGATCGCCGGCGCGCTTCCAGTCGCGATGGCAGCCGCGCAGCTGCGACATCTGCTGCCCCTGGAAAATGTCGCCGAGCGAGGCCTCGTTGGCGTCGCCCACGATCAGCTTTCGACCCGCCGCGTCCTCGCAGCAAGGCGCGACCCGACCGTCGTAGTAGACGTACAGCGACTGCCACGGCGAGGGGCAGGGCAGGTTGTCGCTGTGGGTCGCGAGCACACGAAGGCGCCGGCCCACGCCACGACCCTTGTCCGTCTCCTTGAGCTCGCCGAGCCAGTCGGTGCGGTCGGCGATCGAGACGCGCTCGACCTTGTCCTTCCAATACCGCGTGTACTCCTCGATCTCGTGGTGGTTTTCCTCGAGCACCACGCACGACACGGTGACCTCGGGGCCCCGGCCACGCTCGGCCCGCGCCCGCAGCAAGTGGGCGATGTTGTCGTAGACACGGTCGCGCGACAGGGGCGGCATCGTCTTGTCGTACACCGCCTGCGAGAAGCCGTTGACGCTGAAGTTGACCGCACTCCAGCCCCCGAGCTCGAGCATCTGGTCGGCGATCTTGGGGCTGAGCAGGCTCGCGTTCGAGAAGAACGAGTAGGTCATGCCCGCCGCGCGGACGATCGCGAGGCGCGACAGCCAGTGCTTGTCGACCAGTGGCTCGCCGTAGACGCTCAGGCAGACGTCTTCGATGCCCAGGCGGGCGCAGTCGTCGATGAGCCGCTCGAACAAGCGCTCGCTCATGATGCCGACCATGCGCTGCTGGCTGTGCACGCACATGGGACACTTGGCATTGCACGTCAGGGCGGTCTCGATCGACACGCGCGGCGGCACCGTCGTCAGGGCCGCGTCCGCCGACGAGACGCGGTTGCGGATGAACCACTCGAAGGCCTGCGTTCGGCGTAGCCACGGCCAGCGGTAGAGGTCCTTGGAGGCCCTGACCAGCGTCGGCGAACGTAGGACCCGCTTGCGCAGCCACTTGGCGGCGGCGGTGGGATTGAGCGCAAGGCGGCTCACCACCGCGGCCTCCGACCCGCGAGCACGACCCTGACAGCGACCATCGAGTCCGAGCCTATCGCTGCGGGGAGGGATCGGAAAGGGCCGCCGGGACGACTCTATGCGTGGTCGCGCTGCTCGGCTCGTGGTGGCGTGTGGTCGCTGGGCACCCGCACCCAGGCGCCCAGCTGCGCGAGCTCGGCGACCGCCAGTGCCAGTGGGGAAGCGAGGATGTCCAGGTACAGCGCGCCCAGCGTCAGCGTGACCGCACGCAGCACGAACCCGGTCAGGTCCCAGCCGATGAGTCGCTTGGGGTCGTGGGCGACCAGGTACTGGCGGCCGACGGTGTTGGCCAGGCGCAGGCCCGCGAAGGGAACCGCGTACAGCACGATCGGGCGGATCGCGTCACAGAACGCCCAGCCGGCCGCGACATCGACCGCCCGCTGGACCGGCGGCAACCCCAGCGCCGCCCACACCGCCAGCACGGCGGCGCCGAGGCCGAGCCCGCCGATCGCCGCCCACCCGCGCAAGCGTCGTTGGGCGTCCGGGCCGCCGGACGAGGCGATGCGCAGCGAGACCACCGTCGCCGCCGCCGTGGGGACGGCGAGCGCGGCGTTGACGAACAGGTACGCGTAGTTGAGCAGCGCGAAGCCGCCTTCGGAGAACACGAACTTCGAGACCACGGACTCGAGCAGGCCGAGGTTGACGTACAGCAGCGTGTCGACGAGCAGCCAGCGGGTCAACGTCGCGGCCGGGTCGTCGCGACCGGTGCCCGTCGAGGCGCGCGCGGTGCTGCCGAAGACGCGCGGGGCGAGGGCGGCGATGCCCAGCGCGGTGCCGGCGGTGATGCCCAGCGCCGGTCCGAGCGCGCCGCGGCCGATCGCCAGACCCCCCGCGATCGTGCCCAACGGCAGCGCCCACTCGAGCATGAATCCCGCGCGCTCCATGCCGGCCCGCTCCGCGAGCGCCCGCACCGCGCCGCCGAGTACCGCGAGCACGACCGCGGCGAAGAACACCCACGAGGCCGGGTCGGACCAGTCGGGGCCGGCGAGCAGGCCGGCCAGAGCGAGCAGGGCGACGACCGTGATCGCACCGATGGTCTTGCGCTCGCGCGACAGCAGCTGCGTCGCGGTGACCTGCGGCCCGATCGGGATCCAGCGCGCCCGAAACAGAGCCAGCCCGAAGTTGCGGGAGGCACCGACGACCACGAGCCCGCGAAAGAACAGGTCCGCGGCGCCGCTGGTCTGCAGATCCCGGGCGATGACGAACTCGCGCAGGACGCCGAGCAGCAGCGTGACCACCGACAGGGCGCCCATCCACACGAACGTCTTTTTGGCGGTGCTCATGCGCGCGGCCGAGGCGGTGACATACTATCTCGCCGTCGATGCAGCCGCTGGTCGTCATCATCCTGACGCTCGACGAGGAGCTCAATCTCCCCGACGCACTCGCGTCGATCGGTGACCGCGCCCCGGTGCTGGTGCTCGACTCGCAGTCGACCGATCGCACCCGGGAAATCGCCGAGCAGGGGGGCGCGGAGGTCCACGTGCGCCCCTTCGACAACTACGCCGCCCAGCGCAACCACGCGCTCGAGCTCGTCCGCGGGCGCTTCGAGTGGACCCTCTTCCTGGACGCCGACGAGCGGATGACAACCGAGCTGTGGGACGAGATCGAGTCCGTGCTGCCCCGCCGCGACATCGACGGGGTGTACATCGGCTGGATCTTCGAGGTGCTCGGCCGGGATCTCGAGCACGGCAGCTTCGGCATCGCGTCCAACCTCCGCCTGATGAGAACCGAGGCGGCGAAGTTCGGTCGCGCCACCCACGAGCGCGTCGACGACTCGCAGATGTCGGTGATGCGGCTGCAGCACAAGATCCGCCACGCCGACGCCAAGCCGCTCGCCGAGTGGTTTCGCAAGCACATCAAGTACGCGCAGTGGGAGGCCAAGCACTACGTCGAGGGCACCGACAAGGCCCGCGGTCTCGACGGCTTTTCGCTGCGCACCAAGGCCGGCCGCATGGTCGGCGTGCGCTGGGCCTACAACAAGCTGCCGCTGCTCATCCGCCCGTTCCTGCACTTCGGGCGCACGCTGGTGCTCCACAGCGCCTGGCGCGACGGCATCCCGGGCATGCTCTACGCCGGCATGCAGTCGTTTTGGTACCCGATGATGATCGACTTGTTCATCCTCGAGGAAAAGTACAAGCGCCGCCACGGCGGCGACTGAGGCGGGCCCGCCCAGACTCGGTCACGGGGGGACGGTGAAGCGGCGGGCGGCCTCGTCCAGCGGTGCGAGCGGGACGCCGAGGCTGTCCTCCACGGTGCGACGCAGCAGCGGGTGCTCGACGCCGTAGCGCAAGAAGACCTCGTCGTAGGACAGCGACTGCTCGGCGCGCCACTGCCGGCGCTCGTCGTCGCCGAGCGGACGGGCGGCGCGTTCGAACGCAGCGAGGTCGAGGTCGACCTGAGACACGAACACCGTCGAGAGCGCCTCGAGCATGGCCAGGTACTGCTGCACCGCGCGTGCGTGCTCGTGCCGCGACGTCGCCTGCGCGAGCTCGGCGAGGATCAGACCGACGAGCTGGACGTTTTGCGCCTCCTCTCGCCAGTGCACCCGCATCAGCTCGCGGAACTGCTCGTCGACCTCGTCGCGGCCACGCATCGCGCGGACGTGGTGCGGCTGCGCGATGCACTCGCAGTGAAGCACGAGCAACCCGATCGCCAGCGTGTTGTGGGTCAGAAAGCTCGCGGTGATGTCCTCCGCCGTCGCGACGAGCTCGCACTGGGCGCGGCCGCCGAGCTGCACCGCGGAGGCGAAGCGAGCAAACGCGGCCATGTGCTTGGCCGCTTGCTGTCCGAAGCCCATCAGGGCCAAGAAGCGCTCGATGTCTCCGTGCAGCGACTTGGCCGCCTGCGCCATCACGAAGGGGACGACGAACTTCTCCGCGAGGGTCAGCAGCTCGAGGTAGGTGTAGGCACGGATCTGCGTGAGCAGGACCTGCTCGCGGGCGTCGAGGAAGGGCAGTCGCTGCCCGTGCACCAGCGCGTCGGACAGAAACGGCCGATCGAAGTCGAGGTCGACCAGGCCCGCGGTCAGATCGTCGAGGGTCCAGCGGGCACGCTCGGCGTCTCGCAAGATGGAGGCGTAGCTGGGGTGCGCCATGCTGGCGCCGACGATGATAGCCGTTGACACCATTTGGCCCCTCCCACATTCTGGCGAGGCCATGACGGATACGGAGCCAGCGCGCACCGCGCTCGACGCTCCGCTGCGCCGTCAGCACCGCGAGGCGGGCGACCAGCTCGAAAAGGACGCGGCTCGCCGGATGGTCGCCTCGGCGCTGTTTCCCTCGCTGGACGAGCAGCCGGCCACCGTGGGGCGGTACACGCTGCGTCGTCGACTCGGGGCCGGCGGCATGGGCATCGTGTTCGCCGCCTACGATCCCACGCTCGAGCGAGGGCTCGCGATCAAGCTCTTGCACCCCTCGCACGCCTCCGAGCAAGCCAACGCCGCACTGCTGCAGGAAGCGCAGAGCGCCGCCCAGCTCGTGCACCCCAACGTCGTGACGGTCTTCGACGCCGGGATCGCCGACGCGAGAGTGTTCCTCGCCATGGAGCTGGTGGACGGTCAGTCGATGGCGCAATGGCTCACGAGCCGGCCGCCGTGGCGCAGCGCCGTTGGTGTGCTCGCCCAGGCCGCGCGCGGGGTGGCGGCCGCCCACGCGCGGGGAATCATTCACCGCGACTTCAAGCCCGGCAACGTGCTGCTGGGCTTGGACGGTCGGGTGTGCGTCGCCGACTTCGGGCTCGCTCGGGAAGTCGGCGCCGGCATCCCCAGCCGGGCGGGACTCTCTGCGACCGACGAGCAGGCGCGCGCGCTGACTCGCTCCGGCGAGATCGTCGGAACCCCGGCGTACATGGCCCCGGAGGCGTGGTTGGGGATGGTCCAGGACGAGCGCACCGATCAGTTCGCCTTCTGCGTCGCCCTGTACGAGGTGCTTTGGGGGCAGCGGCCCTTCGCCGGCGACTCGTTGCTGCAGCTGCGCGAGGCGATCCTGCAAGCCGAGCCGCACATCCCCGCGTCGCGCGACATCCCGGACGCCCTCGTCGGGGCGGTGTCACGCGGCCTGAGCAAGAATCGCCGCGATCGGTTCTCGAGCATGACCGAGCTCGCGACCATCCTCGAGGCGCACGCCGGCGAGGTCGACCTGCGCCGCGCGTTGGGCCAGGAAGTGGAGCCTGCGGCGCCGCACTCGACCTCGATGTACGACGGCTTGCTGCGTGAGCTGCCCGATGGGCTGCACACGAGCCCGGAGCAGCGCGTGCCGAGCGAGATGGTGCGGATCGCCCTCGCGAGAGCGCCCCTGGGCAACCCACCTTCCGCGCTCCTGCCGATCCTGTCGGGCCTGCCGGGCCGAACCGAGATCCCCGCGGTGCACGCCCGGGCGATCCTCAGCGCGATCTACGACGAGCACTTCGGCACGCTGGATTCGTTTCGTGAGTTCATCGGCGAGGTGTCCCTGACCGTCATCCGGATGATGTTCGCCGCGTTCGCGGTGCCGTCGCCCTCGTCGCCGGTCTTCGTCGACGCGCTCGTCGGCTACTACAACAACCTCGTGCGCGGCATGGGCATGGAGGTGCTGCACGCCCACGACGGGGCGGCGGTGATCCGGTTCTCGCACGTGCCGCGCACGGCCAACGAAGTCGTCCGCATCACCCAGGCGGAAGTCTTGCGAGCCTCGCTGCTCGCGGCGGGCTGTCGGGTGGCCGAGGTCGAGGTCACCGAGCTGGACGACGGCGCGTTCCACCTGGAGGCGAAGTGGCAGTGAACCTACGCGACGACCTCGAGCTGCTCGCGGCTTGGAACGACGGCGACGAGAAGGCGGGCAACGAGCTGTTCGTTCGCCACTTCGAGGCGATCTATCGCTTCTTTCGCAGCAAGCTCGAAAGCAACGTCGAGGACCTCGTGCAGCAGACGTTTCTGGCGTGCGTGCGCAACCGGCAGACGTTTCATGCCGACTCGTCGTTTCGGGCCTACCTGTTTCAGATCGCGCGTAGCAAGCTGTACGACGCGCTGCGCCAGCGGCTGCGCACGGGGATCGACGTGTCGATGTGCACGATGGCGGACCTGCGCACCTCGCCCAGCACCTGGATGGCGCGCAAGCAGGAGATCGAGCTGCTGCGGGCGGCGCTGGAGCGGCTGCCGCTCGAGCTTCAGCTCGCGGTCGAGCTGTACTACTTCGAGGATCAGTCCGCGAGCGAGGTCGCGTTGATCCTCGAGCTCCCCGAGGGGACCGTTCGCAGTCGCGTGCGGCGGGCCATCGAGTCGCTGCGGCGGGCCATCGAGGAGCTCGCCAGCAGCCCCGAGCACGCGCGTACCGTCCTCGCGCGCCTCGACGAGCTCGTCGACGACAGACCCGACGCCTGACGGCCACGACCACGTGGGCCGTGGTGTGAGCCGACTCGCGCCCCGTCGCGCGTGGGGCGGCGCGTGCGTGGCCGAAGGCGATGGATACTCGTCGCGATCGTGACCGACGTTCCCGAGTACGCGCTCGCCTTCGTCGACGACCGTGTGCGCACGGCGGTGTGGGGCGACTTGCAGCTCAACGTGTACACGGGCACGCCCACCGTCGCGGACCTCGACCGTCTCGCGGCGGCGCAGAACGAGCTGCGCGCCAGTCGGTCGGCGGGGCGGATCGGCATCTTCTCGTTCTGCGAGACCGAGTTCGAGATCCCCGGCGCCGAGGTTCGGCGCCACGGGGCGAAGCTGCAGCGGGAGATGAGCGGTCTCGTCACGGCCTCGGCCGTCGTCGTCGACGGCGCCGGATTTTGGGCCAGCGCGGCGATCAGCGTGATCAACACGATCGCGATCTTGGCCCGCTCGTCGAGTCCCGCCCGCGTCTTCGGGGAAATTCAGGATGCCGCCGCGTGGATGGCCCGCGTGATGCCGTTGGACGCGCGGGCGCTCGTCGAGGCGACCAACCGCCTGCGCACCGAGACTCGCGGTTGAGGCCAAGCGCCCTGCAAGGGGGCGCCAGGCGTCGTACTCGTCGAGATCGGAGAAAAATCGTCGCGCCGTGATCGGTCACCTGCGCCCAGCGTCTTCAGCGGCGCGGGCTGGACGAGTGCCCGTCAACGGTGACCCAGATGCGACATTCGACTCACACTGACTACCTCGTGGCACTGCTCTTTCTCGCCGCGTGCGGCGACGATCCGACGGTTGCCGACACCGACAACGACGACAGCGCCGGCGACACGGACGCAACGGGAGGCGACGATGCGACCGGTCCCGGAGCCACCAGCGCGCCGCCGACCTCGGATTCGGCGGGCGACAGCGGCACCTCGATGGTCACGACCGGCGACGACGACTCGACCGGGGGGGGCGACTCGACCGGCGGTGAGGACTCGACCGGCGGCGAGGACTCGACCGGTGGCGAGGACTCGACCGGTGGCGAGGACTCGACCGGCGACGCGTGTGGCAACGGGCAGCTCGATCCGGGCGAGGCCTGCGACGGCGACGAGCTCGATGGGGCCGATTGCGCGTCGCAGGGCTTCTTCGAAGGCCGACTGGCGTGCGCGTCCGACTGCACGCTCGACGTGTCGGCCTGTGTCGACAACGTCTGTGGCAACGCGACGGTCGAGGGGCCCGAGGTCTGCGACGGCAACGCGCTCGAGCTGCAGACGTGTCAGACGCAGGGGTTCGACCTCGGCGCGCTGGGCTGCGAGGCGAGCTGTCAGGCCTTCGACACCAGCGAGTGTCTGGCGTGCGACGGTGCCACCACGATCCCGTCCGGCGGCGCGCTCGCCAGTGCCCAGATCATCGCCGACAAGGCCGATACCTACCGGCCCAGCTTCGGCGACCTCGATGGCGACGGCGATCTCGACGTGTTCGCCTGCACGACGTCCGGGACCCCGCACCTGTTGTTGCTCAACGACGGCACCGGCAGCCTCGTCGACACCGGGTTCGCCGACGGGGCCGCGGAAAACTGCCGAGACGCGGGGCTGGCCGACCTCGACGGCGACGGCGACCTCGACATCTACGTCGCCAACCGAGCCGGTGCCGACGTCGTGCGGCTCAACGACGGCGCGGGCAACTTCACGGTGCTGGCCCAGTCCTTCGCCACGGGTGACACGTTCGGAATCTCGCTCGGCGACATCGACGGCGACGGCGACATCGACGTGGTGACGGCCACGGCCGGCGCGGCGGACTCCCTGGTGTTCGTCAACGACGGCACGGGCCTGTTCACCGACACGGGGCAGGCGATCGTGACGAACAACTCGCTGGCCGTCGCGCTCGGCGACGTCGACGCCGACGGCGACCTCGACCTGTGGGCCGGCACGTTCTTCGCTCCGGACCGGCTGTGGGTCAACGACGGGACCGGTACGTTCACCGACTCGGGACAGCTGCTGGCGGCCGGAAGCTCGCGCGACATCGAGCTCGGTGACCTCGATGGCGACGGCGACCTCGATGCCTTCGTCATCAGCAACAACAACTCCCCGAACACGGTGTGGATCAACGACGGCCTTGGTGTCTTCACCGACAGCGGCCAGCTGCTGGGCAACGCCACCAGCTTCGGGCTCGCGCTCGCCGACCTCGACGGCGATGGCGACCTCGATGCGTACGTGGCCAACGCCGACAACCAACCCGACCGCATCTGGGTCAACGACGGCAGCGGGGTGTTCTCGGACACGGCGCAACCCTTGCCCGCCTCCACCTCCCGCATGGTCGCCATCGCCGACATCGACCGCGACTGCCTCCTGGACGTGTTCGTCGCCCGCGTCGGCGACGACGAGCTGTTGCTCGGCACCCCGTGAAGCTCTCGCCGCGCTCGCGTCGACCTGGGCTGCTTCGGCGGCCCAGGTCGCGCGTCGATTCCGGCGCTACCGCGCTACCGCTCGCTCGGCAGCAGCTGCAGCAGCTCGGCGGGGTCGCCCCCGGCGACGACGAGCGCGCCGGTGCCATCGACGGCGAGGAGCTTGCGGCGGTCACCTTTGTAGAACCAGTCGAACTCGGTGTCGAAGGTCCACGCCTCGGGCTCCCCGGCCGGGCGCCCGCGCAGGCCATTCGGACCACTGACGATCCAGTCACCGTTCGCGTCGATGGCAAAGCCGTGCAGCGCGTCGACCTCTCCGGCGTCGAAGGGCTCGGACGCGCAGCCTGCGGCATCGCACGGCACCGCCCACGCGTGGTCCGGGTCGTCGAAGCCGGACGGCTCGGTGTAGCCCGCCACGACGAATCCACCGGCGGGGTCGGGGACGAGGATGTCGGCCGAGGTCATTCCGCCTGCGTCGAACGTCTCGCTGCCGAGCACCTGCCCGTCCTCGGACATGGCGACCAGCCAGCCATCGTTGCCGGTCTCACCGACGGCGTACAAGACTCCCTCTTGGACGAGGAGGTCGTGGAAGCTGCCGGTATGTCCGCCATACCCGTCGACCCGTCGCCACTGCTCGACGCCATCGAGATCGTAGCGTGCGACGAACGCGTCCGGCAGCCGCATGCCCACCACGTAGTAGCCCGTGTCGTCGACCTGCACGCCACCAAGCGCCGAGCTCGGAGACTCGGGCGCGACGTCGGACCAGGCGAGCTCGCCGCTGGCGTCGAAGCGAGCCATGAGCGCGCGGGGAAGGTTCCACTTGCCCTCGCCGGCCTGCAGCCCGACGGCGATCACCGAGCCGTCGGAGGCACAGGCCAGGTCGTGAAAGTAGCTCGTCAGTCCCGGTTCACCGAACCCGGCACTCCACACCTGCTCGCCTTCGCGGTCGAACACGGAAATCGTCGCGGTCCCGGCCTCGATCGAGGTCGCGGTCGACGTGGCGACCGCGATCCGGTCGTCGTCGAACAGGCACAGCGCCGTCGCGTGGCCGGGCCCGGCGAGGGTCCGCCAGCGCTCGGTGGGCGCAGGGGCGCTCGGGGGCTCGCCGGAGGAGGACGATCCATCGGGATCGGACATGCCACCCGAGGAGGAGTCCGCCGTCGCGGAGCCGTCGCCCGACGAGGTCGACGCGTCGTTTCCGGTCGAGGTCGACCCGTCCTCACCGGTCGAGCCGGGCGATTGCTCTCCGCCGTCGGACGGGTCTTGCGACCCACAGGCGACGAGGACCCCACAAAGACACAGCAGCGCGGCGCGATAAACCATGAGCCCCTCGGACGGATCCGCGCCGCCTCCATTCAACCCCGACGAAGCCCGCCTTGCACCGCGTCACACCCGTCAGATGCGCGCATAACGCCGTTCGGCGACCGATCCCGTTCAGGTAGCCTGCGCGCATGCGCATCGGGTGGGCCCTCGTGGTGGCCGTGGCATCGTCGGGGTGCTCCAAGAGCATCGGCGATCTACCGGCGACCGTTCCGTACAAGATGTCCGTCAACGACAGGGACCTCGTGCAAGTGCTCGAGGGCCGAACCGTCGTCGTGGATGGATCGCCGGTCGGCAAGTTCCAGCGTGCGCTCGACGGCGGCGGAGTCGTCGTGGAGTTCGAATACCGGCCGATCCTCGACGGGAGCACGCCGGCCCATGGCGTCCTCGTCGAGACTCCGTGCGGGCCCGAGAGCATCCCACTGGGCGGCAGCGTGGCCGTGCGATCCGCGGACGAAACCGCCGCGCTGCTGGAGGCGGGCCACGCGATTCCCCTCGTCGTGTCCCTGCGCCACACCCCGGACGAGTTCAGACCGGCGACCACCCGCGTCTACGTCGCGCGCGGTTCGGCAAAGGCCGAGGTGCGGGTCGGCGAGACGGTGCTGCCGGCTTCGGACGGGGCGGTCGAGATGACGACGGGCACCTGCGCCGACGCGCCCGTGTCGATCGGCGGCAAGGAGGTCGGCCGGTGGACGGCAGGCCAGGTGCTGTTCGTCGATCTGGACGAGGCGCACTGCTACGCGTACCAGCAGCGCGCGTACTCGCTCAGCGGCTTCGACGGCCGCGGTGACGAGGACGAGGTGCTGTCGGAGGGGGCCAACCTGCTCCCGGCGCCGCGCGCCGTGATCGATCACTACCTCGAGCCGTACCCCCAATCGGTCGAGGTCGTCGGCGGCGAACACATCGTCCTCAGCCGCATCTTCGAGACCGACTGCGCCGCGGCCGGGTAGGCCCTTCGGGGCCGGTCTTCGGCTTTCGGCGGGTAGGGGCGTGACTCCGGGATCGAAATCTCGGCGGGACGCACCTCACCGGCATGACACCCACGACGCGTTCCCCACGTTCGTTCGGCTGGATCCTGGGCCTTGCCCTCGGGATCGTCGGCTCGTTGCCCGCTTGCTCCGACTCCGACTCCGAAGAGGAGGGACCCGCCGGCGGCATGGACGATGCGGCGGGCGAGGACGGCGGCGAGGAAGGCAACGTCTGCTACTTCGAGTACCGCGCGTCCTACTCGTGCGCCGATGGCGACGGCGACCCCGGGGTCTGGGAGGCGACCTGCTCGGCGATCACCGAGGAGGCGTGCGGAGGCCCGGATTTCATCGATACCCACGACTCGATCGACGGCTGCATCTTCTCGACCGAGTTTCGATCGATCGATTGGCTGCCGGCGGACGAATGCGAGGCGCGCCTGCCGGACGCCGCACCGAACGGGGGCGGCGGGACGTCGGGCGGCACCGGGGGCCAGGAAGACACGGGGAGCGACGCGGCCACCGGCGGCGCCGCGGGGGAGGTCGCGGGACCCCCGTGCGACCGTGCCGAATGTGGTGACGCGACCGAGATCTGTGCGGTCTCCGAGATGGGCCCGATGTGCTCGACGCCGTGAGGACGGAGCGTCGCGCCGCGAGTCTCGGGCGCGACAACGTGTCAGCGTCGTCGGGGCGGAGGGCCCTGGATTTCCGTGGCACGGCGTGGCGGCGCCGAGGGCACGCCGATTGCACGGGTCGCCGTCCGTGCGAAGCCAGATCCTGGCCGCCATGCTGCTCGTCGGGTGTGCACCGGCCGACGACGCCGTCGAGGCGATACCGACCGATCCATGCGTCGCGCACGGAGAGGGGATCTACGCCATCGATCTCGAGACTCGAGAGATCCTCGCGCTCGCCGGTCATCGCAACGAGACGGGCGGGGCCAGCCCGATCAAGTTCGACGTCCTGCCGCGCGACGATGGGACGTTCGAGTTCGTCTACGCGCCCGATCTCGAGGGCAACCTGTATCGCTTCACGGCGGACATGCGCGAGCCCACCCCGCGCAGCACGCCGCCCGAGCTCGTGCTCGAGCGCGCGGAGGGATCGCGGCTCAACGGCCCTCGATACTGCGACCGCGGTGTGGTGGCGTTCGGTGACGTCGGCCCCACGTCGGTGACACTGGCCACGATGGACGCCGAGACGTTCCGCGAGCGTTCGACGTCGACCGTGGCGCAGGCGCGGGCCGACGGCGTGCTCACCCCGATCCAGTCCGAGGACTTTCAGATCGCCGCGGACGTCAGCTGTCGCAACATCCCCGAGGGACTGGTCTACAACGGGGTGGACTGCACGGGCACCACGTCGATCGACGACTGCATCGCCGACACCGACGCCGTGGGGGCGATCCGGCTCAAGGTGTCCGACGACGCGGCCGCCACGGCACTGAGCGCGCCGCAATCCGATCCCGACGTGATCGCCTCGCCCGATCGTCCGCCGGATGTGCCGCTCGGCGACGCCGACCCCGATCTCGTCGTGGCCGGCGACGGCACCAGACACCTGATGTTCGAGCGCGTCTACGCCACTGCGGCCGTCTTCGACGACCCGACGCTGCCGTCGGAGTTCTCGCGCTTCGGCTTCTTCAAGCTCATGTACAAGCGACTCGAGCCCGACGCCTCGGCGCCCGAGTACGAGCTGGACTTTCGGCAGTGGCTCGGACGCACCCCCGAACACGTGGCCCTGGTCACCCCGCAGATGCGCATCCCGCAGGCGGCCACGGACTCGATCGAGTTCACCGCGCTGGGCATCTTCAAGACCCCCAACGCCGATCGGACCTTCGACGAGGACCTGTACACCGGCCTCTTGACCGGCCGCTTCGACGGCGACCTGTCGCAAGTGCAGGACGGACGCATCGTCCTCGACGCCGCGGACGTCGACGGCGTCTTGTCGTACGCGCAGTTCACCTGCCACGTCTGGGATACCTGTGGGTACGTCGCCGACGGCGACGTGTACCTGTACGCCCTCTTCGCGCCGCGCTTTCTACGTAGCGACACCCGCGACGCGCTCGCGTTCTCGACCACGCGCGAGCGACTGGGGTCCGTAGAGGATGGCGTGCTGACATTCGGCAACGGGACCACGATGGACGCCGAGGCCTTCCGCGCCAGCATCTGCGGGCCGTAGCGAGTCCCGTCCGCCGACCCGTCCGGAGGGTGCGGCGTGTTCGAATGCCAAGCTGCGCTACACGACGATCGCTGCCGTCGCACAATTCTCACGTTCGCTTAAACCCGACTTCCCGTGCCTGCACATCGGATGTGGGAAGCGCGGCGATCGAGTGCGCCGCAAGGGACGAACATGAACAACGGACTTTCGCAGCAGCGGTCGAACGGCTGGAAGATGGTGCTCCTCGCGGTTTCGCTCACCGGCGGGCCGTTCGGCTGCGCCGAGGGCATGGACGACGATTTCGAGGTGGAGGACTTCGACGCCGACGACGAAGACGACTTCCCCGACGACCGCGCTGCCCTCGGCACGCCGCCGGCCAACAATGCCTTTCCGGTCGCCGGCTACGTACGTAACGAGTCGTGCGGAAACGGGTTCGGTGATCCTCGCCCGGGCGGGCGGACGCACCAGGGCGTCGACTGCTTCGCCGCCGAAGACCACGCTCCGCTCGTCGCGGTCGAGGACGCGACGATCCGCATCGTGAAGACCTCGGCCGAGAGCGCCTCGTACTCGGGCAACAGCATCTCGATCCGTGGCGACAGCGGCTGGCGCTACTACTACGGCCACATCCACTCGACCCAGTTCCGCAAGGCGGACGAGGGCGTCACGCGGGTCCGCAAGGGCGACGTCATCGCTCTCATGGGATCGACCGGGACCAACGTCGAGCACCTTCACTTCGAGGCCGCCCCCGGAAACAGCGACGCGGTCGACCCGTGGCCGTTCATGGCGACGTGGCAGCGCAACGCGGGCGCCGGCTCGGCGCCTCCGCCTCCGCCTCCCCCGCCGGCGACTCCCCCGGCGACGTGCAATGGCAGAACGTGTGCGCCGGTCTACCGCACCTACAAGCCCGGGCAGCACTTCTACACGACGTCCGCGGACGAGGCGACGGGCGCGGGCTTCGACGTGGAGTTCGGCGGTCCGTACTACTGGGTCGACGCCGCGAGCCAAGGTGGCATGGTGCCGTGGTACCGCTGCCTCAAGGGCAACGGAAAGCACTTCTACACCACTGCGTCCAACTGCGAGGGGCAGAAGGTCGAGGGGCCGATGGGGTTCGTGTCGACGAGCCACGTCGCGGGCTCACGTCCGCTGTATCGACTCTACAGCCCGTCGCTGGCCAACCACTTCTACACGACGTCGGCGACGGAGCGTGACCAGGTCGACCAAGGATCCGACTACACGTACGAAGGCGTCGCCTGCTACGTCTGGTAGCCGCCATGAACAACTCGGCCCGCCCCCCGGATCGCGGTGGGCGGGCCGTTGCCGAGGGATCTATCGTCGGCGCGACTTCAGGTCGAACCGATCGAGCGTCATGACCTTGGCCCACGCCGCCACGAAGTCGTCGACGAACTTGCCCTTCGCGTCGTCGGCGGCGTAGACCTCCGCGATCGCGCGCAGCTGCGAGTTCGCTCCGAACACCAGGTCCACGGACGTCCCCGTCCACACGACCTTGCCGGTCTCACGGTCGACCGCCTCGTACAGGTCGGCCTTGCCGTCGACCTTGCGCCACTGCACGCCCATGTCGAGCAGGTTGACGAAGAAGTCGTTGGTCAGCGTGCCGGGTCGGTCGGTCAACACACCGTGCTTGGTCCCGCCGGCATTGGCGTCGAGCACCCGCAGTCCCGCGACGAGCACCGTCATCTCGGGCGCGGTCAGGCTCAGGAAGTCCGCCTTGTCCACGAGCATCTCCGGCGCCGTGCGGTCGTTGCCCGCGTCAGACTCATAGTAGTTGCGGAAGCCGTCGGCCTTGGGCTCCAGCGGCCCGAACGCCTCGACGTCGGTCATCGCCGCCGTCGCGTCCGTGCGCCCGGGATTGAACGGCACCTCCACGGCGTGTCCCGCCCGCTTGGCCGCGTCCTCGATCGCGGCGTTGCCCGCGAGCACGATGAGGTCGGCGAGCGAGACCTTCTTGCCGCCGCCCGCCTTGGCGTTGAAGTCGGCCTGGATCTTCTCGAGCGTCGTCAGCACTTCGGCGAGCTCCGCCGGGTCGTTGGCCGCCCAGTTCTTTTGCGGGGCGAGCCGAATACGGGCCCCGTTGGCGCCCCCTCGCATGTCCGTGTCGCGATACGTGGAGGCCGAGGCCCACGCCGTGCGCACGAGCTGACCGTGCGTCAGCCCCGAGGCGAGCACCTGCTTTTTCAGGCTCGCGATGTCGGCCTTGCCCACCAACTTGTGGTCGACCTTCGGCACGGGGTCCTGCCAGATCTGCGGCGGCGGTACGTCGGGCCCGATCAGACGCGCGTGCGGCCCCATGTCGCGATGGGTCAGCTTGTACCAGGCGCGCGCGAACGCGGCATCGAACTCCTTGGGGTTGTCGCGGAAGCGCTTGGAGATCTTGGCGTAGGCGGGGTCGGTCTTGAGCGCCAAGTCCGTGGTGAACATCATCGGCTTGTGCATCTTCTTGGGGTCGTGCGCGTCCGGAACCGTTCGCGCCACGTCACCCTTGGGCGTCCACTGGTACGCGCCGGCGGGGCTCTTGGTCAGCTCCCACTCGTAGTCGTACATGTTGGCGAAGTACTCGTGCGACCACGCCACCGGCGTCGACGTCCACGCGCCCTCGAGCCCGCTGGTGATCGTGTCGGCACCCTTGCCGGTGCCGTGGCTGTTCTTCCAGCCCAGTCCTTGCTGTTCCAACGGCGCAGCCTCGGGCTCGGGGCCGAGGTTGCCGTGCCCCTTCGCGGCGCCGTGCGCCTTGCCCAGCGTGTGACCGCCAGCGATGAGCGCGACGGTCTCCTCGTCGTTCATCGACATGCGACCGAACGTCATCCGAATGTGCTTGGCCGCGGCCATCGGATCCGGCTTGCCGCCGGGGCCTTCGGGATTGACGTAGATGAGGCCCATCTGCGCCGCCCCGAGCGGGCGGGCGAGCTGCTCACCGTCCTTGGAGAAGCGCTCGTCGGCGAGCCACTCGGTCTCGGGACCCCAGTTGATGTCGGTCGGCTCGTACACGTCCGGCCGTCCGCCCGCGAAGCCGAGCGTCGTAAAGCCCATCGACTCCAACGCGACGTTGCCCGACAGGACCATCAAGTCCGCCCACGACAGCGCGCGTCCGTACTTCTTCTTGACCGGCCACAGCAGGCGCCGCGCCTTGTCGAGGTTGGCGTTGTCGGGCCAGCTGTTGAGCGGGGCGAATCGGATCGTGCCCGAGCCGGCGCCGCCGCGGCCGTCGGTCACGCGATACGTGCCGGCCGAGTGCCACGCCAGGCGGATCATCAGGCCGCCGTAGTGGCCGTAGTCGGCCGGCCACCAGTCCTGCGACGTGGTCAGCACCTGCTCGATGTCCCGCTTGACCGCATCGAGGTCGAGCTTGGCAAACGCCTCGGCGTAGTCGAACGACGCGTCGACCGGATCGCCGGCGGGCGCATTGGCCTTGAGCACGCGCAGGTCGAGCCGGTTGGGCCACCAGTCGTCGTTGGTGTACGGCCTGGCGATCGCGCCCGACGCGTTCGCCGGCGCGTTGGCCGTGTCGGCGTCTTCGGTGACGGTGGTCGCGTCGGCCGATGGGGCAGTGCTCGACGTCGTCTTCCCGGCGCAAGCGGGCAGGGCAACGCCCAGGCTCAGCGCCATCGCGATCGGCCAGGTTCGGTGGAGGGGGGTGCGAAGCAGCGTGGCGGTCGACATGTCATCGCCTCCCGGAGCATCACGCGTACCCGCCGGATTCGTGAGTGATTTCAGAGGTTGTGGCGCAACTGACGACGACTGCTCGTCGCGTCCGCCACGGTATGTCGGTCGTCTCGCGAAATGTCGTGAATCTGGCCGGTGCTCACCGCTTGCGGGCGATCATCACCGTGCTCTTGGCCAGCGGCCCGATCCGCCCCAGATGCCGAAACTGCACGTCCGAAAACCCGTGCGCCTCGGCCAGCCGCCGCAGGTGGGCGTCGGTGAAGAAGCGGATGTGGCCGCCGTCGTAGCTGCAGAAGTGGCGGTCGAAGCCGCGGACGGCGAGCACGAGGTTCTTGATGAGGCCGTGGTACGGGGTCGTCAGGTACAGCTGGCCGCCGTGGGCGGTCACGCGAGACAGCTCGGCCATGTACGTGGGGAACTCGAACAGGTGCTCGATGACCTCGCTCGAGACCACGAGGTCGGCCCAGCCGGCTTCGACGGGCCAGCTGTCCTGCAGGTCGGCTTCGACGTACTGCACGTGGTCGAACGTGTTGGCCTCCTTGGCCAACTCCACGGCGCGCGGTGACAGCTCGAGCGCGATCACCTCGCCCGCCGCCGACGCATAGCGCCGCGTCAGCCCACCCGAGCCGCAGCCGGCATCGACGACCTTCGCCTTCGGCCGTGCGGCGAGGAGCTCGCGAATGTGCTCTACCTTCGCCGGCGTCAGCAGCTCCTTGTCCGGGAACGCCTCGCCGGGCGTGTCCCAGTACTCGGTATAGAAGCTGCGGCTGTCGGACATCCGCCGCTTTCAGAAACAGCTGGTCGCGAAGTCGACGGGCAGGTTGTTGACGTCGAAGATCTCGGTCATCCCGTGCGTGCCGCCGTCGATCGGCTGCTGGATCGGCGACATCACCGTGCCGCCCACCTCGCCGCAGTACGGGTTGCCCTCGGGTCGCGCCGCGATCGTCAGGGCCACGACCAGGTCGCTGGCCGTGGCCGGGTTGGCCGCCGCGGGAATGAGCACGACGCCCACGCCCCACACGAACGAACCATCGGCCTCGACGGGCACGCCGGGGTAGGAATACATGTCCCCGACCGGCTGGCGCGGCGAGGTGGTCGAGCCGAGATCGAGACTCAGCCACTGCAGCGTCAGGTCGATCGTTCCGTCGCCCGGCACGGCGTTGACGACCGCTTGGAACGGCAGCCCCGGGGCGAGCGGCGTGTCGACCGCCAGCAGCAGCGTCTGCGGTCCGCCGGCGCCGGTCGTCGTGTCCGTCGTGGTCTGCGTCGCATCGCCGGGCACCGAGGCGTTGGTCGTCCCGGCGGTCGCGTCGTCGTTGCCGGACGCGGTGCCCGTGCTCTCGTCGCCGTCGTCGTCGAAGTCGAGCTCGATCGTGTTGTTTTGGCACCCGGCCGCCGAGCCGACCGAAAGTCCCAGCCCCGCCGCCAACAATCCAAGCGCCGCCAGCCTACGCATGCCCGCAGACTAGCAAAGCGGCTTTGCGCGGGCATGAGCGCGGTGGCGAAAAGCGGCAAGAAAACGGTCGCCACCCGCGCGCGCGGTGATACGGTATGCGGCTGCGACGAGAAAAATGACTCGCCCCATCGTGATTGTGGTCGGTGCCGGCCATGCAGGTCTCGAGGCCGCTTTCGCGGCGCGTCGTGTCGGCGCGCACGTACGCGTGGTCACTGGACGGCTGGATACGATCGGGCAGACGCCGTGCAACCCGTCCGTCGGCGGCATCGCCAAGGGGCACCTGGTCAAGGAGATCGATGCGCTCGGCGGCCTGATGGGCCGAGCCGCCGATGCCTGTGCGATCCACGGCCGCGTTCTCAACCGCTCCAAGGGGCCGGCCGTGCAGGCCACCCGCCTGCAGGTCGACAAGGCCAAGTACGGCGCCTACGTCACCGCCGCGCTCACGAGCGCCGAGGGCATCGACATCGTCGAGGGCCTCGTGGCCGCGATCGTGCTCTCGGGCCGCCGCGCCACCGGGGTGCGCCTGGCCGACGGCCGCGTGGTCGACGGCGACGCGGTCGTCGTGACGACCGGGACCTTTCTCGGCGGCATCCTGCACACCGGCGCCGACAAGACGCCGGGCGGGCGCGTCGGCGAGGCACCCGCGACGGGCCTGTCGCAGCACCTGGCCGAGCTCGGCTTCGCGTTGCGTCGGCTCAAGACGGGCACGCCGCCTCGGTTGGACGGACGCACGATCGATTGGGACCGCATGGAGCCGCAGCCCACCGAGGATCCGGTGCCGCGCTTCGGTTGGGCCGACGACGTCCCGCCGCCGCCACCGCTGCTGCCCCAGGTCGACTGCGCGCTGACGTGGACCAACCCGCGCACGCACGAGATCATCGAGGCGCACCTTTCGGAGTCGCCGATGTACTCGGGCCAGATCACCGGGCGTGGTCCGCGGTACTGCCCGTCGGTCGAAGACAAGGTCGTTCGCTTCGCCCACCGCGATCGCCATCAGGTCTTCGTCGAGCCCGAGGGCCTGGACACGCACTCGGTCTACCCCAACGGGATCTCGACGAGCCTGCCCGCGCGCGTGCAGGCGGCGTTCGTCGCCACCATCGAAGGGCTCGAGCACGCCACGATGCTGCGGCCCGGGTACGCGGTCGAGTACGACGCCGTCGACGCCCGCGCGCTCGACCACCGGCTGCACGCCAAGGACTACGACAACCTCGCGTTCGCCGGTCAGGTCAACGGCACGTCCGGCTACGAAGAGGCAGGCGCGCAAGGGCTGGTCGCCGGGGCCAACGCCGCGCTCGCGTTGCTGGGCCGGGCGCCGCTTCGGGTGGGGCGCGACGAGGGCTACCTCGGGGTGCTCGTCGACGACCTCGTCACGCAAGGCTGCGACGAGCCCTACCGCATGTTCACCTCCCGCGCCGAGTATCGGATCCTGCTGCGCGAGGACAATGCCGACGTTCGGCTCGGCCCGATCGCGCACGCGTGCGGCCTCATCGACGACGCGCGCGCGCAGGCCAACGCCCGCCGACTCGATGCGACGATGAAGGAAGCGGATGCGCAAGCGAAGGGGCGGGAGACCGATGCCGCGCCCCACATTCGGTTGCGCGCCCAGGCCCACCGCACGTACGAGGGCTACGTCGACAAGCTGCGGGCCGAAGTCGCACGCCTGCGCGGCGACGGTGGGGCCGATCTGCCGCTGCCGGTGGATCTCGACTACGACGCCCTCGCCGGGCTCTCCACGGAAGCGGCCCAGCGGCTGACGGCGGTGCGTCCGTCGACGACGGGGCAGGCGGCACGGATCCCCGGGATCACTCCGGCGGCGGTCGCCACGTTGTGGGCGCACGCGCGTCGTCTGCAGCGCGAGCGCGCCGCGACGGGTTGAGTGGGTCGCCGTTGCGGGCGCCGCTACGCGCGATGCTCGGCGATGATCGCCTTGAGGATCGCCGCGTCGAGCTCGGACACGTCACAAAAGCGCAACGCGATCGAGTGCTGGCGACGCGATGCATCGGGCGTGGTCACGCGAACCACTTCGGCGGTCAGGCGCAGGGGGTTGCGCGCTTGGCCGCGGCTGACCTCGAACTGCACCCGGTCGCCGGGCAGGACCGACGTTCCGCCGTGCAAGAGGGCCCCGAACGCGGATAGGTCGATCGTTCGCGCGTTGAGCAGCTGCCGATCGCGATCGTCATAAATCGCGGCCGGCACCGACACCATCGAGCGCGGCACCCTACGACGTTCCTGCATGGCCCCCTCCAGCATTCGACGTTAGGGATACCACCTTTCCCGACCGGTGGGGCGGCGGGGGCCCGCGGCGTTGCTCACGTGATGGGTCGCACGCTTTCGCGCACTCGACGCTCGCGCGGATGCGGCCGTTGACCCGCTCGGGGGGGCAGGTCCATCATCGCGCCGCTTTGAAGGTCCACTTCATCGGGATCGCCGGGACCGGCATGGGGGCGCTCGCACGGCTGCTCAAGGAAGCCGGCCACGAGGTCCGAGGGTCCGACACGGGGATCTATCCGCCGATGTCCGACCAGCTCGCACAGGCCGAGATCCCCGTGTGGACCGGCTACGACCCGGCGCACCTGTCGTGGGCGCCGGACCGGGTCGTGGTCGGCAACGTGTGCAAGCCCGACCACCCCGAAGTCGTCGCGGCGCAGGAAGCGGGGATCGAGCTCGAGAGCTTCCCGAGCATGCTCGCCAAGGCGCTGCTGGCCGAGCGTGACCCGCTCGTCGTCGCCGGTACGCACGGCAAGACGACGACCACGAGCCTGTTGGCGTGGTTGCTGCGCGGGGCCGGGGCCGATCCGTCGTTCCTCATCGGCGGCGTCCCACAAAACCTGGGGACCGGCGCGCACTTGGGGCAGGGGCGTCCCATCGTCCTCGAGGGCGACGAGTACGACACCGCCTTCTTCGACAAGGGCGCGAAGTTCCTGCACTACCAGCCCAAGCGGGCCGTGCTGACGTCCGTCGAGTTCGACCACGCCGACATCTTCGACGACATCGAGCAGATTCGCGGCGTCTTTCGGAAGTTCGTCGAGACGATCGATCCGGCGGGCTGCCTCGTGGTCAACATGGACAACGCCGAGGCGATGGGCGTGGCCGCGTCGGCCAAGTGCCCGGTCGTCACCTACCGTGTCCTGCCCGATAACGATCAGGACGTGACGTCGGCCGACTACTGCGCGGTCGTCAAGTCGCGGCCGGGCGCCCGGCGCACGCAGTTCGAGCTGTTCGAGCGCGGCACGAGCCTCGGCGTGCTGTCGACCCAGCTGTTGGGTCGCTTCAACCTCGGCAACGCGCTGGCCGCCCTCGCGATCGCCCGCGCCGAGGGCCATCCGATCGCACCGCTCGCCGACGCGCTGCGACGCTTCCGAGGGGTCAAGAAGCGCCAAGAGCTGCTGGGTCTGGCGCAGGGCGTACGCGTGCTCTTCGACTTCGCCCACCATCCCACCGCGGCACAGCTGACGGTCACCGCGATCCGCAAGCGCTACCCCGAGCACCAGCTGCACGTGTGCTTCGAGCCGCGCAGCTCCTCCTCGCATCGGGCCGCGTTCGCCGACGGGTTCGCCGGCAGCTTCGACGCGGCGACCCGCGTCTACGTGGCGCCGCTGTACCGCCCCGAGAAGGTTGCCGAGGCCGAGCGCCTCGACACCGAGGGGTTGGCCAAAGCGATCGCCGCCCGCGGGGTCGAGGCCCGCGCGTACCCCACGATCGACGCACTGTCCGAAGACCTGCTCGAGCGCGCGGTCCCCGGGGACACCGTGCTGCTGCTGTCGTCGGGCTCGTTCGGCGAGCTGGGGCCCAAGTTGCTGTTTTCGCTGGGCGATCCGGTCATGTTCGGCGAGCCGAGCGAGACCGTGGCGGTCAACCGGCTCCTCGAGGGCTACGGCCTGCCCCCCGTGGTCGCGTCCGACAAGGTCGAGACGTTGGTCATGCGCAGCGGTCCCGATGCGATCGTGGGCGTGGTCAGTCTGCAGGTCGCGGGCGACAGCGCCTTCTTGTTCGGCCTGGCCGTCACCCCGGAGCGACGGGGTGAAGGCTTGGGCTGGATCCTCGGCGACTGCGTCCTGCGACGCTGCCGGACGCTCGGCGCCCGCCACGTCTACCTGCTGACCACGATGGCGGCTGATTTCTTCGCGAGCAAGCTGGGCTTTTCGCACGTCGATGAAGCCGCGGTCGACGACGCGGTGCGGGCGACGGAGAACTTCGCCGTCAACGCCTCGCAACCCGGGGCCGTCTGCATGGAGCTGACGCTCCCGGAACCATCCTGAGCCCGAGCCTTCGGGGACGGCCGGCACACACCGCCCGCCGGGATCGCGTCGCGCTGGTGGGTCGAACGTCGACCGACACATCGTCGTGGAGATCTGCGGCCGCCGCCGAACACGCCGAAACGGGCGCTGCACGGCCGTCGGCGCCAGTTGACGTGGGGTCAGCCCCATCCTAGGGTCCGGGCCGGCCGAGGGCCATTCGTGGTGACCGACAAGCAACTTTCCGACGAGATCGAAGCGCGAATCCAGCAGTTGTGGCCCAGGTTCCCGGAAGACGCGGCGGCCAAGGCGCTGTGCATTCCCGTCCTGTACCTGGCGCAACAACAGTTCGGCCACGTCGACGAGGAGGTCATCGACCTCGTCGCCAAGCGGCTCGGCCTGCCGGCCGCCCACGTCAAGGGCACCGCTACCTTCTATACGATGATCAACACCAAGCCGGTGGGGCGCTTCCACCTGCAGGTGTGCACGAACATCGCGTGCCAGATCACGGGGGCGTACGAGGTGTTCGACAAGTGCAAGCGGCGCTTGGGCGTGACCAACCACGGCACCACCGACGACGACCAGATCACGCTGTCGGAGGTCGAGTGCCTCGCCGCGTGTGGCTACGGTCCCGTCGCGCAGATCGCCGAACGAGGCAAGCCGGACATTCCGCTGTAATTCGAAAATCTCGATCTAGACAAGATCGAGCAAATCCTCGACGCGCTCGAAAAGGGCGAAGTGCCGGTCCAT
>CALBMM010000280.1 GCA_937896535.1 uncultured Pseudomonadota bacterium
CGTCGAGCCACGTCGAGACCAGCTGTTGCTGCGACGTCGCCGAGGGGAGATCTCCAAGCAAGACGAGTGCGTCGAGCTCTGTATCGTGACGCGGACGTTGCGGCTGCCGTTCCATCACCCGCGCCGGAGCGAGCAATCGAAAGCCGTCTGCATTCGCCGTTTCGCGAAAGACGACCTGCTCCGGTGCGTCCGTCGTGCCGAGACACAGGTTCACCAAGCTCGACAACGGCACCACGAACCGCCGTACTAACGCTGCCACAGGCAGCTCCTCCGACGAGGCAACGGCCATCACGTGGTGCTCCACGACGCTGACCCCATTGTGAATGCGAGACAGCTCCGCTCTGTGCTCCAGCCGGACCCGAACTCCACCTGCATCCGCGACGAGATCTGGCAGAGAACGTACCTCGACGGTGTAGTTCCCGGACTCCTTATCCCTGTTCCAGTCGATCCCACTGCTCGACCGCCAGACGCCGATCGAAGGCAGCGTCCAGCTCGCCTCCCTGAACCCATGCGCCTCAGTCGCAACGTGGCTCGGCCCCACGAGGGCGAGGTTGGCGACGAGGTGCTCGATTGGGTTGGGAGCGATACGGAGCCTCGTGGTGAAGGCCCGGAAGAGCGAAACCCGATCGGCGTTCGGGAACGGAGGCTCGCTCAAGACGCCGTGCACGACATCGTGCCTCTCGGGGAATCCGCCCTGCGAAAGAGGAGGAGCGACCTCGAACTCGATCTTGTCCGACGACAGCAGTCGGCCGGAGGACCTCGCCTCAGGCCTCTCTGCGGCCCAGAACTCCCCGAACGACTCGACGTCGGCCACGGCTCAAGCCGCCTCGAGCTGCGCCGCTTCCGTGCAAAACGGCACCATCGTCACGCCAGCACCACCGATCCATTGCTGCAGAAGATGGACAACCCACACAACGGCGGCTGGCGACGAGTCACTGGCAATGACAAGCTCTGTGATTGGCGCCGGACCTTCCGGGTCGAATGTGTCCAGCCAAACCATGGGTGTCGTCGTTTCCGGGCTGTGGAGCAGCCGAACACCCCTGTGAAGGTCGATCGAGACGGCCGAGAAGATCGGATTCCCGTCCTGCATGGAACCGTCCAGCCAAGGAAGGGTCCAGCCGAATCGTGCGAGGTCGAGCGCATCGAGTCGGGCCCAAGCATGCTCCCAGGCGGCAGATGCCGCCGAAAGCGCGCTATCGGTGTCGGACTGTGTCATTCCGGTGTGAACGCCAACCCGGAGTGTACCTCGATGTCGACTCTCCGCCCATCCGGTCGGGGTGGCATCGGATACGACTTCTTGAGTGGATACCTGCCGTCCTGGGGAACGCCCCCTGCCGCCTCGAATCGGTCGATGTCCCGAAAGACCTGCGCAAACGCGTCCTCCCGATGATCTTCCTCCGTTGGAGACAGGCGTGACCTCAACACCGTCGTCAGGTCTCGACCACGTCGAGCCGTCAGCGGGGACGGACGCGCCCAAGCCTCGGACTCTTCGACGCCACCGCCTTGCGCCTGGATACGGCCTCGGTGCGGTTCCATGCAGTGACATGCTATCGGAACGCTCCCAGGAGCGCGACGCTTCGTGGTGTCTCGTTCGGTGCCCGTTGGTCCAGACCGCCGATGGCTGCGGCCTCCTCGAGACGCCGCCGCGGCCTTTCTCTACGTGAGCTCTTCGAACTGCAGGACGCAGTCGCCCGGAGCGTGGACCGGGTCGACCTCGAAGCGTCCGTCGGGACCGGTGACGGCCTCGATGTACTGACCGTCCGGGAGCTGGAACGTGAACGGGTGATCGGCGATCGGGTTGCCGCGATCGTCGACGAGCCGGAACGCGGCGAACGTGGGCTCGGGCGGCGCCTCGGGCTCCTCCGGTTCGGCGGGCGCGAGCTCGGACAGGTCGACCGGCGCCTCCTCGGCGGGTGGAGCGAACACGATGCCCCCGAACGCGCGCTCGCGACGTCCGACCCAGAGCCAACCGTTGCGCACCAAATCGACGAGCGTGTCGACCGAGCCCCCCGGGGCGAACCGGCCCGAAGGCCGGTCGACGCGCGCCAGGACGCGCTGGGCATCGCCCGCGCTCGCCCCGCGCAGCTCGGAGGCCGCCGCCTCGCGGGTCATGGGCACAAATCCTTCGAGATCGACGGTGGGCAGCGGCGCTCGCTCGCAGACCGCCAGCTCGGCGCTCCCGATGCGGATGACTCCGAGCGTCTCGAACATGCCTGCGCAGCGTACCTGATCCCGACGGCGCCGCCAGACGCCTTTGGCGGTAAGCTCGGCGACGCGTCGACCCCCCGCCTGGTCCATGGACGAGATCCGCGTTCCCCGTCGGCTGCTGCCGAACCAGATCACGTTTCCCACCGGTGAGGCGCAGCTCATCGTGGTGGAGCGGCCGTGCGTGCACGTGCTCGACGTGGAGGACAACCACTTCGCGCACGACCGCTCGATCCTCATGCCCGATCGTGCCCGGGTCGACGGCAGCACGCCCGCGCTCGACGAGCGTCGGCTGACCGGTCTGGGCGTCATCTTTGCCGCCCTGCGTCACGCCGAGGCCAACCCCGATCAAAAGGTGCTGGTCGCGGGCCACACCGATCCCAGCGGCTCCGAGTCGTACAACCAGACGCTGTCGGACAAGCGTGCCGAGAACGTGCAGCTGTTTCTGACCGGCGACCGCGACGGCTGGCGCAACCAGTCCGACGCCGAGGCGCACACCGACGACATCCAGCGCGTGCTCAAGTTCCAGGCGGTACGCGCCGGCTGGCCGTGCGACCCGGGCACCGTCAACGGCTCGATGAACACGGCCACGCGCAACGCGATCGGGGCCTTTCAGGAGCGCTACAACGAAGAGGTCCGCCGCGTCGCGAACGAGGGACTGCAGCTGCCGTACCGCGCCGAGATCGGCGTGGACAAGTCCGTGGGTCCCGAGACGTGGGGCGCGTTCTTCGACGTGTACTGCCACGAGCTGATGCGACTGCTCGAGACCGAGTCGTTCCCGGACCTGCAGCAGGCCTTCGCTCGCATCCAGGGCTTCGATGCGCTGCCGGCCTTCGTGGGCTGCGGTGAGCACATCCCGTTCGATTCCGGCCGGCGCGCGCCCTTCGACCCCACCGACGAGCTCGAGCGACCCGCCCACAACGCGTCGGACCGACGGGTGGAGATCTTGTTCTTCGATCCGGAGGAGGAGCCGGATCTGGTCTGCCACGGCTCGCCCACGTGCGATCCGAGCGCGTGCCCGCTGTACACGACGGAGCTGTACTGCCATCGCGAGCTCGGCGTGCCGCGCGGGCTGCAGCTGTGTCAGGTCGTCATGCAGCTCGGCTTCGAAGATCCCGAGGGCGTGGTGCACCCGCTGCCCGACGGCATCGAGGTGGAAGTGCGGTTCGACGACGGAAGCACCCAGACCCACGTGCTGACTTCCGAGGGCCGTGTCGAGTTCGTGACCGCTCGCGACAAGCGATCGTTCGACCTGGCGCTGACCACCGAAGACGGCAACTACGTCGTGCTCGTGCCGGGGGCCGACGGCGCGCCCGCCACGACCGAGCTGCTCGATCGCGACGAGGCGATGTCACGGGTCGACGACGGCGGGCGACTGTTCCTCGTCCCGGAAGCATTCGACACCCACGACTGCGACTGGCGCGTGCCGCCGGACGTGCGATTCGAGGAGGGACGCTTCGTCGACATCGACGTGCGGTCCACGATGATCGGCAGTCCGGCCGCACCCGCCCAGGTCGTGCTCGTGCCGCGCTGGCAGCATTTTCGCTTCGACTATTTCGATCGATGGGCCGAGCAGATGCGCTCGGTGCCGGCGCAACGTCCGGTGTCCGACGGCTGCACCCCGCTCGTGCTCGAGGGCCACCTCGCGCACGTCGACTACACCGCCGGTCCCACCGATCCGCCCGTGGCCGAAGCCGTCTGGGACGTGACGGCCGGCGACCACACCCTGCACTGCCTGCCGTGGATCGTGCGCCGACCCGCCGAGGCGTCACGCGAGCTCCCCGATCCCGACTGCCTGACGCGCTTCGTGTTCCCCGAGGCCACGTTCGTGCGCACCGACGGGGCGCCCGCGACCGCCGGCGCCGCGCGCCTCGTCGAGACGATCCCCGATGGCCACGACCACCACGCAGAGGTGTCGACCGCCGGAGCGGCTCGGCTGCGCTACTACGACCTGCCGGTGCAATGGTGGTCACGCGGCTACCGGGCGCGTCGCTCGAGCGAGGCGGCGTCGACCAAGCGCGCCTTCGAGACGATCACGGATGCGAGCTCTGCGACCAACCCCTACGTCGTCGATCTCGACGACATCGTACTCACGCTGCACAGCACGACGATCGACATGGAGGGCAACGTCGTCGGCGACGTCCCGCGCCCGGGCCTGACGTGGACGGACACCGATCCCGATCGGTTCACGATCCTCGACCACCGTCTGGAGGTCTACAAACCGGCCTCCGAGCCCTACTTCACCGACGTCACGCAGCTGAGCCCGGCGCCCGACGCCGCAGTGCTCACCGATCACCCCGCCTACACCCGGATCATCACTCGGGGCACGGACGTGTTCGACGTGTTCGACGCGCGCGTGCCTCTCAAGGACGACTTCGCCGACCACCCGATCGGCGCGCGTGTGGCCCGGGTCCATCGTGGCGACCACGAGGGACCGTTCTACTCGTTCGACCACGACTACGACTCGCCGGCGCAGGACGACATGCAGGCGACGACGTGGGACGTCGGCGACATCGCCACGTTCGTCGCCCGGTGCTGCGGCCAGGAGGACGGCATCGAGATCTTCCGCGTCGGTCAGCACACGCCGGCGCTGTTCGACTACGCCCCGACGAATCCGGCTCGCGGCACCGTGATCACGCCGCCGGTGCCCGCGGCCACGATCCTCGCCGAGGTTCGCCGCAGCTTGGTCGACTCCAAGAAGCGCTGGGAGGGCACCGACGCGATCAACCCCCACCGGACGACCTTCGAGGTGGGACCGGCGGACGCCCCGGTGGCCCGCGGGTTCTTCCACGCCCTGCTCGTGCGCGGTCACGACGGCAACGCGTTCTCGCACTATTACCGGATCAACATCGTCGCCGATGCCCGCGCGCACATGAACCGCGTGTGCCACTGGGAACGGGCCGACATGCAAAACAGCACCACGTCGAGCCCGCCCGGTCGCTTCACGGCGGCGCACGAGTGGGGTCACGGGTTCGGCAACCCCGACCACTACATCGAGAGCGCCAACTACGCGTCACTGCACGTGGACGGCATTCGCGATCGCTTCCGCAGCCCGGGGTGCCCGTACTCGTTCGATCCCACCGGGATGATGAACGGCAACCGCAAGCCGCGGGGCTACGACTTCTGGCACTTGATGCTGTGGATGGCCGAGAGCGGGCACACGTTCGAAGGCCAGACCGAGCTCGCGATCGTTCAGGGCGACTTCCGCTACACCACGCAAGTCACCGCCCGCGACGCCAGCCGAGCGCGCAAGCCGGTGATCGCCAAGGTCGACCAAACGGTGGGCGCGGCCGGGCTGTGCGACATCTTCGCCTACTGCGGGGGCGTCGACGGCTTCAACGGCGGCGACGGGCTGCACGGTGCGACGCTGGCCGAGCCGTGGGACATGATCGTGATCGTGCGCGTGAAGTTGGCCGTGACGCTGCAGGAGGACGACCACAAGCCGTACAACGGCGGACGCTTGTTCCTCAACGAGCTCCAGCGAACCGCCCACCAGGTGTTCAACCGCAATCGACGCCTCGTCGCGCGCGGCACCTTCGAGGGCCGCTCGATCCGCGCGCGGGTGCTGTTTTCGCCGCGCTTCATCGTGCGCACGTTCCCCACCGGCACGTCCGACGACCGCACCAAGTACCTGGACCAGCTCCAGGGGCTCACGGACAAGACCGCCGCCGCGTACACCACCCTCGTCGGGGACCTGGTGACCGCCAACGGCATCCACTGCGACATCACGGCCGTCGAGGATCCGGACACCCACGGCATCACCAACGCCTCCGCCACCCCTCGCACGGCGAATCTCGACACCGACGACGTGGAGGACGAGCTCGTGGAGATCTTCGGCAAGCTGGTGGGCCTGACCGATCCGGACGAGGACGACGAGCCGGAGCAGTACGGACCGCTGGTGGACTTGCTCGCGCCGGCCTTCTCGCGAACGTCCCTGGAGTTCGTCGATTGAACGCGAGCGCGACCATGACGGGGCTGCTGCTCGCGGTCGGGGCGTGTGGCGATCGCGGTCGTCCGCCTTACGAGCCTTCGGTCGCCCCCGCGCCGGCTGCCGCCTCGGTCGCGGCCGCCGACGGTCCCGGTGCGCGAGACCATCTCGACGAGCCGGGTCCGGACGCGCCGTGCTCGATGCGCGGCAAGTGTCCCAGTGACGACCTGACGCGAGTGTCGACCGGGCTGGACACCGCCGGTTGGGCGCGGCTGCGACAACGCGCCGAGACGGGACTGGTCGCCGTGCGCATGGCCGGGACCTCGGTCACCGTCGATGACGCGTGCTCGCTGCCTGGTCGCTACGCGCAGGTGCAGGCTGCTGCCGACGGACCAGCACGGCTGTGGTCGGCCGACCGGCTCGTCTTCGTGCCCGAAGAGATTTCGGGCTGCGAGGCGGCGACGCACGCGGTGGCGGCGTTCATCGTCGACGCACGCGGAGCAGAGGCGATCGTGCTGCCGCTGCCTTGCACCTCGACGGCGCCGGGCACCCCGTCGCCGGGATGCATCGCGGTCGGGCTGGACGATGTCGAGCGCAAGGCCCGGGCGACGGCGGCGTTCGACCGCGCGTCCGCGGCCGCGAATCGAGGCGACGCGCGCGAGGCCCTGCCCGACCTGCTCGAGGTCGCCGCGTTGGTCCCCGCCGGCCCCGCGTACGGCAACCTGGCGCGTGGCCTGGAGTTTCTGACGAGCACCGAGTTCGGGGGATGTCGATGGCTCGCCGACGCACGCGTGGCCGCCCACACCCTGGACGCGAGCTTTGCGGTACGACCCGACGAGGCCCAGCTGCAGCCGCTGCAGCACGAACGCGACGACTGCGAGACGCGCCCGAGCCTTTCGACCTGCTTCGGCGACCGCTTCGTGCCGGGGGAAGGCGGCAACTGCTGGTGACTTGGCTCGAGATCGGTGCCAAGGCGGTGGAGCTCGATCCGCCGCGGCTCGTGCTGACCGGAGACGCCGCCGCGCACGGGGCCGCCAACGGGCGCGTCTCCGCGCGCCTGGACCGTCCGCGCACGCGCGGGCGAGTCCACGCGCTGACACCGATCCCCGCCCCCACGCACTTGCTGACGACGCCGGGTTTCCTCGTCGCCGTGGGCGCGCCCGAGGCCGACGGTCGGCAGTCGCTCGAGATCCGCGACGCCGAGGGTGGTTCGCCACGCCCGATCACGGGTCGACGCAGCCGCTGGGTGATCGATCCCCGCGGGCCGACGCTGCTGGGCACCTCGATCGAAGGCGCGCCGACGGCCTGGTCGCTCCGCGATCCCGACGCGCGCCCGGTGGTCTGGTCGACGCGCCTCGACGGGCGCGTGCTCGAGGCGATCCGCGTGGTGGGCTCGCACGTGCTCACCGCCGCCCTCGAGGAACGCTCGCTCGGCGGCCCGCTTCCCAACGTGGTCGTTCAACTGTTGCACGTCCCGGACTTCGGGCACGTCAGCAAGTGGCAGACACTGCGCGGGGCCAAGCGCATCGCCGAGCGGATCGCCGAGAACACGCCACGCGTCGCCGTCGGTGTGGAGACGAACGGCCCGATCCTCGCCACGCTCGACGCGATCTACTGGGCCGACTGGCACCTGCGCCCCCGCGGCGAAGCCACGGTCACCGGCGTGCCGATGATGCTCTCGCCGCGCAGCGACGGACGCAGCTGGTCGGTGTGGCTCACCGCCGAAGGCCCCGTGCTGCGTCGCCTGGTCCCGGGCGCGGTCGATCACGAGCAAGTCGTGCACGAAGCGTTCATGGACACGCGCGGCTTGCTGGTCGGTCCCGACAACGGGGTGACGCTGGTCTGCCGTGAACGGATCCAGCAGTTCGACGCCAACGGCCAGCTGCGGTTCAAGTTCAACTTCGACAGCTGTGGCCACGCCTTCGTCGATGCGAGCGGCACGACCCTGTTCGCGCAAGAGTCCACCCTGCTCGCGGCTTCCCCCACCGGGCAGTGCACGGAGGTCTGGGCCGCGCCGCCGGGCGCCGGCAAGATCGCCGCGCTGGGGGTGTCGGGTGATCGCGTCTGGGTCGTGCTCGACGGCGAGCTGGTCGCACTCGATTGAAGTGCGCCGAGCGAAGTGCCTGCCTTCGCGCTCCCTCGCCGTCCGACCCAGCCGGCCTCGGCGGTGGTAGTCTGCGAGACGTGAGGCGGCTGGGCGGTCTGGGAGCGGTCATCCTCGTGGCGGCATTGCCGGCGTGCGGCGACACGTTCGCGTGCGAGTCCGACGCGCAGTGCGAGATGGGCGGCCAGCCCGGCGTGTGCCAGCCCGCCACCGGCTTCTGCAGCTTCCCGGCATCCGACTGCGACTCCGGCCAGCGCTACGGTGACCTCGCCCCGAGCGGTCTCGCGGGCACGTGCGTGCCGGTGGGCGACGACGGCACCGGGTCGTCCGGGCCGACCTCGGGGGGCGCGACCTCGGCCGATCCGAGTGCCACGTCCGGGATCTCGACGTCGGCCGACTCGACCACAGGACCGGTCGACCCCACGGTGACATCGACGACGACGGACGCCGACTCGACCGACGGCGATCCCACGACCGGCGGCGAGTCGTGCTGCGACGCGACGTGCCCCGGCGCGTGTGCGGCGGCGGACCAGTGCCCGCCGATGCTGGTGGGATCGTCTCCCCCCCAGGCCTCGGAGGCGATCGGCGTGGCCACCGTGGGCGAGCTGGTCGTATGGTCGACGGGCTTCGGACGCTCGCTGATGCTCGTGGACCCGGCCATGGGCGTCGACACCGAGCTCGCCTTCGTGTCCGACAACTCGTTCGTGACGCGGATCGCCGCCGACGACACGCACGTGTACTTCCTCGACCATGGGGCCGGTCACGTCCGTCGTGCCAGCGTGCCCGGCGGCCTGGTGGATCTCGTGACGGACGTGCCGGGCGGCGAAGCGGGCTTCGGCGGCATCGCCGTCGACGACACGCACGTGTACTTCGCCATGCGCACCTCCGGCGGCATCTACCGTTCCGAGAAGGACTCGAGCAGCCGCGACGTCCCGCAGTTGGTGGCGCCGGTCGCCAACCCGTTCGGGGTCGCCCTCGACGCGTCCTACCTGTTCTTCATCGACACCGAGACGGCGCAGGTGCGCCGCATCGCACTGGACGAGATCGGTGTCGATGATCAGGGGACCGTGGTCGTCGATGGGGCCGATCTGTCCGCGATCGCGGTCGACGACGACGCGCTGTACTACGGCGACGGCGGCACGCTTCGCCGCGCCGACAAGCTCGGCTCCAACCAGGGCGTACAGACGCTCGGCTCGGGTCTGGGCAACATCTGGAACATCGCCGTCGACGACACCCACGTCTACCTGACGAGCTCGACGGGCAACGCCGTGCACCGCGGGGCGAAGAACGGTCTTTCACCGCTCGAGGACCTCGCGAACACGTCCGATCCGTGGGGCCTCGCGCTGACCTGCGACGCGGTGTACTGGGCCGAGAACGGAACCCAGACCCTGCAGCGCCGCCCGAAGTAGCCCGGGACGCGGCCGCTGCATCAACGCCCGTACGGGCTGACGTAGTTCTGCGGTAGCCCTCGTACGTCGCCGGTCGGTGCGGCGCCGGGCGCAGCGAGCGTGGCCGGGGGCGTCTTGCCTTCGAGCGTGCACGCGAGGACTTCGAGGCAGTACAGGTACTGCTCGGCGGCGTTGACGAAGTACGGCAGACCGAAGCGGGTCAGCGGCACCATCACGACGCCACCCTGCCCGACCACGTGCACGTACAGCTGTCCGGTCAGCGCACGAATGCCGGCGACGAGCTGCGAGGCCCATCGAGGGTCCGCGATCGCGACGCGATACGAGGCGTCGATCGCCGGATCGCCGGTCATCGTCTCGGGCAGGTGCGGCAGCAGTCGCTCCGGGACCAGGTACTCGTTGGGGCTCTTGAGCGTGATCTCGAAGTCGGGAAACTGCGCGGCCACTCTCGCGACGAGAAAGCACCCCCACGTGGTCGTGACCTTGACGACCACGAGGAAGTCCTGGCTGCGCGTGCCGTCGGTGAGATCCCACTTCACCTCGCGCCCGTACGGCGTCCCGACGAGCTGGATGTTGCGCTTGTAGTTTCGGTTGGGCTGCGTGAGGTAGTACAGGTTGATGCTCGAGTCGCCCTGGATCACCTGTAGCCCGAGCCGCTGCGCCAGCGATCCCACGGTCGCGTGCTGCGTCGACGCCATGCCGCGCTTGCGCATCACGACCCCGTAGATCAACATCGCCACGACGATCACGGGCAGCACGTAGACGTAGACCGGCATGGTGGCCGCAACTCTACCGACTTCGGGCCCGCGGCAGGAGGGCGAGGCCGAACAGGCCACCCATCATCCACCACCAGCCGCCCGAACGCCGCGCGGGGTCGATGCGGCAGCCGCCCTCGTCCGCTGACGCGCCAGTGGGTGGCAGCGCATCCGAGTCGCCGGTCGCGGGGTCGGTGCCGCCCGAGGTCGCACCCGCGCCATCGCCACCGGCGTCGGCGTCGGCGGCGGGCGGTGTGGCGTCGTCGCCCGAGTCACCACCGTCGTCGCCGGTGCCGTCGCCGGCGGTGCCCCCCCCATCGCCGGCTCCAGCGGGAACGTAGGTCAACCGGATCGCATCGAACGCGAGCTGTCGATCGAGGTCGCGATCTTCGCCGGTATTGTCCGCGAGACGGATCCAGTGCTCGTCTCCCGGCTCGAAACTCACCACGCCGAGCTCGGTCCATCCCTGGTTGGCGCCCTGGTCCAGCGGGCCGAGCGTGACGATCTGCGTGCCGGTCTGCACCTCGTAGCGGGCGAGCTGGGCGCTGGCGTCGGCCGCCGGCACGAACGCCTCCACGCGGTAGTCGCCCGGCTCGTCGACCCCGAAGCTCCACACGCCGATCGTGTCGGGTGCGGCTGCATCGTTGGCCCACGTGTACAGGTGCGCGTCGTCGTACCCGGCCGCGCCGGGCCAGAACCAGCTCGTGACGCGCTGAAAGCACGCGGCGTCGGCCTCGTCGATGATCGTCTCGGTTCCGTCGAGCGTCTTGGTGCAAGGCTCGGCGCTCGGACAGTTGTCGCTCGGCAGCGGCGCCCCTTCGCCGGGGTTGCCGATCCCCACGAAGCTCGCCGCGTGGCTCTGGCACCACCACGTCCCGCACGTCTGTTGGATCTGGAAGTGCAGGTGGGCGCCGCAAACCCAGCCGGTCAGGCCCACGCGCCCCACCACGTCGCCTTGCTGCACGGGCTGGCCCACGCGCAGCGTCGAGCTGTCGTGCTGCAGGTGCATCAGCAACGCCTCGGTGCCGTCGCCGAACTCGATGACCACGTAGTTGGCATCGTTGGCGTAGGCCGAGTTGCAGCCGCCCTGCGTGGAGTTCATCTTGATCATCCGCACCACGCCGTCGGCCGGTGCCACGACGTCGGCGCCCACGGGCAGGCCGAAGTCCCACGCCCACTCGTCCATGCCGGTGTGCGTGTTGGTGTCGTGCCCGTTGGTGACGGGATAGCTGTCGCCACACGTCCACGGCAGCTGCAGGGGTGGCTCTGCGAAGGCGACGGTCGGCACGAGCGCGACGGCGATGCCGGCGATGGTGCCGAGGATCCCACGACGATGCATGTCGCCAGGATAGGCGAGCGCGCACGCATGCCGAGGCCCGTCGCGCTGCTTTCTTCGCAACGCGGCTCATGTCCACCGCGCCGATCGATGCGTCGCTACGCAGTTGTTCGTACGTCGCAGCGACGATCGACCACGCGCTCGCGCGTCATCGCGCAGACACGAGTCGACCGAACACGCGGAAGTTCGGACTGTCACCCTGCGCCCACGCGACGAACACGACGCCGTCGCCGACGTGGGTGATCGTGGTGGCGTAGGGCGCCGCGACGGCGCCCGGGATTGCGACCGGCACGGTCGCCGTGGCGTCGTTGACGACCGGGCCTTGCGCGGCGCTCCATCACGCCCGCTCCCGCCCGCGCAACCCCGCGCGCGGCAACCCACCCCGCGCACACCCCAGCGGGCTCCACGCATGCCCCCCGAAGCCGCGCTACAATCCCCTATCCGCCCGGTGAGCGACTCAGCCAGGGCGACGAGGCTTCGCGCGGCGCCGGGGTCTTCGTCGACGATGCGCCGCACGAGACGGCGGGCCCGGGACTCGTCGGGGGTCTCGAGCATGTCGGCGCGGACCAGGACGAAGGTGTCGCGGCCGAGCGTGAGCTTGCGGGTGGTCATTGCGGCGTAGCCTCGTCGCTGTCGCCATCAGCGGGACGCGTACTCATCTCGACGAGAATCCAGCGACCATCCACCCGTTCGAGTTCGATTTTCCCATCTCGCGCGAGCCACGGCCGCCCCACCGCACGGTAGCTGACGAAGATGGATGTCTTCGCGCGGGTTGGATCGGGCCAGGGATCCAGCCAGGTCTCCGAATAGCCGAACTGCAGACTCTCCTCTGCTCGCGGCCGCCGACCGTCGACCGCCTCCTCGATCCCGGCCAGGATGCGCTCACGCGCGACCCGGTCTCGAGGCAAACCCGTCGTGCACGCCTCCGCGGCCGGATCCCGCCAACACTCGCGGATCACCTCCAAGGCGGGCTCGATGATCGAGTCCGCGACCCTGTTCTCCTCTTCGATCGGGTCCGGTGCCGTCTTCCAGTCGTAGAAGATCTCGTACTCCCGCGCGTTGCGCCACGCGTCGCGGCTCTCGAAGGGAGGCCGTTCTTCCTTGTTCGGTCGCCACTCGATTCTCGGCCCGAAGCACCGCAGGCTGTGGTCAGGGAGGAGCGCGCATCCGAAGTTGTTCCCGGCGACGATATCGATTGCCGCGTCGATCTCGGGCACACGCCTCATCTCGGGCTTTTCGATGTCGCGGCTCAGGTACGCGCCCCAGGTCCACACCTGCCCCTCCGTCGTCAACGCGATCATGGCGCCGTAGACGGCCTCGAGTTCCACCACCGGAGGCAGCCCCTCGATCTGCCGGGGCTCCGCGAACGTCGCAAGCAGCTCGCCCTGCGGGTCTACGACTCGGCCTTCGTTCGCCCCCCAGCACTTGACCCCACCCGAACGCAACACGGCGCACGCCTCTCGGCCACCGACCGCGATCTCGACAGCATCCTCGATCCCCGCAACGGGCACCGCCTCCTCGTCGACACAGGTCTCGAGATTCTCGGTACCGTCGACGTAGCCCCAGCACGAAACTCCCCCACTCCGCAGAAGCGCGCAGGACAGCCTGACGCCAACGGAAACGGCGACCGCGTCGGAGACGCCACGGATCTTCCTCGGTGTATCCCACGACTCGACCGAGCCCGAGTCAGACGAACGACACTGCCCGGCGAACCAGCACGAGATGCCTCCGTCCTTACGAACGGCGCATCCGTGGCTGTTGTACGCGACGTCGACGATATCTGCGAGACCGGACTGGACTGTAGGTACGGCCTCGTTCTCGGACGGCCAGCACCGAATCCCGCCGGACTCGTCCAGCATGCACCTTCCAAACTGATCCCCGCTCAGCGCATCGGGCTCGAATCCAAGCAAGGCAAGCGGGACCTCGGAGTACGGTTTCTTCCTCAGGTCCGGGTCCCCGTACCGTCGCTGTCTCGGTTTGATCGGCATAACGAAGTCACCGAAGCATGCGACCGCTGCCTCGTGCCGGCGAGCGCAAATAAACGTCTCTCGACCAAGGAACTCGAGGGGATCACCGCGGGCGGGAGACTCGGGGAGCACGTCAAGTTGGAGCCGGTCGGGGACCCTTGCGGAACCTGCAGATGCGGACGGCACCTCCAGCGCCACTTTCCCGTCGCATGCGGTTGCCGACATGAGCGCCAGCATGCTGCAAGGAACCACTCTGCGAAGCGTGGGTGGCGTCAGCATCAATCCAAGCTCGTCTTTTTCTTTCCAAGGTCGGGTGTTTTCCCACCCACTTTCACGTCGAGCTTCAAAGGTCCCTTCGGCGGCAGGCTCTTCCGCGCCCCTAGTTCCTCGTAGGTCTTGCTCACCTCGACACGAAGATACTTGAAGCCGAGCGTCCCGGTTCCGAACACGTTGCCAGCCGAGAGCACTTTTTCCGGGATTGGAGCCTCGAACTTGGGCTCCGACTTGTCGTTGGTGACCAATCGCGGGCCGAAGGCGTCGACCGCGTCCGCGCCGGCGGGGACCTTCGCCAGCGAGGTCATCATCCAGACCGTCTTGTGGCGTTCCTCGCTTCCGCCGGACGCGGGCTTCCAGCGCCAGGTCACTTCAAACTGCGTATTCGGGTCGACGTGACCCGCGTAGACCCGGACGTTTCGAAAGTCTACCTCCACGCCGTCGCGGGAAAACTTGCTACCGACTTCGACCGCAAACTGACGCTGCATCGCGGCCAATGCAATGCACTGCGCGTCCCAGTCGTTTCCGAGAAGGCCCACCTTGACTGTGAGCCAGGCCGGGGGTTCCGAAAGTTCTTCTGGCTTCTTTGCAGCAGGATCCCCCGCCCTCGGCCCCCAGTGGCAATACAGCGCGAACGTCTCCACATCCGAGTCCTTGCAGTACAGGTACGCGACATGGAGCACTCCCGCCAACACACCCACCGCAAGCCCCATCCAGCCAAACGAGGCCGAATCCCCCACGGTCGCGATCGCGCTGATGACGGAACCCGCCGTAGACGCTATCACGCCCGCCCCCTCGAAGACCGCGGCGTCGTAGTCGCCCATCGCCCATGCGTCCAGCGTCGTCCTTGTCGACAGACCCAAGCTCAGGATCGTCGTGATGAACCCCAGGGACCGCACGCCAATCCGGGCTGACATCCACACGTTGTCGCGTCCGACGCGATCGAAGACGGCGTTCAGAAAACTCGCGAGCAGGTCGCCTCCGGTGGCTCCCAACTCGACGAGCTTCTTCTTGCGCCCCTTCATGTCGTTGGGGTCGGTCTCGATGTATTGCTTGACCGCGATCGCGAAGTTGATCGAATCGAGCATCTTGAACGCGAAGTCGACGCCGCCGACGACCTTGCCAAGGCGCTTGAGCCCGTCGCCTTTGTAGCTGAGCACCTTCGCCTTGATCAGCCGCAGTTCCGCAGCGTCGCTCGACGGACGCAAATCGGTGCGCATCGAGTATTGCTTGAGCTCGGCTAGCTTGACGTCAAAGTCCGCGAACTTCCAGTCCTTCATCACGCTACCAAACACGGACTCGAGCCCGTGGAGCACCGCATCGGCCGCGGGGTTGAAGTGCGCGATC
>CALBMM010000281.1 GCA_937896535.1 uncultured Pseudomonadota bacterium
GCACCGTGTTCGGCGTCGACGGCCACGTGCTCGACACGCGCAAGACACTGCTCCTGCACGGTCGCCACTCGTCGGAGGCCGACGCGCTCGCCGCCGCGCGCAGCCTCCAGGACGAGCACGGCGCCCTCGGTCAGCTGCACCCCACGATCTCCCGCCGCGCCGAAGGCTCGATGGTCGCCGTCGACACCGAGACCGGCCTGCGCGTGCAGGCCGAGGGCGTGCTGTGGTTTTCGCCCGCCGGCAACGATCCGATCACCGTCCACGGACTGTCCGCCGAAGGACGGCCTCCGGCCGATCGCACCTACCGCGGCAGCGTCTACGTCGCCGTCGATCGACACGGCAAGCTCTCGGTGGTCAACCTCGTGTCGGAGTCGGACCTGCTCGCGGGGCTCGTGCCGGCGGAGATCTACGCCAGCGCGCCCCGGGCCGCCTTGCAGGCGCAAGCGGTCGCCGCCCGCGGTCAGCTGCTGGCCAAGCTCGGGACCCGTCACCTCGACGACCCGTTCTTGCTGTGCGCCGATCAGCACTGCCAGGTCTACGCCGGACGCAGTCACGAGCATCCGCGGACGACCGAGGCGGTGATGTCGACCGTCGGCAAGGTCGCCATGCGACCCGGTGGCAATCAGCTCGTCGACACGGTGTACTCGGCCAACTGCGGCGGCCACACCGAAGACAACGACATGGTCTGGCCGAGCCCGGTCGATCCGCAGCTGCGGGCGCAACCGGACCCACGCCTGCCCAAGAAGTTCCGCCACGGCATCGACGACGCGAACCTGCAAGCGTGGCTGCGAAGCACACCCGACAGCTTCAGCCGTCCCGACGGCGGCTCCGGGACCAAGGGCTACCGCTGGACCGAGACGATCGATCCCGCCGCGGTCGCCGGCAATCCGGGTGTACCCAAGTCGCTCGGTGAGCTCGAGCAGATCGTCGTCCTCGAGCGTGGCCGCAGCGGTCGAGCCACGCGCGCCAAGCTCGTGGGCAGCCGCAAGACGGTCGAGATCGGCGGCGAGCTTCGGATCCGCCGTGCCCTCGGGGGACTGCGCAGCTCGATGTTCGTCGTCGACGGCGAGCGCGACCGCTACGGGCGGCTGCAGCTGCTCGGCGGTGGCCACGGACACGGCGTGGGCCTGTGCCAGCACGGGGCGATGGGCATGGCATCGGCCGGCAAGTCGGTCGACGACATCTTGCGCCACTACTACGTCGACGCCGAGCTCGCCAAGCTCTGGTAGGCGGACGCGTCGTCGCTACTTGCGCTTGCGGACGCAGACGGGCTGCGCATTGGGCTCGACCTTGAGCCACACGGTCGTTCTTCCGGTCCCACCGTCGTAGGCGACCATCTCGTCGGACCCCACCTTGGTGCTCGTCCAGTACGAGGCGCGCTCGAGCTTGCCGGCCTTGCGCAGCTTGTTGGCCTGCGACTGCGTCGGCAGTCGCCAGCCGCCCACCCCGGAGATCGATCGACCGCGGCAGATCCGGTCCGCGTCGTCCCAGGTCGTCGTCTGTTTCGACGTCTTGGTCAGCAGGTACAGGTGACCGACGATGTCGACGCGGCCTTCGTCGATGTCGGCGGCCAGACGCACGTCCAAGCCGTCGTCGTCGCCCGCGGTGGGGGTCGGCAGTGCCGGCGTCGGCGGGGTGTTCGACGGCGTCGGATCGGGAACTGCGGCATCGTCCCCAGCGGTCGTGGCCGCGTCGTCGCCCGCACCGTCGTCGGCGTCCGCACCACCTTCGCCGTCGCCGGCACCGTCGTCGTTCGGCGCGGGGCCGTCGGCGGCGGCCTTGGTGTCGGCGACGACCGGCCCGCCGTCGGCGTCCGCCGCCTCGTCACCAGCCCCGTCGTCGTCGGCGGCGGCGGGCGTCGGCGTCGGCGTCGGCGTCGGCGTCGGCGATGTCGGCGTCGCCGGCCGCGTCGGACCACCGCCCGCCGCGGGCACGGCGGCCTTGGTCCCGGGCGCGTCCGCCGTCGCCGGTGCCTTCGCGTTCGCGCCGGGCACACCGCGCCCCGATGCCTCGTCGGGCCCGGAGGCCACGTGCATCACCGCCATCGCCAGCAGCGCGAGCATGCCGGCGGCCGACAGCACGAGCAGCAGCCGACCACGGGGACGAACGCCCGACGCGGCCGCCGCGGCGTCCCCACGGAGGCGGGGCCGGGCCAGATCGAGCTCGGACGGCGTAGGCTCGTCGGGCAACGGCTCGTCGTCGGGTTCTTCGCGGGGGATCGAGGAAATCTGCGGCGCGGGGGTCGGCCGTCGCAACGGGCGCGACGCCGACGAAGCCGAGCTCAGTCGTGCGCCCGACTCCGCGAGCAGGTCCGTCTTGCCCGACGCCTCGGCGGCCGCATCGGCGGCGCGCGCCATCGCCTGCTTGGCCGCCTCGAGCGATTCGCGGGGCTTTTCCTTGCCGCGCACCGGCTCCTCGTCGACGACCGGTCGCGGAATGCCGGCCGCCGAACCCGACGCGCTCCGCTCCAGCGTGACTTCCAGCGGCTCGGTGCTCCGCTCGATCTCGTGCTGGGGCACGTGCCCCATCGCCGGCAGGTTGGCGCCCGCGGGATAGACCGGCCGACTCGGGGTCGGGCGAGACGCACCGGATGTCGACGGCAACGAGGCCTCCGCCTCGAGCATGCCCGCGTGCAGCTGTCGGGCGAGCTGCTCGGCGTCGACCGAGGGCTCGGGAATCGGATCCCGCGACGCCGCTCCCACGCCGAGTGCATCGAACGCCGTCGGGCCGACGACGTCGCGCATCAAGTGATTGCCTTCGTCGACGTCCACGCCGAAGTCGCCGGCGCCCAGCTCGGTCTCCGCGAGCGCGTTGCGGACCTCTCGCAGCGCGTCGGACGTGTGACCCGGCCGAATGTCGAGCGTGATCAGCCGATGTTGAGGACCGCTACGCGCCGAGAACAGGCCCGAGAGACGACGCATCGCCGAAGGCTTGAGCTCGGGCGTTCGACACAGGATGAACAACGCGGGCCCCGAGATGCGGTCGACCGCCTGCGTCAGCATGCCGGTCTCCACGTCGATGCCCGACAGCACCTCCGGCGAGTGTCCCTCGTTGTGCAGCGCGTCGATGAGATCGACGAGGCGCACCTCGCCCTCCTCGGCGCAGCAAAGCAGCAGCGACGCCGCAGAGTGGATCACCGCGCCCTCCGCGAATCTTCGGGCTGCGACCGGCCTCCGAGCACGTCAGGGAGGGTATGCCGTCCCGCCCGACCACGGAAGGGGCGGCAACGCGCTGCCCGGAGTCGCCCGGCAAAAAGTGGCATAACGAGCGCCATGAACGATGCGACGCCCGCGGGCCGCGGGATCAAGACGGTCGCCGTACTCGGCGCAGGTACGATGGGGCACGGGATCGCCCAGGTCAGCGCAGCCGCGGGCTTGACCACGCGGCTGTTCGATGTCTCGGCGACGCAGGTCGAGCAGGGCCTCGCGAAGATCCGCGCGAACCTCGACAAGGGCATCGCCCGCGGCAAGGTCAGCGAGGCCGAACGGGACGCGACGCTCGGCAACCTCTCCGGAGCCTCCTCGATCGCCGCAGCGGCCGAAGGCGCCGACCTCGTCATCGAGGCCGTGCCCGAGAAGGTCGAGCTCAAGCAGAAGGTCTTCGGCGAGGCCGTCGATCACGTCGCCGACGGGGCGATCCTCGGCACGAACACGAGCTCGCTGTCGATCGACGCCGTCGCCCAGGGCCTGCCCGATCCCAGCCGCGTGATCGGTCTGCACTTCTTCAACCCCGTGCACATCATGAAGCTGCTCGAGATCATCGTCGGTGAGCGCACCGCCGACGACGTCCTCGCCCGCAGCCGGGCGTACGGCGAGGCGATCGGCAAGGAGTGCATCACGGTCAAGGACTCGCCCGGCTTCGCCACGAGCCGCCTCGGCCTGGTGATCGGCCTCGAGGCCATCCGCATGGTCGAGCAGGGCGTCGCCTCCGCCGAGGACATCGACAAGGCGATGACGCTCGGCTACGGCTTTCCGATGGGACCGCTGCGGCTGACCGACCTCGTCGGCCTCGACGTGCGTCTGTCGATCGCCGAGTACCTCGCCCAGCACCTGCAGCCCGGCGCCCACTTCGAGCCTCCGCAGCTGCTGCGCGACATGGTCGCCGCCGGCAAGCTCGGCAAGAAGTCGGGCGAAGGCTTCTACCCGTGGTGACGGGCGGCGACGCTCAGCCCGCGGGCAGGAACACCGGCACCACGGTCGTCCCCGGGGTGCCCAGCTCCACGCCCGTGCGTTCGGCCCGCCGCGACTCCTTGTAGACGGCCAGGCGGTACTTGCCGACCGCGGCGTTCTCGACGGTGAACACGCCCTGCTCGTCGGTCACGGTCACGTAGCGGCGGGCGTCGCCGCCGCTTTCGCTCTCGAGGAACACGGCCGCCCGCGGCAGCGCCTTGGCCGACTCCGCATCGAGCACCAGCCCCATCAGGCACGACTGAACCTCTCCGCAGCGCGGCGAGATCACGGTGATCGGGCTCGCGGGTGCGGACGTCGTGACGTAGTGCGGCGGGGCGGCCGTCACGCAGCCCGAAGTCCCCGCGGCGACGGCCACCAACAACCCCAACCCCAACAGCGTCCTCGGGTGTGTGACCGACATCGACATCGTTCCTGCGATCATAAGCCCGACTCGCGGCTCCTGCGACGATAACGGGCCGCCCCGGCCCGCCTAACACCGGCGCGTTGCACGGCGTTGGGCCGCGAAGTAGGCTGGTGGACGATGGTCGGGATTCGCCGCGCGATCGCGCTTTTGCTGCTCGGTTTCTACGTGACCCAGTTCGCCATGACCGCGTGGCTGGGACCGGATGAGCTCTTCGCCGCCTACCTCGGCCTGGCGCTTTGCTACGGGGTCGCCTTCGTCGGTCTCGCCGCCGAGTGGTTTTGGGCCCGCTGGTTCGCGATCGGCGTCGGCAACTTCGGCACGCTGGCGCTGCTGGTGCTGGTCAAGGTCGGCATGGAGCCGATCATCGCGTTCTTCGGCTTCACCCACTTGATCATCTGGGTGGCGCTGCTGGGCGAGGGCATGGCCGCGCGCTACGAGCACTCGGCCCACACCGCCGAGCGCTGGAACTTCCAGGAAGAGTCGCTGATCCTGATGCGCCGCGCGGTGAAGTCGGCGGGGACCACCCTGCCCTTCCTCATCCTCTACACGCTGGCGCCGCAGCCCGAGACGATGCAGCTGACCGCCCTCGTGCTCGGCATCGCCGGCTTCGCGGGACTGGTCCGCGGCCGCACCTGGGGCCTGCTCGCCCTCGGTGGTGCCGGCGCCATCGCCCTCGCCGACGGCCTGGGATTGTTCGGCGCCCCCACGGTCGGCTACCTGCTGCTGACCCCGACCGGCGCGCCGATGATCTTCGGGCCCGTGGTCGGACTGCTCGCCGGCGGCTTGCTGCTGGTCCCCATGGCGTTCTCGCGCCCGCTGTGGCGCGCACTGCGGTAGCGAACCGCGATGCCGCTGTCGCTCGGCGCGGCCTGGGCCTTTGCCGCGACGCTGCTCGTCGCTCCGCCTTCGCCCGATCGCGTCGACTACCGACTCGATCTCGACGAGCCGCACCGTCAATACGTCCACGTCCGCATGAAGGTGGACCGGCCCACCGACGCCCACGACGACGTGGCGATGCCGGCGTGGACCCCCGGCTCGTACCTGATTCGTGACTTCGCCAAGCACGTGTACGACGTCCGCGCCACCGGCGGGACCGGCAAGCCGCTGACGGTCGAGCGACGCGACAAGCAGACGTGGCGCGTCCATCACGGCGGCCGTCCGTACGAGGTGCGCTATCGCGTCTTCGCCGACGAACGCAGCGTTCGCACCAGTCACGTCGACGACCACCACGCTTCGCTGCTGGGCACCTCCGTGTTGATGTACGTCGACGGCGAGCTGCAGCGCCCGACCCGCCTGCGCGTCGACCTGCCGCGCGGCTGGTCGGCCCACTCGGCGCTCGAGCGGCTCCCCTCGTCCCCGGGCCGCGCGGTCTACCTGGCGCCGAGCTACGACGAGCTCGTCGACAGCCCGATCGAGCTCGGCACGCCGCAGGTGCGCGATTTCGAGATCGACGGCACGAGCTTTTCGCTCGTGGTGACCGATGCCGACCTGTCGGCGGTGGACCTGGACCGCCTCGCCCGCGACGTCAAGCGGATCGCGGCGACGCAGGGCGCCATGATGGGCCGCTTTCCGATGAAGCGATACGTGTTCCTGCTCGACTTGGCGCCGCACGGCGGCGGCGGCCTCGAGCACGCGGCGTCGACCTCGATGATGATGCCGCGCGGTCGCTTCGACGATCCCGGCGGCTACGCGGCGGCGCAGCGACTGGTCGCGCACGAGTTCTTCCACCTGTGGAACGTCAAGCGCATCCACGACGTGGTGCTCGGCCCCTTCGACTACGGCCGCGAAAACCACACCACGCTGCTGTGGTTTCACGAAGGGTTCACCGAAGCGGTCGAGTCGATGGCCCTGGTGCGCGCGGGCCTTTCGACCCCCGAGCAGTTCCTGCGGGACCTCGCCAGCGACTACACCCACTACGCGGCGCGACCGGGGGCCGACCACGACCCGCTGTCGCAGCTGTCGCACGAGGCGTGGACGAAGGCCTATCAGCCCGAGGACAACCATCGCAACGTGTCGATCAGCTACTACGCCAAGGGCAAGCTCGTCGGCGTGCTGCTCGACGTGCAGCTTCGAACGATCTCGGCCCGCCACGGCAAGCAAGGCTCGCTGCTCGGCGTGTTTCGTCGCCTCATGGACTCGCACGGCACCACCGGCCGTGGGATCACCGAGGCCGACATCGTCGCCGCAGCGTCGGCCGAGGCCGGCGAAGACATGTCGGACTTCTTCGCGCGCTACGTGCGGGGCACGCAGCGGCTGCCCCTGCCGAAAGCCTTGGCGTCGATCGGCGTGACCGTCCACGACCGCCCCGCGTGGCAGCGCCCCGACGGCAGCGACGAGCGCGACGCCGCGTCGACCCGCGTCTGGACGGGCATGGTCGTGTCGAGCGAGGGGGCCGTCGAGGATCTCGAGCCGGACTCTCCCGCCGACGCGGCCGGCCTGATGCGCGGCGACGAGCTGCTGGCGATCGGAGGCCGTCGTGCCGACGACCGCGACGACCTGCAGCGTCGGCTCGGCGCCCTCGGGCCCGGCGCGAAGGCCAAGCTGACGTTCTTTCGCGACGGTCGGCTGCGCACGACCACGATCACGCTCGGGGAGAATCCCCACCGCGCCTGGTCGTTCACCCTGACGGCGCCGTCGGAGGTGCCCGCCGAGATCCGGGCCCGCCGCGACGACTGGCTGCGCGAGCTGCCCCCGCGGCCGTAGGCCGGCGGCGCGTCGTCAGGTCGACGGCGTCGGCGGAAACAGGGGCGGCGGTCGCATCGACCGCGTCTGTGGGTTGGTCTGCCCGAGGATCAAGAACACGATCATCCACGAGGTCGGCATCCACGCCATGTACTCGGGCAGGTAGCGCGTGAACGCGCAGACGTAGCCGATCGCCACGTTCGTGAAGATGAAGATGTTGAAGGCCCTCGAGCGGCGCGGCACGAGCTTGGGCATCGGCGCGTTGGAGATCATCAACAGCGCGAGCACGACCATCGCGGCCGGCAAGTAGCCCCACGCCTTGGCCGGCACGACCAGGTCCCCGAACACCCGCGGGCCGTAGAACGCATCGGCGGGCGCCAGCCCCACACCGGCCGGCGTGTACTTGAGCAGCACGAGGAGCCAGATCGTCAGGACGCCGGCGGCCAGGGTCGTGGCCACGCCGAAGAACATCCCGGGCGTCTCGTCGGCGATCGCGTTGAACTTCGCCAGCCGGACGACGCAGGCGATCACCCACCCGACCACCACGGCGAGCAACAACACGCGGCCGCCTCCCTCGGTGAATCCGAGCGCGGGGATCCGGCTCAACAGCGCGAACGTCAGGTAGGCGGGAGCGACGCCGAAGTCGACGGCGTCGGCGAACGAGTCCATGTGCAGGCCGAACTCGCTCGTCGCCTTGAGCGAGCGCGCGACGAAGCCGTCGATGCGATCGACCATCACGGACCAGATGATGAGCCAGGCGGCGTCGACGTACCGGCCCTCGAAGGTCGCGATCAGTGACATCAACCCGAACGTCAGTCCGAGGATCGTCACGAAGTTCGGCGCGAGGTATCGAGTCCAGTGGGGCATCGGCAGCGGCTGGCTTCGCGGGGCCGCGCATGATGACACAGCACGCCGGCCGGGCCGGACGGCATTGGCGGTTGCTGACCCAATCGGCCCGTGATACCGAGGATCCATGGCGGATTCCGCCGCGCGGCGGCGATGTGCGGTCCTGAGCGTCCTCGTCGCAATGGCGTGCGGCGATGACGCACCCTCGACCGAGGCGGGCAGCACGGTCGCCAGCGCGTCGACCGACGCCGACGGGGGACCGACGGGGCCCGCGGATCCGGAGACGACGGCCGGCACGAGCACGACCAGCTCCGGCGCGGGCGACACCGCGTCGACCACCGGCGGCGGCGGGTCGGAGACGGGCACGACGGGTGGGACGACGGGCGACACCACCGAAGGCGAAGGCTCGTCGGGCACCACCGGTGCCGTCGCGCCCTTCGAGCCCGAGCTGTCGTTCACGGAGGTGTCGGCATCGATCGGGCTCGACTACGTGCACGGGGTGATCGCGACCTCCCCCAATTGCCTCGTCGACTCGCTGCTCGGGCCCGGCTCGTACTGCATCGGCGAGCGCATGAGCGCGGGCTTCGCTGCCGGCGACTACGACGGCGACGGCGACGCGGACCTGTACGTGCCGCGCACCTATGGCGGCGACCTGCTGCTGCGCAACGAGGGGGACGGCACGTTCTCGGACGCCACGAACGCGGCCGGCCTCGGACGGGAGGGCAGCTCGAGCGCGGCGTGGCTGGACTTGGACAACGACGGCGACCAGGACCTGTACGTCACCGCCCTCGGCGACACACGCCACTACCTGTACGTCAACGACGGCGCGGGGCACTTCACCGAGGAGGGCGTGGCGCGCAATGCCGTGGTCAAGAGCCCCTACATGCACGTGCCCTACGGCATCGCGCTCGGCGACTACGACCTCGACGGCTGGGTCGACATCTACGTCAGCGAGTGGATGAGCGATACCGGCATCGGCAAGCACGACTCGCACAACCGCCTGCTGCACAACCTCGGGGCGATGGCGCCCGGCTACTTCGAAGACGTCACCGACCTCGCCGGCGTCAACGTCGACGTGGTGTGGTCCGAGGTCGGGGCGCAGGCCGGCTCGTGGGGCTTCGCGCCGGCGTTCGCCGACCTCGACGGCGACCGCTGGCCCGATCTCGTGGTGGTGTCGGACTTCGCGTGCTCGCGGCTGTTCTGGAACGACGGCGACGGCACGTTCACCGACGGGACCGTGGCCGCGGGCGTGGGCCTTGACGACAACGGGATGGGGTCGGCGTTCGGGGACATCGACCTCGACGGCGATCTCGACTGGTTCGTCACGGCGATCACCGACCCGGGCGGGCTGCCCGAGAACCGCCTGTACCGCAACGACGGCGGCCGCAGCTTCGCCGAGATCGCGGAGGTGGCGGGCGTGGGGTACGGCGGCTGGGGCTGGGGCACCACGTTCTTCGACCCCGACCTCGACGGCGACGCCGACGTGTTCATGGCCTCGGGCTACTACTACACGAGCTGGCTCGACGACCCGAACCGCATGTGGCTCGGCAACGGCACCGGAGCGTTCGGACCCGACGTCGCCCCCGAGCTCGGTCTCGACGCGGTCGCGCAGACCCGGGGCGTGGTCGCGTTCGACTACGACGACGACGGCGACGAAGACCTCTTCCTGGCCAACAACGCCGAAGCGCCCCTGGTCTACCGCAACGACACGGCAACCCCCCATGACTGGCTGCGAGTGCGCGTGGAGGGCACCATGTCCAACCGCGACGGCCTCGGCGCGCGCGTGCGCGTGCAGACGATCGCCGGCGGGCCGTGGCAAGTGCGGGAGGTCGGCAGCTCGTCGCACTTCCTGGGCCAGCAGCCCAAGGCGCTGCAGTTCGGGATCCCGTTCGGCGGGGCACCGATCCACGAGGTGCGCGTGTACTGGCCGGTGACCGACACCGAGCAGGTGATCGTCGACGTGCCGCGACGCAGCGAGCTGGTGGTGGTCGAGCCGTGAACGCACCGGTGCGTCCGAGCGTCGTCGCCGGCCGGTTCTATCCGGGCACGGCGGCGGAGGTGGCCCAGTCGCTGGCGCAGCTGCGGCCGGCGCCCGTGCAGCCCGTGGACGCGATCGCGCTCATGGTGCCCCACGCGGGCTGGATCTACAGCGGTGCGATCGCGGCCGAGACATGGGCGAGCGCGAAGATTCCGAGCCGAGTCGTGCTGATGTGCCCCAACCACACCGGGCAAGGCGCGCGGCGGTCGATCTGGTCGGGGGGACCGTGGCAGGTGCCGGGCGGACAGGTCGAGGTCGACGAGCCGCTGACCGACGCGCTGGCCCGCGCGTGCGCGCTGACGCCCGACGTGCACGCGCACGCCCGTGAGCACGCGATCGAGGTGCAGTTGCCGATGCTGCGGGCGCTTCGGCCCGACGTGCGCATCGCTGCGATCTGTCTGGCCGGACTCGATGCCGACGCGTGCGCCCGCCTCGGCGAGGCACTCGCGGAGGTCGTGGCCGGCGACGAGGAGCCCCCGCTGCTGGTGGCCTCCAGCGACATGTCCCACTACGTCTCGGCCCACGAGGCCGCGACCCTGGACGAGCTCGCCCTCGCGCGCGCCCTCGCCCTCGATCCCGACGGCCTGCACGACGTCGTGCGGCGTCGGCGGATCTCGATGTGCGGCGTGGTGCCGATGACGGTGACCCTTCACGCGGCCCGTCGACTCGGGGCGCGGTCGGCCCGGCTCGTGCGCTACGGCAACTCGGGCGAGCGCAGCGGGGATTTCGATCGGGTCGTCGGGTACGCCGGGGTCCTCGTCACCGCGTGAGCCGGTCGCCCCCGGGCGGTGGTAACCTCAGGCAGATGCGGACGCGGGGGTGGGGGCTGCTCTTGCTGGCGAGCGCATGCGCCGACCCGGTCGCGACGGTGGGCGACGAGCCGAGCCCCGGCGGCGCCGCCTTCGACGATGGCGGCCGCAACGCGAGCGACGACGCCGACGACGACATGCCCACGGGACCCGGCCGCAGCGGTCGCGTCGATCCGGGCGACGACGAGGGCACGACCGGCGACGACGGCAGCAGCGAGACGAGCGGCACCACCGGGACGCCGAGCGAGCCGCCGCCGCCGCCGGCCCCCTACGTCTACCCGGCCTACGAAGAGGTCACGGTCGCTGCGGGCATCGACACGCCCCACCAAGCCAAGCTCGCCCACTTCGCGATCGGTCAGGCGTGGGGCGACTACGACAACGACGGGCGCGTCGACCTGTTTCTGACCGGCGGCATGGCGGCCAGTCACCTGTACCACAACGAAGGGAACGGGACGTTCTCTCGCGTGGTCAACCCCGTGACGGACATGGTCGGGCTCGCGACCGCGGGTGCCGTGTGGGTCGACTACGACGACGACGGATTCGACGACCTGTACGTGACCACCGACAGCGTCAACCGGCTGTTTCGCAACGTCAGCGGCCTCGCGCTGCAGGACGTCACGTACCAGGTCGGCATGCTCGAGCAGTCACACTCGATGATGGCCACGTGGGCCGACTACGACGAGGACGGACACGTCGACCTGTACGTGGCCAACCACGCGCTCGATCAAGACCTGCTGTACCACAACACCGGGAACGGCTCGTTCGAGCTCGTGACCTCCGCGCTTCCCGGATCCAGCACGAGCAAGCCCGCGTTCGCGGCCACGTTCACGGACGTCGACCACGACGGCGACCTCGATCTGTACGTCGTCAACGACCACATCCGCGGCAACGACATGTTCATCAACCTCGGCGGCGGCCTGTGGGACAGCGTCGGCGAGCGCAACGGCTCGGGGGTCGTCATCAACGGCATGGGGCTGGCGATCGGGGATTACGACAACGACCTCGACCTCGACTTCTTCATGTCGGACATCTATCACGCGCACCTGGTCCGCAGCGGTCGGTCGCAGCGAGACGCGCTGTACGAGCAGGTCAGCGTCGCGGCCGGCGTCGAGTTCGACGCCATCAGCTGGGGCACGGTCTTCGTCGACTTCGACAACGACGGCTGGCTCGACCTGTACCTGTGCACGCAGCACGCCGACGTCGCCCGCGCCAATCGCCTGTGGCGCAACAACGGCGACGGCACGTTCGAGGACGTCACGGACCACAGCGGCGCGATGGATCTGGGGTGGAGCTACGGCGTCGGCTACGCCGACTACGACGGCGACGGCGGGCTCGACCTCGTCGTCGGCAACCGAGGCCAGGGCTACCACCTGTATCGCAACACGCGGACCACGGGCGCCGACCACCACTGGCTGGGCATCGACCTCGAGGGCTCGGGCCCGATCCACCGCAACGCGATCGGCACGAAGGTCTTCGTCACCGACACCGCGGGCCGCACCCAGATGGCCGAGGTACGCGCCGGCTCGACGATGGGCGGCGGCAATGCGCGGCGTCTGCACTTCGGCCTCGGAACGGCCGAGGTCGACCGCATCCGGGTGCGCTGGCTCGACGGCACGCTCGAAGAGCTGCACGAAGCCACCGACACGGTGCTTCACCACACCTACGGCGGCTGAGACGGGGCCCGTCAGTCGGCGAGCTCGTCGAGCAGCCGGGTGCAGGCCTCCAGCAACGCCTCGTACGTGGTGTCGTACGCGTCGCGCCCCTTGCCGATCGGATCGTGCACGTCGGCCTCGGCGCCCTCGCGCGAGGGGTCGACGACGTGGCGCATGAGCCGGACGCGGGGCCAGCGGCTGTCGACGTCACCGAACGCGGAGAGCCGACGCAGTCGCTCGAGGTCGGCCAGATTGCGGCGGTCCATCACCAGGACGTGGTCGAACCGATCCATGTCGTCGGGCGTGATCGAGCGGGAGGCCTGCGACAAGAGCTCGGGCCCGATCCCGTGGGCAGCCGCCACGGCGAGCGAGTACTCGTGCGGCGGCGCGCCATCGGGCGCCCAGGTGCCGGCGCTGTCGATGTGGAAGCGATCGGTCAGCCCACGCGCGGCGGCGAGGTGACGAAAGATCCCCTCGGCCAGCGGCGAGCGGCAGATGTTCGCGTGACAGACGAACAGGACCGCGATGCGCGGCGCCTCGGTCGACTCCCCCATCGCCGGCTACCGCAGCAGAGCCCGGACGTCGGGATCGTCCTTGACGATCTCCCACATCGGATCGAAGTCGACCTGCTGCAGCAGCTTCTTGCCGCCGCGCTTTTTGACCTCGGTGAGGTACTGCACCGTCTCGGCGACCTCGCCGAGGTTGGCGGCTTGCTTGGCGAGGTTGAAGGCCGGGTCCGGGTACTTGTCGTCCTTTTCCATGGCCCACACGAAGAAGGTCTTGGCGCGGTCGGGCGTGGCGTGCAGCGCGACCCCGCGGGCGTTGGCCGCCTTCGCGACGTCGCGGAGCTTCATGCCCGCCGTCTCGATCTCCGCGAGAGCCTCCAGCGCGCGCTCGTCGGTGGTGCGCTTGTTCTTGATCTCCTTGACCAGCGCGTCCGTGTCGGCCGCTCCGCCGCCCGAGCCGCCTTCGTCGGCGCCTTCGTCGTCGGCGGCCGGGGCGGCGCCCGAAGATCCACCGCTTCCGCCCGCGCCACCGCTGTCGCCTCCCGCGCCACCGCTGTCGCCGACGCCGGCGCCGCCGGATCCGGCGGCCGCACCGCCCGTCTCGCCGGCTCCGCCGCTGCCCGAGCCCGCGCCGTCGTCGGACTTGCTGCCGCTGCCCGAACCACCGGCCGTGCCGGCGTTGGCGTCATCGGCCGCGGGCGCGGCGTCATCGGCCGCCTTGCCGTCGTCGGCTGCCTTGGCGTCCTCGCCCCCTCCGGTCTTGGCCGGTGTGGTGGCCGTGTCCTTGGACCCACCGCACCCGAGCGCCGCCAAAGCGGCCACCGACATACCGAGCATCCACGGCCTGAAGGTCGACATCGACGGCGAAGATAGCAGTCCGTGCGTCGGTCGTGAAACTCGCTCGCACAGCCCGTTCGCGAGAGCTGACTTCCGTGTCGGCCGTCCAACGGATCGAGCGGCTCGAGCGGCCGACAATGCGAAGATCTGGCGCGGTTTGGTGGTGAGGGCGAGGGCCGCTGCTGTATCCTCGCCCCCGAGCATGCCGGTGATCGCCTCTGTCACGTTCGCTCTCACCCTCGCGTCGGCCGGGCCCGCGGAGCTCGAAGCCAAGGTCCAAGCGATCTTCGACGACGACTGCACGATGTGCCACGGGCGCGGGGTGACCTCCGACGACTCCGAGGGGGTCGCGCTCGAGGGCGTGCCGCTGTCCTCCCTGGCCCAGATCAAGTCCAACGTGACCGGCGAGCCCATGGTGGTGCCCGGCGATCCGGACAAGAGCTACCTGCTCAAGAAGATGACCGGCACGGACATCAAGGGCGACCTCATGCCCCTGGGCGGAGACGCGTTGCCGGCCGAAGAGCTGCAGGCGGTCCGCGACTGGATCGCCGCCCTGCCGCCGGACGCCGGCGGCGCAGCGGGTGGCGGCACCGAGGGCGGCGGCACCGACGGAGGCACGGTCACCCCGCCGCCGGCCCGCCAGCGCGCCCCGTTCCACGGCACGACCCAGATCGTGCTGCCCACCACGACGACGCTGGGCAAGCGCACGTTGCAGTATCGGATCGACCACCGCTTCGGCCGCATCGGCACCGAGCGTGGCGCGTTCGGTCTGGACGCCGGCGTGTCGATGGCGATGGGCCTGGCCTACGGCATCCTCGACGGCTGGGACGTGCAGTTGCGTCGCGCCAACTCCCGCAAGACGTGGGAGCTCGGCACCAAGTACGTGCCGGTGCGGCAAGAAGCCGGGATGCCCGTCAGCTTCGGCGCCTTCGCGGCGTTCTCGCTGCTGCGCGACTTCGACATCCAAAACCGCTACGTCGGCGACTTCCAGGCGATGCTGTCGCGACTGTGGTTCGATCGGTGGAGCACGATGCTCGTGCTCGGCTACCACCTGCGGACCGACCACGAAGCGAGGCCCCTCGTCGACTTCGACGACAACGCCGGCCCCGTCCCGGTCAAGGACAAGCGCGACACGATGACCGTGGGCCTGGCGTCCACCGTGTGGCTGGGCAAAAAGAAACGGTGGGGCATCGACATGGAGTACTTCCTGCCGATACCCGACGGCGGCACGCCCAACGTCTTTTACTACCGGGGCGGCGACGCCGACCCCAACGGGTCCAAGATCGGCTCGTGGTCGCTGGGTGGCTCGCTCAAGACCGCCAAGCACTTCTTCCAGGTGTTCTTCACCAACAACCGCGAGATCACGACCAACAACGCCGCCCCGGGCGGTCAGTCGGGCAATCCCTTCAAGACCGAAGGCGTCGACTCCAAGAACCCGTTCCTCAAGTTCAACTTCTTCTTGGGCTTCAACCTCGGAAGGCAGTTCTCGCTGTGAACCGGATCGCAACCGTACTCGTATCGATGGTGGGTGGCCTGGCCGCGGCCGGCTGCGGGGTGGAAAAGCTCGACGACACCGGGGGCGACCAGCAGGTGCCCACGGAGATCCAGCGGATCTTCGAGGAGTCGTGCGGCTTCGCCGGCGGATGCCACAGCGACCAGGGCCCGGCGCTCGGCCTGAACCTGACGACCGGCTCGCTCGCGGCGCTGTCGGCTCCGTCGCCGAAGACCGGGGTGCCGCTCGTGGACATCGGCAACGTCGACAACAGCGAGATCGCCCTGCAGGTGATGTCCGGCGCGATGCCGCTGGGCACCATGATGGATCCGGTGGACCGCGCGATTCTGATCGGCTGGATCGGCGGCGCCGAGCTCCCCAGCGGCGAGGGCGGCAACGTCACCGACGGCGGCGACGCCACCGACACGGGCACCGCCGCCGGCCAGGGCTGCGGCATCGACGACCTGGTGACGGGCACACCGCTGACCATCGACGCCGGCATGGGCGCCGGCCAGATCCCACCCGACATCGGCGAAGCGATCGCGGCCAACTGCGGCTGCCACTTCGCCGCGAGCCAAGACGACATCGACCCCGCGGTGACCGGGGCGCTCGCCAACGCGTTCGCGCTCGGCACCCTCGCCGACTGGCAGGGCGCGCTGACGACCATCCAACCCAAGGTCGAGCAGGCGATGGGCACCACCCCGATGCCCCCGCTGTTTCCCTGCATGCCGACCGGCGAGATGCTCGTCAGCATCACCCCCGAGGACCAGATGCTCCTCCTCGACTGGATGGACGCCGACGCCCCCGATGGGGCGACGTGGGCACCGCAGTAGCGTAAGATCGGTCCGCAGCAGGGCGTGGCGGGGGGCTACAGGCACATCGCGATCGTGTGGGCGGCGCTCGGGCTCGTGCAGTGCACGGGCGCGCACGACGACGACGACGACGACGACGACGCGACCAGCGAAGCGTCGACCGACGACGATCCGGACAGCGACGACGGCATGGCGATGCTGCAGATGTGCGGCATCGACGACATCGTGCTGTCCGCCCCCGGCATGGTCGACAAGGGCATGGGCCCCGGTCAGATCCCGCCCGACATCGGCGACACGATCGAGCGCAACTGCGGGTGCCACTTCGGCGACGTGGTCATCGAGAGCGCGATCGCCAACCCCTACCCGCTCGCCACCCTCGCCGACTGGCAACCCAACGCCGCCTACATCCTCGGCCGCGTCTCGCTCGACGTGGGCCTGACGATGCCGCCGGCGTTCCCGTGCCACGTGATGACGCCCAGCGGCGACACCAACATCACCGACGAGGACCAGGCCCGCCTCGTCGCGTGGCTGCAAGCCGGTGCGCCCGACGGCGCGAGCTGGATGCCGCCGCCGCCACCGCCTCCGAACTGACGTACCGCGCTACGCCGACTCGGGAATGCGCGCGTCCGGGTGGATCTCGAGCTGCGCGAGACCGCCGGGGATCACCAGCGACTGCACCGGCGTGCCCTCGGGGATGACCTCGCCGTTGTGGCGGCGCAGGACCGGGACGGGGTGCTGTTTCTCGTGCTTTTCGAGCTCTTTTTCGAGCCGGTCACGCACGGTCTCGTCCACGGCATTCCAACCCAGGCGCCCGCGGCACTTGGGGAACGTCGAGCACCCCAGCCACGGGCCCCGCTTGCCGCGGCGCAGGTTCAGCGGCGCCTCGCACTTGGGACACGGCAGCTCGGTCAGGTACGGCGGCGGCACGGGATATTTGATCCCGCCCTTCTTGTCGAGGTTGACCACGTAGGTCACCGCCGGATAGTTGAGCGAGGCGATGAACGGGCCGAACCGTCCCGTGCGCAGCTCCATCTCGGAGCCGTCTTCGGGGCACTGCAGGTCGACCTTCTCCGGCAGCACGGGGTTGCCGTCGCGGTCGATCGGCGACGAGTAGTCGCACTCGGGGTACGCGGTGCACGACAGGAAGCGGCCGTTGCGTCCGAAGCGGTACTCGGTCCGCGAGCCGCACTTGGGACACTTGTAGATCGCCGGCTGCGTCTCGGCCTTGGCGTGGGTCATCGACTCGTGGGCGACGTCGAGCGCCTCGACGAACGGGCCGTAGAACGCGCGCAGCATCGCCACCCAGTCGCGGCCGTTGCCTTCGATCTGGTCGAGCTCCGCCTCCATCTGGCGCGTGTACCCGAGGTCCATCAGCTCCGGGAACGCCTCCATCAGCTTGTCGGTCACGACCTCGCCGAGGTCGGTGGCGTAAAAGCGCCGGTCGAGCTGCTCGACGTACTTGCGGTTTTGGATCACCGAGATGATCGACGCGTAGGTCGACGGTCGCCCGATCCCCTCGGCCTCGAGCGTCTTGACGAGCGAAGCCTCGGTGTACCGCGGCGGCGGGCTCGAGAACTTCTGCTCGGGATGCACGGCGAACGGCGCGGAGACGTGGCCCTCGGCGAGCTCGGGAAGCGTCTGCTCGTCGGAGGCGGTGGGCACCCCCGCCACGCGGTAGAAGCCGTCGAACGCGAGCACGCGCCCGGTCGAGCGCAGCGTGGCCCCCGTGTCCTCGTCCGAGCGCCGCAGCGTCACCGACGTCGCGTCCCACTTGGCCGGCGTCATCTGGCCGGACACGAAGCGCTTCCAGATGAGATCGTACAGCTTGAGCTGGTCGGCGGTCAGGGCGTCCGCGATGTCCTCGGGACGGCGCATGACCGACGTGGGTCGGATCGCCTCGTGAGCCTCCTGCGCGTCCTGCTTGGACGAGTAGACGTTGGGCTCTTCGGGCAAGTAGGCGTCGCCGAGCGCACCGATGAAGGTCCGCGCCTCCGCGAGTGCCTCCGGGGCGATGTTGGTGGAGTCGGTACGCATGTACGTGATGAGGCCGACCTGTCCCTCGCCGGGAACATTGACGCCTTCGTACAGCGACTGGGCGACCCGCATCGTCCGCTGCGCGCCGAACCCGAGGAAGGTCGACGCCGCGATCTGCAGGCTCGAGGTGATGAACGGCGGCGGCGGACGGCTCGTCGTGCGGCGCGTCTCGATCGCATCGACGACGTAGCGCGCCGCCGGATCCACCCGACCGGTCACCGTGCGGCGGTACTTCGCCGGGCCCTTGCCCGCCGGGTCTTGGACCGTCTCGACCTGCACGTCGAGCATGCCGACCGCCTTGGCGACCTCGGTGATCTCGGCCGACAGGTCCCGCGGCGCATCGGCCTTGCAGCCGAGCGCGAACTTCGTGCCCGCGACCTCGACCAGCTCCGCGCGCAGCGCGTTGTGCTCGGCCAGCCACGCGTTGCGCTGCTTGACCGTGGGGCCCTTGCCCTTGTCGTCCACGGTCGCCCGCAGCTTGGCCCAGGCATTGCCGAGCTTGCCGGCATCCTTGGGATCGAGGGCGAGTCGGACGCTGACCTTCCAGGATTCGTCGGGAACGAACGCGTCGATCTCCCGCTCGCGCTCGACCACCAGGCGGACGGCGACCGATTGCACGCGCCCGGCCGACAGCCCGCGCGCGACCTTCTTCCACAGAAGCGGCGAGGCCTGGTAGCCGACGATCCGATCGAGGATCCGGCGGGCCTGCTGGGCGTTGACCTTCGCCTCGTCGATCGGGTGCGGATTGGCGAACGCGCGCTGCACCTCGGACTTGGTGATCGCGTTGAAGACCACGCGCTTGGCGTCCTTGGTGGGCACGCCGAGCTCCTGCGCGAGGTGCCAGGCGATCGCCTCTCCCTCGCGGTCGAGGTCGGTCGCGAACCAGACGTCCTTGGCCTTCTTGGCGACGCGCTTGAGCTCGGCCACCGTCTTGGCCTTGCCGGGCAGCACCACGTACGTGGGCGAAAAGTCGTTGTCGAGGTCGACCCCGGGCACGGGCTGCTTGGTGCCCTTGGGCGCCTTGGTCGGCAGGTCGCGGATGTGGCCGACCGACGCCTGCACGACGAAGTCGTCGCCGAGGTACTTGTTGATCGTCTTGGCCTTCGCGGGGCTCTCGACGATGACGAGCTGGCGGCCGTCGCCGCCTCCGGTCGCGCCCTTGGCCTTCGCCGACGCACGCGGCGTCTTCTTGGCCGCGGTCTTCTTCGTCGCCGACGTCTCCGCCTTGGCGGCCGCCGCGGTCGTCTTCTTGGCCGTCGGCTTCTTGGCCGACTTGGCCGACTTCTTGGCGCCCGCCTTCTTCTTGGACGTGGACGCCCCCGCCTTCTTGGCGCGGGTTTTCGAAGCGGTGGGTTTGGGCTTGGCGCTGGCCGAGGTCTTGGCCATGAATGTCCCTCTGAAATCGCCGTCCGCTCGCGCATCTTGCGCGGTCGGGACGAACGGCGACCGAATGTAATGGATGTCCGCGGGGCAGGCTACACGCGACTTGCGCGAGGACCCCGTTCCACGGTCGCGCGGAGCCTACCCGCTCGGCGGCAACCGTCCGACTTTTCTCGGATCCCGCCGAAAATGCGCGTTCAACGCAACCAACTCGAAGGCCGCGCCACGGCGACGGGATCGCCGGGGGCGCGGCCGAAAATGCGCGTTGCCCGCCGTCAGGCGGGCGGAACCGCGGCCCCGCCCCCGTTGAGGGTGGTGCAAGCGTCGACGTAGCCCGGCTGCTGCACGGGGCAGCTCTGGCCGGCGCCGAGCGCCATGCAGAAGCCACGCTGGTTGGCGACGGTCAGGTTCGACACGCAGTCCTGCCAGACCGGGTTGGCGTTGAGCTCGTTGGCGGGCGGGTTGCCGGCAAAGCCCATGCAGCCGAAGCCGCCGGGGTCCTGGTGGGTCGCGTGCTCGCCGTTGGACCAGCTCGTGATCACCTGGTCGTTGTCGTAACGCTCGCCGATGTCGTTGCCGGTCACCGGCCGGTACGTGCCGTCGACGGGATCGATCACGCAGTCGGCCGCCTGCAGCTGTACCGTCTGGCAGCACACGCGACCGTCGCCGCACACCGCCGTGATGTCACCGGAGTCCCAGGTGGGATTGCACGGGATCGGGCAGTTGGCCGCGGAGGGCTCCTGGAGCCCGGAACCGAACGGGATGTCGTCCCGGTTCACGCACAAGCCCGATGTACCCAGGGCGTTGTTCGGGCCGGAGAAGAACGGAACCCCGCCGTTGATGCCCTTGCCCTCGAAGGCCGGCAAGGCGCCACCTTCGGCGGCGGGATCGTCCGAGCAGCAAAAGTGCGTATCCGGGCAGTTGTCCTGCTGGCGCGGATTGCAGCGGAACGCGACGGTCGGATAGTTGACGCCGATGCACGAGGTCGCCACGGAGGCGCCCAAGCCGATCGCCACGCCGTTGAGCGCAAGAAAGCGAAGCACGTTGACAGATCGCATCTGACGGCGAAACGGTGGCACGTAAGCGGAGCGATGTAAAGGATCCGACCTGTCGGAATCCGGCCTCCCTTTGGCGCGTAACGGGCTCGCAAGCTAGGATCGACACGGATGATGCGCACGGGTGGACTCGGGATTTGGATGCGGCAAACGGGGCAGCGGCGCCCCTGGCGTCGCCGCCTCGCACCGGCCGTGTCCGGCCTGCTGGCGCTGGCGCTGGCGACTCCGTCCGGCTGCTCGTCCGCGACCAAGAACGGCGACGAGCCGGCCCCGGCCGAGGACGCCGAGGCGTCCGACGATCCCGCGCCCAAGCCCGACGACGTGGCCTCCGCCATCGAGCTGGGGCCGATCACCAAAAACAGCTTCCGTGAGCATCCGGCCGGCCACGCATGGGTCTTCGACGGCCCAGCAGGATCCGAGCCCAAGAAGATGAACATCGGCGAGGCCGAGGCGCGCGGTTACGCGATCGTCGACCTGTCCGACGACTGGGTGCCCTACATCTTCTCGGACAAGACCGCCGGGGTCGACGACAAGAGCGACAACAACTACCGCACCCGCTACATCGGCCTGGCCAACGACGAGGTCGACATGTGGGGCGACACGCTCGAGCCGCACGAGCACAACTACCTCGAGCTGTACGGGATCCCGCCGGCGCTGTCGGTCGTCAAGGACGAGTGGGACTCGACCGACGCCGAGATCGTGCCGTGCCTGACCGAGGCCGGTTTCGACCCCACGGTGTTCACCGAGTTCGACGGCACGATCGCCTTCACCAAGGGCGGCCAGAGCAAGCGCGTCAAGAAGGCCCGCTGGTACAAGGCGCAGCTGGCCACGAAGATGCGCAAGGCCAAGCTCGACATCGACGTCCCCGCCGATCTCGAAGCCGCCAAGACGGACCCGAAGACCAAGGCCGCCTACAAGCAGTGGCGCGAGTTCGCGGCCGAGGTCAACGTGATCGACCACGCGCAGCGACGCTTCCGCTGCGAGCGGCTGTTCAACAACGCCGACGGCAAGGGCAAGTACGACGAGGGCGTCTACGACTCCGCCACCACGCACGCGCTCGCGAACTTCGAGCGCAAGCACGACCTGATGGGTTGGGGTCACTTCAAGCGCGACAACCTCGACATGCTCGCGACGATGCCCGACGCGGCGATCCACCAGCGGCTGCTACGGGTGCTCGCCGAGCGCGTGACCACGTCGGTCGGCATCCTCGAGGACGGTTCGGCGCGCGACTGGAAGAAGGGCAAGTTCACGTACAAGGACACCGAGGGCAACGAGCACGAGCTGCGCGACCTGGTGACCGAGTACACCGACGCCGTCGCCACGGCGCTGGACATGAAGACGCCCGAGAGCGCGAAGGCGTCCCTGGCCAAGCTGTCGGATCTGGGCAAGGGCGACTTCGACAATCTCCTCGTCGCCGTCAAGCTGCCGGCGCTGCCCCCCTACTACCCTTCCGATGGAGCGGGCAACATGGAGCTGTCGACGCACATCGATCGCGGCGACGTCTGGTACGACTTTCCGTACGACGCCGAGGGCAACAAGAAGGGCCAGCCGCGGCAGCGGTTCCCGCACCTGACGCTGTACGTCCACTACAACGGGCAGAAGATTCCCCTCGTGCACTGGCGCACCACGATCGGCTCGTGGCGCACCGAGACGCACGAGGGCGAGACGATGCTCAAGTACAAGAACTCCGACGTGGGCGAGCGGATCTGGAAGGACATCGTCGCCGCGCCGGTGTGGATTCCGCCGCCGTCGACCCCGGCCGCCGAGCTCATCAAGGGCTATTGGCGCAAGGGCAAGTTCAAAAAGGACGTCAACTACGCCGAGACCGGACCGGGCTACAAGTCCGCCTACGGGTTGGTCGCCGCGTACCACGTCAAGCCGGTCGAGGCGAAGGACGGCGAGATCAAGTACTTCGACAACGGCATCCGGACGCACGGCAGCGTCGACTACATGTCGATCCTGCGCCGCTTCAGCCACGGCTGCCACCGCCTCTACAACATGGACGCGGTCCGGTTGTTCTCCTTCGTGCTGCGCCACCGCGATTTCAAGCGCGAGGGTCAGCAGCCCGCCGGAGTCGGTCGCTTCATCGACTACGAGGAGAAGCGCTACCACATGCAGCTCGACACGCGCGGCTACAAGTACGAGCTCGTCGAGCCGATCCCGGTCGACGTGACCGCGGGGCGCATCGTGGGTCGGCGCAAGTCGCCCATCGAGGGCTACATGGAGATCCCCGGCCAGGCCGAGGACGAAGAGAGCGGCGAGGACGGCGACGCGCCGATGGTGCCGAGCCTGCCGTTCCAGTAGCGGCGCGGCACCAAATGTCGGGTATCTGAGAATTGAATCCGCGCGGAGCGGATCCACACGGGTCGCCACGACCACACGCGCGGTCGCGGGACGTGCATCCGCGCGGGCTTTTGATAGGGTCCCGCGCCGTGGCGGACACCTCCGCAGGATTCGAAGATCGCGTGGGCCGGCGGCTGATGATCGAGCAGCGTCGCGCCGTGCTCGACGCGTTGCGCGACGACATCGACGACTCGCACACCGTCGGCGAGATCTACGACGCTGCGGCGTCGCTGGGTTGGGCCGGACCGCTGGGCGAGCTGTCGCTGGCCGACCTCGCCGGCGCGCTGCTGACCGCGAAGGGCTCGACCAACGCACGGCCGCTCGCCACCGACGCGGTCGACGAGGACGCGGTCGACGAGGACGAGGTCGACGAGGACGAGGTCGTCGACGTCGCCCCGGCCAAGAGGAAGGTCGCGACGAAGAAGACCGCGACGAAGAAGACCACGGCGAAGAAGTCCGCGGCCAAAAAGAGCCCCGCCGCCAAGGCGGCCAAGAAGGCGACGGCCAAGAAGGCGGCGACCGCCACGCCCAAGGCGAAGACGAAGGCCAAGCGCAAGCCCAAGGTCGTCGTCGACGAGCGCATGAGCCTCGAGGAAGCGGTCGCCTACTTCGTGCCGCTCATCGAGGGCCTGGGCGAGGCGACGATGCAGGACCTCGAGGACGAGACGGGCGTCGGCCGCCGAAAGCTCCGCTTCCACGTGGGCCAGCTGGTCAAGCACGGCTACCTCGAGCGCCACGGCATGGGCCGGGGTACGCACTACACGGTCGCCTGAGGCGACCGCCGTGCCCGCCCCCGCCCGAGCCGCTACAGCACGCCGAGCAACTTCCGCGTCAGCTTAGGAATCCCCCCCTCGGGCACATCCTCGCTCCACGCCTCGACATCCCCGCCCGCGCTGACCTTCCGTCGACTGCGCGCCGCCACCACGTCGAGCTCCCACACGCGGTGCGTGAACACGTGCCGCACGCGCCCGACGACCTCCCCGTCGAGGTGCACGTCGTCGCCGAACGCCGCGCGCACGATCGCCGCCGCGTCGTCCCCCGCCGGCAGCAGCGGCAAGCACCACAGGCCCGCGAGCAGTCCCGTGCCGGGTCGCCGCACGAACAGCCGCTTGCCCCGCCACGTCACGCTCACCGCGATCCACCGATCCACGGGCGAGGCCTTGCGGACCTTCACGGCCGGAATGCGATCGGTGCTGCCTTCCGCGCGCGCCCGGCATCGCGCGCGCACCGGACACGCCTCGCACGTCGGATTCCTCGGCGTGCAGACCGTGGCGCCGAGCTCCATCAGGGCTTGGGCGAGCACGCGCGGCTGACCGGCCCGCAGGATCTCGGCGACGCGCGTCCAGTGGTGCTTGGCCGTCGCGGCTTGGTCCTTGGGGTCGTCGATCGCGAACAGGCGCGACAGCACGCGCGCGACGTTGCCGTCGACGAGCGGGATCGGCTGGTCGAACGCGATCGATCCGATCGCGCCCGCCGTGTACGGACCGACGCCGGGAATCGCCCGCAGCGCATCGTGGTCGGAGGGAACCTCGCCGCCGAGCTCGGTCGCGACGTAGCGCGCCCCGCGGTGCAGCAGTCGCGCACGCCGGTAGTAGCCGAGCCCGCTCCACGCCGCGAGCACGTCGGACTCGTCGGCGGCCGCCATCGTCCCTACGTCGGGAAAGCGCGCCATGAAGTCGGCGTAGTAGCGCTCGACCGTGTCCACGCGCGTCTGCTGCAGCATGATCTCCGACACCCAGATCGCCCATGGATCCCGCGTGCGCCGCCACGTCATCTCGCGCGCCGCCTCGGCAAACCAGGGGGCCAGACGGCTGGCCAGCCACTGTGCGCTCGCCTCGGTCCTCGTCACGTCGGCCTGGGTCTACCGCCGATGACGCCACCGCGATAGGCCCGGCCCGCGCGACATCGAGCTCTACCGGGAAGCGCTCGCGCCCAGCGCCGCGGCGGCCTGGCTGCGCGAGGGCCGGCGTAACGGCCGAGCGTGGTCCACCGTCAGCACCCCCTGCTGCAGCTGCACGGTGTCCCCAGGGACCCAGCGGACCAGCCGCGTGGAGACGCCGGCGTCCGACAAGGCTGCCTCCACGCGCGCGACCTCCATCGCCTCGCGTTGCGGGGCGACCCCCAGCCCGGCGAACCCATGGGCGTAGGGCATGAACGATCGCGCCTGGGCGGCATCGCAGGCACGCGCGACCCCCTCCGGGCCGAAGGTGATCGCCGGCGAAGGCCGGCCGTGCCGACGCGAGGCATGAGTCCGGGCGATCGCGTCGAAGGGCTGCGTGAACAAGTAGCTGCGCAAGCCCGCGTTGATCACCTCGGGGAACGCGGCGCAGCAGCTCAGCAGCACGTCGACCGGGCCCTTCCGTTCCACCGACCGCCGCAGGCTCTCGAACACCGAGCCTTCCGGGTCGATTCCGCTGTCGACGAGCACGACGGCGGAGAACGAAGGCGTGTCGAACCGAAAGCAGCTCCCCCAGTTGCGAAGGCCGGGCGCGGTCGTCCGGGCATCCCGGGTGGGCTGCTCTCCATAGAAGGGCAGGACCTCGACCTCGATGTCCCCCACCGTGAACACCTCGCCCCACCGCGGCGCGGCGACGTCGAGGCCGACGATGTCGCAACACCGCCGCACATCGGGACACAGCAGATTCGGACGCGCGACCGGGGGTACGAACACGCGCGTTCCCTCGCGAGCGCACCCGATCATGGAAGTCAGCGAGAAGTGGTCGCTGTGGGAATGCGTCAAGCAGATCGCATCGACGCCCAGCGCCGATGCATCCGCCGGGTACCGCCCCTCGTCGGTCGTCCACGTGCGCTCCAGGCCCTGCGGGTCGACGATGATGCGCGTCGTGCCGCTGTCGATGAGCAGGCTCGCGTGCTCCCGGCGGACGATCCCGGGTCCGTCCAATCGCGCCCAGTGTCCGTGGCTGACGTCGCTCGCCGCCGGTGCCGGCACGGCTAGATCAGGGAGGACCGAGGTCCACATCTCGCGAAAATCGGGATCTCCGCTGGCCCAGGCGAACACGAGCTGTCCGAAGTCGCCGGCGCCCTCGGCATCCGTCTCGACTTCGATCCAACGACGATCGTAGGTCGCCGCAAAGCGCCACCGGTCGAGATCGAACGTGTCGAACCACAGGGCGTCGGTCGCAAAGTAGCCCCCGGTGGCGATGGCGGCGGGATCGAAGAACCGGTGCAACCCCTCTCGCTGCACGATCGACTCGAGCACGGCCTGGCACGCGCCCGGCTCAAAGCCCACATCCCGAAAGTGGTGGAAGATCACGGCCAGGAGCCCGTCGGAGGGAAATTCGTGGGGGTGAAGGTTGAAGGTGTTCATCGAAGACTCCTCTCGGCGGCAATGGCGACACGAGCCGCTCCGTGTCCGTGCGACCGCCGGGCTCGGGCGATCGCGGAGCGATAGGTTCGCCGCAGGTACTCGTACAGGACGCACTCTTGCTCGTTGGCGGCGGCACGGAACATCCGATTGGCGTGCATGTGCAGCAGGCTCTGCGACACTTCGAACAGGGGCCGATCGAGTGCTCCGGACCGCTCGCGCCGACGCAACTGCGCGATCGTGTCGACGACCGCCTCACTGCGGACTTGCAGGGCGTCACGCACCGCGGCGAGCCCTCCGTCAGCCAGCAGCTGCTCGATCGTCGCTCGCTGATCCCGATACCGATGCGACAGCACGGGACCGACCCTGCCGGTCGGATCGAATTGCTTGAGGTACGCCGCACCGATCTCGGTGACGGCCTGCTCGCGCTCGGCCGCTGGCTGCCCCAGGTCCGCGAGCAGACGATCCATGCCCAGCAAGGTCGCGTGCCACCGCACATCACCTTCGCCCTCGCAAGCGCGCAGCATGTCCACCACGGCGACACTGTCGGCGTGAAAGAGCCGCTCGACCAACTCGATCGCGGCCGGCCCGCCGTAGCGCGAGACCTCTCGTTCGTACGCCGCCACTTCGCACTTCCACAGGCCCCCCGATGCTCGACGCCGGGTTGCCAGCTCCAGCATTCGCGCGCGGGGTTCGCCCCAGATCACGCCGGGCTCGCCGTGGATGCGCACGCGCAGATGCCACTGCGGATCGGCGTAGCGCACGAAGAACCAGCGATCGATCGCACCGGACGCCTCGAGCTCGGCCAGCGCCGGTGCAAGCTCCTGCAGCAGGTGCGCCTCGCATGCCGCACGTCCACCGTAGACCTTCAGGTACAGCCATTCCGAGCCGGGCTCGAGGCGATGGGCGAGTGGGCCTGGGGTCCATGGTCGAGGCGAGACGGTCTTGCGTCTGGGCGTCGGGGTCGGTCGCCGCACGATCGGGACGCAGTACTCCGAGGCGAAGCACCCGCCCTCGCCGACGAGATAGTGCCGGTCGGGCCGAGGATAGGCCTCCGTGAACACGACACCGCTCGTCGACCGCGCGAGGTGGTGGACGAGCCCGTCGATGCTCAACGGATTGTCGAGATCCACGACCATCTGCACGTCGGACTCGCCGTACTGGAGGTAGCGCGGTAGCCGGGCCTGCTGGCGCAGCCGTTGTGCGGCGCAGAAGCGGGCCTGGGGGGTCTTGGCGCCGCGCAGCTCGGTGAGCTTGCCTTTGTGCATGCACCACCGGGCACCGGCCACGACGACGTCGCCGAGTCGGACACGGGGCAAGAAGCTCGCGACGCGTTCGATGCCACCCCAAGTCCAGGCGGTGGACATGTTGACGGCGTGCCGCTGCAGCGCGCACAGGAATCGATAGGCGACGACGGGTGACAGCGTCGAGTTGTGCGCCGACGCGAGCCGGGGGATCACGCGCTTGTCCAACCGCGCCGACCACAAGACGACCTCGCCCCGGACGACGGTGACCCGAAGATCGTCGAGATGGATCTGGCGGTCGGCCGGCGCTCCGCTCCGGCCCAGACAGGGAATCTCGTACTCGCGAAAGAGCGGCCGCACGATGACGTTGCCCAGGCGCTGTCGCGGTAGATGCACGACCTCCGCGAAGACGGCGTCGACGTCTCGCTGCTCGGCGGCGACGTGCTCGCGGACGACCGCGTCGACCCCGGCGTGGGCGTGGGCGAACCGGCCCATGCTGGCGACGCCGGACGGGCCTTGGGCCCCGCGCAGTACAACCTCCGGGTCACCACCGTCGTCGCGACGACCGAGGCTGAACACGGCCGAGAATGACACGGGGAGCTCGAGGTCCGGCGCCTGCGCGATGACGCCCCAGTCTCGCAGCTCGTCGTGCGACACCGCCACCTCGTACGCGCCCGACTCCACCGCCCGCGCCCAGATTCTCGCCGCCACCGCCGGGATCTCGATCGATCCGGCCCGCGTGCTCGATGTGGCCCTTCGCTGCATGGGCAAGCCGGCGAGCAACGCGGTCGGCTCGGCGCCCTGGTTTCCGAAACCGATCCCGACCTCGTCGTCGAGAACCGCGGGCAACGGCTGCCAGCTCCCCTCTCCGTAGCGCTCCGCAAAGCGGGTGCAGAAGTCCGTCATCGGATCTGGCGGCGACGCGATCGCACGAAGCACGTCGATGGTACGCACGACCTCCTCGACCACCGCGCGCTCGAGCTCGATGGCGATCGGCGTTCGGTGCATCTGCGCGTGGAGGATGTGCTTGACCGGCAGGCGAGCGATCCCATCCAGCTCGCGCCGCACGTCTTCGTACACGCCCACGTCGACGCCCGGCGCGGTGGCATCCAACGCGCGCAGGCGATCCTCGACCCCCGCCAACGTGTCGGCCACGGGGCTGCCCGCCTGGCGCAAGGTCTCGATCATGGCCGTGGTCGGCGGTCGACCCGTCACCTCGACGAGCAACTCGGAACGCAGGACGTCGTTGGCGTGAAGCTCCCGGACGTAGTCCAGGGCCTCGTCCTCTTCGACGTCCGGGACCAGATCGCGGACGACATCGACGAGCTCGGACGGCAACGCGCCGTGGCGCGCTCGTTCGACGATGCGCTGAAGCGGCTCGGTCATCTCGGTGCTCGCGAGATCGTGCGCCCGTCCCCTCCCCGTCTGCCGTACCTCGACGTAGCGAAACGACTCGCCGATCTCCGAGAGCGTCGTGTTGGTGAACAACCGCGTCCGAGACCACACGTCCGGATCGCCCGACAGCTCACCGGCCAGCGACAGCAGCAGATCGGTGTCCAGCACCACGCGGCGGCCTACCTCGGCGCCGAGCTGCCCCTGACACGCTGGGCCGACCGTCCCCACGCTGACGCCGGAGAAGAGACCGAAGGGCGTGCATCGGTTGCTCGCCCGGGTGAAGTAGCGAACGAGGGAACGCTCGACACCCCGACCGATCTTGCTCTCGGGGTCGCGTCGCCAGGCGGGCACTTCGTCGAGCAACCGCGGCGCGGCAAAGTACAGGGCTTCGCGGACCACGGGTCGATGAAGCCAGGCATCGAGGCGACGACGAACGTTGGCCCGGTCGGCCTCGATCGCCTCGACGATGCCTCGACCCTCGCCAAAGGCCCGGGCCGCGGACAGCCCCGCCCCGAGCTCGCACAGCATCGTGGCGGCAAACAACGGCGTGCGGACCACGAAGCTGCCCATGTGCATCCGGCCGGGGGAAGCGTCATCGTTGCACTTGGCCATGGCCGTCTCCGATGGGGCTCGGCGATACCCACACGGACAGTCCGTCGGGCAGCGTCACGGTGGGATCGAGCAAGCGTGCATCCACGAACAACAGATGCGCGGCGGGATCGATCTGTGGAGCCACCGCGACCACTTCGGCGTCGAGGGATCGGGGACCGGCTCCCGGGTGATCGGGCCGCACGACCACCCGCTGTCCGAGCGGCCATCGTTGACGATTCTCCGGCTCCACGGCGAAGCGAACGCGCATTTTCCCGAGGCTGAGCAGCCGAACCACCGTGGTCGTCGGGCCCGCGAGGTCCCCCACCACCGCGGGAACGGCCGCGACCACCCCGTCGTCCGGTGCGGTGAGCTCGTGCGCGGCGACGACGCCTTCCAGATGCCGCACGTGCGCCTCGACCCCGGCGATCCGTGCGACCACCCGCTTGACGCTGGCCCGGGCCCGGTCGCGGTCGCGCCGCGCGTCGGTGACCTCGTGGCGCGCGACGATGCCTTGCTCTCGTAGCTCGCGCGTCCTGCCCAGCTCGTCGTCGAGCGCTTGGGCGTCGGCGGCCTCGGCCTCACGCTCGATCCGCAGGCCGGCGAGCTCGGCGCGCGCAACGTCGAGCTCGGCCTGCGCCGCCGACGTGTCGAGTCGAGCGACGACGTCGCCGGCAACGACGGTGTCGCCGACCTGCACGGTGACCTCGGCCACCCGAGCAGCACCGGGCGCCGCCACGTCGACCTCCTGATCGCTGACGACCACCCCAGCTTGACGCACCGGCACCGTGGACCGCGCCACGGACGAGGCGGCGGGCGCGGCCATGTCGGGATCGCCGGCAACCTCGTCCGGCGGTGCACTACAGCCCAGCACCCACCCCGCGATGAGCACGACGCTAGCGCGCATCGCCAACTCCGTGACCGGCAGGGAGCTCGCTCATCTGGGCCGCGACCAGCTCGTAGTACGCGCCACGGCGGCGCATCAGGTCCGCATGCGTTCCCGTCTCCGTGACGCGCCCGCCCTCGAGCACGACGATTCGGTCCGCCGTCGCCACGGTGCTGAGGCGGTGCGCGATCACGACGCGGGCACAGTGCAGCTCCGCGAGGTTGTCCATGATCGCCTTCTCCGTGGCGTTGTCGACCGAGCTCGTCGACTCGTCGAGCACCAGCAACGGCGGCGCCTTCACCAGTGCCCGCGCGATCGCGAGGCGCTGGCGCTGCCCCCCGGACAGCGATGCTCCGCCATCGGCGACCATGGTCTCGTACCCCATCGGCATCGCCGCGATGTCTTCGTGGATGCAGGCCCGGCGAGCGGCCTCCGCCACCACGAACAGCGCGGTCTCGTCGACGTCCAGCGCGATGTTGTCCCGGATGGAGCGACCAAAGATGAACGGGTGCTGCGGCACGGTGCCGACCTGCCTGCGGATCTCGGCGTGATCGAGCTCCTGAAGGTCCACACCGTCGTAGAGGATGCGTCCGTGCGTGGGCTGGTGGATCCCGAGGAGCAGGCTCGCGAGCGTCGACTTCCCACAGCCCGAACGGCCCACGATCGCGAGGGTCTGCCCCGGCTCGATCCGCAGGTCGATGTGCTGAAGCACGAGGGGTCCGTCTTCGCCGTACCGGAAGGACACGTCGTCGACCTCGACCAAGCCCGACAGCGTGGCGGGACGACGGCCTTTGCCATCCTGCTCGGGCGTCTCGCCCAGCACGTCGTCGATGCGCTCGACGTGGCCCGTGAGCTCTTGGAGAGAGAACGCGACGTCGACGAGGGCGGACAGAGGCCCCAGGAAACCGGCAGCCAGGGCGTTGACGGCCAGCATCGTTCCCAGCGACAGCTCCCCGCGCATCACCGCGATGGCGCCATAGCTGAGGAGAATGACGGGCGCCGCCGAGCGGATCAGGCCTCCGACGCCGCTGAGGACCGCCGACAACCGCCCCTGGCGCAGAGAGATGTTGAGGCCGTCGACGAACAACTCCACCCAGCGATCGACGGCACGCCGCTCGACGCCGGCGAGCTTGAGCGTCTCCATCCCCGCGAGCATCTGCACGAGCTCGTTTTGCGATCGCGCACCGACCTCCAGGCTCTCGCGCACGAGTTGGGTGATGCGGTGCCGCCCCGCGACGAACACCGCCGTCTGGGCCAGCCCGACCGCCAGGGTGATGGCGGCGATCTTGGCGTGGATGAAGACGATCAGCACCAGGTAGACCACCGCGAACAGGCCGTCGAGCGACGTCGACATCGTCGCGGAGGTCAGCGTCTGCCGGAGCACGCCGTTGCTACCGACCCGCGCGATGAGGTCGCCCGCGGTCCGGCGCTGGAAGTAGGCATACGGAAGACCGACCAGGTACTCGACGAAGCCGATGGTCATCTTCGTGTCGAGGTTGGTCCGAAGCTGCAGCAGCAGGTGAGCGCGCACCAGGGTCGACAGGAACTGAAAGGCGAGCAGGCTGCCCAGCCCCGCGGCGATGATCACCAGCAGGTGCTGGTCCCCCCGCGGCACCACGCGATCGACCACCGCCGCCGTCAACAGCGGAACCGCGAGGGCGAACAACCGCAACCCTCCCGACAGCAGCATGACGCGGCCCACGAGGCCGTACTGGGAAAACAGCGGCCGGTAGTAGTCGAGCAGCCGCCCGCGTCCCGCCGCCGTCGGCACGAAATCGTCGGTGCGCTCGAACACCAACGCCACGCCGGTGAACGAGCGACGGAACTGATCCAGTGGGATCCGTCGGCGGCCCACGGCGGGGTCGAGCACCTCGACCACCGAGCCCCGGATCCGTTCGAAGACGATGAAGTGTCGAAAGCCCCAGTGCAGAATCGACCCGGGCGGCAGGAACTTCATCGCCTCGACGTCGAGACTGACGCCACGGCCACGAAGACCGTGCACACGTGCCACCTCGATCAGCTGCGTGGCCGTCGTCCCGCTCGTACCCGTGCCGAGCTTTTCCCGCAGATCGCGAAGAGCGACGTGTCGGCCGTGGCGCCCCAAGACCATCGCCAGGCACGCGGCGCCGCAGTCGGCGATCTCGAGCTGCTTGACGAACGGGATGCGTCGGGCCCGAGACCAGCCCAAGCGCGCCACGGCGCGCCACAGTCGTGGGCGCTCGATCCGAAACGGATCCCCCCTCATCGCAACGCCTCCGCTACGCCCGGAAACACCGCTTCGGCCAGTGACTCGCGCTCGAGTCGTACCTCGACGGTGCCGTACATGCCGTCGTGGAAGGCGAGCTCTTGCGTGCCGTCGACGAAGGTCGACGCGGGCACGGTGGCTCGAACGATGATGCTGGGACCGCTCGGCGCCACCACGTCGCCGACCTCCGGGCCGAGCTGGCGTGCCGCCTCCGCGGGACCGACCACCGCGTGGCTGACCGATGCGATCCGGCACCACAGCGGCTCGTGCCGATAGCCGGGGATCTGGAACCGCGCGACCATGCCGGGCGCGATCTGTGGCCGGTCGTCCCCCGGCAGCAGCGCGACGAGCTCCATGCGCGGCTCGGAGGTGCTCATCGTCAGCACCACGTCCCCGGGCCGGATCGGCTGGCCCTCGCTGCTGCGCACGTCGATCACGGTGCCGGTCGCCGGGGCGCGGATCTCCCGGGCGCGCACCCGGGCGCGGGCTTCTTCGAGCAGGGCCCGCAACGTCGCGATCGACTGACCGCTTCCGGCGGAGGTCGGATTGCGCATCCGGATCCGCAGCTCGGCGAGGAACTGCGCCTCGACCCGCTCGACCTCGGCACGGACGTCGGCGTCGTCGAGGCGGGCGAGGACATCCCCCTGCTCGACGTGCGTACCCGGTCCGACGACGAGCGTCGCCAGTGTCCCGGCCTCGCGCGGCACGATCGAGATCCGGTTTGTCGCCCGGAGCACACCAACCCCGGTGCTGTAGCGGTGCACGCTGCCGAGCGCGAAGAAGGCCACGACGGCGACGACGAACACCGCGATCAGCCCCGACACCGGTGTGATCCAGTTCGGCGTGATCCGGACGACGTCCCCGCGCCGCGCCCTGCCACCGTACTCGTCGAGCGCCTCGCGACGGAAGATGCTGTGCGATGGGTCGTCGCCGATGTCGGCGTCGACGACGTGAGCGAGGTGCTCGAGCATGGGCGCGACGTACCGCGCGAGCTCGTGCATCGTGGCCCGGGCCGCGAATCCGAACCCCGCCTTGGCCGCCGGGCGAACGGCGATCAGCACGGCGTGGACGCCCCCGCCCGAGTCGACGATGGGTTGGACGAGCAGGCGCTCGTCGCCGACCCCGAGGGGGTCGTCGACCTCCCGAACGTACTGTGGATGGCTCGAGGCGCGAAGCACGACGATGGCCTCCCGCTTGGTGATCGCCTCCTCGACGATCCCGGCGACGACACACTCCCTGTGGTCAGGCGCCTCCGACCACAGGGAGCCGTCGCCCGCGTCGTGGAACAAGCAGTAGACGCGCGCGCAATGGACGACGTCGAACACCGTGGCGCACAGCTCGGCGGAGGCCTCCGCCGGGTCGCGCGCCCCCGCGAGGGCCGAGGCCGCGGTCAGCAGTCGGTGCTGCTTGTCCGCCGGGATGGGTCGGGTCGACATCGCCGCGCTACCGGGTCACGGGAGGTGCACGGGTTCGCAGACGGTGCACAAGTACGTGCAGTCGTACACACTGTCGCCGGTCGGCGGACAGTTGGAGGTGGACGTGCACGGTACCGTGACGCATTGCGGCGTCGGAGCCGGCTTCTTGATGATGATCATCCCGCCGGCGACCCCCTCGAGAGGTCCGCCTTCGAGCGCACGAAGTGTTTCCTTGCGGAAGGTGAGTTTCTTCTTCTTCATGGTGACCCCATTGCGCTGTTCCGCGCGCCCGATGACGACACGTGGCGAGCTACGCGACGTACTCCCAGATTTCCGCGCACCGACCGAAGGCCACGTCCGCCCTCAGGCGAGCGACCCACTCGCGCGGCAGGTCCGTCTGCCAGCGACCGACCGAGGTGCCCTCGACCACGGGCCGGCGCCCGATCTTGTGATCGCCGACCCGCACGCCTCGTGCCCCGGCCCGCAGCGCCGCACTCGCGCAGTAGTCATCGGTGGACTCCCCGAGGAACTCGAGCACACCGGCCATGACGCGGTCGGCGTCCGCGACCAGATCCTCGTAGCGCACCTCGTGCACCCGCTCGGGGATCTGGGTCTTCATCTCGGCGTGGGCCGCCGCGATCCCGGCGAGCTCCGTGGTGTGCAACGTGGGATCGTCTTCGCGCCAGCGTTCGATCCTCGAAGCGACGATGTCGCCGGGATGGCGGCGCATCAACAGGTAGACGCATCGCCCCTCGTACAGGTCGTCGAGGACCTCGACGAGTCGGTCGTTGGTGGTGTGGGTATTGTCGACCCAACGCGGCTTACCGGCCGCAGCGGCGATCGCATCCCGCGGCCCGCGGTGCGCCGCCCGCACCAGCCGACGCAGGTGCTCGGCGTCCACGCCCGGGATGCTCCACAACTCCGGTCCAGTGGCGAGCGCCTGCTGATACGCCCGGACGATGAACGTCGTGAAGTTCAGCTCGTCCAGACCGACGAGTCTCGGATGGCCGTGCAGCAGCACGCGCAGCAGCGTGGTCCCGGAACGGGCCGGTCCGAAGATGAAGATTGGCCACGTCGTTTCCATGCCCCGCACTTGGATCCTTGGCGACGCGCCACCGCCCGATGACGCAGAAGTCGGCGCGTACAGCGACGGCGCCGAGGGTCGAGGAAGGTCGAGATCAGCCCCGGCCGCTCGAGGTGGGATGCGTGGTCGTCCCGACTTCGGCGGCGCGTCTCGAAGTCGGCGGCAGATCGGTGAGCAAGCACTGATCCCAGCCCGGGCAGGCGCCCACGGCCGACATCAGCGCGAGCCCGACACCGGCGGCACCGGTGAGGATGCTCGGGTCCGATGCCCATCCCGCCGGCCTCCCCGGCATCGCACCGTGCGTGTAGGACGGAAAACCGGCGAGATACTCGGAGTTGCGCCGCTGCAGCGTGTCTCGAAACCAGCGCCGAGCTCCGTCGCCGACGACCACGTCACCGGTCGCTTGGTACAGTCGATTGAGGAAGTGTCCGAGACCCGCGGCGCCGTGACACAAGCCGGCGTCCTGCACGCCACACGCGTCGTGCGGCCGTGAAGCCGACGCTCGGGCGAGCGCCACCCCGCGTTCCAACCATCGATCGTCCTGCAGGGCCGCCGCGGCGCGGACCAGCGCAATCGCGGCCCCGAGATCCCCGTAGCACCACGCCGTGCGGGCTTCGACACCGGCGTCGCCGGGGGCGAGACACCAATCGAATGCCGACCGCGCCCGTCCAGGGTGTCGATGCGCGTCGCAGATGTATCGGCGCGCGACCTTGCCGCGCAGTCGCCCGCGCTCGCCTGGCTCGGCGCGCTCGACGCGCCGATCTCGGGCGCGCTGCGAAGCGGAATATCGGCCGACGGGAGCTATGCGACGCTCGACGGGTCGCTGGAGATCGGTGCCGGCGCGCTGCAACCCACGCCGGGCACCAATCCGGTGCGCTTCGACCGCGCCCGGTTCGAACTGAGCTACGACCCGGCG
>CALBMM010000282.1 GCA_937896535.1 uncultured Pseudomonadota bacterium
CTGACTGTTACCCATGTCCCCGGACATCTGTTTCCTATGTACCCGGGCTGTACCCTCCGGATCGGCTACCAGTCAAATGCAGCGAATGCTCCGTGGAGTCGTGGTTCTCACTTGAGGACACGGCGCAACAGCTCACCTGCCCCCGCTGTCTTCGCCAGAGCTGGTTCCCGGTCGAGAGTCCCAACGACGCGACAACAGCATACCGTGCCGCGGACCCCTTCGCGGAGTCGGGCGCCGCTCACGGCGCCTACCCGGTAGTGCTGACCGCGGCCTTCCTGCGCGACGTGCTCCACGGCGGTCGCCTGACGTTCGCCCCCTCTCTCGACTTGTATCTGGACGACGGTCCGGAGCCCGATGCAGAGACCGATTTCCTCGCGCTATGGCAAGTCCCGACCGCGGCGGGGAGCTCTTTGCCGCCTCGGACCACCTGGGTCATCGGCGAGTGCAAGACCGGTCCCGAGTTCAGAGAGGACGACGTGGGCACGATCCGAAGGATGGCAGCGAAGCTCGGTGGACACGGCGTGGCGGTGTTCTCCACCATGGCGGACACCTTCGCCGACGAGACGCTGCCCCGTCTTCAAGCACTTGCGACGGAGGGAAGGGCCGACAACTGGCGCCTAGTCGTTCTGCCCGTCGCTTGGAAGGAACTCAGGGCGCCCGATGAGGTCATAGCCGGCGCACGCGCACAACGGGATTTGCTGGGGCTTGCCGAGATTCTCCAGAGACGCCACCTCGGCATAGATGCCTTGCTGTAGTGACTGCGCGGACCTTGTCGGCTCAGCGGGCCGAACGGCAGCGTGTCACACTACTCGGAACCCCTGCGTTCGGGGCCGTTCGCCGCGTACCACCGCGTCAAGCCGCACGCGATGACGAACGCAGCCTCTGCTGCGGCATCTGATACGACGACCTCGCGCGCGTCGCCTCCATGCTCGCCGACACCGACCAGCCGGCGCAGTGCCGCGCGGAGGTTGTCCATGCGGTCCTGCATCGACCACTCACCCAACCCCTTGCGCGCCAATGCGCCCGGGTCGACGCGCGCTCCCGTGTACTTGTCGAGGTCGTCCACGAGCGCCTTCAGCGAGCCGAACACGTTCGAGGTTCCTTTCATCGCCAATCGCGCCCTCGCCTCGGCGAGAGTCAGGCACGCCCGAGCGATTGCGTCGTTCTCCTGCGCTGATGGCACCGCGATCTCGAGGAGCAGGGACTCGAAGAAGCCGACGCCATCGAGTTGTCGCAACCAGTCCGACTGACTCACACGCAGCCGCTGCTTGATGTCTCCTGCGTGGAACGAGCCGCCGCGGTGGATGGTCATCCGAGCGACGACGTAGAACCGCATGTCCCCGTGCCGCCCCTCTTCGACCGCTCGTAGCTGCTCGGGGCTAATGAAGCAGTCCAGTTGGAAGTCAGTCCTCGCGTCCCGACCGCGAGTTATCGGCACGCTATCTGGCCGTGCGCCGAGAAGCGCGAGCGGCTTCTCGTCGCTGTGGAGCGTGCCCGCCACATTGAGCACCGTGAGGTCCTCGTCTGGCTCGAATGTCAAAGTAGTCGTCCACCGGTAGCCACCCAGGCTCCGATCGAGGGTCGGCTCGGACAACGTCGCCCGTGCCGCGCGCACAGTCCCCAGATGGATGTCCACCATTTCGGCGTCCAGCCTGCAGTACGGCGATGGCCTGGCGCAAGAACCAAACGAAGAAGCCGGTTTTTCTTCCGGCGTACGGGTATGAACCGTTTCTTATGGCCCCCCCTTTTCGCGCAGTGGCTGCGCCGTCGCCTTTCGGGTCCCGAGGTTCTGGTTGCATCACCTCCACGGCTGACGGACGAGGGTGAGTGGTCCTCAACACTTGCATCGTCGTCAAAGGTCTTTGAAAGTAACGCGAGTGTTGACGTTGACCGTCATAAATTTTCCTGCTAGGAATGAATCGTGGGAAGAAGGGCCAACCCAACCCAGGGTTTCGGGGGTCTGATCCGTCGGCTGCGGCTCGATGCCGGGCTTACTCAGGCGCAGCTGGCCCGAGCGGCGGAGATCACCGGCGGCTACATCGCGAAACTCGAGTTGGGGCAGGCGAGCGCGCCGTCCCCGGACGTCCTTACGAGCCTTGCGCGTGCGCTGGGGGTCCCCTCGTCCGCTCTGCTGGAGGCGGGTGGCGAGGTTCCTCCCGCGATCAGAAAGGCATATGAGGAGACGCCCGAGGCGCTGTTGTGGTTTTCCGGTCTTCCGAAGGCGAAGCGACGCAAGCTGAGCGAAGCGCAGGAAGATGACGAAGCGCGGCGCGAGCGAGACCGTATCCGTCGGCTCGCAAAGCGGCTGAGCCGAGGTGAGTCGTGAGCTCGCCCGACGAAGGTTTGTGGACCGTCGACGACGTGGCCCACTACCTCGCCGTCTCCAAGTCCTGGGTCGAGCACGCCGCCCCACAGGGGTTGATCCCCTCGATCAAGATCGGCCGGATGCGCCGCTTCGTGCCGTCGCAGATCCGTGCCTTCGCCGGCACCCAAACCGAACAGACACGCACCAAAGGACGAGGCCGAGATGGCTAGCGTTTACCGGCGAAAGAACGGCAAGTTCGCGATCAGGTACCGGAACGAGCACGGCACCTGGGTCTCGAAGGTCACCGCGGCGCGCACGAAGGCAGAAGCCACTCGCCTCGCGCACGAAGCCGAGCGGCGGTGCGAACGAATCCGCCTGGGCCTCGAGGCCGCCCCGGGCGAAGCGTCCGCGTGGACGATGCAGGAGCTGATGGACTGGTGGCTCGACAAGCACTCCGTCCACATGCGCTCGCACGACACCAACACGGGCATGGTCGCCAACCACGTCGCCGGCAGCGACCTCGCCGCGACCGTCGTCGCTCGCGTCCAGAAGGGTGAGCTCTTCCAGCACCTCAGAGGTCTGCGCGGCGTGCTTTCGCCGAAGAGCATCAACAACCTGCGGGGCATGTTCTCGTCGGCGTTCGAGGCGGCCCGCGACGCCGGCCTGCTGACGCGCGCCAATCCGGTCAAGGAGGTCCGACCCCTGAAGGTGCCGAAGACGGTCGCGGAGATCCTCAACCCCGACGAGGCCGCAGCGATGCTCCACGCGCTCGGCGACGACTGGCGCCCGCTGTTCGCGACGGCCCTGTACCAAGCCCTGCGCAAGGGCGAGCTGTTCGCGCTCCGGAAGACGGACGTCGACCTCGTGGCGCGCCGCATGACGATCCGCTTCTCGCACGACCGCGACACGACCAAGGGCGGTCACGCCGACGTGATCCCGATCGCGGACGCGTGCATCCCGTACCTCGCCGAAGCGATCCACACCTCACCGAGCGAGCTCGTCTTCCCCACCGCCGACGGATCGCGCCGCAGCAGGGACACCAAACTCTGCGACGTCCTTCGCCGCGCGCTCGGCCGAGCCGGCGTCGTCACGGGCTACGAGCTTCGCTGCCGGCGCCAAGGCTGCGGCCACAAGATCCCGTCGCAGACCAACGAGCCGAAGGACTGCCCGCGCTGCGGCTTCCGTCTGTGGCCGGTACCCAAGCCACGCAAGGTCAAGTTCCACGAGCTGCGGCACACCACCGCGTCGCTCCTCATCATGGCCGGGGCCAGCCCCGCCGCGGTCCAGAAGATCCTGCGGCACGCGGACATCCGGATCACGATGGACACCTACACGCACTTCGCCGACGGCTTTCTCCACGACGAGATCGACCGCCTGCGACTGCCAAGCCCCACGCCACCGTCGGGCCCGAGCGCGACGCTTGCTACCACTGTGTTACCGAGCCCCCCGAGCGACTCCGGCCCCGAACGAAAAACCCCGCGAGGACCGTTCCAGCCGGAGTTTGAATGGCGCGCCCGGAAGGACTTGAACCTCCGACCCTCTGGTTCGAAGCCAGATGCTCTATCCGACTGAGCTACGGACGCGTGGGCGCGGACCCTAGCACAGGGCAACGGCGAGGTCGCCACCCCGCCCGATGGCGCGCAATCGGGGCTTGTCGACGTGCAGGTGGCACCGCCCGAGGTCGAGCTGGTCGCCTTGTTCGTTGCCCGTCGATGTCCCCGATGCCGCGGCGGCTGCGACCGCTCGCGTCGAACGAGCAATCGCTCGTGCCGTCGAGCGCACAGTCGTTGACCGCCCACGTCGTCGGGCGTCGTGCCGTCGTCGCGGGCGTCGCCGGGCGGGCCATCGTCGCCGCGGGCGGTCGCGACAGCGTCCCCGGACGGCGCCCACTCGCTCGATCCGAGATTTATCTCACAATGCTAAATCCACCATACCCCTGAAAAACTCATACCCAACATAAGTTATGTTAGCTATGAATGTGAGGACGATGGCGAGCGCCGCCTACATCGAGGTACCTCTGCACGCGACCCACGAGGACATGGGTTCGCTGGGGCGGTACGCGCTGCGCCACGAGCTGGGCGCGGGGGCCTGCGGCACGGTCTGGACCTCCTTCGATCCGGAGGCCAACTGCGAGGTCGCGGTCACCCTGATGCGCACGCCGGCGAGTCAGCGTCACCGTCGGGGCGAGGTGCTCGAGCAAGCGCGCGGGTGGATGGCCTTGCGTCACCCCGGCATCGCACGGGTGCACGAGGCGGGCGTGTTCGTCGACCCCCGCGATCGCACGCGGACCGGCGTCTACGTGGTGCGCGAGCGCGTGCCCGGCGTCGACATGCAGCGCTGGCTCGACATGCTGCCGGCCAACCTCGATCCCCCGGCCGCCGAGCAGATCCTCGATCTCTTCACGGAGCTCGGCCACGCACTCGCGGCCGCCCACGCGCAGGGCCTCGCTCACCGTGACGTGCGCCCGGCCTCGGTCATCGTCGACTTCGACGGCCACGCGCACCTGGTCGACTTCGCCGCCGTCGGCACGCTGCCGATGCATCCTTCGGACGCCGACGAAACCCCGCGCTACCCCGCGCCCGAGCTTCGTCGCGGTGGGTCGGCCGATGCCCTCGCGGACCAGTACGGCTTTTGTGCCTCGCTGCACGCGGCGTTGATCCGGCAGCCGGGCGTGCGTCTGAGCCGTCGTCTCTTCGACGTGATCCGCCGCGGCATGGCCGACGACCCGGCCGCGCGCTGGCCTTCGATGGACGCCCTACTCGCTGCCCTCGCCAAGAGCCGCGGCGGCTGGCTGCGCGTGCTGACGTCCAAGCTCCGCGGCTGAGCCAGTTGCCGAGGCCCGCCTCAGGCCGCGTCGGGAAAGCCGATCTGGTCGAACGTGCGCCGCGCTCGGTCCACGCGGTCGATGAAGTCGAGCACGCCCTGGGGGATCTCGCCGCCCTCGCGCTGGTACTTGCGCACCGTGCCCCCGCCGCGCGCGAAGGCGAAGAGCATCAGCGTCTCGTCACCGTCGAAGCGCTCGTGCATCAGCGCCAGCAGCTGCGCCCCCGCGAAGATCGAAAACGCCGGATCGTAAGGTTGGTGTGCGCGACCCAGTCGCTTGGCCATCGCCTTGGACGTGACCGGCATCAGCTGCATCAGTCCCCGCGCGCCGGCTCGACTGCGCGCCTTGGGGTTGAACTTCGACTCGGCCCAGATGATCCCGTTGAGCAGGTTCGGATCGAGCTCGAACTGCTTGGCCGCGGCTCGCACGTGTCGCTGCACCGCCCGCGCCCGCGAGCGCTCCAGATCGGTCAGCGGCACCGGCTCGAAGGCGGTCGACGCCGCCCGGTCCCTCGCCACCGGCTTGGCGGGCCTCGCGGGCGTCTTCGCCACCGCGTCGGGACGCGAACTCGGCTCGTCGTCGGCCGGCGCGGTCGGCTCGGCGTTCGGACGCTCGTCCACGGGGGGCGGCTGCGACGTCGGCTCGCTCGCGGTCGCACAAGCGCCTACGAGCATCGCCAGGACCACGAAGGCGCGGCGCATCCGCGCACCCTACCATCGCGATCGCCGACCACGAAACCGCGCGGGACGCCGCCGTTTCGGGCGCCTCGGCCCTCAGGTCTGCGGGGGAACGACCATCACGGGCATGGGCAGCAACGCGGCGAGCTCCATGCCGATGCTCGAGCTGAACACGCGCTCGAACGTGTTGAGTCGTCGCGAGCCGCACACCACCAGCGGCGCCTTCAGGTGCCGGGCCTGGTACAGCACGGTGGCCGTCACGCCACCCACCTCGGTGTGCAGCGGCAGGTCGGCGTGCCCCTGCGCCTTGAGCCACTGCGCGACACGGGCTCGGGCCTCGTCGCGCATCCACTCGCTGAGCTCTTCGTACGTCTGCGACTCGGACCGGAAGTACTGCAGCACTTGCGGCGGCGCGACCACGTGCAGCAAGTGCAGTGGTCGACCGATGTGCTCGGCGAGCGTGCGCGCGGCGACGATGGCCGCGGCCGACTCGGGCCCGTCGGTGATCGCACACACCACGGGACCATCGCCGAGATGCTGCGGCTCGAGATCGGGCGGCGTCACGATCGTCGCGACCGGCAGGTGACGCAGCAACCGACGCGCGACCCGACCCAGGCTGACCACGGGATTGTCGTGGCGCTTGGCTTGCCGACCGATGATGAGCCCATCGGCCCCGTGACGGGCGACGGCATCGACGAGCGTCTTCTCGGCCGACATGCCCTGGACGACCTCACAGCTGCACGAGCCGCCCAAAGACGGCGCACCGGCCACTGCCTCGGCCACCGCCGCCTCCGCCTTCTCGACGATCTCGGACAGGTGATGGCTGCGCAGCACGGCCATGAGCTCGTCGTGCTCGAGCACGTGAACGCCGTGGAAATCGTCGCCGGTCTTGGTGGAAGCGAGCCACCCCGCGAGCTCAATGGCCCCGTGGCTCGAGGGGCGCGTGTCCAAGCCGATGATCCAGCGCATGCGTGCGACTCCTTGCTTGTGTCCGTGGGTTCTGCAGTCGAGGTGGGGCGTTCAATCCCCGGCGGGAAGGACGACCACGGGACATTGCGCGCGGCGGATCACCTTGTCGGCGGTGCTGCCCAGCAACGCCCGGCGCACGCGACCACGGCTGCTCGCCGCCATGACCACGGCATCCGCCTTGCTCTTGCCGATCGCATCGAGGATCACCGGCAGCGCCGAGCCGAGCCCGACGTGGACCTTCACGGTGACGCCGAACACGTCCTCGCCGATCTTGCCGAGCGCGTCCTCGGCGTTGGCGCAAGCCGCGTCGTTGAGCTCGCGGACGTCGTCGAGCGGCACCCCGAAGCCGTCCGGGCCACCGAACACCGGATACGACAGGACGTCGGGCACGGCGTGGACCAACCAGACCTCCCCGCCTTCGGCGAGCTTTTGCGCCATCACCAGGGCACGACAGGAGTCGTGTCCCAGCACGAACGCCCCCCCTCGCTCGGTGCGGATCGTGCGACACCCGGGCTCGTCGGCGTCCGCGCCGTGGTCGAATTCCAGCGGAACGAGCACTCGATCGAATGCGGCCATGCTCCCGATGTACCAGCGCGGCCGGGGTGACCGCTCGCAACTTCTGCGCGCCCACGCGGAGATGGCTCACTCCACGATTCCCGGGGTCCTGGCCGCCACACGAACGCCTCGGCCGCGGCTGCGGTGAACACGGCGAGGTTGTGTCGTATCACCGGACCGTGACCCCCACCGCGCCAGATCTCCTCGCCCGTGCGCGGGCGCTGGGCCCGACCATCGTCGAGCACGCCGACGCCGGCGAGCGAGCACGCCGCTTGCCCGAACCGACCATCGACGCGTTCGCCGACGCGGGGCTGTTTCGCCTCTCGGTCCCCGCGACACTCGGCGGCAGCGAGGCACCGCTGTCGACGCAGCTGCAGGTCGTCGAAGAGGTCGCGCGCCACGACGGCTCGGCCGGCTGGTGCGTGATGATCCACGCCACGTGCTCGGTACTGTGCGGCCACCTGCCCGACGACGTGGTCGTCGAGCTCTTCGGCGGCGGCCCGCGCGACGCGGTGTGTGGCGTCTATGCGCCCAAGGGCCGCGCCAAGCCGGCCGAGGGCGGCGTCGCGGTCACCGGACGGTGGTCGTTCGCCAGCGGATGCCAGCATGCTCGCTGGTGCCTGGGCGGGGTGCTGATCCCGGGCGAGGCCGCCCCGCAGTTCGCGTTGGCGATCTTCGACGCCAACGACATTCGGATCCACGACACGTGGCACGTGGCCGGGCTGCGCGGCACCGGGAGCCACGACTTCGAGGTGCGCGACGCGTTCGTGCCGCGGCGTCGGGTCGTCGATCTGTCGGCCCCGCCGCGCCGCGACGCGCCGCTGTATCGCATGCCGCTCTTCGGCGTCCTCGCGGCCGAGGTCGCGGCGGTCAGCCTCGGGATCGCCCGCGCCGCGATCGACGGCTTCGTCGCGCTCGCGTCCGAAAAGACGCCGGCCGGCAGCGCGCGCACGCTGGCGCAGCGCGGCACGATCCAGCTCGCGGTCGCCGACGCTCGCGCCGAGCTCGACGCCGGACGGGCGTACCTGGTCCAAACGGTCCAGCGTTGCGAAGACACCCTCGCGCACGCCGAAGCGTTGGACCTGGACGCGCGCGTGGCCCTGCGGCTGGCCGCTGCCCACGCGGTCCGGTGCGCCACCGCGGCCGTCGACCGCATGTACGAAGCGGGTGGAGGTACGGCGCTGTACGAAACCAGCCCCCTTCAGCGACACTTTCGCGACGCCCACGCCGCGACCCAGCACGTGATGGTCGCGTCCGGCGTGCGCGAGCTGGTCGGTCGCCACCTCGTGGGGCTGCCGATCGACACCACCACGTTGTGAACGAGACTGCGGTCCCCGGGGTGCGGTACGATGGTCTCGATGATGGTCTCGGTGGTGCTCTTGGCGGCTTGGTTTGCGGCGGTCCCCGAAGACGTCGCGGCCCCGGTGCCGCCCTCGCCGATCATCGGCGGCACCGAGGTCACCCCCGGCGAGTACGAGGAAGTCGTCGCGGTGCACGTGGCCGGCAAGCTCTGCTCGGGCACCCGGATCGCGCCGGGGCTCGTGCTGACGGCCGCGCACTGCCTCACGCCCGCCCGCGGGCCCGGTGACATCGCGGTCTCGACCGGCATCGACGCGTACGTCGGGCCCAAGCACCGCGCGATCGCGTTCGGGATCCACCCCGATTTCTGCGACTGCGATCGCGACGCGTTCGACTACGGCTACGTCCAGGTCGAGCCCGGTGTGCTGGGGATCTCCGCCATCGCCACCCCGATGGTCGATCAGCAGGAGTGGGACGATCTCATCGAGACCGGCGTCGACGTCACGATCGTCGGCTACGGCGACGACCCGGGCCACGACGAGGCGGCTCGGTTCAAGCGCAAGGTCACCGTCGACCTCGGCCGCGGCACGCCGAGCGGTCAAGAGTTCGCGGCCGGGGGCGAGTTCCGCGACTCGTGCAAAGGCGACTCGGGCGGCCCGGTGTTCGTCGAACTTCCCGACGGCACGCGCCGGCAGATCGGGATCACGTCTCGCGGCTCGGAGCCCTGCGGCAATGGTGGCTACTACGCCAACCCCTACCCCGCCCTCGGCTGGCTGAAGGCCGAGACGGGCGTCGACCTGTGCGGGGCGCAGTGCGGTACGTGCGATTGCCTGGACACGATCGTCCCGGATGCCTCGTCGGGCTGCGGCTGCCGCAGCGAGCCCGGGTCCGAGCCCCCATGGTCGCTGGCGTGGATTGCGTTCGTGCTCTTGCGACGTCGACGATCGCGCTGAGCGTCACGGCGCGCCGCGACGCTCGGTCAACAGCTCGCGGAGCCAGTCCAAGCGCTCGGGCGTCGCGACGATGGCCGCGTCGACACGTGCCGCCGAGCTCGGCTCGGCGACCAGGGCCTCCGCTGCGAGCGCGTAGGCGCGTCCGTACGGATCCGTCTCGTCGTTCGCCAAGACCGCGGCCGCTTGTCGTCGCGCCGATTCGCGCTCCCCCGCCAGCGCATCGAGGAACGCGAGAGCCCCGCGCGCCTCGAGGCGACGGCGGACCTGTCGCGGCTGCGGCTCTTGCGTCCGAGCGTCGCGAGCCACTTCGAGGTGGGCCCGCGCCTCGTCCCAACGAGCTCGTGCGAGCAGGACGTCCGCGAGGTTGGCGTGGGACAAGACCACGTCCGGGTGATCCGGTGCGAGCAGCTCGAGCTTCGTCGCATGGGCGAGGCGAAGGTTCTCGAGCGCCGCTTCGTGCTTGCCCTGCTGCAGCTGACTGCCCGCGAGGTTGTTGCGGATCAGCGACGCGACGAGGGTCCGCTCGCCGCGCGTCGCCACCACGATGTCGACGGCTCGCTGAAACAACGCCTCGGCCCGCGCGTACTCGCCGGCCGCGTACTCGACTCGTCCTACGCCCTCGACGACCTCGGCCGTCCGCGGGTCCTCCTTGCCGTACACCCGCTCGCGGATGGCGAGTGCGCGTCCGAGGAGCACACGCGCGCGCGCCAGGTCGCCCCGTGCGACCGCGTACGTGGCCAGGTTCTGCAGCGCCTGTGCGACGAGCGGGTGGTCCTCGCCCATCTCGGCCGACGTCTGCTCGAGCGTCGCTCGCAGCGCCCGCTCGGCATCGTCGAGCCGTCCCGCCCTGAGGTAGGCGACCCCGAGATTGCCGAGCGTGTTGCGGGCGACCGTGCCGCCGCGGCCCACCCTCGTCTCGAAGCTCTCCAGCGCGGACTCGTAGAGCACGATCGCATCCTCGTAGCGGCCCTGATCGGCTGCGATGAGACCTCGCTTGGCCTGCAGGACCGCCAGCTGGTCGAGACGACCCAGACGGCGCGCGTGGGCGATCGCCAGCTCCGCCCACTGATCGGCGATCGCGTAGCGCTCTTCCGAGATCGCCGCGGTGACGCGTGCCAGCACCGCCGGGGTCAACACGTGCGCGATGTCGTGCTCGACGGCGAGCTGGTGGGCCTGTGCGGCGTGGGTCGACGCCGACGCCACCTCTTCGGCATCGTGCTCGATCGCCGACGCCTCCACGAGCACCTCCGCGAGCACCACCGGGTCGTCGAGCTCGTGCGCCGCCACGAGCGCGGGCGCGATCGTCTCACGGGCGTCCTCGCCGGCCAGTCTCTGCGCCCGCGCCTCCGAGACCATGTGGCGGATCTCCAGGACGCGCGAGGGATCCCCCGTCGCCACGGCCGCCTCGCCGAGCAAGGTCGCCGACGTGGTGCATTCCGCGATCGGGAGCAATCCTTCGGCGGCCTCGAGCGCGTGCTCGACGACCACCTCGTCGCCGCGGGCCAACACGTCGAGGAGCGCGTCGAGATCCGCCGTGTGACGATCGAGGCAGACGCGACGACGATCGAGCACCGCCTCCGACTGCGTGCGCTCGACGTGCGTGGCCCGGCACGTCGTCGTGTACCCGTCGGCGAGCTCGGTCGCGTACCCATCGAGGGTCGCGCTCGTGCGGTCCCAGGCCTGCGACGCGAACGGCAGGCCGACCGTCCCGAAGGTGCTCGCCAGGCGTGCGCGACGCGGGGCGTTCCACACCGAGGTCACCGGCGATGCCGCGTCGGCGCAGGGGTCGGCCGTGGCGGTCGTCGTCCACGCCATCGCGCCCAGCCCGGCCGCGACGATCCCCAACCCCACCAAGCCGATCCAACGTCGCGAGCGAGGTGCGGTCGCCTGTCGCAGGGCATCGACGGCCGCGTCCATCGACGCGAAGCGATCCTCGGGACGGCGTGCGAGCGCGCGGCGCAGCACCGCGTCGACGGCCCGCGGCACGTCGCGGGTCGAAGGTGGCTCGCGGATCCGACCGTCGACCACGTTGCCCGCCAGCTCCGCCCACGTGTCGCCAGCGAACGGGCGCTGACCATACAGCGCCTCGAAGAACGCGACGGCCCACGAAAACTGGTCGGTGCGCGGGTCCGTGGGCGCCGCGCCGAACTGCTCCGGAGACATGTACGCCGGCGTGCCCAGGACCGATCCGGTGATCGTCAGTCGCTCCAACGAAGTCGCGTCTTCGGGTGCATCGTCGCGCTGCGTGCCCCCTTCGTCCTCCGCCAGGCGCGACGCCGCCGCGAGGCCGAAGTCGAGCACCTGCACCCGCCCCAGCGCATCGATCATCGCGTTGTCGGGCTTGAAGTCGCGATGAACGAGCCCCTCGGCGTGCGCGGCCGCCAGCCCACGCGCGGCCTGGACGTAGACCTCGACGATCCGCGGCCACGACGGCGCGTCGTCGTGGACCCACTGCCGCAGGTTCTTGCCCGCCACGTACTCCATCGCGACGAACACTTCGCCCTGCAATCGCCCCACGTCGTGCACGGCGACCACGTGGGGATGCCGAAGCCGCGCCATCGCCTGCGCCTCCCGCAGCAATCGTGCGCTGCGCCCCTCGCTGCCTTCGCCGATCGCCAAGCGCTTGAGCGCCACCCGTCGCTCGAGCTCGGGGTCCCACGCGGCGAACACCTCGCCCATGCCACCCGCGCCGAGCCGCTCCAACACGACGTAGCGACCAAACTGTCGCGCGGGCTCGCGGGCTGGGCCCGGCCTGGCCTGGCCCGCGGCGGTCGTGGCATCGACGCGTACCCGGATCCCGGTCTGCGTATCGATCTCGCCCTCACCCACCGCGGGGAGGCTAGCAGTCCGCCGAAAAACCGTGGCGGCGGGGAACCTTCTCGGCCGCGCGCCCGAGGGGTAGGCATGGACCGCCACGGAAGCCGCCTCGTCTCCGGATCGATCGACACTCGCCCCGAGCGTCCGCGCCGGGCGCCTCATTGGTCCGAGATCGCGGCTTACGGATTCGCCCTCGGCGCCGCCACGGTGGTGCTCACCGCCGTCATGCTCCAAGCACTCGGTGGCCACCCGATCACCCCCGCCGCCGCACCTGCGGTCATCGTCGCCAGCCCGTCGGCGCCGGCGTGTGCGGAGCCGACGAGCGTCCCGTCCGAGCCCGCGACCGCCCGGCAGATGACGGTTCGCGTCGTCGTCGACCCGCCCGAGGCGATGCAGAGCGTGTCCGTCGACGACGAGCCCGTGACTGCGGACGCCGAGGTCGGCGGCGACGTACCGGCCCGCGCGGCACGCAGGCCCGCGCCGCGAGGTCCCGATGGTGTCATCCGGATCGGCACGGAGGCCGGGAGTCGCCCCGCGATCGTCCACGTCGACGGCGAGCGGATCGGGATGACCCCGATCGTCTCGCACCGCGTCGCGCCGGGCAAGCACACGGTCGAGTTCCACTGGCCCGATTGCGCGACCCTGTACCGAACCGTGCACGTGGATGCCGACGAGGCCACGACGGTCCGCGCTGGCTCCGCGTGCTCACACCGGTAGCGCGGCGACGACGGACCGAGCTTGGACCGGCGGCTGCGTCACCGCCGGCCGTGCTAATCTTCGCCCGTGGTCGACGACTTCGACCTGCTCACCCGTTGGCGGGACGGGGATCGACAGGCCGGAAGCGACCTTCTCGCCCGCCACTTCGACAGCCTGTACCGGTTCTTCCGCAACAAGCTCGGCGGAGACTTCGACGACCTGATCCAGAAGACGTTTCTGGCCTGCGTGGAGTCGGTCGACCGCTTTCGCGGCGATGCCAGCTTCCGCAGCTACCTGTTCACGGTCGCACGCAACGAGCTGTACCACCACTTCGAGCGGCTCCATCGCGGACGCAAGATGCAGGTCGACCTCGGCACGATGTCCGTGGCGCAACTGGGCAGCTCACCGAGCTCCAAGGCCGCGCGCAAGGAGGAGGAGCAACTGTTGCTCGAGGCGCTGTCGAAGATCCCCGTGGACCTGCAGATCGCCCTCGAGCTGTTTTACTGGGAGGGTCTGACCACCGCCGAGATCGCCTCCGTGCTCGGGCTGCCGCCGGGAACGGCCAAGAGTCGCCTCCGTCGCGCGCGTGAAGCCGTCGAGGCTGCGATGCGCGAGTGTGCCGCCACCCCCGGCACCCTCGCGTCGACGCTCAATCGCTTCGATCACTGGGCGGTTGCGGTGCGGGCGGCGGTGGAGCGTCCGGATCGGAAGGACTAGCGGCTTCGGCCTCGTCGTCGACCTCCGGTGGCGGAGGCTCGTCCCACGCGGCGAGGTCCGCGGCCAACCGCAACGACGGTGGGATCTGTCCCGAGAGGTTGCGCTTGGCCTTGGCCGCGAGCGCGTCGGCCTCCTCGATTTGGCCCGCCGCGCGCAGCACCAGCGCCATCACCAGCTGCGTCTCCCCGAGATCGACCGCCGCCACCCCCGGCTTGCCGCGAAGCTCGAGCGCGACACCGAGTGGGCCCTGTGCCTTGTCGGCCTTGCCCATGTCGAGCATCACGTGCCCCATCGTCGTCAACGTGCCCGCGACCGAAGGATGGTCCGGCCCGAACAACGCGTCGCGCATCTGTCCGGCCTGTCCGAGCTTCCCGAGGGCCGCCTTGTGATCCCCCCCGACGCGGTCGAGCTCGGCGAGCTCCTCGAGGGCGAACGCCGCGACCGGGTGACCGTTCGGCGACACGTCGTCGAGGATCGCCTTGCCCTCTTCGATGCGACGGCGCGCGACCGAATGGTCCCCCTGCTCGGCGGCCATCCATCCCCAGTTGACCAGGAACGACCCGACGACCGCGTGCCCACGACCGTGCAGCTGCTGCGCCGTGTCGACCGCCACCGCGTAGTGTCGCTCGGCTTCGTCGAAGCGCCGCAGAAGCGTCAGTCCCACCGCGAGGTTTCCGCGCAGGGTCGCCACGCGATCGGTCTGCGCCCCGCCGCCCACGGCGGTGAACTGCGCCAGCGCCTCGTCCCACCGCTCCACGGCCGCGTCGAGCTCTCCGCGCTCCTTGGCCGCACGCGCCCACGCATCGTAGGCGCTGACCAGCACGATCCCGGCCCCCGCACGATCGGCCTCGAGCGATTCGATGAGCGTGGTCAGCATCTGCTGCGCCCCCTCGTACCGGCCCTCGTGCAGCTCGATCTCGGCGCGTACCAGGGTGGCCCGTGACGACAGGTGCTCGCGCGTCGCCTCGTGGCGGACGCGATCGCGAAACGCCTCGGCGTAGCCGACGTGCAGTCGGGCCGCCGCGATGTCGTCGGTCGCCAGCATCAGCTCGGCCAGCTCCAACGTCGCGCGCGCGGCCTGATCGTCGTGCGCGGTCTTGACCGCCAGTGCCACGCCGGCTTCCAGCTCGCGGCGGGCATCCTCATAGCGGCCGGCGTCCATCGCCAGCTCGCCGAGCTCGACCCGCGCGAGCCCCTCGAGGGTCGAGAGATCCGCCTGCTGCGCGAGCTGCAGGACCTGCGCCAGCAGCTCGTCGGCGCCGGGCCGTCCCAGCAGCTGCCGCGCGTCGACGCGTCCGAGCAGCGCCATACCCTCGGCCTGCGCCTGCAGCTCCTGCGAGGACATGTCCGAGGTGCGCAATCGATCGCTGGCGCGCTCCAGCGCATCGACGTCCTCACACGCCGAAAGCGGTGGCAGCAGATCGACCAGACGATCGGCATCGGTGCGCGGCCCATCGGCCGTCAGCTCGGTGGTGATACCCGCCATGCGCATCGCCGCGCGGTCCAGACACGCCATGCGCAACTCGTGCGCGAGCTCGGACTGGTCGCCGTGCACGACCGTGGCGCGACACGACGCGGTTCGTTGGGTCCGCCAGTCGGCCGCGTAGGCGTCCAACGACGACAGCACCGGACCCGAGACCTCGGCCGGCTGGGCCGCGAGCGCGTCCTTGACCTCGCCGCGACGCGTCTCGTCCCATGCCTGCTCGATGGGCCCGTGAACGTTCTCGCACGGATCGATCTGCGCCGCGGCGGCGACCTGGTAGCCCCCCGCCAACCCGAGGGTCGCGAGCGCGGCCGCGCCACTCCACACCATGCGCTTGCGCCGAGCACCGACGATCTGCGCCAGCCGATCCGAAAGCGCCCGCACGCTCTCGAAGCGGTCGGCCGGCGAAGACGACAGCCCCTGGAGCACCGCCGCGACCAGCGGCCGCGGCACGTCGTGATCGGGCGGAAGCGCCTCGATCCTGCCCTCGAGCACGTTCGCGGCCAGCTCGGTCAGCGTCCGTCCGCGAAACGGCCGCTGCCGGAACAGCGCCTCGTACAGCGACGCACTGAAGCCGAACTGATCGCTGTGCGGACCCACGTCGATGCCGGAGAATTGCTCGGGCGCCATGTAGGCCGGCGTGCCGCAGACCTCGCCCGTCGATGCTAGCGCGGAATCGGACGGCGGCGGCCGGCGCCCCCGCACGCGCTGGCTGTCGCGCGCCGACCAGCCTTCGACCGGCCGGGCCAGCCCGAAGTCGGCCACGCGCGGTCGCCCGTCGTCACCGACCAGGACGTTGTCGGGCTTGAAGTCGCGATGGACGATCCCGGCATCGTGGGCCGCCGACAGTCCGGCGGCGACCTCGATGAACATTCGGCACACGTCGCGCCAGTCCGCCGCGTCGTTTTCCATCCACTTGGTCAGCGTCTTGCCGGGCACGTACTCCATCGCCAGGAAGACGCCCGCGTCGTGTCGCCCCACGTCGTAGACGGTGACGATGTTGGGGTGCGACAGATCGGCGGCGGCGCGAGCCTCCCGCTCGAGCCGCCCTTGCGCGTCGCCGATCTCCGTGCCGAGCGAGGACGGATCGACCAGCTTGATCGCCACCTTGCGGTCGAGCGTGGGGTCGTATGCGCGCAGCACCACCCCCATCGCTCCGCGCCCGAGTCGATCGACGACCACGAACCGGCCGATCCGCACCGGGTTGTCGACCTGGCCCAGCAGCTGCGCCTCGACCTTGGCGCGCATGATGTCGCGCTGCAGCGACGGACTCGCCAGGGCGTTCGGGGCCGCGCCCGCGAACAAGTCCGACGCTGGCGACGAAACGTCCTCCGCCTCGGGCGCGGCGAACGTGTCGTCGACGTTGGACACCGGCGCGAGCCCTTCGGTGCGGGGAACACCGAAGGTGGCACGCGCGGGTGCGGCGATCGTCGCCACGTGGCTCGGCGCGATCTGGGTCTGCACGACGCTGGGCTTGGCACCCGGGTGGAGGAGGGTGTGCTTCACGGTCTCGGCCTCGGGTGCGGGGTTGGACGTCGGGGCGCTCAGCCGCCCGGCGGGGGCGGAGGCGGCGGTTGCTGCTGGTTGTTGCCTCCACCTCCGCTTCCCGGGGGCGGCGGCGGCGGCTGATTGTTTCCGCCCTCGAGCGGTGCCCCGCACTGACACATGCAGGGCGCCGTCGCCTGGACCACGGCACCCCGCCGCGGCTGCCCGTTCGGGCACGTCGCACCGTTGGGATCGTGGTCGACGTCGCCCACGATCTGCACCGCCACCGCCATCTCTTCCTGGCAGATCCCGGGCGCCTCCCAGCCCAAGCCCATCGCGCCGCACTCGTCGATGCAGCTCTCGGCGAAGTTGGGATCGGACAGGCAGTCGGCGATGATCCCCCCGAGCATGTCACCGGCGTTCTGAAGGATCGCGTCCTCGATGGGACCCTCGGCCGTGATCGGCACGGCCGCGAGCACGCCATCGACCTCGACGACCGCACTGCGTGCCTCGTCGTCGTCGTCGCAGTTCCACGAGTACGACGAGCTCGACCCGCTCGACCCCACGAACACGCAGGCTCCGCGCGTTCGATCGAAGTCTTGGTCGTCCCCGTCCTCGATGCCGGCGTAACAGCCTGCGGCCAGGCCCAACCCCATCCACAGCAACAATCGTTTGGTGTTCATCCCTGTGCGCTCCGTCTCGCGTGCGGTCCGGACGTCGTCCCGCCGTCGTGTCGGCGCCGATAGAGTGGCGAAGGGCCGTTTGGATCACGGAAATCTCGCGGGGTGTTCAATTCGGTGCGTACCTGTACGCACACGCCCCACGGCGGCGCACTCGCGGCCGCGCAAAGAACCGTGAATCGACCGGCTACAGGTCGTCCGCGCAGCGAAACCCGATCACGGGGTCTTTGCGCTGCGGGACCTCGGCGGCGGTATCGGCCGTCGTCAGCCAGGCCGGTCGCTGGACCCAAAAGGATCCGCCCCGCACCCGGCGACGACCCAACGCCTTGGCCGAATCCGCCGTCCACTCGGCCACGTTGCCGGCCAGATCCAACGGCCCCCACCGACTCGCCCCGGCGGGGTAGCTGCCCACCACCGCCGTGCCGGCCCAACCATCGTCGGCCTCGTAGGCGACCCGCGGTCGCGAGACCCCCTTGCGCTGAAACCACGCGCGACACTCCACGCCGCAGGCGTTGGCGCGTGACGGTCCCACCTGGGCCTCACCCCAAGGGTACGTGCGCCGGTCGACACCACCGGCGGCCGCCCACGTCCACTCCACGTCGCGCGGCAATCGTGCGCCCCGCCAGCGACAGAAGTCGCGGGCCTGGGCCCAGGTCACGCAGTTGACCGGATGGTCGCGGCGCGCCCCGTCGCCCCACGTGCACAGCTCGCTGGCCGCGTCGCGTTGCTCGGGTTCGATGTCCGGCCACCAGACGGTCCGCGAAGCGGCCTCGCACCCTCCGGCGCTCACGCACTCTCGGTACTGCGCCACGGTGACCTCGGTGAGATCGAGGCAGTAGTCCTCGATCGACGTGTCGCCCAACGCACCTCCGGGGATATGCGCCATCGCTTCGCCGCAGCGCCCCGCGTCCGCGACCCCACCGCTGATCGATCCCCGCGCCACGGTGTCCGGTCGCGGATCGGCGCGAACGCTCTCGCACTGACGACCGGTCCACGCCATGCCCTCGGGACACCGCGCTCGCGTCTGCCGCGACTCGCCCAGCGGCACCACTTCGAGGCGGATCAGTGCGCCGCACCCCGAAGGTGGCGAGACGTCCTCGGCCGTGGCGACATCGCAATGGCCGACCTCCCCGTCCCGCGTCAGCATCTCGCGCTCCGCCGCCGACGACCCGCCGATGCCGGGACCGGAGGCCAAGCCCGCGGCACCGCCGATCGCCGCCGCCCGCTCGGCGAAGAACTCGTACGCACCGACCTGCACTCCGGAGATGATGTGCGTCGCCCCGTCGCACTCGCCGTGCAGCTCGTCGATCGACACCGTGTCGCGATCGGCCTCGTACATGCCGACCATCGTCATCGCGACCGTCAGCGCCTCGGAGGTCTCGAGCTTGCCCTCGAAGCGCGCCGCTCCGACCGGCAGGTTGGCGAACAGCTCGTCGGCGTCGCGCATCCTGACCTGCTCGCTCTTGCGCGTGAAGCCGCCGTAGACGTAGGCGGACTCCGGCACGGCACAGCGCCGCAGCACTTCCATGCGGCAGCCCTCGTAGCGCACCACCGACACACCCTTCTTCAGGTGCATCTCGAGCGAGCCTCGATCGGCCGCGGGCCACTCGACGATGAGTGGGTTGGACTGACTATGGCGCACCGAGCACTTGGACTGGTCCCCTACCCACGGGTTCTCCGTGTGGGTCAGCATGCGCTCTGCAGGCCGCGGCACACATGCCACGACCCCCGCCAAAACCAAGAAGCCTCGCGCCATCCGCACGGCCGTCTTCACGCTAGCACCGCCGATCGACGTGTCGTTGATCGCGATCACGTCTCGACGCGAACGCTCGATCGGTCCGCGGGTCACGACCTGTCGACGTTCATCGTCCAGGCCGATTGCATTCGTTCGCTGGCTCTGTGGGGTGGTACGTGGCGCCCGTCACAGCATCGCGACGGGCGCCTTGCTCACCCACACCCCGGCAGACGAGCCGGTACTCGCCTCGCGCGCCTCAGATCTTGAGCTGAGGCTCGATGTCCTTGATCTTGTGCCGCGCGAGCGCGAGGTTGCCGGTCTTGCGGTCGATCGCCACGTAGAGGAACAGACTCGACTTCGGAATGGGCCGAATGATGTGGTACTGCTCCTCGAGCGTAATCAGGATGTCCTGAATGTCGCCTTCGATGCCGAGCTCCTCCATGACGCGCAGCTTGGCCCGCACCACTTCCGTGTTGCCCGCCGCTGCGACCTCGAGGTCGAGCTTGCCGTTACCATCGACTCCGAGACACATGCCGTTTTCGTAGTCGACGAGGGCCGCTCCGACCGCGCCCTGAATCTCGTTGATTGCCTTGAGTGTTTGCTTGACGTCCGCCATCTTGTTTCCTGTTCCCTTTTCCAATGTCCCCGTGGGGACTCAAATCGCGTCTTCGACCTCCGCCAGCCCGCTACGCGAGCGGCTGAGGATCATGCCGAGGTTGGCCGAGATCCGCGTCACGACGACGAGGACCATGTCTTGGTTGCGCTTGCCACGTTGGAACACGTGGACGAGGTTGTCCGAGTTGACGATGATCTCCTGGAAGTAGTGGTGACCGTCGTCTTTGACGCCCCGGCTCTTCTTGAACATCCTCTCGATCGCCGACACGTTCGGCCCCTGGAAGATGTCGCCGGTCGCCGCCGCGACCAGGTCGAGGACTTCCTGCGGGTGGCTGTCGACCGTCTTGACCCCGAGCAACATCCCGGATGACATGTCGACCAACCCGATTGCGACGCATTCGGGAACGCTACCCTGTAGTTTTGCCAGTGCTCTTTCGAGACTCATTTCGTTTCGCTCACTTTTGCCGTGCCGGCGGTTGTGGTTGAGGTGTTGGTGAGGCCTTGGGGCCAGTGGCCGCGTTCGTGCGACCGGTCAAGGAAATCGTGATCGTGAACTCGCCGGGCTTCTTGCTGGGCCGAACCGGCTCCTGCGAGACCACGCGACCGAGTGAAGCCTGCAGCCATGCTCTCGCGTACTCGGCGAGCCACTCGGCCACGGCGCTGGTGTCTTCGTCCTTGCTCTGCTCGAAGTGCAAGCGCAGGACCAATCCGTCCTTGGTCTGCTTGTCGAGCGAGGCGCGACAAAGCCCGACGCGACTGAGGTGCTGCACCAGCTGATCGCCGCACTGGGCGGCATCGGACTCCGCGCCCAGCAGCGCGAGCTCGGGTCCACGCTTGCCCCACGCCAGGGTCAGCGGGAGCACCCGACGGCCGTCGAGACACTCCGTCAGCGCCCCCATCGAGCTGCGCAGCGCATCCCAGGTGAACGCGCGCAGCAGCTCGGTGTCCCCGCTCTTGGCGCTCAGCGAGTCGACCTTGTCGCGCAGGGACTGCAGCTCGCCCAACAGGCGGGCGGTTTCCCGCTCGGCCCGCTGCTGCCCGGTCTGGGCCGCAGCGAGGGCGGCCGCATCGGACTCGACTCGCCGCGTCGCCGCCTGCGCCTCGGCGCGCACCTGTTTGAGCTCGACCGTCAGCTCCTGGACCGACGCATCCTTCTTCGCGAGCACCTTCGCGCGCGACTTCTCGGCACGCTCGAGCTCGGCGATCCTCTTTGCATACTCGGCGAGCTTCTTGCTCGCGGCCTCGTTCTGCGTTTCGAGCTTGCGGACTTGCGAAGATCCGGCCGAGGTGTCCGCCTGGACCTGCTGCAGCTGCGCCTTGAGCCGAGCGACGTGGGCCTCGGCCTTTTCGGCGCGGGCACGCACGACGTCCAGTCGCTCCACGCATTGGTCGAAACGCTGTTGAATCTCGGTCTGGTGACCGCGCAGCGCCTCGAGGGACGCCTCGGTCGACGCGAGCGCGTGCTGGGCCTGGACGAGATCGTCGCGGCTCATCGCCAGCTGCCCGTTGGCCACGTCGAGCTCGGCCTGCAGCTCGTCGTTGGCGTTCGCGAGCTGCTCGAGCGAGGGCGAATCTTCGTGCGCCGCCGCCCCGCCGCGGAACATTCGCGACCACCACCCACCTCGGGTCGGCGTCTCCTTCTCTTCGGTCATGCCCCACCCCCTCGCTCGCTCTGGGCGTCGAGTGCGAGCGCACGCCGTACCTGATTGAGCAGCAGACCCGCGCTCGCTTGGTCCTCGGCCAGTACGGCGAACATCCCCGCGTCGCTGGGCGAACCGAGTACGAGCACGCCGTCGTCGAAGGTGATCACCGCGTCGCGGAATCCCGACAGGCCGAGCTTGGCTGCGCTCGCACGGATCGTCGCGCCGAGGATGTCGAGGGCGGCGGCCGACACGGCGCTGGTGTCGTCGCGCCCCACCGCCGTGCGTACCTGACCCGCGCCGTCGGTCTCGACCACGGCTCGAGTCGTCGCCGCACTGGCGATCTTGTCTTTGGTGACGTTCTTCTCCCCCACGGCTCGCCCACTACATGAGCAAGAAGCGAGCCAGTGTCCGTGCGCAGCGCCATCACTGGAATGCCAATGCACGCGTCGCGATCTCGCGCCGCGATCGGTGCATGACGTGGCGTCCTTCGTCAGAGATCGGCGACATTCGCCAGCGCCGTTCGAACATCACCGATCCAGTTCGATCGTGTCGCGTCGCACCGACGAGTTCGATGCCGGCCGGCCGCTGGCACGAGCATTGCTCCTACGCCGATCGGAATGCAGGCGCACGGGACAGTCCGGGCGACCGAGCGTCGCGACGTTGCGCGCGGCTGCGTGCTTTCGCGCGCGAGGACGAACACGTTGAGGGATTCGACACAGGTACTCGATGGACTCGTCGCGCTCGTGGAGCGCAGCCGCGCCTTCGCGATCCGAGATTTCGAAAACCAAGACCAGCAGCAGCTTCGGCAGACCCTGCTTCCCCAGACCGACGAGCTACTGCACGACGCGGAGGCTTTGTTCGTCGACGTGCTCGACACGTACGACGATCACCCACTCGCCGGCTCGACCCTCGACCCCGACAGCAAGGACGCCGAGAGTTTCTTCGTCGCCGTCGACTCGATCGTCAGCTCCAACCCGGCCTCCCGCATCGCCGACCTCGCCTTCATGGCGCGGCTGGAGATTTGCTCGCGGCGGGAGCGTCTGGCCCATCTGGGCGCCGATTGCCCCGCGTGGGGCCTGGTGGCCGCGTGCACGAGTGCGCGGCGCCGCGTGGTCAAGGCCGCCAGTGCGCTCGTCTTCGCCCTGCGGGAGCTGGCCGGCATCCCGTCCAACGTCGACGACGGCTTCGTCACCGAGCTGGCGACGAGCCTGTCGATTCGAAGGGCGTACACGGGCTTCCGCCGCGCCGTGGCCGAGCAAGACCGCCAGGTTGGGACCACGGAGGTCTTTCGTCGGTTGCGACTGGCGGGGATCCAGCTGGCGATGCTCGTCAGCACGCCGATCTACGAGGAGCTGCGCGTGATCGACCGCCGAGAGTTTCGGCGCCTTCAGGCCGCCATCCTGGGCTGGCTTCGCACGCCCGAACGCGACGCCCGACGAGGGGAGCACATTTGGAAGGACTTGGCGACGTTCAGCGAGATGCTCGTGCAGGTCAACCGACGAGGAGATCTGCAGCAGCACGACCGCGCCGTGGCCGAAGAGCTGCTGCCGCTGCTGCACGATGGGTCCGAGACCGCGTGGGCGCGCGCGAAGGGCCTCGCGGGTGCACTGTTCGGACGCGACGACCGCCTCGACGAGCTCGCGGAGCGCTCGGATCCGAACGAGCGAGACATGTGGGCTTCGGTCGTCCAGGGTGTGCTCGACGCCTTGGACCAAGAGCACGCCGAGGCAGCCCCGCGACAAGTGCTCGGAGACATCACGGCGTTGATCATGCGGTTGTCGATCGAGGATGGTGTCCGATGACGCTTGCGAGGGCCACCACCACGTGACCGTGAGCTATGACCGCGACGACCGCCGCGTCGTGATGGACATCGCCATCGACGGTCCAGGTCCGGAGGACCCGGTGTCGGACGTGCTGCAGCTGTGTCGGTTCTTTCGCACGCGGTCGCAGAGCGGCGCACGACTGCTGCTGCGCGGCACCGAGCGTGAAGTGGAGTGGCTCAACGTCGAGTGTGGGGTCGTCGACGGTATTCCGGTGCGGTGCCGCGTGTTTTCGTTGCCACACGACGATCCCGCGCTTCGTGAAGCGCTGCTGCAACGAAGTGACGCTGCGATCTTCGTGTGCGATCTCGATGCGCACCCGGTCGGAGAGCTCGCTGCCCGCGCACGTCAGTTCGCCCAGCACGCGCAGCTCGCTGGATCTCCGCCCGTCGTGCTTCGCGTGCGCTGCGATCCTCTTTCGATGGCGCAGCTGGACACGGTGCAGGCACTGCAGGACATGCTCGCCAACGACATCGATGCCGTCGCGCCCGAGCTGCGCGAGACGATGATGTTGGCCGTAGGCCTGGGTCTACGGCACGCTCCGGGCCTTCTCGAGAAGGCGGCCCGCGATCTGGCGCGCGACGACAAGATCGTCGACGACTGCTGATCGCGATCGTGACAGCGGCCGATCGCCGCACGCGAGGTTGCGCGTGCGCGGTCGTATCCGCCCTGGTCCATTTCGGAGCATTGCATTCCAGAATACGTTGTTTACTATCGGCGTTGAGCTTTGCAGGCTCATTCCCCCGACCCACGGACCGAAATGGAACCCTCTTCTCCAGTTCGCATCGGGTTGGCCACGCAGGATGAATCCCTCGTCGCCCGCCTGGGAGTGGCACTCGCCCCCTCCCGAGCGGAGCTGATCGTCGCCGACAGCCCATCGATGCTCGACCTCGAGCCGTCGCCCGAAGCGCCAGCGCTGACGATCTCCGACCTCAAATGCGTCCGAGCCACGCCGTGGATCCACGGCGACGACGAGCTCGTGCTGCACGTTCGCCACCACCACAGCACCTGTGCCTACCAATCCTCTTCCTACGTCTACCGCCGCGACTGCGTCGACAGTCTGGTCGAGCACCTCGCGGCGTGGGTACCGGGTCTACGCCGAGGCCTCGATGCCTTCTCCGCGATCCGGGGACTGAGCCCGGCGGTCGAGCTCGTCCGCCAGCAGCTGCGGGGTGTCTCGCGCTTCCACGACGTTTCCGTGATGCTGCTCGGCGAGACCGGGACCGGCAAAGAGCTCGCCGCGCGTGCACTCCACGACGCGACGTTCGGACCCGAAGCGCCGTATGTCGCCATCAACTGCGCCGCCTTGCCGGCCGAGCTGCTCGAGAGCGAGCTGTTCGGTCACGAGGCCGGCGCGTACACGGGCGCACGTGGGGTCAAGACGGGTCTTTTCGAGGCCGCCGCCGGTGGAACGATCTTCCTCGACGAGATCGGCGAGATGGCGCTGGCCCTGCAGCCGAAGCTGCTTCGCGTGCTCGAGTCGCGCGAGTTTCGGAGGATCGGCAGCACGCAGACCCGCCGCTTGTCGGCGCGGGTCGTCAGCGCCACCAACCAAGATCCCTGGCACCGCCAAACGGTCGCGCTGCGACCCGACCTCGCCTATCGCCTCGCGGGCTTCACGATCAACCTTCCGCCACTGCGGGACCGCAACAGCGACATCGAGCTGCTGACCCGCCACTTCCTGGAGAGCTTCAACAAACGCTACCTGCGGGAGCGCCTGCAGATCTCCAAGGGAGCGATGCGACTGCTGCAGGCCCACGACTGGCCGGGCAACATTCGGGAGCTGCGGGCCGTCGTCGAACATGCCGCCATCATGGCGACGAGCTCCATGATCATCTCGGCCGACATCCAGACCGCGCTGCGGGCTCGAAGCCAGTCTCCCGTCCCGCAGGCGATCATCGACGTTCCGACGGCCCCGATGCAGTTCCACCCCGGGCCGGTGCACGTCCACGCCACGCCGATCCACGTCCACGCCGCGGCGGCCGATCTGCCGACCGTGGAGCGCACCATGATCTGTCAGGCATTGGAGCACAATCAGGGCAACATCTCTCGGACCGCGCGTCAGCTCGGGATCCCTCGCTCCACGCTGCGCTCCAAGCTCGAGCGGATGGAGAAGGAGGTGGTCGGGTGAGGTGGCCACAATCGCCGGCGCCAACCGCCACTACGCTCGCCAACGCTCGGCGGTCCCCGACCCGGTCCGCGCCGACCCGCGAATCCACTTCGAGTGGGTGCTGAGAGCCCGGCTGGCCCGCCCATTGCACCGATGACGCCGTGATGTACGCGCAGGAAGCCACGGTCGAGCACTTCGGATCCGACAACGCGCCTTCGGACCTGACGACGCGTTCGCCCCTGCGTCGCGCGGGCTGGGTCATCGCCGGAACGATCTCGCTCGGCCTGGGGATCATCGGCGCGCTCCTGCCGGTCATGCCCACGACCGTGTTCATCTTGATCGCGGCGGGTTGCTACGCCCGCGGCTCGCAGCGACTGTCGCAACGCCTGGAGAGCCATCGCGTGTTCGGTCCGATGATCCGTGACTGGAGGCAGCACCGTGCGATCTCCACCCGCGCCCGGCGCATCGCGATCACCATGATCGTGGTGAGCCTGACGGCGAGCGCGATCGCCGTCGACATCGACCTCGTCCGCGTCGCGCTGGTGATCGTCGGTATCGCCCTGGTGACCTTCCTGGCGCGCCTGCCGGCACGCGAGACGCTCTCGGCCCCCGTGATGGCGCCGTAGAAGACCGCAGACTCCGCCGAACGCGCCGCGCACGGTCGTCATCGCGAGGACCGGGCAACCTGCTACGCTGAACTACGGCGTTCTGGCAGGAGTCTTGCGCACTTGTCGCCGATCAATCCATCCGACATTTTCGACGTTGCCCGCATCATCGGCGGCGTGCCGGTACTGGGCTGTCTGCCCGGAAGCACGTCTGCGCGGGCCGGCGTCCGCTTCGGCGACATCATCGTCGCGACCAATGGCCACCCGGTCAAGACGCTCGACGACTACGTCCGCGCCCGGCGCACCCGCGACGATCGCGTGTCCGTGGTCGTGTTTCGCGACGGCGCCGAGGTCGAGTTCGAGATGGGCCTGAGCAAGGTCTTCGGCATCGAAGAGGTTCAGACGTACCTGCAAGAGCAGCTGTCGACCGTCATGTCGCTGCCGCAGATGTCGTCGAAGGGCGACCCGGACGACCGCTGCTGAGACAGGCCGCGCTCAGCCGTTGAACTCGCCCTGGAAGCGCTCGATGAGCTCGGCCTGCGAATGCACGTCGAGCTTGCGAAAGATCGAGCGCAGATGGTTGCGCACGGTGTACTCGCTGATCGACATCGCTCCGGCGATCTGACCGACGCGATAGCCACGCAGCAGCGCCGCGGCGACCTCCATCTCGCGGATCGTCAACGACGCCGCGAGCTCGGAGCGCGCCACCAGAGTGTGCGGCGCCGCGTCGAGCTCCTGCAGACCGGACAACGAGCCGCGTGCCGTGTCGACCACGGCCGACGTCGGGACCGTCCACGGCAGGATCGTCACCAGCTTGCTGCCACCGGGAAGATGGTCGCGCGACAGTGGCGGCTGCTCGACCAACAGCACGCTGCGGATCGCGTGCTCGGCCGCTCGCGCCATCAGGCCGATCTCGCGGTCGCCGATCCGGTGCACGCGGCGGATGTGAAGGTCGGGTCGCGCATCCTCGAGCAGGCGCACCAGGGAGTTGGCGCCGACGACGATGCCGCACACGTAGCCCGCGTCGTCGAGTCGATGTGCCAGCTCCTCGAGCGCGGGCGTGTCGGGGCCCGACAAGACGATGCGCCCCGCCGGCAGCGACTGCTCGGCCAGCTCCTGCGTCGAGCGACGCGTCCGGGCGACGTTCATCGGCCCATGACCTCCGCGAACTCGCGCACGAAGTTCTCTTGCCCCGGGGTCTGGATGTACTTGGGCTCGACGGCGCGCACCTTCTCGATCGCGGCGTCGCCTCCGTCACCGCGCCAGACGAGCATCGCCGCCAGCAGCGTCCCCGTGCGGCCCAAGCCGGCGCGACAGTGGATCGCAACCCCGCGCTCGGCCTCGAACGCCCGGTCCAGTCCCGCACAGAGGCTGGAGACCAGACGCAGCGGGGGCACGCCCATGTCGCGGATCGGCAGGTGCCGTCCTTCGATCCCGAACGCCTGCAGACGCTTGCGAGGGAACGGCTCGATCGTGGAGCTGACGAGGATCTCCACACCGGCGCGTGCGATCGCCTCGAGCTCCTCGTCCTCGGAGCCGAACAGGCCGGGCCGCGCCATGCCGGCGAGCTTGTTGGGAATGACCCAGTGAAAGTGGTTGGGCAGCGGTGGCTCGTAGCGGGGCTCGGGCCAGCAGTTTCCAGTGCGAACGAACTCGGCCACCGTCTCCGACGCGGGCTCTTCGAAGAACGCGGCGACCTCCTGCTGCGCGACGATCCGCCCGGCCGCGATGAGGCAGGCGAAGTCACCCACCGCCCGAGCGAAGTCGAGATTGTGCGTGACGACGACGACGGCCGCGCCGCGAGCCCGCGCCCGCAGGATCTTGACGAGCTCGTTGCGCTCGGACGCATCGACCTGACGCTCCGGCTCGTCGAGCAGCAGCGTGGTCGCGGAGGGGAGGTTGCGCAGGCGATCGAGCAACGCCCGGCCGCCGTCCGCCGGTACCGCGCGCGCCTGTGGAATGAACGCGATCGAGTCGGACTCGTTCGCCTCGCCGTCGGCCGCAACCTCGCCGTGCCGGGCCCAGTAGCCGGAGGTCCTCCAGGTGTCGGGATCGAGGCGACCGGCGAGCCCACGCAACAGTGAGCTCTTGCCCCCGCCGGAGGGACCCAACAGCAAGCTGACGCCGCGCGCGGCGATCTCCCAGTCGATCGGGCCCAGGTCGAGTCGGGGTCCGTGAAGCTCGGCGTTGCGAAGCTCGAAGGCCGGTGTCATCCGGCGAGCCTCGGTGCGGCCAGGCCATCACCCAGTGCCCGCAAGGCCCGGCGGGCCGACTCGAGCGACACCGCGTTCATGTCGATGTCGACGTACAAGAAAACGGAGGAGTCGGGCAGCGGCCGCACGAGATCGCAGTGGTCGCCAGCGAGCATGAGGATCTCTTCGATCTCTCCGGCGCTGCCGAGGATCTCGGCGAGCCGCAGCTTCGCGGACACGAACGAGGCGTGGCCACGCGCTCTCTCGCGAACGGAGACGTCGCCCGTCATCCCGTTGCACGCTCCGGTGTAGCAATCGACGAGCGCAGCACCCCGTACGCCTTTGATGCGACCCGCTTCGCGAAGCATCTCGAGCTCTGCGTCTTCGGGGAGGAGCTCGTCGAGGGAGAACGTGAAGCTGGGATCGTACGCGGTCTGCTCCGGGTCGAACGAGATCGGGCGGACCTCGGACGACGCGAACGCGAGCACGAGGTGCTCGCGGTTGTGATCGCGGAGAATCTCACGGAACTCCTCGCCATCCATGATGCCACGATCGACGAGATGCTCGCCGAGGCGACGTCCTTGCTGACGACACTCGAGCAGGCACCGCTGCAATCGCGACAGCGACCATCCCAATGCGTCCGAAAGCCGTCCGCTCAAGTAGCGAGACAGCGACGAGTCGTGCGCCCACGCGACGCGCCCCTCCGTCATGCAGACGCGAAGCGTCGCGTTGGGCACCCCGAGCGTCACGACACCATTGCGGTGCTGCGACTGCTCGGCCCACGCGACAGGGCTGTACGCAGCCACCTTCGACTCGACTGCCAGCGACGAAGAGCTCCCAAGTTCCACGGATTAATTATGTAGCGGAAGCTGCAAGAAGTACAGCGTTCCATCCTCGCGTTGGGGCGAATGAGCCCCCGACGACGACGGTCGATCGATGTCCCAATTTGCCACGATCGCAATCGCCCCGCGCGCAGACGCGCGCGCTCGAGACAGCGGTCGCACGTGACGCACCCGACACCGACCGACGGGACGGTACCGCCACGCGGTCGTTGCATGCGTCGACGAACGTCGCGTTCGGACCCGTGGCATCGGTCACTTCGTGCTCCGTCGCACTGGTTGCCTACACCCTCGCTGCCTAGGTTGAGGCTCGATGCAACGACGGCAATGGCTCTGGCTCTCGCTGGCCGCGACACTCGCGACCGGGTGCGCCCAGCGAGTGTACTTCACGCAGCCGATCCGCGAGCGCTTCGAGCTCGGACTGCACGAGGCCGAGGTGGTCGCCGAGGACGGCGAGGGAGATCTGGGCAAAGACCGCACCGGCTACTCCCCCGAGCAGCTTCAGTACTTCACCTCCGAGCGGATCGTCCTCGAACGCGCCGTAGACTCGCGGTCGGACGCCCTCGCGCACGGGCGGATCTTCCAGCGGGGCGGCCGCTACATCGACCGCGTGCTCGTGCGGCGCGGGACGCCGGGGATCGCGGTGGATTGGGGACCAGACTGGGTCGACATCAGCTTCGAAAAAGGCACGAAGCTGAGATTCGTGCTGGTCGAGGACCCCCACGCCAACCGCCCCGGGGACGAGCGCGAGGTCGCGAGCTTCGCCGGTGAGGGGATCCCGCGCACCACGTACCGACTGCAGACCGTCGCCGATCCCGATGGCAGCCGCGCCAAGGTCGAGTTCGACGGCCAGCTGTACGAGCCGGCCGGCGCAACGTCGCAGGCGCGCTTGCAGGTGCATCGCCACAGCTGGACACAAAACCATCGCAACCGTCGCGTGCTGCGCGGGCGACGGGTCAAGCCGAAGACCTGAGCTCGCCCGAACCCGTCGTGGTGCTCAGCCCCCAGCGCCGCAGCCCAGGCCACACACGGACGCCACCTCGCCCTGGCAGATCCAGTCCCACGCCGTGGCGCAGCAATACGGGTCGACATTGCAGATCGCGGCCGTGCAGCTCGGGTTGACCGGCGTATCACAGCCGGAGACGAGCTTGGTGCCGGTGTCGCACACGGAGTGGGCGCAGCTTCCCGCGCTCGCGTCGCAGTGGACCTGGTCGCACACCGACAGCACCTCGCCGACGCAGATCGAGTCCCAGGCGTTCTCGCAGCAGTACGGGTCGACGTTGCAGATGCTCGCGACGCACGCGTCGCAGGCGGGGTCGAGCGCCGCGCCCGTCTCACAGGTGTCGTGCACAGTGGCACAGGCGGCGACCTCGGTCACCACGAGGTCCGACAACGACAGGTACGGCGCCGCTGCACCGTCGGTCTGCACGTACAACGCGACCGGGGCGTCCTGCCCCGTGCCGTCGAGGATCACCCCACCGTCGTTGGTCGCGCACGACAATGTCGTCTCCGTTCCGTCGGCGAAAATCAGCCCGCACTGCAGTGCGCCCTGGTCGCCGGTCAACGCGAGGTGCCACGCGGTGTCCGGCGTCAGGGCCAGTCCCGTCGCGACCATGCGCTGCGCGGGCTCGAGCGTCGCGGCGAAGCCACCGGTCTCGGCGGCGGTAAACGTCATCGCGCGCGCGTCGGCGCCCAGGTCTTGCAGGTCGAGCAGCCCGTAGCTCATGCGCTGGTGCATCGTGTCGAAGGCCGAGGACTGACCGTCCTCGACGAGCAGCACGCCGCTGACCGAGATCTCCTGCGCGGCGCTGCCTTGGGCGACGGCGACGGTCAGCGGCCCCGCGGTCGAGGCATCGGCCACGAAGCTGGCCGACAGTACCTTGGACGCGTCGTTGCCGAGCCAGTCCTCGTCCTGTCCGGTGAACGTGTGCGTGGCGATCGTGGTGCCACCCATGCGCAGGTCGACGGTGGTGGGAAAATCGTTGGTCCACACGCGCACCGACGCGCGGTAGGTCTGGCCGAGCTCGTTGGGTCGCAGCGCCAGGCTGGCCGGCACCGCCGCCGAAAAGCGCATCGCCTCCATCGACGCGTGGTCGAACCGGGCGAAGCCGAGACACCACGGACAGTTGCGCGGGCGAAACTGCCACGTGTCGAACAGCAAGTCGTCCAGACTGAGGATGTCGCAGCCGAACCAGTACGCGAGTCGGTTCGGCCACGAGTCCGGGTCCGCGCAGCTGGGGGTGGCGTAGGCGTCGACGAAGTAGCGGGTGACATCGGGGTGCATCGCGTCGATCGTGCGCGCGCCGTCGGCATCGGCCCCGGGCACGTGACACAGCAGATCGTCGGCGGCCGAGATGGCGCTCGGGCCGTTGATCGAGCCCACGCCGATCGCCACCGGACCGATGAGCTCGGGATAGTCGGCGGCGTCCTTGCGCATCACCCCGCTGCCGGACGTCCCGTGGCAACCGCGAAGGTTGGTCACGACGGTCATGCCGGTCGGCGGAAACAGGACCTTCCACCGGCTGCCGTAGTAGTCGGTCGACAGCAGCGGCAGCATCTGATGACGCTCGCCCCCCCCACGGTAGTGGTAGTTGTCGGCCCACGTTCCTTTTTGGACGTAGTGCTCGTCGAAGTTGGACGCCCACAGCTCGGACGCGGGCGGCTCGTACAGCTCGTGGTACCAGGGCATGACGACGCCGTCGTTGGCCGCGACCGAGGACGCGACGTCGACGTAGTCGTGCCGCGCCCCGTCGATCGGCTCGCAATCGAGGATCCCGATGTCCAGCGAGGGCTGCGAAAACGGCACGGACACGTCCGCCGCCGTGATGTCGCAGTTGATGTCGTGGAAGACGCCCCGGTCCGTCCAACACTGCGCTCGCACCTCGCACAGGTAGCGGTCGTAGTCGTGTCCGGGCGCGTCGAAGTGCAGGTAGTTGGGAAACACCCCCTCGATCCCCGGCTGCGGCGAGAACCCGGCGACGACCCGCGGCGTACGAACCTCGACTTGCTCGTACTCCGACAGCTCGCGCAAGCAGTGCCCCGCCGTCACGGCGATCCGCGACGACACGAACGTGACGCCGCACGTCCCGGAGATGTCGTCTTCGGTGGGCGGACTGCTCGGCCCCGTCGATGCCGGACCGCCCTCGAGCCGAACGATGAGGTGACCGGTCGATCGCATCGCCGCACCGATGGCCTCCCGCGGCCACGTCACCACGTCGAAGTACTCGCCCTCCGCGGTCGTCAACGCCCGAAACACGCTCGACGACGCCTCGTCGTCGGAGACATCGTCGACGTCGGCGCAGCCGAACGCGAGGGTGAGCAAGCAGAGCGTGGAAACACGGAAGACGTCGACGCGGCGCATGTGGGCTCGATCCGGGCGGGTAGTGGACGGCGTGCTCGAAAACGTTCCCGGCGACGACAGGTGAGCGAGTCGTCATGCCCGAGGCCGCGGCCGATCACGAGGCAACGCTCGACCTGTCCCCGAGGGACAGCTTGTCGCGCGGCCGAACGGATCCAGTCTGCAGAGCGTCAAGTGGATCCCGACTCCCCCGACGCGTCTGCTCGATCGCGTACGCGCCGCGCTACGCGTGCGCAACTACAGTCGTCGAACCGAGGAGGCGTACATCGGGTGGATCCGGCGCTTCATCCTCTTTCACGACAAGCGACATCCCGCGGACATGGGCGCCGACGAGATCGGCATGTTCCTGTCTGCGCTCGCCGAGCCCGGCCACGTGAGCGCCTCGACGCAGAGCCAGGCGCTGGCGGCCCTGCTGTTCATGTATCGGAAGGTGCTCGACGCCAGATCGGCTGGATCGAAGGCCTGGTGCGAGCCAAGCGGCCACGACGGTTGCCGCTGGTGTTCACCCAGGTCGAGGTCGCCTCGCTGATCGCCCAGCTCGACGGCACCACACGCACGGTTGCGCTGCTTCTGTACGGATCCGGCATGCGCCTGCTCGAAGCCCTGCAGCTGCGCGTCAAGGACGTCGACTTCTCCGGTCACCAGGTCACGATCCGGCGCGGCAAGGGCGGCCGGGATCGCGTTGCCTTGTTGCCGCTCCACGCCAGAGAGCCGCTCGCTGCGCAGTTGGATTTCGTGGCCCAGCAACACGCCGACGACGTCGAAAACGGCGACGGCCAGGTCGAGATCCCGCACGCCCTCCAACGCAAGTACGCGCGAGCGTCCCGCGATTGGTCATGGCAATGGGTCTTCCCTGCAACACGCCACTACACCGACCCCGAAACGGGTCAGCGCCGCCGTCATCACCTTCACGAGACGGTCATCCAGCGCGAGATGCGATGCGCGGTCCAAGCCGCCCGCCTCACCAAGCCCGCCACTTCCCACACCCTACGTCACTCCTTCGCGACCCACCTGCTCGAGGACGGCGACGACATCCGCACGATCCAGGAGCTACTCGGCCACCAGAACGTCAAGACGACGATGATCGACACCCACGTCCTCAACCGTGGCCCCCACACCGTCCGCTCCCCCATCAACCGCCTCGTCCTCCCCAATCCCCCCTCGCCGCCTATCACCCCACGGCCGCAGCCTCGAAAAGCCGAAGAACCCGATTCAGATCCGGAGGATCCAAGCCCCGGCAACACGACGTAGCGAGCAAAGATAGGCGGGTCCGGCTATCAGGCCTTTGCTGCCGAAAGTATAGTTGGGCTGCCAGGAGCGACTCAGAAACTCCGCCAGCATCTGCGTCCGTCCCCATGAGAGAGTGTCCGGGTGCCCCGCCCAGGGAAGAAAGCGCGACGATCCAAGAAGACGGCGCGACGTCGGGACAAGAAGCCAAAGCGTCAAAGCGACCTGCCTCAAGCTGTCGCGGCGGACGAGGTTGTTCGGCTTGGCTCGCTCACACTCGCCCGCTTCGGGCGGGGAGTATTACTACGGAACGACATGTCTGAGGACGAGCATCGCCAAATGCTCGCTAAATCGGCCGCGTTCTTGCCCGAGTTGCGCGCTCGGATCGATCGCACCGTGGAACTCATCTCCGCCACGGCTAGCACTTTTCATCCCTTGCGGCTCCTACAGCGAGCCTACTGGCACTACGTGATGTCGAACTACGGACGGATCGAGTCGGAGATCGAGCGCGATGGAGTCTTGAGCGCCGCTCTCCTAGCATACCTCCAGTCGATCATCGTTGGGAGCCCGCCGGCTGCAGTTCAGGCAGACGTAGTTGATGACCAAGCGTGGGCCGAGATGGAGGAGCTTTGGTCTCAGCTGTACGAGGACCTCCACCAGTTCTTTTTCTCGGAGAACGCACAGATCCATCTAGACGGGGCAGCAGAAGATGTCGCCGTGCAGGAGTTCCGGTACCGCGCCCAAACGGAGTGGTGCTTCATCCGGGGCCAGCGGTACCTGACTCATGTGGGCGACCATCTTCGTGACGCCTTGTCGGTCCACGAGCCCGCCCTCAAGCGATGTTTCGGCATCACCGTCGATCAACTTGTCGCCGGTGTCGAGAAGCTCGGCGACTCTCTCACCCGCGGCGCCGACGACGCGCGACAGAAATACCGATCGCTAGTCTCCCAGGGAGAGACGGGCGCACTTGAGGAGGATGCCCGGTCTCGCGCAGAGGAGGAGATCCACGCCGTGTTCTCAGGATTTGCACTCTTCGACGTGGAGACGCTGACAGGTTGGCCGCGATCGTTCGTCGATCAACTCTCGCAAGAACCGGGGGCTGACTCATTGTTTTTGGCACCGGGAAAGAACCGAGGATGGCCGCTGAGGGTCGCTCCCACCCATGATCGCCCGTTCCTCCGTGTCGACGGGAAGTACTACTGCTTCGACTTCATTGGCTTCGCGGACGGCGCCTATCGCGGGATACAGCGGGCGCTCATGAGGGTCGAGCCCTCATACGAAACCGAGTGGAAAGAACGGCAGACCGAGGTCTCGGAGAAGCTCCCCCTGAGATTCCTGGGAGAGCTATTACCTGGCTCGACCACACTCCGATCGATTTTCTACCAGTGGCCGCGCACGTCGTCTGCGAAGAAGAACTGGTGTGAACTCGACGGTCTGGTTCTCTACAAGGATGCCGTGATCGCTTGCGAGGTACGCGCCGGGGCGTTCACATACACCGATCCAGCTGAAGATTTTGACGCCCATCTACGCTCGATTCAGAGTCTTCTGGGCAAGCCTGTTCGTCAACTTCAGCGCTTCCGTGAGTATCTTGAGAGCGCTGAGTCAGTCCCGCTCTTTGTCCGAAACGGGAGCACGTATTCGCACGTGATGGACCTGCGGGTGCACGACTATTCTGAAACCACGTCCCTGTGCGTCACGCTCGACAACCTCACGCAACTGGCCGCCCAGACCGAGTTCTTGGTTCCGCTCGGTGTCGACACAGGTGGGCAAGAGGTGATCGCCCTGTCGGTCGACGATCTGCGGATGTTCCGCGACGTGTTCGCCAATCCACTCCGTTTCGTTCACTTCCTTCGGCAACGCCGCGCCGCCGTGTCATCACCTCGACTACGCGCGAACGACGAACTCGACCACCTTGGGCTCTACCTCGAGCACAACGCCTATGCATTGGAGGCCGAGAGCTACGACTCTGACACGCCCCCCATGTGGGGTGGCTACCAGGACAGGCTCGACAAGTACTACGCTGCCCGACAACTTGGAGAAGACCCACCCGTCCCGGAACAAGAACTTCCCCCGCGACTCGACGAGATCATTCGAGTCCTTGCAACGCAGGACACCAGCAGCTGTAGGCTCGCGTGTTTCCTTCTGGACCAAAATGGCGACGCTCGGGCAGATCTGGGCAGCATGGTCGACCGCGTCCTCGCTAGACAGGAAGAGACTATGACCACGAAGCCGGTCTCGACCTACGGCGACGTACGCCTCTCGGTATTCGTCCGGCAACCAGGCGTTGCTCACAAGGACATCAACGATGAAAGAGACTACGCCACCGGAGCGATGCTCTACGCGCGGGAGCCCAATCGGGTCATGCTTCACCTAGAGTACGACGCATCGTGGCGGCTAATTAGAGCCGACGCCGAGTTCCTGGAACGGGCAGACGTCGCCGATGAACGCGTACCGTCGCTCCTTGAACGCGGAAAGTCGGACGCGAAGAGCCGCTTCGACAGCTACGTAGGCCAGACCGGGGCGAAACCAGGAAAGAGCGAGAGTTGTCCTTGCGGGAGCGGGAAGACTTACGGCCGGTGTCACAGCCGACGTTCTTGGGCACACCCACGGAAGCGCTCTAAGCCGTAGCTTGAGCGCATCGTAGAAGAGGGCGGGTTGCGTATCTCGCTCGGCACAAGACGACCGGAAGTGAGGGTTCCGGGCTGCAGCCCAACTCACGCCCTGAGGTAGTCCGCAACGAGAATTTCGGTCAGGTCGATCCGCCCTCCGCTGCGAGTTTCAGCAGCGATGAACCACGCTTCTC
>CALBMM010000283.1 GCA_937896535.1 uncultured Pseudomonadota bacterium
TCGAGCATCGCCGGCTGTGCTCAAACGGTCACGACGGGGGACGGCGAGCACTTACTTTCGATCGGGTGCGAGGCCTACAATTACTCGGCCGAGCTGGAGCCCGGCAGTACGACGCTCGCTGCAATCTACCAGCCTGGTCCGTCGCAGCTCGTTTTCGGGTTCTCCCCCCCGCGGCTGCGTGTCGACCTTCAGACCCACGAGGAGGTTGCCGGAGCACTCGCGAGCGGGAGCCCAAGCGTCGCCCTGGATCAGGTTCGAATTCTCGTCGCGGATGCTACGCGCGAGGCCTGTCGACGCGAGATCAAGGACCACGTAGCTACCTTTGATCCGCTCACGGACGGACACAACTGCGACTCGGACTACGCCGCGACGGAGATCACGCTGGTCTCCGCGCCCATTCCCGTCTCGGACCCCGATATCCCCGGTCCGCCGATCCAGATCGACAGCTCGTGCCACGCGGCCTGCCTCGCGGAGGACTGCCCCGACGGTGGTGGGACGTGGGGGACCGGGGTCCAGTACGACCCGGCACCGGAGCATCCGTTCGCGCGCTCGGTGCGGTGCCAGTGCAAGGTGACGGAGATGGGGGACTGCTCGGGCGCAAATCTCCCGGACCAAACTCTCGTCCCAGATGGAGACACTTTCACGGAGAGCTACTGCGTGCCCGAGGGGGTCGCACCGGCCGACTACTGTCGGTACGAAGTTTCGTCGTACTTCGAGGCGACGATCCGCGCGATCAGCCACTGGGAGACGATCACGTTCGATCCTGCGTGGGCGTACTCCTGTACCGACGGCCTTTCCACCGACCACAGCGCGGCAAACTTGCCAGTCGAGGTCACCTGCGTCCCCGTGGATGCCTACGACCCGCTGGAAGAAGAGGGAGCGGCCGGTTACTCGCAGCAGGACGACACGTGCGAGCCTGGCTGCGGTGCTGTCTCTTGTCCCGACTTCCAAGATCCCGTCACGTGCGGTGGACCGGAGGGCTGCTTCCAAGAGTGCAGTCTTGGCGGCCTGAATCCCGGCGACGAGTTCCTCGAGGAGCCGTGCGACTGTGACTTGCTCCCGGCCGACTGCTTCGAGGGCACGCCGGTCCAGGGCGTCTGTCTTGCCGAGACGGTCGGCGGTGATGACGGTGGCGGGGGCGACGGCGCGGATGACACGGGTGGCGGGGGAGTCGATCCCAACCGGCTGAAGTCCGCGATCACGGTCCTCCAAGGAGAGTGGACCGACGTGACCAACGGGAGCTTCGTGTGCTCCGAGCTCGAACCTGCTTGGGAGAACCTCTCGCCGGAGGGCACGCCGTTCCCGAACAGCGCGTTCGTGTTCGCCGCGTTGGACAACGGGACCAGCTTCGACGGCGGGCTGTTGCACACGTGCCCCGCCCCCGCGACCGACCAGGTCAGCATCTCTACGTTCGACACGACGCTGGAGGAGCTCTGCGAGGCGATCCCGTTGTGCAGATTAACCTACCCGTTGTCGTTGAACCTCTACGCGAAAGACAACGCGAACACGATCGCGTCGGGGACGATCATTAACGACGGATCGTCGATTCTGGCGACGGAGTCCGGGGCCCCGCTGACCGTGGGAGACCACGACGTCGATCTCTGCATCGAGGACGGCGTCACGCAGTTCGAGCTGTGCGACACGCAACCGATGCGCGCCGCGGCTGCCATGGGAAGCGGCGTCGATACCCACGGGACTTTTGCTGGGGAGATGGCGGCCGACTTCGTGCCGATCGCGGGCAAGCCAGGCGTGGTTCCGCTCGGTACGACCGACGACGGCGTCACACGGCTTTCGTTGCCGTCGGGCTTCAGCTTCAACTTCTATGGGACGAAGGTCCAGAACTACCTCTGGGTCGGGTCGAACGGCGGCATCAGCACCACGTCGGGCGCGATCGGACCCGGAAACACCGGGCTGCCGGCTACGCCGAGTGCGAACGCGCCGGACATCGCCGTCTACTGGGACGACCTCGACCCGTCCAGCGGCGGCGGGGTATTCGCTTGGTTCGATGGGACGCGGCTCATCGTGAGCTGGGAGGACGTGCCCCACGGCCGGGACTCGGGCACCTCGACCACGGAACGCGTGAGCGTGCAGGCTCACATCTACCGGACGGGGTACATCGAGTTCCAGTACCTCGACACCAGCGTTGGTGATCCGCTCTACGACCATGGTCGCAGTGCGACGATCGGAGTCGGCAATGTCGCCGGAACCGACGCGGTCGAAGTGAGCCACGACAACAACGCCACGCTGTTGTCCGGAGTCGAGGCGCTGGGCATTTCCCGTGCGAGCGCGGGCTGCCTGGCAGAGAAGATCCAGTTGGCGCCGCAGGTCGCGTGCACGGCAGACGATGAGTACTTGACGGTGTGCACGCCCACCGATGACACGGTGCAGCTTGCGGAGCCCGACACGGCGATATGTGAACCCGGCTCCGCGGGGGCACGGGGGGAGGTCATCGAGACCGGTGTCACGGAGTCGACCCTGGCCGCGCTCAGGACACCAGTCCTCATCGACGTGGGTGGATATGTCACCCTTGATGAAGGCGTTCATCGGGTACGCTGGTGGCCGGTAGACGCTGGCGGGCAGCAGGTGGGCCCCTCCTTCACGCAGCTTGTCTTCGTCAAGACGTGGGTGCACAGCGCCTGCGGGGGCTCGGGACGCTCAATGATGGTCCTTACGTCCGAAGACGACGCGCACATCGCCGAGTCGGCCGATCCCCCGCAATCCGTCATCGGACTGGAGGGGGACGACCTCGTGAGTGGACCCTCGGGATCGGACTTTCTTGGTGATGGAGTCGGTGCCGGCGTCTGCGAGGCCAACGACGGCGACGACCTGCTGGTCGGCGAAGCCGGCGACGACACGCTCGATGGCGGTGCGGGGGACGACAAGCTCTGGGGGGGCTCGGGTAGCGATCTCCTCATTGGTGGGCACGGGCAGGACCGGCTACACGGTCAGGATGGCGCAGACATCCTGATGGGCGAAAACGGGGACGACGAGTTGTGGGGTGGTGTCGATGACGACGTGCTCGACGGCGGTTCCGGCGACGACACGTTGTTCCCGGGGAGTGGCGCGAACACGGCGTTCGGCGGCGCAGGAGACGATACGATCGTCGTCCTCGCCCCATGCGAGCTGACGGCGGGGGCACTCATCTCCGGGGGCGCAGGGACCGATACCTTGCTGCTACCGCCGGGGATGACGCAGACCGTCGAGGCTTCCGGCGTGGTGCTGGAGGGGATCGAGTCCGTTCAGGAGTCGTCAACGTTGCCGACACACCGCGCGGCATGTGGGGAGGAATGACGACCATGGGCGTAGCAAGGCCGACAATGCTCGTCGTCGTGGCTGCAGGAGCGGTCGTGGCGTTTGCATGGTGGATCATGCAGCCACCGCCAGGATTCACGGCTGCTTTTCCCGCGAGGGGGCCCCAAGAAGAGCCCGTGTCAGCCCAAGTCGTGTCTCGCCAAGAAGCGATACCCCACCGAGTCGCAGGGTTCGAAGAGCCGCCCGAGCGGCTCGAGCGTCCTTGGTGGGTGGAGGATGACTCGCCTCCGACGCGCGCGGCCGTGGGGCGTCAGGTGACGCGTTTGGAGCACGCGCGCGAAACGCTGCGCGCCCATCGAACGAAGCTTGGGTCCGAGCTTGGGCGGGACACCGCGGCCATCGTCTTGGATGCGCATCTCGCCAAACTGGATCGCGACCGTGCGATCCTGCTCGGTACCGAAGCAACGAGCACCCCCCAGTCGCCGTCGCGGGACAACTGATCCGTCTCGCGCATCGGCAGGGCGACCGCCCGAGCCGTCTACGCCTCGGCGTCCGCGGCCCCGCGACGGTTGCGGCGCTTGCGGACGGGCATCGACTCTTCGCGGCGCACGGCCATCGTGGCGAGGCGGTCGGCTTCCTCGTTGCCTTCGATGCCGGCGTGGCCGCGCACCTTGAGCAGCTCGAGCTGCTCGAAGCGCTTGGACTGCTCGCGGATCTGGTCGATGAGCTCGAGGTTGGCCTTGGCGTTCCAGCCTCCGACGAGCACGCCGAGGCTCCAGGCGCTGTCGGTGTACAGGTGCACCTGTCGCTTGGCTTCTTCGTCGGTCACCTGCTCGAGGCCGCGCAGGATCGCGGTGAGCTCGGCGATGTTGTTGGTGCCCGAGCCGATGAACTCACCGATCTCGACGATCTGATCGGGTCGGTCGATGACGACGCCGATGCCGGCCGGGCCCGGGTTGCCCGAGCACGCGCCGTCCGTATAGATGATGATCGCGTCGGGGCCCGGCGGCGTCAGCGGCGTCTCGCGCGGTCCGCTGCCGACCTTGGCGCCGCCGGCCTTCGAGCCGCCCATCGCCTCGTCGTCGATGATCTCGCCGTCGATGTCTTCGAGGCTGTCGGGCGAGCCCCGGTAGGACTTGGTTGCCCCGAGCTTGTAGCGGACCTCGACGCGGCCACGGTGGACGATCGGCTTGCCGCTCTCCAGCACGCGCACATACACCGTTTGGCCTTTGAAATCGTACGTTTTCCAGGGCATCGACCGCCGGCAGGCTATCGTCCGTGCCGCCTCGCGCAAAGGCGCGAGCACGTGTGTTGGGCCACGGTGCGCCCGCAGCGGCGCGACGAGCGGGGGTGGCCGTGTGTGCCGCCGCAGCGCACGAATGCGCGGCGAGTTGCGTCGCCGGTGGCGTGCCGAGTACATACTTCGGTCATGATCCGCTCTCCGCTCGTCGCCCCCTGCGCGTTGGCGCTCTGTGTCGTCGCTGTCCCCGCGTGCAAGAGCGGCGGTGGCGAGGCGATGAAGTACGTCCCCGAGTCCGCCGCCTTCGTGGCCGGCGTCGATCTCAAGGGGCTACGCTCGACCGACAGCTGGAAGGACAACCAGGGCGAGATCGAGTCGGCGGGCGGCTCGGAGCTGAAGACGCTCGACAAGTGCAACATCGGTCTCGACAAGTGGGATCGCGTCACGATCGGCGCCGACGGCAAGTCGAAGGCGTCGATCGTGGTCGTCGTCGAAGGCGACGGTCTGGGCAAGAAGGAGAACCTCGAGTGCCTCGCGGCCGAGGACAAGAACATCGTGGTCGAGGACGGCGGCAAGCTCGTCAAGATCGACGACGACCTGACGGGCTACGTCGTCAGCGACAAGATGGTCGCGTTCGCGGGCCCGGACTGGACCGACGCGGTCAAGGGCCTCGTCGACGGCGACGGCAAACACGCGGGCGATGGCGACCTCAAGGACGTGATCGGCCGCGCCGACACCGGCAAACACATCTGGTTCGCCGGCATCTTGCCGCTGCAGTACGCCGCGCCTGCGCAGATGTTCCTCGGCGTGTCGATCAAGGACGTCGCGGGCCACATGGACTTCTCCAGCGGCCTGCAGTTCCGGATCGCGGCCAACACCGGCTCGGGCGACGACGCCGATGCGGCCAAGACCAAGCTCCAGCAGCAGTACGACGAGAGCAAAGACCAGGGCAAGCAGCTGGGCATCCCCGAGAGCGTGGTCGACGCCATCAAGATCGACGCCGACGGGCCCGCCGTGGTCGTCGAGGTCGAGGTCTCCAAGGAAGAGATCAACAAAATCGAAGAGATGGCGAAGGCGAAGCTCGGCGGCGGCGCGTGAGCTGACGGGGCTTTTGCCCCGCGCCGCGATCCACTATGGTGCGCGGCCCGGCCCCCGCGAGGGAGCCGAACACGGCCCGCGCTCGCCACATCCGGCCCGCGGACTCTCGTAGCTGCTGATGGCGGCCAACATCGAGGAGACGACACATGCCCAGCCCACTTCAGATCATCAAGGAGCAGCACGGCTCCAAGGCGGACCTCATCGCGAAGATCGTTCCGCTCATCGACGCCGAAGACGGTGAGAGCGCCGACGACCACAAGGCTCGCCTGGCCCACGTCGCCAACCGCAAGCTGCTGCACCTTCACGCGCTCGGCCAGAAGGTCAAGGGCTACGGCGGTCGCAAGACCATCGTGAGCCGGATCCTCGAGCTCAAGAAGCAGAGCAAGGATCGCGAGTACGAGGCCAAGCTCGGCAAGATGTCGCTCGGCCAGATCGTCGACATGCTCGAGGCGCTGCAGTACCGCGCGCGCAAGCCCAAGAAGGGCCACGCGAAGAAGAAGTAGCGCGCGACCGCGGAAGGGGCGTTCGGCCCCTTCCGTCTGATCCCCGCGAGCTCGCGAATCCGATCGCGGGTCGTCGATCGCTAGTTCTCGAAGAACGTCGCGTCGGACGCGATGTTCCCGAAGCTGTCGCGTGCTCGGACCACGAGGCGGTGCTTGCCCTTGGCGAGCGTGCGCGGCAGCTTGGCGGCCACCTTCTCTTCGGGGCCGTCGAACAGCCCGTCGACCGCGCTCGCGGGACGGAACGGTCCGCCGTCGATGCTGTAGGCGACGTCGTGGATGTAGCCGCCGTCGTCACGGGCGATGGCGGTCAGCCGTCCCCCGTCGACTTTGACGTCGCTGACCTTGGGCCGCTGACGGTCGACCACGAACGGGGCGCTGAGCAGCTCGTCGGTCGCCGCCGTGTCGTCGCCGTTGCTCGGCGCGTCGGACACCTTCACCTCGACCTCGTACACGCCGTCGGGGACGGTGGTCAGGTCCCATTTCAGCTCGCCCTTGGTCAGCAGCTCGTCCTCGGCCGACAGCCGGATCCAGCCGTCCTCGCCGGCGCCCTCGGGGCGCAGCCACACGTCGTAGACGAGGTCGTCGTCGTCGCGCGCGTCGGCCTTCCACTTGATCGTCACGTTGCTGGAGGGCTCGTCGTCGTCGTCGGCTCCGAAATCGGGCCGATCCAGCTCCACCTTCGACAGCAGTGGCGCGAGATTCTCCGGCGCGTAGAACAGCTCGAGCTCGCGCACGTTGGCGTCGGGCGAGTCCAGCTGCAGCTCGATCTGCACGTAGCGGCGCTTGGCCATGCCGGCCAGGCTCCCGCGCAGCTGTCCGTCCTTGCGCGTCAGCGTCACCGTCTTCCACGGCGTCCAGCGCTTGTCCTCGGGGTCCTTGGTCGGGCCGAAGCGCGCCCTCGCCTTGATCGGACCCTTGGCCTGCAGCGTCAGCGCGCCGTAGTCGGCGGGCTGCTTGGCGTCGAGCACCTTGGTCAGGTAGCGCGCCTTGTCGGCGCTCGCCCCCAGCAGCTGGTAGGCCGCCGAGCCGTGCCCGGCGGTGGCCACGATCGGGCCTTGCCCGATCCGACACAGCGACGTGGCCTGCTTCTCTTCGAGGTCGGCGATCGTCGCGGCGTCCCGCGGACCGCGGGTGCGGTAGATCTTGCCGCCGGCCGACGAGCCCACGAGGACGGTGCCCACGTCGTCGAGCGCGAGCAGTCCGGTGAAGTACTGGTCGTCGCGGTCCAGCCACTCCTCCCAGCCGGCCTCGGACGCGCGGGCCAGCTCTCGACCCTTGCCGAGGTCGACGTGGAAGAGCTTGGCGTTGGCCTTGGGCGGGCGCGCCTCACCGAGCTCGCCCGTGGGCGGCTGGCCCACGAGGCTGGTGCGCGCGAGCGTCTTGGCCAGGGCGTCGACCGACGAGAGGTTGCGGTCCTCGAACTCGTTGACCGCGGCCACGATCCCGGTCCGCGTCAGGGCGAGCGCGCGCACTTCGTCGGCGCCCTCGAACTCGTGGATGAGCACCCCGTCCGTGTCCTTGGTGACCTGGTAGAGCTTGGCACCCTTGGAGGTCCCGGCCACGAGCTCGCCGCCCACCGACAGCAGGCTCAGCACGTGCTTTTCGTGCACGTCGAGCACGACCTTGGGGTCCTTGCCCGCCAGCGACATCGAGTACAGCTCGCCCTTGGGCCCCGTGCCGGCGAACAGCTTGCCGTCGTGGACGGCGAGCGCCCAGATGTTGTCGACGTCGAGCTTGACCAGCTCGCTGACCTTGCCCTTGGACGACACGCGGTAGATCGTGCCGCCGGGCAGCGTGGCCACGGCGACGTCGCCTCCGGACAGCTCCACGATCGAGGTCACGACCACGCCGTCGAGCTTGGCGACCTCTTCGATCTGCGGCACGCGCCCCTTGGCGCCCTTGCCCTTGAAGGTCACGCGCTGCAGCGAGGCCTCGTCGGCGGTCCCGACGAGGGCCTCCTTGGCGCGGCCCAGACACGTGAACGCGGTGGTCCCGGGGACCGCGGCGCGCGAGGTGGCAAAGCCCACCGTGACCTTGCCGCTGGCCTCGATGGCGGCGCCCTCGGTCTCGCCGGCATCGAAATCGCCGAAGTCTTCGAGGGTGAAGGTACGCGTGCCACCGGCGGCGGCGGCGGAGGGAAGGGCGAGTGCGGCGGCGACGGCCGCCAGCAGCGGGGCGCGGGCGCAGAAGCGTCGTACGAAAGCGCGAGTGGTGATGGGACGTTCTTGGCCTGCAGCACGTCGAGCTTGAGCGTGTGCTCACCTTCGATGAGTTTCTTGGTCGGGATCACGCGGCGCGCCATCTGCTTGAAGCGGATGGAGTCGCGGGTGCTGCCGCGGTCGATGAGGGACTCCATCACGGAGTCGGGCATGTCGTTGATGAGCCCGTGTCGTGTCGATAGACCCTCGGCCTGCCGGTAGATCGTCGCGACGAGCGAGCGCGACGGATACGACTGCTCGATGGTGGTGATGATGTCGTCGAGATCCTTGGGCAGCGGACGATACGGCAGCTGCGTGTCGCCGCTGGTCAGCACGACCTGGATCTCCTCGCCGCCGGCGTCGTCGGGGATGCGCAGGGGGATGATCTCGGTGCGCTCCTTGCCCTTGTAGGCGCGGAACGTGAGCTCGAGCCGCACCAGGTCGCCGGCGCGCACTTCGTCGTCGAGCAGGCGAACGTTTTCGATCCGCTCGACCGGGGCGCCGTACTTCATCGTCACGTTCTGCGTGATGTGACGGATCGTGGCGACCTCGAAGTCGTTGTCGAGCATGGCAGCGAGGGCGATCACGCCGCGGCTGCGCGAGACGATGCGTCCGATGAGGCCCTGCGGGAAGAACACTTCCTCGGAGACCTTGACCGTTCGGGGCCCGTTGCTGGTCTCCACCGCGATCTCGTGGTCGACCTGCACCACGACCTCCACGGCGTCGCGCCCCGCTTCGTCCACGGCTTCGGCGAGCACGATGCCGGCGAGGTTGGGCGTCAGATCCACGCCCACGGCGATCTCGTTTTCGTACACCCGCGGGTCCAGATCGGGATCGGGACCCTGCATCGTGGTCGTCATCGGGATCATCGGCGCCCGCAGGTCGGTGCGCAGCGCGATGGCCGGCTGACGGTCCTGGTACATCACGCCCTGGATCGTCAGCGGGCTCGACATCTTCACCGAGCGCTCGACGCTGGCGATGATCGTGTGCACGCGCGCGTCGGCGATCGGCAGGTTGCTCGGACCGTCCTCGAACATGGAGTGACCGAACGCGAGCAGGCGCTGGCCCTTCGGTCCGACCCACGTCACGGTGCCGTTGGAGGCGACGGACGAGTCGCCGCGCACCATCACCACCGAGACCGAGTCGCCGGGCTGCCAGACCTTGGGCGTGGCGGCGCCGTCGGGCACGCCCTTGCCACCGGAGCCGCCGCGCACGGGGATCATGTCCAGGTGCTCACCGAGCATGCGCGTGGCGGTGGGGCCGAGCCCGGACACCGACAGCGGCAGCGCCAGCGGCGTGAGCCCGATGCCCTCCTCGAGCTCCTCGGGGGTACGGCGGGCCGGTAGCGGATCGGTCTTGAGTCCCAGCATCTGGTCGGCCCACGCCGACGTGCCACGGCGTGCCTTGCCGCGCGCGGGCGGGTGGGGCAGCACCTCGGGACGGTAGGGCAGCTCGCCGATCTCGAGCATGTTGCCGATCGGCGTCAGCGCGCCCAGGGGATCCTTGTTGAAGCGCCAGCCGTACGACAACGCGCCGACGAGCTTGCCGCCGACGAAGATCGGCGAGCCGCTCATGCCGCCGACGATGCCGCTGTGCTCCAGACGAGGGTCGGTCGAGCGAAACAGGACCGCGTCCTGCTTGGGCAGGTAGTTGCGGACGGTGTCGACGACCTCGATCTCGAACTTGTCGGAGGTCTCGCCGAAGAACACCGTGACGGCGTGGCCACGGTCGCCGGGCTTGACGCTGTCGACGCTCGCGGTCGCGATGTCTTTGCCCTTGGCGGCGTCGGCATCGTTGCCGAGCGCCAGTGCGGTGCCCAACAGGGCGACGGCGGCGAAGGCCACCTTCGACCCGCGCTTACGTACGGTCATGGCGCGCGAGCGCTCCTCTCATCGCCGCCGCGAGATCGTCGGCGGGGGTATAGAAGTACTTGAACTTGTCGCGCCCCTCGTTGAGTAGCGAGGTGTCGACGGTCCCCGTGCGGGGATCGAAGAACAGCACGCGGGGGATGTACGTGCCGTCGGGGCCGTACTCGAGGGCGGCGGGCACCTCGTCCTGGTCCACGTTGACCATGGCGAAGCGCTGCGACAGCTCGGCGATCTCCGGGCGGTCGAAGGCGGGCTTGAGCTCTTTGCAGCGCGGGCACCAGCTGGCGTGCACGACC
>CALBMM010000284.1 GCA_937896535.1 uncultured Pseudomonadota bacterium
CAGCCCGACGGGTGCGCGAGTGCGGTGTCCCCGCGATCGAAAAACGGGCGGTAGATCCCTCCTTGCGGCAGGGTTGGGAGGCTTTGGAGAAACTGCGCGCGCGGTGTCGGCTCGCGTTGCGTCTCGTCGGCAGATGTCACGCAAGAGCCGAAGCACGAGGTCAGTCTCGTTGAGCGCCGTGCGCGTTCAGGAGTTCGCGTGAAGGACACCTTGCGATCGATCGAGGCGTCATTGGCCGAGTTACGGCGGCGCGGTGCCGTGGTGGAGGTGGGGCCCGCTGCAGGGCCCGGCGCGTGCGACGAGGCGGAGCGGTTGCTCGGGTTCGCGCTTCCTGCCCACGTACGCGCGTTCTTCGAGACGTTCGGGTCCATCGTGATCGACGACGAGTGGTGGTTTTACGCCGTCGGTGACGCGATCGGAATGGCCGAGGAATACGCGATGGAGTTCCGACCGGCGATCGAGGCCCGCGGCGACGCCGACCGACCCTACTATCCCACGCGCTTCGTGGTTCTCGCCGACCGCGGCATGCATGGCAACGCGGCGTCGGGGACCGTCTACGACGCCGATCTGTCGGGGTTGCTGGCGACCGCGGGAGCGCGCTGGGTGGACGCCGAGAGCGCGAGCACGGACGACTACCTCGGCGTGGTTGCGACGAAACTCGAATACCTGCTCGAGTCCAGGTACGTCGACCTCGAGGCCGAGCTCGACGCATGCGCGGCGCGTCCCGAGGTCGCGGTACGGGCGGATGCATTCCGAGTTGCGCATGAGCTGGCGCGCCGCATGCCCGAGGACCGTGCGTGGACCGTGATCAACAAGCGCCTGCCGACGGTGGCCGAGGCCCGGCGCGCGCGCCTGCTCGAGGAACGCATGCCGACCGTGGGTCTCGCGGATCTGGACCTGCACACGCTCCTGCTGGCGTTCGACGCCACGCTGCGCAACCAACACCTGTCCGAGCATCGCGCCAACCTCGAGTATCTGGTTCCGGCCGCGGCGAGACTGCTCGAGCGTGTGCCGTGGAACAGTCGGCGCCTGCCCGTCGACGGCAGCCGCTTGTTCTCGGCGCTGTGCAAGGTTGCCGCCGACGGGGACCTCGGCGCCCTCGTGGACGAGCTGCTCGCCGCCCAATGGTTTCTCTTCGTGCAGGACGAAGACCGAGGCTACGGGGAGCTGGAGCGCAACCTCGTCCTCGCCGCGAGTCGACGCGCTTCGATCGGACCCCTGCTGCAGCGGTGGACGCAGGCGGCGACCGACACTGCCGTTGCGGCCGAGCACGCCGGCCGGTCGATCGTCTTCGACCTGGAGTTGCGCCTGCGCGAGACCGTGTCCGTCCCCGAGGCGGCGAGCGCCGAGCTCCACGCCTGGACCCGCTCCGCACCACTGCGACGGGCGCTGCAGATCCACGGTTGCCACGAAGCGCTCGAGCACCTCGACGACGAGCCGAGCGCGCGGTGAGGGTGTTGGCCTGGTGGCGCGCCCATCCCGACGTGGCCGAGGTCGCGGCGCCAGGAAGCTCGCTGGCGAAGGTGATCGACCGCGCCTGGTCTCGCTGACGCGGCGTGGTCGCGCCGTCGGCGCGGATCGAAATTCGCCGGCTACGGGTCTGTTTTCGTCCGGATGCGGCATTTCTTCCCGAAGGCCGCGAGCGCGTCGGGGCACCTCCCGCGTCCGAGACAGTGGAGGGGCGCATGACGACGAATCGGAGACTGATTGCCGTGCTGCTCGCCGTGGGGATCGGCTGCGGGGTCGACGTGTCCACGGGGATGTTCGGGGCCGACGCGGGGGAGACGGGACTGGACCCTGCCGCCTCTCGCGGCGACGACTCGTCGGGTGACGCCACCGGACCGGTCGGTGAGATCACGATCGAGATCGAGCCCGCCCACGCGACCCTCGACGTGGTCGCGGGCGAGTCGCTCGCCGAGCAGTCGTTCGTCGCATGGGCGACCGACGCCGCGGGGAACACGACCGAGGTCGATGGTGTGTGGACGTTCGCGCGCCCCGAGCTCGGCACCTTCGAGGGCGCGACCCTGGCGGCGACGGGGCTCGCGGGCGGCGTGGGAACCGTGACGGTGCAGACGGCGGACGGGTTCGCCGAGACCACGCTGACGATCAAGGTCCACGTGGTCCACGACCCCGACGGCGTCGACCCGGCCGTGCAGCAAGCGTTCGACGACGCCGACACGCCCGACCCCGCCCTCGACTTGCTGTACCCCTACGACGGCACGGTGTTCCCGCGCGGCCTCATCGGGCCGACGATGATGTGGAGCGGAGGCGGGCCGGCCGACATCTACCGCGTGCACCTGTCGAGCCCGACCTACGACTTCGTCGGGTACCAGACCGTCGCCCCCCCGTCGCGGCTGACGCTGCCGACCGAGCCCTTCGACGTGTGGCTGCAGCTGACCGACTCCGTCACGGGACAGCTCGATGTGGAGGTCCAGCGCTACGACGGGGCCAAGGCGTACTTGCCCGAGACGGCGGCGTGGTCGGTGTCGACCGCCAACCTGCGCGGCGCGATCTACTACTGGGAGGTCAACCGTGGGCAGGTGGTGCGGATCCGTCCCGGCGAGGCGTCCGCGGAGACGTTCCTGCAGACCGAGCCGGGCGACTGCGTGGCATGCCACAGCGTCTCCCGCGACGGCAGCTCGATCGCCGCCACGCGGCAGAACCCGACGGAGAACGCGGCCGACCCCGCGACCACGAACGCATTCAGCCTGTACGACGCGTGGGCGGGCGACGAGAAGTACCGTGGCATGCAGACGTCGGGCTTTCAGACGTTGTCGCCCGACGGCGATTTCATCTTGTGGCGCCAATGGGACGTCACGGGCGCGCCCTCACCGATGGCGCTGAGCGTGGCCGACAGCACGGACGTACTCGCCGTGCTCGACCCTCCTGGAGGCACCCCCACCCATCCCGCGTGGTCTCCTGACGGACGGCGCGTCGCGTTCGGTGTGCGGGCCGACGGCAACGCGATCGACTTCACGGCCTCGACGTTGTGGAGCGCGGCCGTCGACACGGTCACGCCCGGCTTCTCGGACCTCGTCGAGATCGCAGCCAACGATCCGTCACGGCCCGTCGTGACGTACCCGACGTTCAGTCCCGACTCGAGTCTCGTCGCGTTCATGCGTTCGACGCACTCGCGCACCCGCAACGCCCAGGCCGAGCTGTGGCTGGCGAGCGCCGGGGCAGAGACACAGTGGCTGCTCGATGCGGCCAATGGCGGCGGGGCCCTGCCCCCCGAGCACCAGCATGTCAGCTATCAGCCCACGTTCTCGCCCGTCACATCGGGGGGCTACTTCTGGCTCGTGTTCGTCTCGGTACGACCGTATGGCAACCTCCGCAACCATCCCGACGAGATCCCCATCGCGCCCGCGATGGACGGCAGCCTCCCCGACGTGCCGCTCAAGCAGCTGTGGGTGACTGCCATCGACGCGGACCCCACGCCTGGTCAGGATCCCAGCCACCCCGCCTTCTGGCTGCCGGGGCAGGACCTGGCCACCAACAACATGCGTGGCGACTGGGCCCTGAGCCCGTGCAATGGACTCGGAGCGCCGTGCGAGGCCGGTTTCGAGTGCTGCGAGGGTTTCTGCCTTCTCGACGAGGCGACGGGGGAAAAGACCTGCGGCTTGCCGCAAGGCTGCGCCCAGATCGACGACGCCTGCACGAGCAGCGCCGATTGCTGTGACGAACAGGCCACGTGCATCGGGGGCTACTGCGCCTCGCCGATCCCATGAGCACCCGAGTCTCGTCCGTGACCCGGACGCAACCACCGAGAGGGAACGAGGAACGAAGGTATGAAGCACAGACAAAGACCGAAGCCGGGCAGAGCGATCCGACGGTGGGCGACCGTGGCGGTGCTGGCATGGGCCGTCGTCGCGCCAGCCCAGGGGCACGCCGGCCAGACCGAGTGCAGGAAGAAGGAGGAGAAGTCGAAGTACTTCGTCCGGTACATCCTCACCGACGACTGCGACGTCTATCCCAACTACCCCAAGCCCGGGGTGAAGGGGCAAAAGTTCAAGTGGCAGGTCGACCAGGGCTCCCAGATGGTGTGGCGCTACAACGTCAACGACACCTGGGCGGTGGTCCAGGACCCACGGCGCGCGGAAAAAAAGAAGTTCCCGTGGTGGGGCTTTGCCAAGCGGAGCTGCCTCGGAAAGTCGACCGAGCAGCACGACTATCCGAGCGGCGTCTCGTTGCCGACCGCGATCAAGATCGGACGCAGCAGGAAGAAAGGCTCGTGCGGCTGGGCCAAGGTCACCTACGACCAGGGGCCCGTGAACGTGGTGCGCCACGACGTCCGAGTCAAGCGCAACGCAACGCTACGGGACGCGACGAACTTCCTCGTCGGCAACGTTTTCGCCGGGTGGAAGGTCGACGTGACCAACCATACCCGCAAGGACGGACACTGGGTCTACGTCTACTCGCCGAGCGCACGAAAGTGGGGCTACATTGAAAACTACAAGTTGGATCTGTAGGTTGGGGGCGAGGTGGCCCGTGATCGCCGTCGTCATGGCCACGGGCGGTGGCTGTTCCGTCGACGGCTCCCCGGAGCCCGCCGGCCAACAAGGGGCATGCCTGTCCTCGATGCCGGAGTGCATTCAATCGTGTGGCGACCCCGTGAGCACTCCCGCCACCTGTTCCTCGCAGGGGACGTGGGTCTGCGACGGCGGAGTCAGGGCGACCGAGTGCGAGCAAGGCTGTGACTCGCCGGACATGCCGGATTGCGTGGACAACTGTGAAACCTTCGAGCCCGTCGACGCCGTGTGCGAGGACGGGACATGGACCTGTGGGGTGGGCGAACACGCCGAGGGCTGCGACGTCGCGTGCAACGGTCCGGTCATCGAGTGTGTGACCACGTGCGAAGAGATGGCTGGCTTCGAGGCCCCGGCCTGCGATGATGTCGGCGACTGGTTCTGTGACGACGGCGGCTTCGAGCTGTCCGAGTGCAGCGTGTGCGGCGGGGAGGAGGCCGTCGAGTGCGTACCCGTCTGCGGTGAAGGCGAGCTGTACATCGCCGACTGCATCGACGGGGACTGGAGCTGCGGCGATGGGGTCTTGCTCGAGAGCTGCGGGTCTGCGTGCGACGGCTGCGGGCAAGGCTGCGAAGGCGACCCGTGGGCGTGCGTCCCGTCGTGTGACGCGTTCGAGGTCTACGACGCCGCGTGCGACGGCATGCAGTGGTCGTGCGGCGACGGTGTGCTCGCGGCCGACTGCTGAACGGCGACCGCGGGCACACCGCGCCTTCGCCACCGCCTCTCCATCGCCTTCACTCTCCTCTTGGAGCAGAGCATGGCTGCACAGAACCTCGATGAAGACACCGTGGCGGAGGCAGCGGCCAACCGCAGGCAGTATCGGCGGGCGAGAACGGCAACGAATGTGGCACTCGCCGTCTTCGCGGCGAGCGCCACGTTCGTCGGGCTCGTCGATCCGGCGCACTACCGGTCGCCGAAGGGCGAGCCGAACCCGCTCGCCATGGCCGAGGTGGTCGCCGAGGTCACGATGTGGATCGCCGTGTTCACGGCGTATGCCTTGCACGGTCGCATGGCCGAAGCGAGGGGATGGTTACGAGCAACGCTGGGAACGGAGCCACCATTCGGCGACGCGGGACCCGCTCCACGGGGCAGCGGTGCGGCGTGACGGCCTCGGCGATCGCAGCCACCGTCGCCTTCGCGCGACCGTCCTGCGTGCGGCGGTCTCACTCGGCGTCGGCACGCGACAGGGTCGTCAACGCTCGCAACGTCTGCGTGCATCCGCCGAGCTTGGCATCGGCTTCGTCGCGAGCCTTCTTCGAGCACTCGCGTCGCGCGCGCCCGCTTTCGGTGCCGGCACAGGCGTCTTCGGCGGCGCGAAGGTCCGCCCGGACTTGCTGCAGCTCGTCGATCCGCGCGACGCAGGCGCGTCCCGCTTCGTCGAGCGCCGCGCAGCGTTCGGCAAAGGCGCTCTCGATCTGGGCGATCTCCGCGTTGGCGCGCTCCATGAGGCCGGGCGCTTCGGCGGACGGCGCGTGCTCGAGCAGGCGTTCGACCTCCGCCTTCGCATGCGCGACCACGACGTCACGCGCGTGCTCGCAGTCGTCTTGCGCGCGGTTGCAGGCCGCTGCCGTCGTGAGCAGCGAAGCGATCGCGAGGGGCGTGGACCAGCGGGGCAATCGATGCCGTTTCACCATGTCCGCGTTGACGCATTCGGCGGGCGCGTCGTCGCGAATGTCCGGCACAACAATGTCGAATTCGTGGCGGTAGAGCCCATTGTCGCGGCGAACACACCCGAGCGGCAATGCCGCGGGACCTCGCGCGTGCCGGGCTCAGCCGTCGTGACCGTCGTCGCGGGACAGCTCTTTTCGCACCCGGACCGTATCGGGGTGGGCATCGCCGCGGTGTTCGACCCGCCATGCCAAGACCGCGCGTCGCTCCGTCCGAGCGGCATCCAACTCCCCCGCGGCGATCAGCATGCCCGCCAGCTTCGCGCGTGCGTCCAGGGTGAGCGCACCGTCGGCTCCGACCGCGCGTGTGTACAGCTGCACGGCTTGGCGCTGCTGCGCGGCGGCGGCCGCAGGGTCGCCGCGTTGGAGGTCGAGCTGTGCTTGCGTCTCGTGGAGGCTCGCTTGGGTGCGTGCGTTCGACAAGCGCGCCAGCACCCCGCGCGCGAGGCCCAGATACACGCGCCCGCGGGCGGGCTCGCCCAACGACAGGCCCCGCACGCGCGCCAGCTCCAGGGCCGCCTGCGCCGCGACGTCCCAGCGACCTGCCTCCAGCGCCCGCGTCAGTGCCGCTTCGAGATGCTGCGCCGCGGCCTCGTCGTCTTCGCGTGCGGACGCGAGCCGGCCGTTCTCGAGATCGATCTCGATCTGCACCGCCGCGTCGGTCGGTACGGCCGTGTCGGCACGCAGCGCGTCCATCCGCGCTGCGGCGACGTCGAGGGCGTCGGCCCGGCGCAGCGCTCGAACCCCCGCGAGCGCGTCGCGTACGTGTTCGACTCGCGCGGCGTCGGCCGGCGGCGTGTCCGAGTCGTCCACGAACGACCGCTGCGGGTCGACGCAATCCATCGGATCGGGGAGCGCGGCGACGACGTCCGGCGTATGGTCGACCAGGTTGGCATCGGCCTGCGCCAGCAGCTCGGTCGTCACCTCCAGCTCGCGCCGCGCATGGTGCAGGCAGGCCCGTTGGGCGGTGGTCGCATCGGCTCCCGAGGGGCCGGTGGCCGCCGACGCCTCGCACACCTGCTGCCGCGCGTGTGCCCAATCCGCCGTCCACTGGTCCAGGCTCCGTTCGGTCTCCCGCCACACGACGTCGCCGTACGAGACCTGCGTCCGTTCGATCGCCGACCTCACCTGCGCGCGCCGGGGCTCGCCCCACGCCGAGAGGGTCCCCGTGGTCGCCTCGTCGCAGCGCGAACGGTCGGCGGCCAGCCACCACGCGGCCCCGGCGACCCCGACGACGGCGAGCGCGGCGGCGACGGGGGTCCACCATCGTCGGGGCGACTCGGACAGCGCGTGGAGCAACGCGTCCATGCGCGGGAATCGATCGGCCGGCGGGGGGGCGAGGCCGCGGCGAAGCGCGTCGATCACCTTGCGGGGCACGTCGACCTCACGGGGCCACGGCGGGGGGCCCGCGAGCTTGGCCTCGCACAGCGTGCTCGAGGA
>CALBMM010000285.1 GCA_937896535.1 uncultured Pseudomonadota bacterium
GCAGTATCCCGACAGCGACGGTGATGGCTTCTACAGCCTCGACGAGTACCAGAGCGGCCGCCGTCTCGCGCACCGACGATGGCCGCGTGCGCCTGAACATCGGCCCCCAGGCCGCGCCGTCACGATGACGCCGCAGCAGTGGCTCGCCAAGCTCGCCGCCCTCGTCCCGCCGCCCAAGGTCCACCTCGTCACGTACTCCGGCGTCTTTGCCAACCGCCAACACCTGCGCCGTGCCGTCGCTCCCTCGCAGCCAAGGAAGAAGTACTCGGCCCGTCGCACCCGGCCGTCGGCTCGTCGCTGTACAACCTCGGCGTCTTCCACCGCAAGCGAGGCGGCGACCAGGCGTACGACTACTTTCGACCCGCCCTCGCGGTGCGTGAAGAAGCGCGCGGACCCGACAGTCCCGAGGTTGCTTTCCCGCTCGTCGGCCTCGGTTCCATCTCGAGCGAGCGGGGCCGCGGAGTACGCCGGCGCCGGCCACGGGTTCGAAGACGAGCTCGCCGAGGCCCGTGCGCTGCTCGCATCCCACGGCGCGAACCGCTGACCTCATCCGGGGATGAGGTTGGTGTCGCCGCCTTCTTCGAGAGCACGTTGGTAGTCGTCGCGGGCCTGCATTGCCGTCAGCCAGCTCCGAAGGTTGGGCCATTGCCGGTCGCCGCCGCGGTGCAGGAGGGCCTGGACCGGATAGCTCATCTGGATGTCCGCGAGGGTGAGCGCCTCGCCCACGAAGAAGCTGCGGTCCGCGAGCTCTCGGTCGAGAAAGTCCCCGTGGCTTTCGACCTCGCGGTCGGTGAACGTCTCATCGACCTTGTTCGCGATGCCCCTGGCGATCGGCTTGACGAAGAACGGCAGGGGCGCCGTGCGCACGCGGTCGATGATGAGCTTGACCAGCAAGGGAGGCATCAACGATCCCTCGGCGTAGTGCAGGAAGTAGCGGCAGCGGATCGCATCGTCGGTGCCTGGTGCCGGACGCAACCGTCCGTCGTGTAGATCCGACAGATGCTCGAGGATGGCTCCGGTCTCCGCGATGACCGTCTCGCCGATCGTGACGACCGGCGACTTGCCGAGCGGATGAACGTCACGGAGCGCCGGGTCGGCGCGCATCGTCTTTGGATTTCTCGCGTAGCGCTTCACCGTGTACGGCACATCGAGCGCCTCGAGCGCCCAAAGGACACGGTGCGAGCGACTCTTTTCGAGGTGGTGGACGACGATCTCGGTCACGGCGATGCCGTACCGCGGACACGCGCCCGGCGAAAGTGGGCGGACCCAAAAGTCGCCACGTGGCTCAGCAGCGATCGACCGCGAACGTCCAAGCTTGCGTCACGCCATTTTTCGGGGCGCGGCAGAACACGCCCTCGATCGACATATCATCGATGGACGTCAGCTCGAGGACGCCGGCTTCCCACGAATATCCACTGCCGCCCACGCTACAAAACGGGGGGAACCCCTGCGTACTCGCTTCGAGCACCGCGGGTGCATCGCTCTGCGGCGGCAAGCCGATCTCGTAGGTTCCGGCCGCTTGTCCTTCGGGAAGGAAGATGACGAGCTTTTCGTGGGGCGGCACATCTCCTGCCTGGCCGCACGGATACTCGCCGATGTCCGCACAGGCGAAGGTCGAGGATGCAAGCGCCAGGACGACCGAGGACGCCGAAAACGACCCAGGCACGAGGATCGGATCCTCGAGCTCGCCCGCGAGCGCCGCGCGTCCCGGCCAGACATTGACGACGTCCGCCATGTCGGCGCAAGAGGTGGGACCCGGGTCTTCCGTCGTTCCGCTCGACTCGGCGTCCCCTGACTCCGACGTCGAGCCCGTCGACCCCGAGCTGACGCCGGACGTCGTGGTCTCGGATCCCGTACTGGTGGTGTCCATCGGACCGGAGGTCACCTCGCCTCCGGTCGAGACGTCGGCCGCCGCCGGTGAGCCCGTGCTCGCCTCGGTGTCCGCCTCCGTCCCCGTCTCGGCGTCGGCGTCGGCCCCCCCCGAGCTCCCGCAGGCGAGACACAGCGCGAGGCTGGCACACGAAACCGTTGCCGATCGGATTCGGTTCATACCCCGGTCGTTGCGGCTCATCCCAAAGCGCTCCCCGATCACCGAAGGAATCGTGCGCGCTCGAAGGTTGCCCGACCGCTGCGCCGGATTCTCGTCGACGTCGATCACGGGAACAGGGACGGGACGGGGATATTTTGGATTCATGCGCCGCGCCGGAGTGTGATCTCCCGCGCACCGACACCTGCCCCCTCAGGGCGCCGCGGATGTCGCGAGCTCCACCGCTCGCTGTGGCGAGTCGAGTCCGCCGGTCCAGAGGATTCCGAGCAGGGCGCCGGTGTTGGCGTCGAACACGGGCGAACCCGAAGCTCCGTGCTCGGGGTCGCGGCAGTCGATGGCGAAGCTGGGGACCACGAGCGGGGAAGGCTGCACCGTGTCCGGATCGGCCACGTCCGTGGTCGGCTCGACCACCGTGCAGGTCTCCACACCGACGTCGTTGACGGTGCACCGGTTGTGGCCGGCGAACACGACCTCCTGCCCGACCTGAACGGGCTCGCGGTCGACCGACAGGGTCTCGAGAACGCCGTCGAGCGCGGCTCGCTCACTGCCGACGTCGAGCACACACAGGTCGAAGGCTTGTTCGACGACGCGACCGACGTCGACCCGTCGCTGCTGACCTGCGCCCAGCTGTCGCTGTCGACCACCGCCGCGTCGCCGCCGCGTGTCGTCGACGCCTGGCTTCAGGTCGCAGATCCCGGGTTCCACGTGCTTGGCCCCAGACGCTGCCGAACGACGGGAGATGGGTCTTGTACACGGACGCCCACCCGACGACATCGGCCGCCAAACGTCCAATCGATTGGACATTGCGCAATCCACACGGCCCGTACTCCGTCGAGATCAGCGTTTATTTGCCGGACGGGCCGGCGCACTGCTCAACGACGGCGCCAGCGGGTCCACGCCAGCACCAGCGCGCCAGTCGTCGGCGCCGGGGTCGACCTTCCCGGAGGTCGAGCGCGTGCCGGCTGGCGGGACGAGACCTCACCGGTCCCGGAAGCAACGTGGGACCTGACGTTGGAGGCCAATCCCTCGGCGTCCAGCAACTTCTTCATCCTCGACATCGAACCCTCGACCTGACCGCCCCGCACCCAGGGCCACTCGGAGTACATCGGCAAAGGCGAGCGCCTGTAGGCGTGCTGGCCCTTCTCGGCGTGATGGGCATTGGAGACAGCACCACCTCGGCAGATCGCCGGCGCTGGACGGCGAGCCGAGGAATGAAGCGATGCTGCGCACGAGGAAGTCCTGCCCGGACGCGGGGCCACCCCCATCTCATTCCGCCGCAGCGACGGCATCGACGACGGCCTGCACCACGCCGTCGGCGAGCGGAACCGTGGGATCGTCATAGGCTGCCGCTTGCCCGGCGGCGTCGCTTTTGAACGTGTGGGTCATTCCGGCGATGATTCGCAGCTCGGCGTCGGGCTTGGCGGCGGCGAGCAGCTCGGCGTCGGAGGCCGGGATCTGGATGTCGGCATCGCCGGCGAGGATCGTGGTGGGCACGGCCACGTTCGCGATCTCCACCGTAGGGTCGTAGGCCAACAACGTGATGAGAAACGGCTGGATCGACGGGTCGAACAGCGACAGCAACGAGACCGGAACGTCGTCGACGGTCTGGCCGGCCTCGAGCATCTCGAGAATCTGCAGCGCCTGCGCCAGCAGGTCGGGATCGCCGACGTTGTTCATCAGCTGCTCGGCGAGTACGTCCCCGAACGGGCGACCCGGGCCCGCCGCGTGGACCAGCCCATCGACCTCCCCCGATGCGGCGACGAGGGTCGCGTACAACGACCCTTCGCTGTGGCCCAACACGATGATCGCGGCCACCGTGTCGGATTGCCCGCGCAGCATCTCGACCCACCCCGCCAGATCATCGACGTACGTCTGCACGAGGAGATCCGACGGGTCCTCGAGCGCGGGCGTGCTCTGGGCCACCCCCCGCTTGTCGTAGCGCACCGAAGCGATGCCTTCTTCGGCGAGCGCCTGCGCCAGCTGCAGGTGCCCGTCGTTGCTCCCCGAGGCCCCCACCGTGTTTCCGTCCCGATCGGTCGGACCCGAGCCCACGTGAAACAAGACGGTGGGAAACGGAGGGCAGCCGGCCGGACCGAGGTACGAGCCGTGCAGGTCACCGGTGGGGGTGGTCAGCACGAGCTCCCCGGAGACGGCCTCCACGGGATCCGTGCACGCGGATGCGCCCGTCGAGCTGCCGTCATCCGAAGACGAGTCGGTGCCGGGCTGCTCGCCCCCACTCGAGGCTTCGGCCATCGTCGCCCCCGAGTCGCTGCCCGTCGTGCTGGTCGCGACAGTCGACGTACTGCCGGTCCCGGTCGTGTCCGTGCCGGTAGGGTCGTCGGAACACGCCGCGCCTGCAGCGAGCAGGACCAGAGCAAGCCAAGTACGCATGGCGGTTTGTCTAGCACGGCCGCAGGTCCCACACGCATGCAGGCGCAGCCGCCGGGCGTGCTCACCCCTCGGGGGGCATGAAGCCGTCGCAGGAGCCCTCGACGGGGGGGAAGGGAATCCGGACGGGACATCTCCGGATCCCGAACGTGCTCCGATGCCTTGCCGCGCTCGCGGTTCGTCGCGCGACGCTTTGCGCTCGCTTCCTTGCGCGTGGGACGGGCCACCACGTTGGGGGTCGACCATCCGCGCTGAACGTTGCAGACAAAACGTCCGAAATCGCAAAACGCTCGCAGTGGTGTTGCCAGCGCACGTTCGCAACGCTCAGAGTGTCACGCGGCTAACACCCTTCCGCGGGAATGGACATGGCTGAATCTCGAGATTCCCAACGTGTAGCGATCCAGTTGCGGAGACGTTCCGGCCGGATTTCCGGGATTTCCGCGGGCGCCGATCATTCCGCGGCCGTGTGTGCAATGCCCAACGCCAATCCCCGCCGCCGCATGGGCATGGCTCGGCCTGTTCGCCCTGGGCTGGCACCGTCGCCGGGTGCGCCCGAGCTCACTTCGATAGGCCGACAATGCGGGCCCTACGTCGGTACACGACGCCTGCCCTGGTGGTGGTAGACCAGGACTCGATGACCGCCCCGCCGCGAAGGCCCTCGCTCGCCTTGCTCGTTGCGATGCTCGCCGTCACGGCGTGCGACAAGACCCCCGCGCAGGCCGAAGATCACGCCGAGGCGCCGCCGGCCAAGAAGCAACCGGCACCGTCGTCGACCACGACCGAACCCGCGCCCGCCGAGGCACCCGCGCCCGAAAAGGCGTCGCGCATCGAACGGGCCGAACAGGTCCTCGCGTGGTTGACCGGGGAGGAGTTCGGCAAGCTCCGCCCGTGGTTCGACGCCGCGATGGCCAAGGCGTTCGATTCCGACGAGGCGCTGGCGCGGTGGTGGAAGGGGATCCTCGCGCAGACGGGACCCTTCCAGAAGGTGCGCCGCTCCGCGACCAACCGGGAGGGCACGACGACCACCGTCGTGCTGACGGCCTACTTCGGGACGGCGGCGTGGGACGTCTCGGTCGTGTTTGACGCCGAGGACAAGGTCGCCGGCTTGTCGGTGCTGGCGAGCGACTATGCAGGACTGCGTCCGCAAACGCCGAAGGACCCGCTTCCGTACACGACGCGGGAGGTTCGCTTCGAAGGGGAGGGCGGTACCGCGATGGGGGGCACGCTGAGCATTCCCGAAAGCGACGGTCCGCATCCCGCCGTGGTCTTGATCTCCGGCTCGGGCTCGCACGACCGCGACGCCACGGTCTCGGGTCACCGACCGTTCTTCGTGCTCGCCGACCACCTGACCCGCAATGGCTTCGCGGTACTGCGCTACGACGACCGTGGGGTGGGAGCCTCAAAAGGAGATCCAACGCAGGAAACCGTGCCGAGCGTCGCGGCCGATGCGAAGCACGCCGTTCAGTTCGTCGCGGGCCAACCCGAGGTCGACGCCGCGCGCGTCGGCGTGGTGGGGCACAGCGTGGGCGGCATGGTGGCGCCGGGGGTCGCGACCGCGGCTGGGGCGGCGTTCGTCGTCGCGCTCGCCGGTCCCTCCCTCCCCGGCGTCGAGTTGATTCCACTGCAGGTCGGCACGCTGACGCTGTCCGAAGGGCATCCGGCCGATGTCGTCGACGAAATCGTCGCGGAGCAACGCATCTTGGTCGAGAAGATCGCCGCCGGCGCCGCGCCGGACGAGCTCGAAGCCGCTCTCGTCGCCCTCGGCAAGGCCAGCGCCAAGCTCGTCGACGAGCCGTCCCCGGGCGTGGAGAAGGCACTGACGGCAGCGCTTCGAACCAAGGCTTCGCAGCCCTGGTACCCGTCGTTCGTCAACGCGGACCCGGCCTCCGACCTGAAGGCGCTACGCCTGCCCGTGCTGATGTTGTACGCCGAACACGACGTCGTCATCCCGGCGGCGGCCAACGAGACGGCCGCCAACACGGCGCTCGCCGCCAATCGCGATGCGCAGGTGCGGACGCTGTCCGGCCTCAACCACCTATTTCAGCCCGCGAAGGTCGGCGGGATGAAACAGTATGTGCTCATCGAGCAGACCCTCGACCCCGAGGTCCTCCGCATCGTCACGAGTTGGCTGCGGGAGCACGCGGGGCTCGAAGGCGGAGTCACAAGCCGCGCGGAAAGCGAGTGACGCCGGTCGGGTCGGCATCGAACCAGCGCGACGAGCCACCGCGAGGCTTGCGACCGGCCCGTCGGCCGGCTCGTGGATGGCCTTTGCGGTCGCAAGCTCCCAACCACGCTACACACATCGTGGATGCGTCCCCTGCCCTCGCTGCTGCTCCCACTGCTACTGGCGTGCACGTCGAGCGAGCCCGAGTCGCGCACGAAAGAACACGACGTCCCCAGGCCTCCCCGCACGCCTGCGCCCCCGACGGGCCTACGGCTCCCCGTGTCCACGTCGGACGTGCCCCTCGACCTCCCCGCGCACACGCTCTTCCACGTCACGCTCCAAGGCGACGAGATCCGCTACGGCTGGCGCAACTGGCCGAACCCGGCACCCGAGCTCGTGGCCGAGAGACTGCGGGAGACCCTCACGCCGAAGATCGAACGGCTGCACGCCGGTGATCACTTCGGTCAACTCGTCGTGCACGCTGAGGCCGACGTTCCGTTCTCGAAGGTGCTGCCGGTGCTCGTCGCCAGTCACCTCGCGAGGATGGACCACGTGGGCTTCGCGGTGACCGGCAAGACGGGCAAGCGACTCATGATCGCCATGAGCGTCCCTGAGGAATGGGGTCACTGGGAGGATCCGAATGGACTCCCGCCGCGGGACAAGCCCGTCCCCACGGTCGTGATGGTCGATCACGAAGGCTACTGGATCGCGCCCGCCGGGCTCGACCCGCTACAACTCGACGCCGATCCCGCCAAGCTCCAGGCCTGGGCCGAAAAGTTCACGACGGACGAGCGCGCGAAACAAGGCGACGCTCTCGACACCACGACGCCCGAGCCCAACCGCGTGCTGCTGCGCGTCGAGCCCAACGTCACGGTTGGGCACATCGTCGCCACCCTCGATGCCCTCCGCGGGCCGAACTGCGAGTTCCTGCCGGCCTACTCCGGCTACGACGTGCCTTTGACGTGCTGGCTCTGGGCAGTGCAGATCGGCGCCTCCCCGGCCATCACGGGTGAGGTCAAGCGCGCCGCGAAGGGCTGAACCAGGTCTCCCGGTCCCGATGGGGCTATCGTGGAGCGATGGGATCCTCCGATGTCGACGCGATCATCGCGAACTGGGACTGCGTCGGCGACGAGGCCCTGTCCATCGTCCGCGACGGCGCGGTGGCGGCCGACCTCGACGCACTCGAAGCCGCGCACGGCCTCGTGCTCCCGCCCACCTTCCGCGAGCTGTACCTACGCTCGGACGGCACGGGCTCGATGGACGCGTACGAGATCATCTTCTGGCCGCTCGACAACATCGTCGAGGCCCTGGCCATCAACACCCAGCCCGAACCGCCGGCCCGCTGGCTGTGGTTTGCCGACTGGCGCCTCTCGGCGCGCGTGTTCTTCCTGCGCTTCGATCCGACTCGCGATGCCCCGACCGTCGAAGCCTACGACGCCCACCCCTCGGCCGACGACGAGCTCGCTCGGGTGACACACGTCGCGCCTTCGTTCGTGGCGTGGTTGACGCAGTACCGCCACGACCCCGGCTCGCTCCGACCGCGGCCCCGGTGACGGACTGACGCAGGGGGCGACGCTACCGCGAAGCTCTCGCGGCCGCCGGCGTCGAGCCGCCTCGTCGGGTCGCCTGGACGGGCGAGGGCTCGCGTCGTTTCGGTTGGGTGTACCGCGCGTGCGAAGAGGAGTACGAGCACGGCGACCTTCCTGGTCACCCGAGCGACCCGTGCGTGGAGAAGGCGGAGTACTTCGTCGACGGCCGCGGTTCGAGGTGGAAGATCGACAAGATCGAGCCGCCCCCGCCCATGATGTTCGAGTGCTTCCCGTACATCCAGCTGTGGGGCGGCCCGTGGGAGGACGCGGAGGTCGGCCGTAGGGTTCCGCGCTCGCGCGTGCCCGGCTGATCGACGATGCCACCGGCCGGACGTGGGTCGTCCTTGGTGCAAGGGCTCGCCCCGGGGCGATGTCCTCGGGGCGCGCCGCCAGCCCCGGCAGAGGGCGAACGACCACAAGTCGATGCGCGCCAGCAGGGCGTCGCGGAACTTGCCCGCGGCCACGCGCGCGGCGAGGTCGGCGTCACCGTCGACCGCCACCCGGTTATCCTGGGCCGTGCCCAAGGACCTGATCCTGCGCGAGTCCGTGGACGGGGTGACCACCCTGACCATGAACAACCCCGACCGCCTCAACGGCTGGACGATGCCGATGCTCGACGCGCTGATGGCCGCGCTGACGGCCGAGGCCGAGGATCCCGCCACGAAGGTCCTCATCCTCACCGGGTCCGGCCGCTACTACAGCGCGGGCGTCAACCTCGGCGGCTCGCTCAAGCTCGGTCACCCTGCCGCGCTGCACGGGTTCATCTTCGAGCGAAACAAGGCGCTGTTCGATCACTTCATTCGCTTCCCCAAGCCGATTCTCGTCGCCGCCAACGGTCCGGCGATCGGCGCGAGCGTGACGTCGGCCACGCTGTGCGACGGCATCATCGCCTCGGAGAACGCGACGTTCTCTACCCCGTTCGCGGCGCTGAGCGTGCCGCCCGAGGGGTGCTCGAGCGAGGTCTTCCCCAAGCTGCTCGGCGACGCCGCCGAGCGCATCCTCGGCGAGGAAGGGTTTGCCCCGGACGCACGACAGGCCCTCGAGGTCGGACTCGTGCAGTGGGTCGCGGCGCCGCAGGACCTGATGACCGAGGCACATCGCATCGCCAAGCAGTGGATCGCCGAAGGCCGCCGCCGCACCTACCCGGCCGGTTTCACCGCCGAGCAGCTCGAAGCGATCAACGCCCGCGAGTCGAAGGTGCTCGCGCGTGCCTTCCTCAGCCCGCCGTTTCTCATGGGGCAGTTTCGATTCCTGTGGGGCAAGGGCAAGCGCCGGCCGGCGCTGATGTTCTTGTCGCTGGCCAAGACGCACCCGCTGTGGAAGCGGATGCTGCCGGCCGAAGCGCGCTGAGCGGCCGTGACACCTGTGACGTCGTCCCGGTCCCATGGGGTCACCGAGGCCGACGGGCACGCAATTCCTGGCACTTGGCGGCCGGCATCGGTCTTGCTCTTTGCGGGGACATGGCATCTCGTCCCCTCGCACTGCTCACCGCTGCTCTCCTTCTCGGCGCCTGCGATCCCGGCGACCCCGCGATGGGTGACGGCTCCGGGAACGTCGGCGACGGCGGGACGGACGGTGGAGATCCGAGCACGGACGACGGCGACGATCCCCCGCCGAGCGACGGCATGGTCGACACGAGCGACGGGGTGGCGGCCGGGCACCAGCTGGCCAGCTTGCTCACCGCCGAAGCGCAGACGAGCGCAAGCATCACGACCGAAGCCGTCTTCATGGCCAGCCAGGCCGCCGGGACCGGTCAGGTCGTCGCGAGTGGAACGCTGACACGGCAGGGCCAGTCGTTCTCGTGGTCACCCGAGCCCAGCGATCGGCTCGTGGTCGCCCTCGGTGACGGCACCACCATCTCGCTGTGGGTGGAGCAGTTTGCCGGCGACACGACGAGCCCCTCGGCGTTCCTGTCGACCGATCACCAGTTGACGTACGTGGCCACGGTCGACGACCGCGTCGACATGCGCCTGTCCTCGCTGCGCCAGGGCGGCACGATGAACGCGAGCGCCACCGGCAAGTACACCCACGAGGGTGTGGCGTACGACGTCGATCTGCAGCTGGCCGGCACCACGTACTTCGAGTCGGACTCGACCGGCACGCACAACCTCGACGAGCACCGCACGACCGGCACGATCAAGGCCACCGGCTTCGACCTCGACGTCGACGAAGACTGGCGCTTCGAGCTCGTCGTGGCCGGCAACGAGTCCGCGCAGTCGACCCATCGCACCATTCGCAACTCACTGCGCCTGGGCGAGACCACCTTCGATTGGGTGGACGTGCTCGTGCAGAAGAGCTTCCGGGACGGCGTGCCTTCGGAGCTCGACACGTACTGGCTCGCACGGGGCCAGGTGCTGCGCAACGGTGAGCCCTACGGCGCGTACCGCCTCGATCCGAGCGCCACACTGGAATCCGTGGCCGTGGTGCTCGACACCCCCGACGGGGCGATCGAGATCGACCGCGACCGAACCTGAGTCCTGGGGTGAGGTGACCGGCCTTCGCCGCGCGCCAGTCCCCCGGTGGCTCGGCGGTCGATCATACTTTCGCGGGCGCATGGCGTCGAATCGAGCGATCGTGCAGGCTTCCGGCGCCCGGATGCCGGAACCGGACCAGGTCCGCGAGGCGCAGATCGCCCGCCTCGACGCCGCCGTGCGACGCACGGTGGCGAGGGCGCTGCGCCCGTCCTTGCGCGCCGCCGCCGAACGGCCGTCCTGCACACGCCGATAGAATCGATCGAACTCCGCGTACACGGTCAGTCCGTTGGCATCGACCACGCCGTAGCGCATACCGCTTCCAGGATCGCGGACCTCGTAGGCGGGCAAGCCCAGGCCATCGATCGTCTTCGTGCGGTTGACCCCTTCGGGATCGTAGAAGATCTGGCTCGTTGTCGAGTCGCCGCCCGCCGAGTCGGTGAACGTGGCGACGTTCCCATGGGCGTCGTACGTCCATGCCGACGTGCGCTCCGAAGGCGACCCGGGCTGGCGCGTGGTCGTGGTCCGAGCTCCGGTTGTCGGATCATGGGCGGCGTAGATGCGGGTGATCGCCTCCAAACCGCCGGGTTCCATCGCGAGGCGACAGCGGACGCACACGAAGAAGGGCAGCGGCCGTTCGCGGATCGCGGTCTGCGACACGCGCCTGCGGGTCGAGGGTCTGGCCAACGTGCGGGTCGCCGACGCATCGGCGATCCCGTTCACGCCGGTGTCGGCCCTCAACGCCCCGAGCATGCTCGTGGGCTGGCGTGCGGCGGCGTACATCCGCGCCGAGCACCAGGGGCGCACCTCGAAGGCGTTCTAGACCTACAGCCGTGCGTGCTCGGTCTGCGCCACGACGTCGATGTCGGGCACGAGGACCTCGAAGCGTGGCACGCGAGCTTCGCAGGCCGCCGCGCGACGACCCACGCGGTGTGCTCGTTCCGAACGATGACCTTGCGGACCGGTGCAAAGCGGTACAGTGTCTGGGCGATGGCCGGTTCGGTGGCGCGTCTTTACGACTCCAGCATCCCGTCGGGTAACGCATACAAGGTCCAGCTCTTGCTGGCCCAGCTCGGCATCGAGCACGAGACGGTCTCGCTCGACATCCTCGCCGATCCGCCGCAGACGCGGTCCCCCGAGTTTCTGGCGAAGAATCCGAACGGTCGGATCCCCGTGCTGGAGCTCGACGACGGCACGTGCCTGTCGGAGTCCAACGCGATCCTGTTCTACCTCGCCGAAGGTACGCCGATGTGCCCCGGCGATCGACTCGCACGGGCGCAGGTGCTGCAGTGGATGTTCTTCGAGCAGTACAGCCACGAGCCCTACGTTGCCGTCCTCAAGTTCTGGACGTACTGGGGTGGGCTCGAGCGTTGCGAGGCGCGGGACGTGGAGCGCTGGCGTACGCGCGGGCAAGCGGCCCTCGAGGTGATGGGCACGCATCTGGCCGACCACACGTATTTCGGCGGTGATGCCTATTCGATCGCGGACATCGCCCTGTACGCGTACACCCACAGTGCTGGCCGCGTGGGCTATCGCATTCCCGCGCCGGTGCAGGCGTGGTTGCAGCGAGTTCGCGAGCAGCCCGGTCATGTCCCGATCAAGGCCGACCCCACGGGCCGCGCCCCTTCGACCACCGCGTGAGGTGGACGCCTCAGGCCGGGCCCGCACGCACCGGGACGCCGGAGAACGCCGCGACGCCCGATAGCTCGTCGATGCGCTGCTCGTCGGTCAGGTCGTTGATGCTCACGCCGGCATGGGCGGTCGCGACCTTCTGACCGGTCCCGGGCCGGTCGTGCCCGAACCCGTGCGGCAAGCTGACCACGCCCGGCATCATGCCGTCGTCGAACTGCGCCGGCGCGACCACACGGCCCACCCGCGACTGCAGCCACATGGGGGCACGGTCGTCGATGCCGAGCCGCTGCGCGTCCTCGGGGTGGATGAGCACGGTGCAGCGCTGCTTGCCGGTCATCAGCTTGGGCACGTTGTGCAGCCAAGAGTTGTTGCTGCGCAGCTGTCGGCGTCCCACGAGAACGAGCTCGTCGGGCGCGGGCGTCTGTCGCAGCTCGACCCCGCGCGCCTGCAGGTCGGCCACGAAGATCTCGGGCGCGATGTCGATGTGCGCCTGGACCCCGCCGCGGCGCGACGGAAGTCGGTCGGGAAGACACGGCTGCAGCGGGCCGAGGTCGATCCCGTGCGGGGCGGCGCGCAGCTTGGACATGGACATCCCCTGCAGCCCCGCCCGCAAGCCACCGCCAAAGCCCCACGGCCCGGCGCGCAGGCCCACTTCGAGGATGCCCTCCGGCCCCAGCTTCTCGCGCAGGCGCACGGCGGCCCGGGCGTGAATCGGGGCCCCGCGCAGCCGCAGCAGGCGTCGCTCGAGACCCGCGAGGATCTGATGATCGTGACGCTGCGCCGGCGATGCGTCGAATACCGCCGGGCTGTACTTGATCGTGTTGCGCACCGCGATCGCGTGGAAGGCCACGTCGAAGTGGCTGTGCTCGAGCGGCCCTGTCGGCGGCAGGATGAGGTCGGCATGCTTGGTCGTTTCGCCGCGGTAGAAGTCGATGGCGAGCTGGAAGTCGAGCCCGGCCAGCGCCGCTTCCAGGCGCGGTCCGTTGGGGGTCGACAAGACGGGGTTGCCGGCCACCGTCACCAGCGCACGGATCGGCTCGGGGCCGCCGGCTTCGATGTCTTCGGCGAGCGTGGCCACGGGCAACTCGCCCCCGAACTCGGGCAGGCCCCGCACCTTCGAGGACCAGCGGCCGAAGCTTCCCTGGCCCACGCCGAGCGCCCGCGGTCCGCCCACGATGTCGAAGGCCGGCTTGGCGAACATCGATCCGCCACGGCGGTCGAGGTTGCCGGTCAGCAGGTTCACCACGTTGACCAGCCAGTGGCACAGACCGCCGAAAGGGGTGCATCGAAACCCCGACGCGGCCGTACAGCACCGCACTCGGGGCCCGGGCGAACTCGGTGGTCAGTCGGCGGATCGTCGCGGCATCGATGCCGGTGGGTCCCGCCGCCACCTCGGGTGACCACGGCTGCACCGCTTCGCGCAGCGTCGACAGGTTGCGCACCGTCTCGCCCAGGTGCGAGGTGTCGACCAAGCCGTCCGCGAACAGCACGTGCACCATCGCGGCGAGAAGGGCCGCGTCGCTGCCGGGGCGGATGAACACGTGCTCGTCGGCGATCTGTGCGGTCTGCGTCCTGCGGGGATCGACGACCACGAGCTTGCCGCCGCGCTCGCGGAGCTGTCGCAGGCGGCCCTTGATGTCGGGCGCGCTCATGATGCTGCCGTTGGACACCAGCGGATTTCCGCCGAGCACGAGCATGTGCTGCGTGTGGTCGACGTCGGGCACGGGCATGAGCATCTGGTGCCCGTACATCGCGTACGCGGCCAGCATCTGCGGGAGCTGGT
>CALBMM010000286.1 GCA_937896535.1 uncultured Pseudomonadota bacterium
GGAGAGCCCGAGCTGAGTCAGCAGCCAGCCGAGCCTTGGCGCGTCGTCCTCCGTCGAGCGGTCGCGGACGACCTCGCAGAGCACGACCCCGGCTTCGCGATCGTTGAGTCCCTCGAACAGTAGCGCCTTCGCGCGCGCGACAGCTTCGTTCGACTCGGCACTCATACGCGCAGGTCACAGGGGCAGGGACGGCGGAGCGGTTGCAGTCGATCTCACTGCCAGATCGCGGTCGCTTCGTCTTTGCGGTCGTCGTAGGATACGACTCCGACGCGGTCGTCGCCTTCTCGACGACCTGCTCGAGCCAGGGGCCGCTGCGCGACACGTTCGTCGATGATGTCGCCCACGATGCGCTCGGGTGAGAGCTCGCCCGGGTCGTAGCGCTCGATGAGCTCGTCGATCTCGGCGACGATGGCCGTGTACCGCTCGGCGTCGCGATCGTCTTGGTCTGTCGACACTGGGGACTCCCTGCTCGCAACGCCAGCGTGATGGGACAATCCGGTACCTGCCTACGACAGCGTAGTGGCACCGAGCCGACAGGGGCAACCGCTCCTCGTCCGACCTCAGCGGCGACGCGGAACGCCACTGTTCGCCGCGACTGCACGTGCGAACGACTCCGACCCGTGGATCTCGCACGCGTCGTCGTGCATCCGGCACGCGGGAACGAGTTCGCGAACGTGCGCCCACAGGCGCAAGACCGGCGAGGTCGTCGTGCACGGCCCGCAGCACCGCGTGCAGGTCTTGCTCGGTCGGCTCGGACAGCGATGAGACCGGCTCGCCGAGCGGCGTCGGTGTTCTACCAGGACATTTCGATGTCGACTCGAACGCTCGCAGTGTCGGTCCCGTTCTCGTTGGAGGCGTTGTCGAGAGCGTCGTTGAACGTGAAAGTCGTGGCGGTGGATTGGACGCTGAACTCCTGCCAGAAAGTCGTGTCTCCGATGCCGGGACAGTCGTCTCCCACCAAGTCTTCGTCGCAGTTCGTCCCGTCGTTGTCTTTTTCGTAGAAGAAGACGTTGAACTTGCCGTCGATCACATCACCGTCTTCCCCAAGCACCGCCACCGCAGCGAAGTCGACCCAGACCTCTCCGTCGGCTTCGACGGGGAGCCCGACGGTGGTCTGAACGATCGACCCCGTCTCCGTGACCATCGGCGTGAGGTCTATCGTCAGCGTCTGAGCGTACGACGCAGTGTCGTCGTCGACGCCCGCCTCGGAAGTCTCCGCGATCGCGCCGTACACATCGAACGTCAGCGTACGCGGACGATCGGGGGTCAACAACGGTTTTGGCGTACGGGCCGGTATGGCCTTGTTGCCGCAGGTGGCCCACGCCGGGACCAGCGTAGGCGCAAGGAACCGACTCGTCTCGACGATCCGGGCATTGGTCTGACCGCGAATGATCGTCGAACGAGGCACCCAATCACGCGGTGTATCGACGAGGTCGCAGAGCAGATCGTGCTGGATCTGCCACACGCTGCGCTGAACGGGATGCGGGTCCGCATCATCGCGCAGCCAAGGGTCCGGGAGGTACTCCTCCCAGATCGCATCCGGCACTTCCTGTGGACGCTTCGGGTAGTAGTAGTCGGAAGAGGTGCCCTCGCCATCCAGGTCATGGCTGCCGTAGGTCCCATGCCACGACTCGTGGACGAATGTCGATGCGTTGTCGGCAACCGCCCGCATCGGCACGAACGCGGGACAATAAAAGCGAATCGGACGGGCGCCCGGCCCCGCCTTGCTCCGGCGCGCGATGGAGGTCTCGGTAGGATCTGTGTCCAGGTGGTGTTCGTGCTGGGGATGGAAGGTGGTCGCGTTGGCTCCCGCCACCATCAGGTAGTCGACCGGAAGGTTGCGACTGACACCTGGCGTGAACTTGAGCCCGCTGAACAACCCCGAGGCCATCCAGTGTTTGCCGAACTCGGTGTTCGCGTTGCACTGCGCCCAACCGTGCCCCGACCACGAATCGACGTCCATGTCATAGAACAACTCGTGGCCGTCGAAGTCACCAGGACAAGAATTCTGGAGCTGCTGGAACACGAATGCTTCGTCACACAATGCACGCGCTCCCGTGGCATCGGCGTCGGGCGCCAACGCGGCACCGACACAGCATGTCGTATCCACCTGGCAATCGAGGAGGGGGACCGCCGGGGCAGGGCAGGCGTGCGCCGGCGAAGCCCCGGAAAGCACTGTCGTCGCGATGCCGACAGCGGCGATGCCAACGGCCCATCGTGGAGATTGAATGTAGATCTTCATCGTCTTTGATCCAGTCGGGGTCATTGCGGCCGGTCGAACTCGGCTTGATCAGAAGGAAGCACACGCGAGGCAAGGTCGGAGGAAATCGCGTCGCCGTAGTTGTCGAGGAGGACTCGGATGATTGCTCGTCGCACGGCCTCGTCGGGATGAAACTCGACCTGGTCCAGGAGAGCGCTTCGCGAGAAGCGTGTCCCCTGAAACAAGAGGCCGTTGATCACAGCAACCTTGATGGAAAGCCCTTCCAGCTGCGCGACTGGGGCCACGGCATGGCCATGTTCGTCGTACCGCCAGATCTCGCCGGTCGGCAGCGGCTTCTCCAGCAGCTCCGAGAGCGCCATCTCGCACTCGCGACACCTCAGATAAGCGACAGCCTCCACGGCGGGAACCGCGGCAAGTGAGTCGTTCGTCTCCGCGAGCGCGATCGACAGGTCGATGAACGCGGCACGCAAGTCGGGATCCTCGTAGCCAGCGTCGAGCTCGGCCCGCATCGCCGGCTCGTCTCCCACTCGAGCTTGGATCATCCAATCGACGAACTGTTGCGCCGTCTTCTCGGGATCGGCGACCTCCGTGAGGCTGGGCGGCACGGACGGCTCGAACGACGGAGCCACCAGTTGATCACAGTTTTCCCCGCTCGCGAAGTCGCTGCACTTGCACGACAAGGCGTCGGTTGTAGCGTCCTGTACACACGTGCCGGCGTAGCACTCGGGCCGTTGTCTGCACTCGGAGTGGCAGCCGGCCTCCGCGTACTGGATCTCCTCGATTCCCTCGAGGGTCGCCAGCTCCGCCAGAACCTGTTCGTCCACGGCGGAAACGAGCACGTCGAAGCCTTCCCCCCCGTCGATGAACTCCCCGGCCTCGAGCTCGCACGGATCCCGAATGATGATCGTGTCGTTTCCGGGGCCGAGGTGGATCGCGTCTCGCCCTGGCCCGCCGACGACGACGTTGTCGCCGCTCGGAATGACAATCGTGTCGTCTCCGGCGTTGCCGAAGGCCACCGAGTTGCCGAGCGTTTCGATGAAGTCGTCGCCGCCACCGCCGTAGACGGTGCTCCCGTGTCCGACCGAGATCAGGTCGGGTCCGTCGCCGCCAAGTGCGGTCGTGTCCGTAGCCCAGCCGTGGACGATGTCCCCGCCCGACCCCGCGACGACGCACGTGTTGCCCTCGGAGATCTCGATGGCTTCGCCGCCCGCGGTGCCCTCGACGAAAAGCATGTCTCCATCGCAGCAACTGTTTGGCGAGTCGCAAGTCGCAGGCATGTGCTCGGCCAGATCGTACGAGGGGGCGAAGTACGTCTCGACGCCGAGAACGCGCGCCCACGCGGCCGATGCCCGCTGATGGACCTGAGTCCCCGGGTCCACGCCGACCTTGCCGCCCGCGAACGAACCGGTGAATCCGCCCGGCTCGTCGGCGAGGAGGCGGATGACCCCGTCGGGCGCGAACACGCTGCCTGCAAACGGGCTTTCGATCCACGCGTAGCCCGATCCAGCATATGTGAACATCACATTTTCGCTGGGACCGGAGATGTCCACCTGCCCTCGAAGCTCGAGGCCAGCCAGTGTATGAACGACGACGAGGTCCGCCGTGGCGTCGACTTGGATCGTCCCGCCGTCACCGAGCGAGATCGATGTGAAGAAGTAGACACCGGCCTCGAGTTGGACACTCTTGCCCGCGGGAACGACCAGCGCGCCATAGGATCCGGGTGCGAGCTCGACCAGCTCGGGGCTGGCGGCCGTGCTCAGGTCGTATGTGTCTCCCCCGAGGAAGATCGCGGGCAGCTCGAGGGTTCGCACCCCCTGAAACGTGGTGTTTGGTGCTTGTACGCCCCCAATCGCCACCGACGCTCCCTTGATGATCCCGCCGGCCGCGATCACCGAGCCGTTCACATCGACGCTGTGGGAGATTGTGACAGTCCCCTTTCCGTAGATCGAGACCTCGCCAGCCGCGGATCCGTACGACGAACCGGCCGACAGCTCGGAGTAGTCGGTTCCGGTCACCACTGTGGCGCTCCGTTCCGCGGCTGCTCCAACGTGGCTTCCGGCGCCGACCTTGGCCTGCGTACTTCCAGCGATGGCGAGCTCTGTCCAGCGGACTTCGGCAGGCACCTGGAATCCGGTGGGTGGTGGAGGACTGCTGCGGAACTCCGGCTCGTCTCGATCATCATGGAGGTCGGGCGCACACGCGGTCAGCATCGACATCGCGAGCGCAACCCGCACGGGAGGCGGGAATCGTCTTTTCATCGGATGGTCTCTCGGGCCGGTCGACCGACTACGGTCGCAGCCGTGGCCCGATGTGTTGGAGGCGCGTGCGCGGTTTTGTGACGCCTCCTGCCGCGACACGTCGCTCTTCGACGCGGCCGTCGGGCGTCTGCCGCCAGGCGCCGTCAGCGACGAGTCCTTGCACGAGAACGGGACGCGCAGCTCGGCACGTCGCCCTCCCCCTACGAGGCCGGCTTCCCCGACTACTGCGCGCTGCCGTCGTGCGCCGCTACGGCGGCCGGATCCGAAGCCGGATCGGGCCGCGGGCGCTCGGGGTGACCGGTTGCCCTTTCTGCAGGACGTCGAGCACGCCCTCGGCGTGCAGCGACCAGGCGACGCGGCGGGTGGCGTCCATCAAGTCACGCCACCCGTCGGGATCGACGGCGCGCGCCGCCTCGGACGGACACAGCGTCTTGTGGGGACCGCGTGCCCGCGCGAGGGCGAGGATCGCCGCACGCAGCTGCCCCTCGTCGTCTGCCGTCGCCACCCGCGAAGGCTAGCGCGCTACGCGAACAGCTCGGGGATAGGACCGTTGACGAAGCCCGGCAGGCCGAACGAGGTGATCGGCGAGTTGTCGGGGTTCGTGACGCCGGCCATCTGCATGAGGCTGGTCAGGAAGTGGTTGACGTTGTAGGCGTCGGCGTCGAGGTGATAGCCGAGCCGGCCAGGTCCCGCGTGACCGGCGACGATGAACCCGAGGTCCATCGAGGAGTGGCCACCCCCGTCGGCGTAGTCCGAGCCGAGCACGACCATCGTGTGGTCGAGGACCGAAAGTCCCGCCCCGCCCTCGGGGATCGCGTCGAGGTAGCCGAGCAGGTCCGCGAACTTTTGCACGAAGAAGCGGAAGCCCTCGAGTCGCCCCGGGTCGTCGGCCGCGATGCCGTCGGCGTGGACGACCTGGTGCCAGTCCCCCGACACGCTCGCGGTAGCCGCGGCAACGCCGGGGAGCCCGAACGAGGGGTTTTGCTGCGCCATGTACTCGATGCGTCCCACCGGCGCGACGCCACATCCCATCGCGTGCGCGAGGATCCGATTCTGGAAGTCGCCGAGCTCCATCATCGTCGCGGCGTCGATCTCCGTGTCGAGCATCGGCAGCCCTTCGGGGATCACGCAGGTGCCCAGGGTGGGCATGTCGAGCTCGATGTCGCGGATCTTGGCCGCGTGCTCGTCGAGGACGCGCTGGTCGTCGGGGTCGAGGCCAGCGCGCAGGTCCAGGAAGCTGTCGCGCACGCCGTCGAGCACGCTCTTCTTGCGCCGTAGCAGGGCGAGCACCGCCTCGTCCGGTGCGCCGTCGGTCGGCGTGACACCGCTGAACAGGTCGACGAACGCCTGGACCGGATTGGTCTGAATCGTGACCGGGTTGGCGACGCCCTCGAAGAAGAAGTCGCTGGGCCGCGTGTCGGCGTGCCCGCCGTCGCCCCACACGCCGAGGTCCACCGAGGGGCGCAAGAACGACGCCGGGTCGAGGGCCTGGCCGATGACGTGCTCGAAAGACGGCCCGTTGGGCGTCCGATCGTGTCCATCGGGGCTGGCCTCGATCACGTTGTCGGCGTGGTTGGAGCCGTCGCCGCCGAACGCGACCTGCAGCAGCGTCCCGGTGAACACCGCTTCCTTCTTGGCCGGGTGGCCGTACGTGAACGCGTTGCCGCCGAGGTCGAGGGCATCGTGCCCGCAGTTGCTCACGAAGGTGCAGCGGTCGCGGAAGGGCTCGAGCGGCGCGGTGATGTAGGGCAGCTCGAACGTGCTGCCCTGGGCGCTGGGCCGCCACGCGGGCGTGTGCGTTCCCATCGGGTACGCCATGACGATGACGCGGCGGGGCAGCGGCGGGGCGCCACCGGCGTGCGCCTGCTTGGGGTCGGTGAACGCCCGCAGCAGGGGCAGGCCAACGGTGATTCCACCCAATCCGGTCAAGAAATGTCGACGTCTCACTGGGCACCTCCCACCGCGCGGAACATGAATGCGTCCGAGGTCGCGATGGCGACCATCAACTCTCGTACATCGCCACCGGACGCCGTGAACGCATCCGCGATCTCCTGCAGGGTGCACTCGTCCTCGTCGGTTTCCATGCGCCCGAGCGCATACCGGAAGGCGTGCGTCGCGTAGCAAGCCTGCGCCTGGTCGCTGGCCGCGAGCTCGGACATCAGCTCGCCCGGCCCCTCGAACGAGCCTTCGAGCTCGCCGAGCATCAACTCGAAGGAGGCGTCGATGGGCTCGCCGTTCTCCGTGGTGCGGTAGACGCCGGCGTGGTCGTACACCTCGAGGGGAAACCCGAACGGGTTGATGTGCATGTGGCACCCGGCGCAGGCCGGCTCTTCCATCAGCGGGGCGTAGCGCTGCCGCGCCGTCGGGAGGTCGGCGTGGCCGCCCAGCGTCGCCTCGGGATCGATGTCGCCGGGCAGCGGGGGCGTCGGCGAGCACAGCAGGTGCGTGCGGACGAACGCCCCGCGCTCGATGAGCGAGGTGCGGCTCTCGTGCGACTGCGCGGCCATGACCGACGCGAGGGTGAACACCCCGTGACGGTTGGGCACGGGCCCCTCGCCCGACACGCCGTACAGCTGCGCGAGGCGAGCGTCGACCGGGAACTCGTTGGTCGTCATCAGCGTCGCGAACGACCCATCGGTCTCGCTGAGGAACCATTGAGTGAATGCGTCGACCTCGTCGACCATCGCCGCCTGCACGTCGGGCGTGAACGCCTCGTGCTCGCGGACCGCCACCTGCACCTCGAACGAGCGCAGCCACTCGCGATGGAACTTCCCGACCACGTCCACGGCGCCGGGCCCGTCGAGCAAACGACGCGCTTGCGTCTCGACATCCTCGCGGGTGACGAGCCGGCCTTCGGCGACCGCGGTCCGCAGCTCGTCGTCCGGCGCGCCGTCGCGCAGGAAGAGTGCGAGGCGAGTCGCGAGCTCGGTCGACGACAGCGGCGCGAACCCATCGACGGGATCGAGACCGCGCTCGACCGCGTACAACAGCGCCGGCGCCTGCAGGAAGTACTGCAGCACCGAGGTCACCCCGGCCTCGGGTCCTTCTTCCGCCGAGATGCCGTCGTAGATCGCCCTGGCGATCTCGGTCTCGGCATCGGTCAACGGGCGCCGAAAGGCCCGCGATCCGAAGTCGGCGACGAACTCGTCGATGCACCCGTCGATCTCGGACGGTACGTAGCTGGCCGACACACACGGCATCAGCTGCGGCAGGTACGTCGCGCGTCCCTCGTGAAACAGGAGCGAGATCGCCTCGGCGTTGTCTTCGATCTGGATCGACTCGGCGCTGGAGACCGTGTTGGCGGCCGAGAACGTGGAGAAGTTGTCGCCGACCTCCGTGCCCGGGAAGATCGAGCTCGCCAGCGCCTCGGCGGCGAGCTCGGCCGGCAGCAGCTCGGCGATGATGTTGGCGTACTGGTGCGAAGACACGCGGCGCAGTGGCTGCACGCCGATCTCCTCGCACGACAGCTCGGCCGGCGCCCCGTCGCCCGAGGCGTCGTCACCCCCTTCCCCTGCATCGGCTCCATCGCCGCCATCGGCGGCGCCGCCATCGATGTCCCCGCGGCCGGCGTAACAGCCGACCGTCAGGGTCACCGCGAATAACCAATGACGTCGCGTCCCCACGTGGACCTGGACACGGGCCGCCGGTGGATCGGGTGAACGAAAACCGCCGAATTTTCGCTCCTGCGGCCCCGTAGGCGCGCTTTCATCGTCAGGCCGACTACACGATCGGCGGCTACGTCCACGTCAGGCCGGCAACGTCCCTCGACCAGCGCACATGGAACGCCTCGAGATCGTCACCTACATGTCGGCGCAGGGTCGCGATCCCGGTCGGATCGTCGCCGCCCGACGCGACGAAATCGTGAAAGAACGGCCGGAGCTTGCCGTGCTCCTGCAGCCAAAAGCACAGGTACCGCGCCTGGGCATAGTTCGTGCCCGGGTCGGATCCATAGAACTCCCGCTCGCTCGTCGACATCAGCGTCTCGAACGAGGGCACGGCATCGCGCGAGATCGCGTCCTGCAGATCCGGGAGGCGCCAGTTGGGGTACCCCCAGATCTTGCCGTCGCGGTCGCCGCACTGCTCGTACAGCGACGCCAGTCCCTCGTTGAACCACGTCGGACACGCCGGGAAGTTCGCCTCCATCAGCGGGTGCACCATCTCGTGCACGAGCGTCCCGCCGCCCGAGCCGATGTTCATGATGAGGGCCGCGTGCTGCGGCGCGTAGTAGCCGTACGGTGTGTCCGGGTCGTCGCCGAAGATCGCCTTGGCGCCCCGGCGGTAGCTCGCTTCACTCCCGAACAACCACACGTCGACCAGCCGTAGCGGATCGGCGGGGAAGAACTCCCGCAGCCGGGTCATCGCCCAGCGCACCGTCCCCTCCGCATGCGCGCGCACCTGCGCCGGGGTCTCGTCGCCGATCACGGCGAACGGAGGCTCGGCGAGCACGGTGTAGCCCTCGCGTGCGTACGTCTCGTGCAGAAGCTGCACGCGGGCATCGAGCTCGCTGACCGCCGACCCGCCGTCGGCCGCCATCGGGCGTGGGCGGGGAGGCGGCGTCACCGGTTCGTGGCGCGGGGCGCGGGCGGGTGTCGGCACACAACCGGCCAGACCCATGAGTACGAACGAGCGACGCCTCAGCCCCATCTTCGATCCCTACGCACGCGCGGCGGCCTGGGTCTACGAAACGCAATCGGCCCGCTTGCGACGCGCGCAAACGGGCCGATGCGGGTGACCGAGCGGAGCTCAGGCGCCCGGCGCGATGCGGTAGACCTTGCCGTCCTGCACGATGCCGGCGCTGGTCTGCACGGTGGTCACGAACACGTCGCCCCACGCGTTGTAGCCGTTGCCCAGCGGCGCTTCGCCGATGTTGAGCAGGTTGTTCTGATCGAACGAGACGTCGGCGTTGACGGCCCCCATCACGCGCGAGCAGTAGTCGGCGTAGAAGAACAGACCGCCCCACCCCGGCACTTCGCACGAGCGATACACCGCGAACCCGGTGATCGAGCACGCGCCACCGCCGTGGCTGTAGTCGGTGACGGGCATGGTGTAGCCGTCGCCGTTGACGGTGCCCGGCGCCGTGATGTCGCACCCCGGATCGTTGTTGCAGTGCAGGCCTTCCATGTCGCCCCAGCCGTGGTTGCTGCCCGGCGGTGCGATGGTGACCTCTTCCCACGAGCCCTGCCCGACATCACCGACGAACAAGTCGCCGGTCATCGGGTCGAACGCGGCGCGCCACGGGTTGCGGAAACCGGTCGCGTAGATCTCGTCGATGACGGCGCCGTTGCCCACGAACGGGTTGTCGGCCGGGATGCCGTAGCCCGTTTGGCCCGAGATCGTGCCGCAGTTGTTGGCCGTCACGTCGTGCGAGTTGCCGTCCGGCTCCACGTCGACGCGAAGGATCTTGCCGAGCACCTGGCTGTTGTTCTGTCCGTTGCCGAGCGCGTCGTCCTGCGGACCACCGTCGCCGGTGGTGATGAGGAGCATGCCCGCCTCGTCGAACAGCAGCTGACCACCGTTGTGATTGCCGGCCGGCTGGCAGAACTCGATGACCGTGCGCGCCGTGCTGGGGTCGACCTGGTCGGGGTTGCCCGCGTCGACCGTGTACTCCTCGACGATCGTGCCGCCGCCCTGGGGCGTGTAGTTGACGTACACGCGGCCGTCGGTCGGGAAGTTGGGGTGGAAGGCGAAGCCGAGCAAGCCGGCTTCGCTGCCGACCGTGTTCGGATCGACGTTGACCGTCGGCACGGTCATGAAGGTGGCCCCGCAGGTGCCCGATCCCGGCTCGACGATCTTGACGGTACCGGTCTGCTCGACCACGTACAGTCGGTCGGGCTGCGTCGGATGGCCGACCGCCTGCACCGGGCGTGTGCACCCGGTCGCGACCAGCTCCAGACCCGGGGCCGGGCTGCCGGCGACCTCGTCGTACGGACAGGGCGGCACGTTGGGGTTGCCGCCGGTCGTGTCGTCGGTCGCTCCCGCGGTCGTGTCGACGGCGGTGGTCGCCGAGGTCGGGTCGGTCGCCGGGCCCATCGAGGTGCCGGTCATCCCGTCGGTCGGGTTCGTGTTGGAGTTGCTGTTGGTGCCCGGCGTCGTCCCGCCAGTCTGCGTGCCGGTGCCGGTCGCCGCCGACTCGGTGCCGTCGCCACCGCCGTCGTCACCGGGGCAACCCACGAGCAGCGCACCCGCCATCACGCCCACCAAACTCTTCAAAGCCACGTCACGTCGCATGAGGTCCTCCGCGCGGATCCAGCCCCCGCGGGGCCGCCTCGCGCGTCGCAAACCTACCATGTCGAGCGTCGTTGTCGGCAAGGCCTGGAGAGGCGAACCGCGAAACTCGCGAGGCGATCACAACGCCCCCGAACCGGCCCCGGGCGTTGCTCGACTGTCGGAATATGCCGGACGGTCGCTGACCGCGCCGTATGGCGACTTACTTGTTGGCGACGCAGGTGTAGTTGGCCGTCTTGACCAGCACCCGCGACTTGCCGCCGCCGGGCTGCGCCGGTCGACCGTTGTCGGTCCACCAGAACTTGCTGCTCGACACGCCGATCTTCGACAGCTCCGAGGCCTTGGGCAGACGCCACTGCTTGACCCCCGCGAAGCTGCTGCGGCGACGGTTCGCGCACGTGCCCTTGGCGGAATCGAACGACACCGCCCCGCCGGGTGTGGACTTGAGTACCCACAGGCCGCCGCGCTTGACGGCCTTGCTCTTGTCGACGCCACCGGACTTGGGCGTGGTGGTGCCGCCGTCGTCGCCCGCGCCGCCGTCGTCGCCCGCGCCGCCGTCGTCACCGGCCGCACCATCGTCACCGGCCGCGCCGTCGTCACCGGCCGCACCGTCGTCACCGCCTGCACCATCGTCGCCGGCCGCACCGTCGTCACCGGCCGCGCCGTCGTCACCGGCCGCACCGTCGTCCGCGGCCACGGTCGCGCCGGCGTCCGCCGCACCGTCGTCGCCCGCCCCGGCATCGCCACCGTCGGCCGCCACGGCACCGGTCGTCGCGGGGTCCTTGTCGTCCGCGGCGCCGCCCGAGCCTTCGGCCGCGCCCGCATCGCCGGCGACCGCTGCCCCGCCGGAGCCATTGGCGTCGTCGCCCGCGTTGGCGTCGTCGCCCGCGTCGGCCTTGCCGTCGTCGTCGCCGGCCTTGCCGTCGTCGGCGGCCTTGCCGTCGTCGCCGGCCTTGCCGTCGTCACCGGACGCGACCTTGTCACCGGATCCGCCCGAGCCCTTGAGGAAGAAGAAGGCACCCGCGCCCGCGGCTCCAATGAGCAGCAGCACGACGAGAATGATGAGCCCCTTGCCGCCGCCGCCCATCGACGTCTCGGGACGCGCGTTGAGGTCGGCGTCCGAGAGCCCGAAGCTGACACCGCCGCCGAGCGTCGGCCCGGCGGGTCCCGCCAGCGACGGCGCCTCGCTGGACCAGGTGGGCGACGCGGCCGGCCCCGAGTTCGAACCGCCGAGCGTCGCCGGATTCATGCCGCCGGTGATGGTCGGCGCGGCGCCGGGACGCGGCGGTGGATGGTGCGGCGGCCCCATCGAAGCCACCGTCGCACCGGGACGCGGCGGACCGCTCGGCGTGGACGCACCGTCGCCGAACGGGACGTAGATCCCGTTGTTGCGATCCTCGTACGGCGCGAGCGCGGCCGACAGCTCTTCGCAGCTGTTCCACCGGTCGGCCGGATTCTTGGCCAGGCACCGATCGACGATGGCGATGAGGTTCGCGTCCAGGTGCGGCGCCATGCTCGACAGCGGCGGCTGCGTCTTCGTCGAGACGTTGACGAGCGTGGCGGCCATCGTGGGACCGACGAACGGATTCTTGCCCGCGAGCGCCCAGTACAAGATCACGCCCATCGCCCAGATGTCCGTGCGCAGGTCGACCTTGGCCGCGCCCTCGGTCTGCTCCGGCGACATGTACTCGGGCGTGCCCATCAGCACCCCGACGCCGGTCTTGCCGGCCTGCTCGCCCTCGGTGAACTTCGAGATGCCGAAGTCCATCAGCTTGACCATCAGCCGCCCGGGCTTGGGCTCGTGCAAGAAGATGTTCTCGGGCTTGAGATCGCGGTGGACGATCCCGACCGCGTGCGCCGCGCCCAGACCGATCAGCGCCTGGCGCACGATGAGCACCGCCAGGCCCGGCGGGATCCGACCTCTCTCCTGCAGCAGGTTGGAGAAGTCCTTGCCCGTGAGCATCTCCATGACGATGTACGGGCCGAGCTGGCTCTTGCCGAGGTCGAGGATGTCGCAGATGTGCTCGGAGCCGATGCGCCCCGCGGCCGTCGCCTCGTTGCGAAAACGGGCGAGCACGCCCTCGTCGCTCGCGAACTGGGCGTGCATGAGCTTGAGCGCGACGTCCTTTTTGACGAGCGTGTTCTCGGCCTTCCAGACCGCGCCCATCCCGCCTTCGCCGAGCATGCGTCGGAAGCGGAACTTGCCGTCGAGCAAGCGCCCCTCCAGCGGCAGCAACTTCTCCGCGTTGGGGCACAGCAGCACCTGTTCGGGGTGCAGCTGTCCGCAATGCGGACACGGGCCGAACTCTTCGCCGGTTCCTGCCATCGAATCGCCGCAGGTATATCACGCCCGTGGCGCGGAATCGGCCTGGGCCTGCGACTGCGCGAGTCCGAACGCCAGACTTGCAACCATCGAGAATCTGGGGACAATCCATCCGAGACGCCATGGAACAGAACG
>CALBMM010000287.1 GCA_937896535.1 uncultured Pseudomonadota bacterium
ACAAGGCCAACAAGATCATCGTCGACGGGCAAGGTGGGTTCATCGTCGGGGGGGAGATGGGCGCGGGTGCCGGCAGCACGGACGCGTGGATCCGACGCTACGCCGCCGACCGCAGCGAGGTCTGGACGGTCAGCTACAGTGGACCCGCCGGTGACCGCGACACGACTTGGGGTCTGGCACTGGCCCCCGACGGCTCGATCTACGCGTGCGGCTACCAGTCGACGCCGACCACCGAGTGGGACCTGTGGGTGCGTCGCTTCACGCCGTGAGCGGACGCCGGTTGCGGGCCGAGCCGTCGAGGTTCCACACTGCGGTCGGATGCGCTCGGACGGGGAGTTGGTGGCCGCGTGGGGGCAAGGTGACCTCGCGGCGGCCCGTGAGCTCGTCGAGCGCTACTACCGATCCGTCCTTCGCTTCTTCGACCTGCGGGTCGGGACCGCGGCCGAGGACCTGACGCAGCGCACCTTCTTGTCGTGCGTCGAGAGCCGCGATCGCCTGCGCGATGCGGAGAGCTTCCGCCCCTTCCTGTTCGCGATCGCCCGAGGCCTGCTGTTCAACCATCTGCGCACGCGCCGGGTCGAGGACAATGTGTTCGAGACGGGCGACATCACGACCGCGCCCGCCCAAGGCCCGACCGCCAGCCGCATCGTCTCCCGCCACGAAGAGCAGGTGCTGTTGCTGCGCGCGATCCAGGCCCTCCCCGCCGACGTCCAGGACCTGCTCGTCCTCTTCTACTGGGAGAGCTTCAAGGTCGCCGAGCTCGCCGACACGTTCGAGGTCGGCGTCAGCACGATCACCACCCGCCTCGCCCGCGCCCGCCAAGCCCTGCGCGACGCGATCGGCACGTTGCCGGCGCAGCCCCAGTCCCGTGCCTCACTGCTGCACGACCTCGACGCCTGGATCGGGTCGGTACCCGCGCTCGAAATCGCGGCGCAGCTACGCCCTGCCGTGCCGACCGGTCGCTAGCCGATCGGCGGTTGGCCGACCTCGCCGCTTTCCACCTGCGCGTTCGGGCGGAACGTGTCGCACGGCGTTGATCCCCTCACCCGAGCCGGCGGCGAGCTTCCTCGATCCACCCGCGATCCTGGATGCGGGCGTCGGCGAGGGCGCGCTCGATGGCGAGCGGGCCGCTGGCGGCGAGGGCTTGCATCGCGACCTCGACCGGGAAGTCGGCGTCCGGCGAGGGACGTTGCTCGACGCTGGCGGTCACGTGCCCGACGACGGGCTCGGCACTGCGATCGTCGCCCGCCTGTTGGTGGCGCTCCCACTCCACCCACGCGTCGAGGATCCGCTGCACGCGGATCCGAACCGGCATGAGGTCCAGATAGTCCCAGCCGCGTCCGTTGCTCCAACGCCGGACCTCACCCCGAGGATCTTGGTAGGCGGTGTAGCCGTACATGGGCAGGTCGGCGAGCAGCGCGGTGCAGCGGTCCTCGGGCAGGAGCGCGAGACACTCGCCGAGGGCGCGCGCGAACGTCGACGCCGGCGCCTGATCGAGCGCGAGCAAGCCATCGATCCATGGATCGGGCACGACCTCGCGGGCCTGCGCGTCGCGCAGCAGTACGCCGGCGGCCACGAGCGCCCGAATCGCGTCGCGCCGCGACCCCTTGTCCACTTGGTTGCGTCCCTCCTGTTCCGCCCACTGCACGGCGGGCGCATCGAGGCCGAGCAGCCCGATCGCCAGCGCGATCGCGGCCGACGTGTAGTGATAGTAGGCATCGTCGCCGGAGCCGTAGTCGTAGCCACGTCGACGTCGCGTCAGTCGGTAGGGCCCCGACAAGAAGTCGTCGACGAGACCGACCCGTTCCTCGGCCGGCAGCGCCTGCAGGGCGACGACCACCGCGTCGGCCTCGAGCCGACCGACCTGATGCTCGTGGATCGCCCACCAACGCGGCACCGTCTCGCCCCCAACGACGATTGCTTCGTCGAGGGGACCACGCTGGACCTGCAGCAAGCGGTCGAGGCCCTCGGCGCTCGAGGGCAGGCCGGCCTCGAGCAGCTCCTCCCACAGCGGAAGCAGCCCCGATTTCGGCGCCGTGGCCACGATCGCCGTGAGGATCTCGCGCTGCCGCGCGTCGAGCTCGTCGAACCGCCACAGCCGCTCGTGGTCGTGGGCATCGTCGCGCAAGGCCATGGAGAACGCCTTGCCGATCGTGCGTCGCACCGCATCGTCGTCCCCCGTTGCCCGCGCCTCGTGCAGCTCCGCCATCACGTCGTCGAGCGTCTGTACCGCCATTCGCAGCGCGGTCGCGAAGCCGGCCAGGTCACCGTCGTTCCAGGGCCAAAAGCCCACGACGCTGCGAGCCTGGCGCGCGTCGCCGAGAGCCTCGAGCGCGGCCACCTCCACGTCCAGTCCATCGATCTGCACGAGGGCGATCGCGGCGCTGGTCCGCAGCAGCGGGGTCGGGCTGTCCAGCCACGCCCGCAAGAGGTCTCGGTGTGCCTTCGTTTCCGCGTAGCGCGACAGGTAACCGATCGCCAACAACAGGCTCGAACGCGTCCGACGGTCGGTCTCGGCCTGCACGGCGGCGCACAGGCTCTCGAGGGCGTCCGCCGGGCTCGGCTCGATGAACGACAGCACGAACGCCGCCGCCGTGCGCACCTTCGGGTCGCGATCCCGCAGGCACGTCACGTACACCGGACCGCCACGGACGACCTCGTCGAACGCCTCCGAGCGCCACCGCCGTGCCCCGTTGACGAGGCACCCCGACGGCTCGTGCACCGCGATCCCGCACAACAGCGCGAGGATGAGGTGGCGATCGTGCACCTGCGGATCGCCGGCGAGGCGGACCAGGAACGGAACCGCGGCCGTGCTCGCGGCGTAGACCGAGCCTTGGTGGTGGATCGACGCATCGAGGGCCTCGATCGCCCACGCCCGATCCGCGGGGTCGGGGGACGACAGCGCCTCGATCATGCCCGGGACGCCCTCGGCCGTGCCGTAGGCGTGCTCCAGATCGCCCCACGCCACGTCCCGCAGTCCCGGCAGCTCGACGAGGGGCGCCGACCGTTTCGGACGCTGCTGCGTGTACGGATCGTCCACGGGCGCGTCGCCGATGTCCTCGTCGGCGTCGTCCGTCTCGTCTTGCGGCTCATCGTCGTCCGGCTCGCCAGCGTCGCCGCGCACCATGAGCCCACGGCGCAGCGCCCCCGCGAGTCGGTGCAGATCGCCCTCGCCCCACGGCCCCACCGCCGTCCCCGCCTCGACGGCATCGAGCGCCGCGGCCAACTCTGCCGTCACCGACCGCGGAAACCTGGGCAGCCGCCACACCTGTTCGATGGCGATCGCCGCCCGCTCCAGCGTCGAGCGCCCCTGCGCCGTGGGGTGCAGCTCGATGCCGTCCATCGGCGGCACGACCTCTTCCTCGACCGATGCGGACAGGCGGCCGTGCGCCAGCATCATCGCGATGCGCTCGGCGCCATCGGTGACCTCGGCGCGCCCCTGCAGCGCCGGTCGGGCCACCTCGGCGTGCTCGACGAGAAACGCCAGCAGATACGCCGCCCCGGTCCGCACGCCTTCGTCCGCGTGGTCGAGCAGCCCCACGTAGGTCGGCGCCGCATCGCGCACGAGCTCGTACGCGTCCGTCCCCACCCCGTCACCCCCATCCACCTCCAACTCCGCTCGGGCCGCGGCATCGCCGAGCCCGAGCTCGGCGAGCTCGGCAAGCCGCGCTGGCGAGGGATAGGATTGGAGCCTCGCGATCGCCTCGGCGGCACGGTGCTCGATCGTGGTGGCGCTCATGGGAAGAAGGACACACCCCAGCGTGCTTTGTGACGACCTGTGCGGTCGATCTCACCGAGGAGTCGTCGCCGTCGACCCACCGGGGTGACTAGCCGACCGGCGGTTGGCAGACTTCGCCGTTTTCCACCTGCGCGTTGGTGCGGAAGGTGTTGAGCGTCTCCCACGAGGGCGTCTCGTACTGCGGGATGTGACCGTCTTCTCGGACGTTGGTCACGTGGTAGGTGTGCTGGTTCCAGATCCGGCGGGCCTTGACCCAACGGTCGTCGGCGTCGCGGATGACCTGCACGGTGGGCGCGGTCTGCACTTCGTCCCAGCCCGCCGAGGACACCACCACGATCTCGGCCGAGTCGTCGTTGTCGACGTCGGCGACGACCGGGTACTCGATCAGCGTCTTGGAGCTGCGCGGCACCGTCAGCACCGCCGTGCCCGTCTCGTCGAAGACGAAGAGGTTGTTCTCGTCGCCGTACATCGCCTCCGCGCCGCCATCGCCGAGGAAGTCGAAGGCGGTTCCTGCCGCCCAGCCCGAGCCGTCGTCGACGGGCGTGCTCCACATGACCGTCACGTTGCGGAAGAAGACGCTGTAGTCGCCGGCGGAGCTGACCGCGAACTCCGACAGACCGTCGTCGTCGAAGTCGTGCACCGTCGAGGGACGAAACCACGCGTTGAAGCCCGCGCCGGTCGGCGTCGCGTTTTGGATCTTCACCGCCCCGTCGTGCTCGAGGATCGTGATCCCGCCGTTGTTGTTGACGAGGATCTCGGGCTCGGGGTCGTTGTCGAGGTTGGCGATCTGCGGATAGCCGGGGAGGATCGACAGGTCCTGGTAGTACAGCGTGCCGTCGTGGTGGTAGGCGGCCTGCCCGAGGACGAGCTCGAGGTCGCCGTCCCCATCGAGGTCGGCCGCAGTGGTCGCGGTGCTGCGCTGCGCGAGCCCCCAGCCGGTCTGCGCCGGCGCCATGAGCATCGTGGTGCCGTCGGCGCGCACGATCGCACCGTCGGCGTAGATCTCCGGCGATCCGTCGTTGTCGAAGTCGGCGATCCCGACCGCCCCGCCCTGGTCGTGGGGCCACAGCGCCGGCGTGGTCCACTTGACCGATCCATCGTCCTCGAACGCGATGAAGCCGAGGTTGAACAGCCCCATCGGGACGCCGGTGACGATCTCGGGGCGCGAGTCCCCGTCGATGTCGCCGACCGCCGGCGTGACCGACAGACCCACCGGCGTCGGGATCGTCATGTGCTCGGCCCCGGTCGCGCCGTCGAGAATGACGATCTTGTTGCCGCTGACCACGATGATGTCCGGCGTGTCGCACAGGTCGATCGTGCCGTTGCCGTCGTCGTCGGTGAAGTTGATGACCAGCGGCGTGACGTCCGCGGCAGGACCGTCCCAGCTCCACTGCACCTCCGGATTGAAGCTGTTGGCCGGCGCCTGGGTCCGGCAGCTGCCCACGCCGTTCATGTCGTCGACCACCGTGCAGACCGGGTCGCCGCCGATCGGCGGGATGTCACCGGCCATCACGTCGAGCTTGATGCCGTCGTCGGAGACGTCGACCCCGTCGCCGCTGGACGAGGTCGCACCGGGCCCCGTCACCCCCGGACCGGTGGAGGACGTGGGTGCCGTCGTCGAGGTGTCCTCGCCGTCGAACGGATTGCCGTTGCCGCCCCCACACGAGAGCGACAGCGCGCTCAGAAGCCACAGATGTCTACGCATGCGTCCCCGCTCGTCCCCCACACCGCCATGAAGCGTACGCAAACGCGAGTCGCCACAACCGGACTCCGCTCACGCGGACCGTGCGAGGTTTGTCACCCACCGCGTGCGCACGACGCCGTGGTGGGTCCGGTGGGGCCGGAGGGGTCGGGGGGCCTCAGTACCGGCCCGAGCCCGCGGCCTCGACCCCCATGCGCCCCAAGACCTCCACGATCTTGTCCAGGACGCCGAAGCGAGGGTCCTTCGTGTAGCCCTTCGACCACCGGTAATAGATCTGCTGAACGATGCCGCTGATCTTCAGCAGCGCGAAGCAGTAGTAAAAGAGCATGTTCGAGACGTCGCGACCGGTGCGCTCGGCGTAGCGCTCGACGAGCTCGCGCCGCGTCATCGCACCGGGCGCCGCCGTGGGGCCGAACGCCATCACGTGCCACCGAGGGTCGTCCCCGGCCTCGACCCAGTAGCCGATCGTGGTGCCCAGATCCATCAGCGGGTCCCCGAGCGTGCACATCTCCCAGTCGAGCACCGCGAGGATCCGCGTGGGGTCGGACGGGTCGAGCATCACGTTGTCGAACTTGTAGTCGTTGTGCACGAGCGTGGCGTCCCCGGTCTCCGGGATGCGCTCGAGCAGCCACTGGCCGAGCTGCTCGATGTCGGCCACGTCGTGGGTCTGCGCCTTGTGGTAGCGCGCGAACCAACCTTCGACTTGGCGCCGGGCGTAGCCCTCGGGCTTGCCCAGATCCGAAAGGCCCACCGCGTCCACGTCGATCGCGTGCAGGTCGGCGAGGCCGTCGACGAGCGACGCGCACATCCGCCGCAGGCCGTCCGCGTCGATCCCCAGTCCCTTCGGCAGCGAGCGCCGCACGATGACGCCCTGGCGCCGCTCCATCACGTAGAACGGTGCGCCGATCACCGCGTCGTCGTCGCAGTAGCCCAGCGGCTTCGGGGCCAGCGGATACGCGGGGGCGAGCGCCGACAGCACACGATGCTCGCGAGCCATGTCGTGGCCGGACTTGACCTGCACCTTGAACGGCGGCCGCCGCAGCACGAGCTGCGTGTCGCCCTTGCGCAGCAGGTAGGTGAGGTTGGAGTAGCCCGACGGGAACTGCTCGACGGTCAGCGCTCCGCTCATGTCCGGCAGGTGCTCGGCGAGCCACGCGTCGAGCCGGGGAAGGTCGAGCCCCTCGCCTTCGCGCACCGGCTTCGCACCGTCGAGCAGCTCGCCGCTCACGCCTGCCCCTTTCGCATTCGCGAAAAAATGCGACGGGCGACGACGGCTTTGTGCACTTCGTCGGGGCCGTCGTAGATCCGCGCGCCGCGTTCGTGGCGGTAGTACCAGGACAGCACGTGGTCGTCGGTGATGCCGGCCGCCCCGTAGACCTGGATGGCCCGGTCGACGAGTCGCAGCATCACGTCGGCGGCGTGGAACTTGATGAGCGAGATGTCCTCGGCCGCCGCCTTCATGCCGCGGTGGTCGATGGTCCACGCCGCGCGCAGCACGAGCAGCTTCGTCGACTCGATCTGCGCCTTGGCCTCGGCGATCCAGGCCGCGATCGTCCCCTGCTCGGCCAGCGTCCCCCGGCCGCCCCCGAGGTCGCGGGTGATCGCGCGGTGCGTCATCAGGTCGAAGACGCGGTCGCAGATCCCCATCCAACGCATGCAGTGATGGATCCGGCCGGGGCCGAGGCGGGCCTGCGCGATCGCAAAGCCCTTGCCCGCCGCGCCGAGCAGGTTGTCGACCGGCACGCGCACGTTCGTCAGCCGGACTTCGGCGTGGCTGGCCCAGCCGTCGCCCGGCTCGCCCATGATCGAGATGTTGCGGACGCGCTCGAACCCCGGCGTGTCGGTGGGCACCAGGATCATCGACGCCCGCTCGTGCGGCGCGGCGTCGGCCTCGGTCACCGCCATCACCACGGCGAACGCGGCCCCGTCGGCGCCGGTCGTGAACCACTTGTGGCCGTCGAGCACCCAGTGGTCGCCGTCGCGACGGGCCTTCGTGCCCAGGATGACCGGGTTGGAGCCCGCGAACTCGGGCTCGGTCATCGCGAAGCAGCTGCGGGTGTCGCCCGCCAGCAGCGGCGCGAGAAACTGCGCCTTCTGAGCCGGCGTGCCGTACTCGAGCAGGATCTCCATGTTCCCGGCGTCCGGCGCCTGGCAGCCCAGGCAGTAGTGACCCAGCGGCGAGCGCCCCAGCACCTCGGACACGAGGCCGTGCTCGAGCACCGACAGGCCCATGCCGCCGGCCTCCTTCGGCAGCTGCGGCAGCCACCAGCCACGGTCGCGCGCGAGCGCCCGCACCTCGTCGAGCTCGGGCTGCAGCGCGAAGAACCCTCCGGCGAGCGCGGGCTCGAGCGGCACGACGTGCTCGTCGACGAAGCGACGCAGCTGCCCGAGCAGCTCGGTCATCGAATCGGAAATCGCGAAGTCCATGGGCGGCGCCTATCGGAAGGTGTGGTGACGAGGATCGGGCAAGTGCGACAAGTCGTTGAACCCGTCGAGGGTCAACGCGTCGCCGCGAAAGACGAAGGCGGCCACGGCCGCATTGCGAAAGCGCCACGCGGTCCGAAAGCTCGCGAGATCGTCGGTGCCCAGCGCCCGCTGCAGGATCACCGCGAGCGGACCCACGGACGAGAACGCGAGGATCTTCGCTCCGCCCGCCGACGACGACAGCATCTGCTCGAGTGCGCCGAGCACCCGCATCCGAAAGGCCGGCCACGTCTCGGCGTCGTCGGCCTCGACGTCGCCGGCGAGCCAGCGGGTCATGACCGCCTCGAAGAGCATCTGAAACGCGCGCGACTTCTTGGCCGACGTGTCGGCCGCGGCCATCTGCGCCTGCGCTTCGGCGACCGCCGCGTCGCCCCCGAGCTTGGGCAGCACCCGCCGCAGCATCCCGAACGCGTCGTGCTCGTCGAGCCCTGCGATCTCGGAGGCGCCCGGCCAGTCCCCGCTGGCGTGCTCGGCCGCCAGCGCCGCGGTGTCGCGCTGGCGCCGGGCCGGACCGTGGAAGACGGCCGTGGGCACGTCGCCGCGCGCGGCCAGTGCCTTGCCGAAGGCGGCCGCCTGGTCCCGCCCCAGGGGCGAAAGCTCGTCGTAGTCCGCTTTGAACAGCGACGCCTGCCCGTGCCGCACGAAGCGAAACGACCCCATCGCTAGCGCAGCGCCCCCATCACGCACGCCGACGCGAAGTTGGCCAGGGTCGCGGCGATGAGCGCCCGAATGCCCAGCCGCGCGATGTCGGCCTTGCGCGACGGGACCAAGCCCCCGAGTCCGCCGATCAGGATCCCGATGCTCGAGATGCTGGAAAAGCCCGTGATCGCGACGGTGCCGATCGCACGCGAACGTTCGGAGAGCGCCGAGCCGAGCTCGCGGATCATCTCGAAGCCGTAGATCTCGTTGAGCACGACCCGCGTGCCGAGCACGCTGCCCACGTTTTGCGCCTCGTCCCACGGCACGCCCATCAGCAGGGCGATCGGCATGAACAGCCAGCCCATCATCCGCTGCAGCGTCAGCGGCTCGCCGCCGAGCGTCATGACGCCGAGCAGCACGTTGACGAGCGAGACGAGGGCGACGAAGGCGATGAGCATCGCGCCCACGTTCGCGGCGAGCTTGAGACCGTCCGACGCGCCGTTGGCCGCAGCATCGAGCACGTTGGCGTCGGTGACGGGAATCTCGGCCTTCAGCTCCCCGGCCGTCTCCGGGTTGCCCGTCTCCGGAATCATCAGCTTGGCGGTGACGATCGAGGCCGGGGCCGTCATCGCCACCGCGGTCAGCAGGTCGGCGATCGGGATCTGCCCGATCGTCACGTACGCCCCCAAGATCGCCCCCGAGACCGACGCCATCCCGGCGACCATCACCAGAAACAGCTCGGACTCGGTGAGCTTGTCCAGGAACGGTTTGATGGTCAGCGGCGCTTCGGTCTGGCCCATGAAGACGCTCGCGCCCACCGACATCGACTCGGCGCCCGAGGTCCCCATCGTCCACATCATCAAGCGCGCGAGGCCCTTGACGATCCACTGCATGACGCCGAGGTAATAGAGGATCGAAAACAGCGAGGCGACGAAGATGATCGTAGGCAGCACCTGGAAGGCGAACACCACGCCCAGGCTCGACTTGCCGCCCGCGGGCGCGCCGAGATCGCCGAACACGAACTTGCTGCCCTCGTAGGACTGGTCGAGGACCGCCTGCACGCCCGCCGACGCGGACTCGAGGACCGCCCGCCCGGCGGGGACCTGTAGCAGGACGATTCCGAGCACCCACTGGGCGGCGATCCCCCAGCCGACCACGCGCCAGCTGACCTGCCGCCGCTGCTTGCCGAGGGCCCACGCCAGCCCGAGCATCGCGAGCGCGCCGATGGCAGAGACGAAGCGCGAGCCGTCCACGGACCCTTGAAGTACCACGGCTTTGCGCCGCAGAGCACCTCGCGCGGAGATCGGCACCGACCGCGCCGCGAGGCTCGAAACCGCCGTGGACATGCGCCCTTGCCCGGGACTCGCCGGACGGACGCTGCAACCTGCGACGCCGTGCTGGGTCTTCGTCGAACACCGCGATGTCCTGGTCTTCGTCCCGATCGATGCTCGGCGCGCTCGCGCCGTGTGGCCTGGTCCTCTCCTCGTGCCGCGACGATGGTGGTTCCGCCGCCGACGCCGGCAGCCACGCTGCAAGCCGAGCGCGACCCCGACGGCGTCGGCGTGCGCGTCGACGCTCCACTCGAGGTCTCGTGGCGATTGACCGACGAGCACGTCTGGCTCGTCGCGCTCCACACGGTCGACGCCGCCGGCACGGGCGTGCTGCACGTCGACGGCGCCACCGGCGAGGTGGCAGTCCACGGCGAAGCGCAGCGGATCGCCCTCGACGCCGGCACGTTCACCGACACCTTCGGCCCGTACGAAGCACGCATCTACGCCGCGCCGCGTCCGTAGCTCCCGAGTCGTTGCGGGCTCAGGCGTTCGCGGCGGTGGTCTCGACGAGCTCGGGCCCGAGCTTGTCCATCGTGAAGTTTTCGAGCTCGGCGTTGGTCGCCTTGAGGAAGCGGCGCTTTTCGTGGAACGGCATGAACGCACTCTTGAAGCCGTTCATGATCACCTGCTTGATGTCGTCGAGCTGAAAGCCCATGTGCGTATGCAGGATGTGCAGCTCTTTGCTGACGGTCGTGTCGGTGATGAGCCGATTGTCCGTATTGACCGTCACCCGCGTGCCGAGGTTGTAGTACAGCCGCAGCGGGTGGGTATCGAGTCCGCGCACCGCCCCGGTTTGGACGTTCGAGGACGGACAGCACTCGAGCGGAATGCGGTGGTCGACCACGTAGTGCAGCAGGTCGCCATCTTCGCGCAGCCGACAGCCGTGCCCGATGCGGTGCGCCCCGCAGGTGTGCAGCGCCTGCGAGATGGAGCCGGCCCCGTAGGCCTCGCCCGCGTGGATCGTGACGTTGATGTTGTTTTGCCGGACGAGGTTGAACGCCTCGAGGTGGTCCTTGGGGGGAAAGTCGTACTCGGCACCCGCGAGGTCGAAGCCGACCACGCCACGGTTCTTGTACGCGACCACGAGCTCGGCCATCTCGAGCGAGGACTCGGGCGAGATGTTGCGGATCCCACACAGGATGAGGCGGCTGGTGATCCCGAAGTCCTGCTCGCCGGCGTGCAGCCCCGCGAGCACCGTCTCGACCACCTGCGTCAGCCGCAGTCCGTCGCGCGTGTGCAGCATCGGGCTGTAGCGAACCTCCATGTAGCGAACGTTCTCGGCCGCGGCGTCCTGCGCGATCTCGTACGCGGCCCGGTACAGGGCCTCGCTGTTCTGGAGCACCTTGAGCGTGACGTCGAAGGCCTTGAGGTACTCGACCAGGCTTCCGGTGTTCTTGCCGACGTTCATGTGGGCCGAAAGCCCCGCCACGTCGTGGGCCGGCAGCTCGACGCCCTGCTCCCTGGCGAGGTCGAGCACCGTCGACAGGCGCATGGAGCCATCGAGGTGGACGTGCAGATCCGTCTTGGGCAGTCGCTCGAAAACCGATAGCGGAAGCTGGTCCATGCGCAGTTTTAGCTCTATCGCCTTGCCCGCGCCACCGCGGCGAACCCCGTCTCGACGCCCAACCGTCACGCCATCGTGACCCCCCGAAGTGTGCGTTCGTCCACGGTCCGTCTGCGCAGCCGGCGGCGCTTCCGCCCCGCGGCTCGATCCCCTAGACTGCCGTTATCGCTCGCGGATCGGGGATTGTGGCATTTCGGCGGACATCGCTGCGAAGACTCGCAGCCACGATCTGCGGCGCCGTTTGTCTGGGCGGCTGCGCGCGAGAGCAAGAACCTTTCTTCTGTCCCGACGTCGGGGAAGGCGAGCTCATCGTCACCGAAATCCGCGGTGCACAAGAAGGACCCGACACGTGGGGACAGTGGATCGAGCTGCACAACCCCACCGATCGTGACCTCGACCTGTTCGGTCTGCGCGTCTCGATACGCCCGCTCGACGGCGACGAGCCCGACGTGATCCTCGTGCGCACGGAAGGCGTGGCACTCGAGGCCGGAGGGTACGGCGTGCTCGGGCGCTTCGACGACGACAACCGTCCCGAACACGTCGACTACGGCTTCACGGTCGACCTCGACTCGAGCCTTCTTTCGGCCGCGCGAATCGAGGTCAAGGCGTGCGGTGTGGTCACCGACGCCGTCGTCTACCGCAACCTGCCCGCCACGGGCTCGCTGTCGTGGGACGGTGCCTTGGCCCCGGACGCGGCGGCCAACGACGACGAGTTGGCGTGGTGTCCGGACGCGACGGAGCCCTCGCCCGACGGACCGCAGACCGAGCTGGGCGTGCCGGGCACGCCAGGGGAGGCGAACCGACCGTGTCCGTGAATCGGTCCCTGACTCGCGCGCGGATCGGGCGGGCCGCCGGCGGCCTCGTCGCGCTCGTCCTCGCCTTCGCCGGCTGCGCCAGCGCCGAGGACTTCAACTACGGACGTTCCGCGTACGACCGCGACCAGCTCGCGGAAGCGCTCGCCGACGAACGGGCACAGTACATCATCGGCGAGTTCCCGCTGGCCGATCACGCGGTGGTCGACGGCGACACGGTCAAGGTCGACGGCCTCGACGCGTCGCTTCGTCTGCTCGGCATCGACACCGAAGAGACCTTCAAGTCCGAAAAAGACCTGCGTGCGTACGAGGCCGGCTTCGAGGAGTACCTCGACAAAAAGCGCGGCACCTCCGAGCGCCCGATCAAGGCCGCCACCCCGATGGGGATGGAGGCCAAGGCGTGGGCGCAGGACTTCTTTCGCGGCGTGACGACCGTTCGGCTCGAGCGCGACCACCCCCGGCAGCTGCGCGGCGCGTACGGGCGCTTCTTGGCCTACGTGTTCGTCGACAAGGGCGGCGAGTGGGTCAACTACAACGTCGAGGCGGTCCGTGCCGGGATGAGCCCGTACTTCACCAAGTACGGCTACTCCCGCCGCTTCCACGACGAGTTCGTGCAAGCGCAGGAAGAGGCGCGCGCCGCCGAGATCGGGATCTGGGATCCGAACAAGGAACACTACCCGGACTACGAAGAGCGTCTGACGTGGTGGGACGCCCGCGCCAAGGTGATCGCCGAGTTCGAGCGCGACGCCGACGGCGACCCCACGTACGTGTCGCTGTCGGACTGGGACGCGATGGATCGGCTCTCGCAGATGGAGGGCAACGAAGTCGTGCTTCTCGGCGCCGTGTCGAAAATCCGCCCTCGGGAGGGACGCATCCCCGCGCGCGTCGCGTTGTCGCGCCGGATGTTCGAGGACTTCCCGCTCGTGTTCTTCGACGACGACGTGCTCGCCGACTCCAAGGTCGAAGACGCCAAGGGCGAGTTCATCCGCGTGCGCGGCACCGTGAGCCGATATCACTTCAAGAAGCGGCGGGGCCGTCGTCGCGGCAACTCGCAGCTGCAGATCGAGATCAAGAACCCGGCGCAGATCATGTTCATCGACACGCGCCCCGGCGATGCGGCCGCGCGCACGTCGGCTTCGATGGTACCGCCCGAGGCGCCGCCGCCCCCGCCCGAGGCGCCGCCGCCCCCTCCCCTCTCCGACGACGCGTCCTCCGACGATCTCGTCCGAACCGATGATGACGTCGGCGACGCGCCCACGTCCGACGATTCCCGGCCGTTGCCCCCGGCACCTGCGCCCCCTTCGACAGGAGACTAGTCATGCCCAGATCGACCTCCCCTCTTCCCTATGCCCTGCTGCTGTGTGCGGCCGGGACGAGCGGTGCCCTCGCGGGCGCGTGCGGTGGCGACGGCGGCTCTCGGACCGGAGATTGCGGCGCCCTTGTGGCGGGCGACCTCGTGATCACCGAGATCATGGCCAACCCGGCGGGGATGGACGACGGCAACGAGTGGTTCGAGATCTACAACAACACCGACCAGCCGATCGGCCTCGCCGGCATGGAGCTCGTCTCGAGCCAGGAGGACGGCTCGGACGAGAAGCGCCACGTCATCGCCGACGTCACGATCGAGCCGGGGCAGTATCTCGTGGTCGGCGCGATGCTCAACGAGCCCGACATCCTCGCGCCTCACGTCGACTACGGCTACGCCAACGACCTCGGTGACCTCCGCAACTCGTCGGGCCGACTCGCCGTCAACTGCGGGGACACGATCATCGACGAGGCGGTCTACGTCGACACCGCCGACGGCTCGTCGCGGATCTACACCGGCGACCGCGGCCCGGACGCGATGGCCAACGACGACCTCGGCTTTTGGTGCGACTCGACCACCGAGTTCGCCCCCGAGTCGTTCGGCACGCCACGGGCACAAAACGACATCTGCGAGGGGGTGGGCAGCACCACCGAGTGCTCCGAAGAAGGCGTCGTGCGCCCCGTGGTGGCACCGATGCCCGGCGACCTCGTCATCACCGAGATCCACGCCAACCCCGGCGTGACCGACGACGCCAACGGCGAGTGGTTCGAGGTCTACGCCAACGCCACCGTCGACCTCAACGGACTCGATCTGGCGACCGTCGCCGGCGAAGTCCGCGAGACCGTTCTCGCCGACGGATGCCTGACCTTGGCCGCGGGCAGCTACGCCATCTTCGCACGGGAGTCCGACCCGGCGCTCAACGGTGGTCTGCCCGAGAACATCACCGCCAACTTCGACTTCGGGCTCACCAACGCCGGCGGCGGCCTCGTGCTCTCGCGCGGCGAGCAGATCATCGATCAGATCAGCTACGGCAGCGCCCCCGACGGCGCCGCCCTGCAGGTCGACAAGGACTTCATCGACGCGACGCAGAACGACGACCCCGGCGTCTTCTGTGCCGCGACCGAGAGCTACGGTATGGGCGACCGCGGCACGCCCGGCGCCGACAACGGCGACTGCGCCATCGCGCCGCCCGACGGCATGTGCTTCGGTCCCGACGGCGCCCTGCGGCCCGTCGATCCGCCGACCCCCGGCGAGCTCATCATCACCGAGTTCATGTCCAACCCGGATATGGTCGACGACACCGCCGGCGAGTGGTTCGAGATCCGGGCCAACGGCGACTTCGACCTGTCGGGCCTCGAGCTCGGCAAGGAAGAAGGCGTGGTCGAAGGCGTCATCCTCTCCGAAGACTGCGGCACGATGACCGCCGGCAGCTACGCGGTCATCGCCCGCGAGAGCACCGGCAACGGCGGCCTGCCCCAGGTCGACGGCACGTTCGACTTCGCGCTCAACAACTCCAACGCGATGCTGTGGGTCGGCACCGGCGGCACCGTCCTCGACCAGATCACCTGGAGCTCGTCGACCGCGGGCGCGGCGACGCAGCTCGACCCGGCGTTCACCGACCCCGCCGACAACGACGACGAGGGCAACTGGTGCGATGCGGTCGACCCGTACGGTGACGGCGACCTCGGGACCCCGGGCGAGGACAACCCCGCGTGCGGCGGCGTCTCCACCGGCGACTGCAACGACGGCGGCGTCGACCGCCCGATCGTCTCGCCCCAGCCCGGTGACCTCGTCATCACCGAGGTGATGGCGGACCCGGCCGCAGCCGGCGATGCCGACGGCGAGTACTTCGAGGTGCTCGTGACGGCCGACGTCGACCTCAACGGCCTGCAGCTCGGTCGCGACGCCGGGGATGTCGTGCACGAGCTGCCGGCGGCCGGCGACTGCCTGGCGGTCACCGCCGGCAGCTACGTGGTCTTCGCGCAGTCGACCGACATGGGCGTCAACGGCGGATTGCCCCAAGCCGACTTCGAGATGGGCTCGCTGAGCCTGACCAACTCGGGCTCGAACCTGTTCGTCGGGATCAACGACATGGTCGTCGACCAGATGGCCTACGGCGCGACCTCGGCCGGCGTGGCGTGGACCCTCGACCCGATGGCCGAGGACGCGACCAACAACGACATCATCGGCAACTACTGCCTGGCCACCACCCCGATCGGCAACGGCGATCTCGGCTCCCCCGGCGCCCAGGGCGAGAGCTGCGGGCCGGCCGTCATGCCCGGGCAGTGCCTCGACGGCGGGGTGCCGCGCGCGATCGTCGAGCCCACCGTCGGCGATCTCGTCATCACGGAGTGGATGGCCAACCCCGCGGCGGTCGGCGATGCCCAGGGCGAGTGGTTCGAGGTGTTCGTCGGGGCCAATGTCGACCTCAACGGGCTCGAGCTGATCGACAACGGCAACGTCGGCAACCCGCTCGCCTCCGCCGACTGCCTCGCCGTGACGACGGGGAGCCGCGTGGTGTTCGCCAAGTCGCTCGACCCCCTGGTCAACGGCGGACTTCCGGCGGCCGACTTCACCTTCCCGTTCAGCCTCGGCAACGCTGCCGACTCCGTCGGCGTGGGTGTCGGGGGCGTCAGCATCGACGAAGTCGCCTGGACCAGCGTCGCCAACGGTGCCTCCACGGCGCTCGCGTCCAACGTGCCGCCGTCGGCGGCCGCCAACGACAATGCCGCGAACCTGTGCAACGAGACGGCGACGTACGGTGCCGGCGACGCGGGCACCCCGGGGGCGGCCAACCAGTGCATGTGAGCCGCGCCTGGCCGCTCGCGGTCGTCGCGGTCCTCGGCCTGCCCGCCTGTGACGGCGGGGACGAAGATGGCGACGGCGGCGACGGGGGTTCGGGCCGCTGCGGTCCGAGCTCGGGCATCGTCGAGCGCGTCGTCGACGGCGACACGATCGTCCTCGAGAGCGGCGAGCGCGTCCGCTACCTGATGATCGACACGCCCGAGAGCACCCAGGGCGCCACCGACTGCTACGGGGCCGAGTCCGCCGAGTTCAACCGCACCCTCGTCGAGGGCAAGGAGGTCGAGCTGAGCTACGACGTCGACTGCGACGATCAGTACGACCGGTTGCTGGCCTACGTGACCGTGGGCGACCGCGAGGTCAACTCGCTCATGGTCGAGCGGGGTCTGGCCTGCGTGCTCGTCATTCCGCCCAATGGCCAGGAGCGCCAAGCCGAATTCGAGGCCGCCGAGATGCGCGCTCAGGCCGATCTGGTGGGCCTGTGGGGCGTATGCGAGGAGGTCACTTGCGACTAGCGTCCCTTGCATCCACCGGGCACGCCGACGGCCGCTGTGGTGGCCGTGGGTACGGATAGCGCCCCGCCATTCCCTCCGCGACGAGTCTGCCGTTCATCTCCACGCCATCGCACACGACGTATCCCAACCGCCGCTCGTACTTGTCCCGCTCGTGACCCGTCACCTCGACCGCCCTTCCCTCCGGGCAAAGCGCCTTCGCACGCTCGGTCGCCGCCTTGCCACAGGCGACGACGTCGTCGTAGGTAAGCTTCCAGAGCTTCGATTGCCACTGCGCGCGACGGCGCGAGTTGTCGTCGAACCCTGATTCCGCCGTGTCGATCCCAAGCAACCGCACCGGCTCCGGCGGACCGCCCGCGCAGCGCACGTACGGCGTGTCGCCGTCCTCCCAGCGCTCGAGCGTGCACGACAGCGTGGGCCCCATCCGCTGCAGTAGCGCCAGCGAGGGGACGTCCCCACCGACCGGCCGCCCGTCCGGCGGCGCATACGGGCACCCCGTCAGCGCGAGGGCGAGCAGGAGGATCGACCGAGCCACGACCGCAGCATCGCGGACGCTGACTCGGACCGCAATCGCCACGCTGACGGCCTTGCTGTGGGTCGTCGTGGGGTTGTGGCCGCAGACGGCCGCCGCGATCGAGTACGAGATCTTCGTCGACATCGACGACGAGGAGGACCTGTACGACCTGCAGGCCACCGGGCAGATCGACGACTCGACCTTCGAGACGCTGCTCGACCTGCTGCGCCGGGGCGTGGACCTCGACGTGGCCGACCGCGCCGACCTGTACGCGCTGCCGAACCTCACCTACGACGACGTCGACAAGATCATCGCCTACCGCGTCGAGGCGGGAGGCATTCGCGACCCCGCCGAGCTCGTGCGCGCCGGGGTGCTGTCGGAGCGAATCGCGTCGTCGATCGCCACGTTCCTCGTCGTGCCGCGGCCCACGCAGAAAGCCGCCGCCAACGGCTTCGTGCGCTACCGGACCATGTGGATGGTCGGCGACAACCGTGTGCCGCCGATGTTGCTGCAGGCCCGGGTGTCGACGCTGCGCTACCTGACGATCGGCGGCGCAGCGGTGCTCGAGCGTACCCGACCGAACAACGTGGCGTGGGACCCCAACCGCGAGGCCCTCATCGCCGATCCCCCCGGGCCCCGCGTCCGCGTGCCCAAGTACTTCGTGCAGTGGAACATGCCCAAGTGGGGGGTCATCGCCGGCTCGTACCGCATCGGTTTCGCCGAGCGCCTCGTCTTCGACAATACCGGGCGCTACTCGCCCAACGACTTCTTCCTCGACGACGCCGTCCTGCGCCGGCAGCAATCGACCCGCAGCTGTCGCGAGTCCACCGGCGAGCTCGATGCCTCCCCGTGCAGCGGCGAGGCGGCCGGCGAGCGCACGACCCCGGACTTCTACGTGCGCGAGCCCCTGCGAGGCTTGGCCATCGGCGCCCGCAAGCTCGAGATCGACACCGGTTGGTTTCAGGCGTACGGCTTCGGGTCCATCGCGCGCCGGCCGATCTACCAGTATCAGATCTACGACAAGGCGGTCTGCGACGACCCCACGTCCGAGGACCCGGAGTGCTCGGCGCCCGACGTCTTCCACCGCCGCACGCCGCGTCTCGATCCGACGAGTCGTTTCTCGTACCTGACGCTGCCGAACATGTACGACGAGTACCTCGGCGGCGGCAACGTGACGTACTTCTACAACCGCCGTACGCGCTTCGGCGTGACCGGCTACGGCACCGCGGTCGAGTGGGTGCCCGACGGTCCGGAACTCGACTTCCAGGAGTGGGCGCGTCAGCCCACGGGCGGACGCTGGGGCGCGGTGGGACCCAACTTTTCGTGGGGTCGCAAGTGGGCCGACGTGTTCGTCGAGGCGGCACGCAGCTTCGACTCGGCCCCCAGCGACGGCAACGGCGGCTACGCGGCGCTCGTACGCCACACCGCGACGTGGGACGAGCACGAGATCGAGGTCAGCGCTCGCTACTACGACGAGCGCTACGCCAACCCCAACTCGCGGGCCATCTCCGCGCCCGACTTCACCAACGGCCTGCGCGCCCAGGACGAGGCGGGCTTCCGCGTCCGCTACAACGACTACCTGTTCGACCGCTGGAACATGCGGGTGTTCGCCGACATGTGGCTGCGGATCTCCGAGACGCGTCCGCTGCTGCGCGTGTACGCGCGCAACGACGTGCAGGTCAACGACTGGTGGCGTCCGGGGCTGTGGCTCGAGTATCAGACGCGCGACCTGCGACGCGATCCGGGCGCGTGTCTGCTGGGCGTGGACGAAGAGACGCTGCCTCCGCAGTGCGCCGGCCAGCGCGTCCGCCTCATCGCCCGCTCCCGCTTCGACCCGCACAAGCGTGTGTACCTGACGCTGCAGTACGGCCACGATTTCCAGGACGACAGCTACGAGGCCGGTGGCGACCTCGGCTCGTTCGAGGTCGACAGCAGCGGCGCCGTCGGCGGCGACGTGAGCGTGCAGGACCTCGCCGACTACGACCTGCGCGACCGCCTGCGCCAGGACATCAGCGCGTACATCACCCTCGGCACGACCCCGATCGACCCGCTGCGGATCCGGACGCGCTGGCGCTGGTGGTGGGAAGACATCACCGATAACTCGCGCTTCGAGCACTCGCTGTGGGGCTACGTCGATGCGTCGTACAAGATCCGCCCCTGGGCCATCCCGGCGCTGCGCTACGACATCATCATCTTCCTCGACGACCGCGGTTCCACCGCCGACCGCGCGCAGAACCCCGAGCACTGGCTCAGCTTCCAGTGGACCTCGCGCTTCTAGTCGGGCAGCGGCCCGGGCGCGGGGCTATCATGGCGGCGTGGACCTGCGCGCCACGTTGGGGCTGACGCTGCTCGCGTCCGGCTGCGTGGAGCGCACGCTCGACCAGCGGATCTGTCGTGACGGCTACCTCGAGCGCGACGAAATCTGCTTCGCCGAGGCGACGCTGCCCCTGCGTCCGGCGTTCATGCCGCTCGCGCTGCGCGTGGCGGACTTCGACGCCGACGAGCACTTCGACATCCTCGTGCTCGGCACGGACGCGACGGGAACCGTGGTGTCGGATCTGCTGCGAGGCGACGGCGAGGGAGGCTTCGCCGCGTTCGAAGACGCCGGCGTGACCGGCTGCAGCGCCCATCCGGTGCCCGGCGACATCGACGGCGACGGTGCGACCGATCTGCTCGTCGACGACTGCGGGCCGACCGTGTCGTTGTTCTTCGGGGGGCCCGAGGGTTTCTCCGGTCCGGTCACGGTCGCGACCGGAGCCGCGACGCGAACCTCGGGCCTGCTCGACATCGACGGCGACGCCCGGGCCGACGTGATCATCCTCGGCAGTGACGACGCCCTGCAGGCGACGCTCAACGTGGCGCGTGGCGACGGCGAGGGCGACTTCTCCCCGCCCCAGGCGTCCCCCATGCCGGCGCCGGCCCCCGCGTTCGAGCCCGGTGGCTTCGGCATCGGCGACCTCGACGAAGACGGCGAGCTCGATGCGTTGCTCGTCGACCCGGCGCCGACCGGTGGCTACGCGTTGGCCCGGGGCCTGGGTGCGGGTGCGTTCGCCGATCCGGTGCCCGTGCTCGCCGACGCGCCCCCCGGGGGCGCCTGGGTCCGTGACGTGGACGGCGACGCGCACCTGGACGTGCTGATTCACTCGGCCGACCCGCCTCAGCTTCTTTTCGCGCGCGGCGACGGCTCCGGCACGTTCGTCATCGAGGCGATCACCGAGCTGTCGGCGGCACCTCGGATCACGGCGGCGCTCGGCGACCTCGACGAGGATGGCGACCTCGACGTGTTGTTCGTCTACGCCGGCCAGACGACGGTGGAGACGTGGCTCGGTGACGACGACGGCACGTTCACCGGCCCGGCCCCGATCGACGTCGGCGGCGAGGCGCTGCAGATCGAGCTCGTGGACCTCGACGAGGACGGCGCGCGCGATCTCGTGGTCGGGACCTTCTCCGACGGCGGGATCCGCTTGGTGCTCGCCCGTCCCTGAAAATGGACCCACGCGGCGGGCGTCTGCTAAGCAGCGTCTCGTGGGCAAGCGCGCGATCCTCTTCGCTGGTGGCGGCACCGGGGGCCACATCTACCCGAACGTCGCGATCGTCGAGGCCCTCACCGAGCTCGCCCCCGGGCTGCAGCCGCGCTTCCTCGTCTCCAATCGCGAGTCGGACGAGCAGACCATGCGCAAGCTCGGCTACCCGTTCCACCGCAGTCCGGTGCGACCGCTGCCGAGCGTCCGCAAGCCGTGGCAGGCGGTCGGCTTTCTGCGTGCATGGCGACAGGCGACGGCGCAGGTCCGGGCGGTGATCGCCGAGCACGACGTGGCGGCGGTCGTGGCGACGGGCGGCTTCGTCTCCGGCCCCGGCATCGTCGCCGCCGCACGCACCGGGACCCGTCGGGCGCTCGTCAATCTCGATGCGGTGCCGGGCAAGGCCAACCGCCGTCTCGTGCGGCTGTGCCCCGACGTCTTCACCGCGTACGCCCACGAGCTGCTGCCGGGTGCGACCGCGATCGGGTTGCCGCTTCGCGCCGCCTCGCGCTTCGCCGGCTCGCCGGCGGAGGCGAAGGCCGCGCTGGACTTCGGCCTCGATCCGCAAAGACCCCTGCTGTTCGTCACCGGGGCGACCCACGGTGCCGAATCGATCGTCAAGCTGATGGAAGCGTGGGTACGCGACGCCGACCACGTCGCCGCACTCGACGGCTGGCAGGTGCTGCACCAGTGCGGCACGCTCGATCCCGAGGCGCTCGCGAAGGCGTACGACGACGCCGGCGTGACGGCCAAGGTCGTCCGTTACCTCGACGGCATGGGCACGGCATGGCGCGCTGCGGACCTTGCGATCGCACGCGCGGGCGCGGGCACGGTCGCCGAAGCGTGGGCCAACGCGACCCCCACGGTGTTCTTGCCCAACCCGTACCACCAAGACCAGCACCAGCGGCACAACGCCCAGCCGATGGTCGATGCGGGCGGGGCCGCGATGCTGCCCGACCACGTCGATCCGACACGCAATCTCGCGGAGGTCGTACCTGCGATCACCTCGTATCTGACGGATCGTCAGCGACGCGAGACGATGCGAGAGGCCGCCGAGAAATCGACGCCGCCCGACGGCGCACGTGTCGTGGCAAAGTGGATCGCCGACAACTTCGGCGGGTGACCCCGCGACGTTGTGTCGGGTTTCACAAACTGCGTCCGCTTTTCTTGTCGCCCCGCTGCGGCGTCCGTCACGTTTGCCGGCTTTTTCTGTAAGTGAGCGGCGCGGCTGCCGTTGAACTACTGAAACCGCCCCGACGCGACGTCGACCCCTGTCACCGGGCAGGGAGACGTTCGTAGGGACCGACGGGTGGAATACGAGACGCCAGGCTCGGTTCACCCCAGCACGAGAAAATCCGTGACACCTTCCGACCCCCTCGTGTGTCGGAATCAAGTGAGACAACCGAGGTGCCTTCGACCGGCCCGCCCTTCCCCGGCGGTCGATGGCGCCCCGCAACGCCCAAGGAGCGCCATCATGAAGAAGACCGTCGCCCTCGCCTTCCTCGCCTTCACCGGCCTTTTGACCGCCTGCAATCCGTTCGTCGGCGAGTTCGACCCGCCCAATCCGTCCGAGCTGTGCCTGCAGGACGGCTTCACTCCGTGCCCGCCCCCGACCAACGCCGCCCTGGGCGAGTAGCCCCGGATCCTCACCCGACCGACGAGCAGGACATGACCGCCGAACAGGCACGCCGTATCGCCGGCCCGGACACCGCCACGATGCTCGCCCTGCTGGCCGCCCTCAACCGCCACGAGCTCACGGCGCGCTTCCCCCGGTGGCGCCCTCCGTCGCCGGACAAGTCCCGCTAGAAGCGAACGCGCGCCACGATGCCGGCGGGGCTGATGCCCCCCGCGATCTGACCGGAGCGGATCTTCTTGATCCGCGTGGCGAGCAGGGCGACGAACACCACCGTCGCCGCCGCCCCAACCCCCAGAGCCACGTCGGTGGTGATCGCCAGCGCCCTCGCGCGCTGCCTGCCGGACGCGGTGATGTCCCGGCAGTGCAAGCCCCCCTCGGACGACGCGCAGTCCTCCTCGACCCGACGCGTCGCCACCAACGATGCCGGCCCGGTCCCCGCCGCCACGCCGAGCGAGACGCCCCCGACGACCGCCAACGAGATCAGCGCAGGCGTCATGATGCGCGGACCCTTCGGCGGTTCCGGGACCGTCGACGGATCCGGCGGCGCTTGACCGAGCCCTGGCTCCGACAACGGTCGCGCGGCGATGGGCTGCCCCTTGGCACGCTGCGCTTGCAGCCGCTGCTGGAGGCTCCCGATCTGCGCGTCGATGTCCGGGTGCTCGGCCGCCGGTGCGAGCTCACGGTAGTACGTCATGTACTCGACCGCCTGTTCGAACGCCGACAGTCGGTCGTAGCACAGCGAGATGTTGTAGAGCAGGTTGGGATCGCCCGACAGCTCGTAGCTGTACTCGAACGCGACGATCGCCCCGCCCCAGTTGCCGCGCAGGTACAGGTCCCGCCCCTCGGCGTACAACGACTTGGCGCGGTCGAGGTCTTCGTCGGTCGGCGACACCTTGGGCTCGCGCGGGGCCGGCAGTGCGACGTTGGGGACCCACGACAGCGCAGCGACGAGCGCGAGCATGCCCGGACGACGCGACGCTCGTTTTGTCCGCTTTGGCGCGCCTGGGCGTCCCATCTTGGGCCACGCTATCATCGCGACGTTCCCTTCGCAGCCGGTCCGTCGTCTTGTCCGTATTCGCTCGCGCGCCGCGGCGATCTGCCGCCCCATGGTCGCTATCGATGGGTGCCCTCCTGGGCAGCCTCGGTGGTGCTCTCGCGTGCACGGCCACGCTCGTCGACGATGCGCCGTGCCGAGCCCACGCCGACTGTCGCGAGTCGTTCGGCTTCGGCTCGCAGTGTGGTGACGACGGCCTGTGCACCGCGCCCACGCTGCATCCTCGGTGCGGGCGAGCGGTACCGGCGGACCTCCTCGACGAGCCGACGAAATACGTCGACCGGATCGTGCTCGGGTCGCTGTACTCGTTCGACGATCACGAAGACACCCTGCTGGCGACCGAGCTGGCCGTTCGGCAAGTCAACGCGCTCGACGGCCTCGATGGTCGACAGTTCGCGATGGTCCACTGCGACTACACACCGGGGGCCACCGACGACCTCGACGACCTCAACGACATCGAGGCGGTCGAAGAGCTCGCCCCCTATCTCGCGGACGTGATCGGCGTCCCGCTCATCGTCGGTCCCCGCGGCTCGGGGCGGACCGAAGCGACCTTCGAGGCGCTGCGTGACCACGACACCGTGGTCATCTCGCCGTCGGCGACGTCGCCCTCGCTGACCGATCTCGAGGATCCCCCCAGCGACGCGGCCCCCGGTCGGCTTTGGCGCACCGCACCGCCGGACTCGCTGCAGGGCGAGGTCATCGCCCGTGACCTGCTCGAGCGCGCCATCGTCAACGCCGCGGTCGTGTACCAGACGGGAGCCTACGGCGACGGTCTCAGCGATCTGTTCGCCGCTCGCTTCTCCCAGGAGGGAGGCACCGTCGCGCTCTTCCCGTTCGCGCCGGGAGGGGGGTTCTCGGTCACCGTGGCGCAGGTCGGTCAGGGCATCGCCGAGGACAAGTTCCAAGAGGTGCTGTTCATCTCCTCGGACATCGACGACTACGTCTCCTTCCTGCGAGCGGCGACCGCGTCGAGCTCGCTGCGCGACCAGTTCGCCAACCAGCTCGGTGCCGACGACGAGGGCGGGCTCTTCTTCCCGGACACCGCCTTCACCACGCAGCTGCTCGAGGAGACCTTCGAGACGTCCGCCGAGCTCTTCGCCAACATCCGCGGCACCCGGCCGGCGCCGGCCGAGGGCGTGGTCTTCAACGCCTTCGCGGCCGCCTATACATCCACGTTCAACCAGAGCTCGACGGGCTCGGCCTTCACGCCCCACAGCTACGATGCCGCCTGGGTCGGCATCTACGCGATCGCGTGGTCCGTGCTGCACAGCGGCGACATCGACGGCGCGGGGATCGGCCTGGGCCTTCGGCGGATCAGCGAGGGCACGCCCGTCGATATTCTGCCCGACAGCTGGCCCCTGGTACTGCAGGCGTTCGGCGCCGGGACGCCCATCGACGTCCGCGGGGCCTCCGGCGCGCTCGACTACGACCCGGTGACCGAGGAGACGGTGTCCGCCATCGAGCGGTGGCAGATCGTCGCCGATGGCTCCACGCCGAGCGGCTTCGCGTTCGCGCGCATCGACGTGATCGACCCGGGCGACTGACGCCCCGTGCGCTACAGCTCCGGCGGGCGCAGCTTGTCGAGCTTCTCCGAGACGGTGTGCCGTCGAGGTTCCGTCTTCGCATCGGCGGGCGGCTTCGTCGCGGGCGCGGCCGGCGGGTCGGCCGGCGTCTGCGTCGTCGGCTTGCGGCGGCTGGTCTTCGGCCGAAGCTTCGCGACCGCCGCGTGCGAAGCGACGCGCAGGCCCGGGCACGTCGTCGTCGCTTCCACGGCGTCGGTCGTGGTCTCGATCGCCTCGACCCACCGCTCGTCCTCGGTATCGGCGGCCCGCCCGATCGCGTCGTGGGCGGCCGCGCACGGCGACTGGGCCTCGGCGGCCTGCTGCAGATCGAGCCCCAGCAGTAGGTCCGGGTCGAGCTCGTCGCCCCGGCCCTCGCGCTCGACGTCGTGTCGGGCGGTCTGACGTGCGTCGAACCCGAGCGCACTCGCCGACTCGCGATCGGTCAGGACACGCACCCAGTCCGGTGCATCGTCGACCTCGGCCGGCCCCGGCTCTGGCACCGGTGCCGGCGCCCGGGTGGGCGGCGGCGTGGGCGAGGAGGGCTCGGCCGCCGCGACCGGCTCGCCGCGCGGCGTCTCCCCGAACGCGGACGGCGTCTGGTCGCTCGTACGCCCCGAACGAAACGCGAGGGCGACCGCCGCCACCACCACGAGCGCGCCCGCGGCCGCGATCCAGCCCCACGGCCTGTCGCCGGCCGCATCGTCGTCGACGACGGATGCCGCCGCGGCCTCGTCCATGGCCTCGACCGACGCCGCGACGGCCGGCACCGAGGTCCGACGGCCGAGACGGTCCGCGTCCGTCTCCTCGCCGGGTGCGTCCGGGTCGTGCCGCGGCAGGTCCGAGAAAACCCCGCGCCGCGGCGGCAGATCGGAGACGGTGCCGGTCGCCGGCAACGTCGCCGCTTCGCGACCTCGCCGTCGCCCGCCGTCGTTGGCGGCGAGGTTGCGCTCGATCCGACCGAGGTCCTCGAGATACGCCTGCATCTCGTCGGCCGTCGCGGCGAGGCCCTCGACCTCGACGACGCGCTGCAGCTCGTCGAGCATCTGTCGCGCCGTCGTGTAGCGATCTTCGGGCTCGCGCTGCAGGCCCTTCATCACCACCTCGGCGAGCTTGGGCGGATAGTCGTCGACCACCTCGGTCGGATGCGTGGGCGTCTTGGACAGGATCGCGTGCAGCACGGCCATGTCGTTGCGCCCGTCGAAGGCGCGGCGCATCGTGGTGACCTCGTACAGCACCGCCGCGATCGCGAACAAGTCCGCGCGGCGGTCGACATCGAGCCCACGACACTGCTCGGGCGACATGTACGCGCGCTTGCCCTTCGGCGAAGCCCCCAGCGTGGTCGGCGTGGCCTGCTCCATCTTGGCGATGCCGAAGTCGAGCAACTTCACCGCGCCGTCGGTGAGCACGAAGATGTTCGACGGAGAGATGTCACGGTGCACGACCCCCATCACCGCTCCGTCGGCATCCCGTCCGTCGTGGGCGTACTCGAGCCCGCGCAGGGCTTGCTGCACCACGTAGACCGCCAGGTGCAACGGCATGGCCTGGTCGGAATCGAACAGCGTCTTGAGGATCCGCCGCAGGTCCCACCCGCGCAGGTACTCCATGACGATGACCGGATCGCCTTCGAAGTCGAGCACCTCCTCGACCTCGACGATGTTGGGGTGATGCAGCGTGGCCGCCAGCGCCGCCTCGCGCTCGAACAACACGTAGACGTCGGACCGATCGGCGTAGTCGCGCCGGACTCGCTTGAGCACGAAGGGTTGCTCGCTGTCGGGCGTGGTCGCCAGATGCAGCTCGGCCATGCCACCGCGGGCCAGCGGGCGTCCCAGCGTGTACTTGCCGACGACGTCACCGGGCATCCAGACGACGTCCACGCCGTTATAGATGTCCGTTTCCACCCGTCTCGCCACCGCGGCCGAAGCCGCCCCCGTGCGCATCGTAGCGAGACGGGCGGGTCCGGGCCACTCGCGCATTTCGGCCGGTCGTGGCCCGTCCCGCCGGAGGCGGGCGAAGGGGCTCAGATCCCCGCGCGAGTGACCAATTGCGCCAGTGTTTCGGCGGGACGGCGCCGCAGCGCCTCCACGTCCAGATGCGGCCACGTCCCGCGTTCGTAACGCACGTCCCCGTCCACCGCGACCAAGCGCACGGCGTCGCGCGCCGCGGCGTACACGATCCGATCGTACACGCTGACGCCGGTGCCCCCGAAGGTCGACGGGTGCGACAGATCGAGCACGACCACGTCGCCACGCTTGCCGACCTCGAGGCTGCCGATCTGTTCCTGCATCCCGAGGGCGCGCGCCCCGGCCGAGGTCGCGAGCTCGAGAATGTCGCGAGCGCCGACCCGACCCGGACCCTGCTTGTACTGCTGCAAGAGTCCGGCGATCTGCATCTCCGACAGCAGGTCCATGTCGTTGTTACACGGCGCGCCGTCGGTGCCGATGCCCACGTCGAACGTCTCCTCGCCCCGCAAGAACGCGAGGTCGGCGATGCCCGAGCCGAGCTTGAGGTTCGCCGACGGGCAGTGGCAGATCGTCAGGTGCCGGCCGTCGAGGATCTCGAGGTGATGCGGCTCGAGCCACACGCCGTGGGCGATGCGCAGGTCGGTATCGAACACGCCGAGGCGATCGAGGAACTCCATCTGCGTCTCGCCGAGGACCTCGGCGACCTCCCGCTCTTCGCGTTGATGCTCGAGCAAGTGCGTGTGCATCGGCAGCTTGAGCTGCTCGCACAGCGCCACTGCCCCCTCCCACAGGGCCTCCGAGCACGACAGGATGAAGCGTGGACACACCGCGCAGGTGATCCGTCCGTCCGCGGCGCCTTCCCAGCGGTCGTAGAGCGCGCGGGCCTCCGCGAGCGCGTCGTCGGTCTGCTCGGCGAGGCCATCGGGCACGCCGACGCCGACGTCCATCAAGCACTTGCCCACCACCCCGCGCAGCCCACCGTCGCGGACCGCCTCGAAGATCGCGTCGGCGTGGCGCACCAAGCCGATGTCGTGGATCGTCGTCGTCCCCGTGGCGAGGCACTCGGCCGCGCCCAGCATCCCCGACCAGTACGCCGAGTCGTGATCGTGGGCCGCCTCGAGCGGCCAGATCCGCTCGCGCAGCCAGTCCATCAGCTCGCGTCCCTCGGCCAGCCCGCGAAACGACGCCTGGCCGAGGTGGACATGGCCCTGCACGAACCCCGGCAGCACGACGAGCCCGCGCGCGTCGATCGTGCGCGTGTTCGAGGGCGCGACGACGTCACCGCCGACGGCCGCGATCTCCCCATCGCGGATCCACAGGTCCCCCTCCAGGATGCGGTGTCCGGCGTCCATCGTGACGATGGTCGCCCCCGAGATCAGCAGGCTGTCGCTCACCCGCCTCCGTAGATCTCGCGCCGAAGCACCCCGATATAGGGCAGGTTCCGGAACAGTCCGGCGTAGTCGAGCCCGTAGCCCACCACGAAGCGATCGGGACAGTCGAAGCCGACGAACTTGACCTCGACATCCTTCTTGCGCGCTTCCTTCTTGTCGAGCAGCGTGCAGATCTCGATCGACGCCGGCTGCCGCGTCTTGAGGTTCTCGACGAGGTACCCCAGCGTCAGCCCCGTATCGATGATGTCCTCCACGAGCACCACGTGGCGTCCGACGATCGGGTCGTTGAGGTCCTTGATGAGTCGGACCACGCCCGAGGACTTGGTGCCGCTGCCGTAGGACGACACGGACATGAAGTCGACCTCGATGTGGGTCTTCACCGCGCGCGCCAGGTCGGCCATGAAGGGAAAGCACCCGTTGAGGATGCCGACCAGCAGCGGCCGCCGGTCGGCGTACGTGTCGGTCAGGGCGGCGCCGAGCTCTTCCACTTTGGCGCCGATGGCTTCGGCGCTGAACAGGACTTCTTCGATGGATTCGGATAGGTCGCTCGTCGTCATTTCCGGGCCTGCCGACGGCCCCGAGGCGGGAGGCCGACCGGACGCTCATTTTGGACACGTGGGCCCGGGGTGGGTCAAGACCCGCGCCGACGCGATTGGGCAAGTGCGCCACGACGTGTTCCACTGTCCCCAGTGGCTTTTGCGAGGGCCTCGACGGGAGAGTCGGGCGAGCCCGGCACGCCGGCCAGCGCTTCGCTCGCGTCGACGCGGCGGACTCGGCTCGCCATCGTGGGTAGCGCGTTGGTCCTGTTCGCGGTCACGCGACTGACACTTTCCTTCGACGACATCGCCAATCCCGACATCGCCGGGATCCTCTACGAGGCGGATCTTCTGCTGCGCGGTGGGCTGCCCTACGTCGACACGGTCGAGTTCAAGCAGCCCGGGACGTTCCTGCTGTTCGCCGCGCTCTTCGGCGTGTTCGGTCGATCGCTGGTGGTCGTGCAGATCGCCTACGCCCTCTGGCTGCTCTTGGGCGCCGCCGCCGTCGCCTGGGCCGCGCGCACACTGTACGACCGCGACGGCGCGCGCCCCCTCGCCTCTCCGATCGCGGCTGCACTATGGCTGCTGTCGGCGCCGCAGTTCGACTACAACTACTCGGGCTGGATGACGGTGCCGCTGGCGGGCGCGTTCGCGGCCCTGCTCGCCGCGGTGCACGGCTCGCGGCGGCGCGGCCACGTGCTCGCGGGTTTTCTCGCCGCGACCGCATGCCTGTTCAAGGCCCAAGCCGGCGTGCTCGTGGGCGTGTTCCCCTTCGTGTGGCTGTGGGCGCGACGACGTGGACTCCCCGGCGCCCGCCCGTCGGCGATCGCGGCGTGGCTGGGCGGCTCGGCCCTCGCCTTCGTGCCGCTGCTGCTGCTGTACGCGCCCGGTGGTCACCTGGGTGCACTGTGGTCGACCAAGCTCGGGCTGGGCGAAGCGGCGGCCTACACCACCGACGTCTGGGACATCTCCGCGTTCGCGCTCGCCGGCGGCGTCGCCGGCCAGCACGGTCGCGTGTTCCAGCTCGGCACCACCCTGGCCGTGCTCGCGCTCGGCGTGGCGTGGTCGCGCCGCCACGAGGACGCGCCCCCGATCGGCCCGGCGATCGCGTTGTGGGTCTCGGGGATCGTGGCCGGCGCGATGGGGGGACCGCGGTACTACGCCCACTACCTCGTGCAGTACCTGCCGGGGCTCGCGCTCGTCGGTGCCTACCCGGCGCTGTGGGCGTGGCTGACCTCGGGTGAGACCGCCCCGGGCGTGGCTGGCGTGCTGCGATGGATCGGACGAGTGTCGGTCGGCGCGGCGCTGGCCTGGCAGCTCGCCGAGATCCCCCGCGGCAAGGGACATCGCTACGACAACCTGCCGCAGTACATCGAGGGCTACACGGCCCCGCAAGCGATCGGCGAGTTCATCGGCCGCAGCTCCGCGCCCGACGACACCGTCTTCGTGTGGGGACTGACCGCGTGGCCGGTCTACTACTGGGCGCAGCGCCACGCCCCGACCCCGGTCTTCAAGGCGATGGGCACGCTGACCACGTACAACACCAACACCGCGTTTTCCCCCGGCACACAGATCCACTTTCGCCCCGGACCAGCGGCCGACGAGCTGATCCGCGCGTTCGAGCAGCGACCCCCCGCGTTCTTCGTCCACGCCAATCCGTGGCCGGGCATGGGCTGCCGCTTCGACCCGCTGCTGGAGTTCGAGGCGCTGGGCCAGCGACTGGGGCGGGACTACGTGGGCGTGTTCGCCTGGGGTGGCCTACGCCTGTTCGAGCACCGTGCCCACGCCCGTGCGCGTGGGCTCGCGGTGGCCGAGCCGGCGCCCTGACCTCCCAGCCGACCACGGGATTGGGTTATCGTGGAGCCGCCGATGGTCGAAACCGAATACATGGGCAAGGGCCGCGCCAAGATGTGGACGTACTTCATCTTGGCCGTCGTGCTGGTACTGGGCACGGTCATCGCCAACTTCGCGATGACCAACGAACAGCTCGCCAAGGAGGGCGTCGACGCGTTCATGGGCCTGCCCCCGTGGGCGTTCCCGTCGATCGTCGCCGCCGCCGGTCTGCTGCTGTTCCTGCTCGGCCTCAAGCTCGAGACCGACTGGCCCGAGGGCATGGGCGCCCTCATGGTCGCCGGCGGCCTCGCGTGGGGCGAGATGCTGCTCGGCTGGGAGAAGTTCCAGCTCGGCGGCATGGTCGTCGTGCCCTACGTGCTGCCGGTCATCGTGTTCCTGGTCCTGATGGGCTGGAGCATGGCCGCCAGCAAGTAGCCGACGCGCCTGCTCGAGGAGGGTAGGATCCCGCACCGCAAGGTGGGCACCCACCGCCGCATCAAGATGGTGGACGTGCTCGAGTACAAGCGGCGCGAGGAGGCCGAGGCCAAGGCAGCCTTGGACGAGCTCGCCGCCGAGGCGCAGAAGCACGACCTCCGCTACTGACAGCATCGCGTCGTGGCCTTCATCGTCGTCTACGACGCCTGCGTCCTCTTCCCCGCCCGCTTCGCGACCTTCTGATCCGCGTGGCTTGCACGGGCGTCGTCCAGGCGCACCGGAGGGCTTCCCCGCGACCGCGGTCGAGCCTCTGGCCATCGAGGCCAAACACCGGACGACTTCATGCTGGAGGCCCTCGACCTCGCCCGTATCGAGCCCGCCCTACCCGAACCACTCGGGCTCGTTGCCCGCCCGCCACTTGATGTTGCAGCCGATCGACGGCTTCTGGTCCTCGTCGACGTCCTTGCCCGCGAGCAGCTGCTCGATCGCGGCGCGTAGGTCGGCGCCGGTGGCGGGCATGCCGTTGCTGGGACGGGAGTCGTCGAGCTGGCCGCGGTAGACGAGGGTCTGGTCGGCGTCGAACAGGAAAAAGTCCGGCGTGCAGGCGGCGCGGTAGGACTTGGCGACCTGCTGGGTCTCGTCGAGCAGGTACGGGAACGTGTAGCCCTGGTCGGCGATCTCGTCGGCCATCTTCGACGGGCTGTCGTCGGGGTACTTGTCCCAGTCGTTGCTGTTGATCCCGATCATCGTCACGCCCCACTCGGCGCAGTCGCGACCGAGCTTGGCGAGCTCTTCGCGCATGTGTTTGACGAACGGGCAGTGGTTGCACATGAACACGACGAGGTAGCCCTTCGCGTCGGGCGTGTCGTCGAGCGAGACCTCGCGACCGTCGGGAGTCGGGAGTCGAAACGCGGGCGCTTTCGTGCCCAGCTCCAGCATCTGCGAGGCGGTGTTGACCATGGTCGGCGGAGTATAGGGATACGCGGCGGCGCGTGTCAGGCGTCGCCCGCATCGACGTGGCGCTTGACCGTGCGACGGTCCAACCCCGTGCGGCGCGCCACTTCCTCGTACGTGCCCAGGCGTGCGTACAGCAGCTGGCAGTAGCGGGACACGAGGTCTCGGGCCTGCAGGTGGCCGGTCTCGATCGCCTCGCGCAGCTGTGCGGCGGGGCCCGCGGCGCGGCGTGAGGTGTCGCCGTCGTAGCGACGGGTCAGCAACACCCGCCGCACGCACTGCTCGAGCTCCCGCACGTTGCCCGGCCACGGGTAGTCCGTCGGCAGGTCCCGCTCGATCACCGCGAGCACCTCGTCGCGCAGCTCCGCCGACGCGCCGCCCACGATCCGCGCCACGACCTTGTCGACGACGACGGCGAGCTCGTCTCGATCTTCGGCCAGGCGCTGCCGCAGCGGGGGGATCACGAGCACGTCGGCGCACAGCCGGTAGTAGAAGTCGTCGCGAAACCGGCCTTGCCGGCGCAGCTCGTCGAGGTCTTGGTTGGTCGCCGCGATCACGCGTCCGGAAAACCGCACCGACTGGTGACTGCCGACCGGCGTCAGCTCGCGGTCCTGCAGCACGCGCAGCAGCTTGATCTGCACGGGGACCTCGACGTCGCCGATCTCGTCGAGGAAGACGGCACCGTGACGGCTGCAGCGGGCGAGCGCGCCGTCGTAGTGGTCGACCGCCCCGGTGAACGCGCCCTTGCGATGGCCGAACAGCTCGGACTCGAGCAGCGATGCGGGAAACTCCGCGAGATTGACCGCCGAAAACGCCGCCACGAAGCTCTCGGCGAACCGCCCCTGCGCGCGGTCGAAGGGAATGAAGCCGCTGCGACCGATCGCCGCGGCCGCCGTCCCCTTCCCCGTGCCGGTCTCGCCCAGCAGGATCGTCGAGAAGTCCTCCATCCGGCCCGAGAGCCACTTTTCGTAGCGGCCGATGTCGTGGGTGAAGACGTTGGCCCACAGCCGCTCGCGCAGCGCTCGCATCGACGCGGCCCGACCGGACAATGCCCGGTCGACGAGGACGAACCCACGCCGCATCTGGAAGATGATCGCGACGTAGTGCGTCGCCGCCGACGTGGTGAGACCGTGCGCACGAAGGTGTTCGACAAGCTGCACGGCGAACGCGGCCGGCAGCGGCTCGGCCGTCGCGCCGGCAGCGATCTGGGCCTCGATGTGTTCGTCGCACGCGTCGGCGAAGTCGTGGAAGGCGACGAAGAGCACCGCCCGTTCCACGAGCTCCCGGTCGCGGGCACCGAAGCGACGAACGTCGATGCGCCCGTCCACCGCCACCGCCGACAGCAGCGCGCGCACGCGATCGACGACCAGCGCGATGAGGGCATCGCGGGTGACCGACGGCCTGGCCCCGGCGAGCTCGAGGTCGAGCGCGTGTCGGTCGGCGCCGAACGGGTTGGCGAAGACGGCCGAGGACACGCGCTCGAAGGCCGGGACGAGGTTTCGAGCGATGGTCGCGGTCACCAGATCGTGTGTACATCGGATGTCCATCCGGTGCGCATCCTGTGCCACGACCCGTGCACACACTCAAGTATTTTCAAGCACTTGGGCGTCCGGCACGCTCCATGCTTTTCACGTCCGGCATGACCGCCGGAACTCTGGTCTCCGCGTCGCCCTCGGCCCTCGCGGGCCGCTCCCGCCGCCTCGCCGACGGCCTGCTGGTCCCCGTGATCGGCGGCCTGGTGCGCGCGGCCTACCGTCTGCGCGGTCTGGACCTGCACCACGTGCCGCGCCGCGGCGGCGCGCTGCTCGTCTGCAACCACGTCAGCTTCATCGACGCGCTCGTCGTCGCCGCCGCGGTCGGGCGCCCGATCCGGTTCGTCATGGATCACCGGCTCTACCACGCGCCGGTCCTGCATCCGCTGATGCGTGCCTGTGGGGTCATCCCGATCGCCTCGCGCCGCGAGGACCCTGCCCTGCTCGACCGTGCCTACGATCGCATCGCGGCGCACCTCGAGGCGGGCGAGCTCGTCGGCATCTTCCCGGAGGGCCAGATCACCCGGCACGGCGAGCTCAACCCGTTTCGCCGCGGGGTGGAAACGATCGTGGCGCGCACGCCCGTGCCGGTCGTGCCCATGGCGCTGCGCGGGTTGTGGGGCTCGTTCTTCTCGCGCCGCTTCGGCCCCGCGATGCGAGGACTCCCTCGCCGGTTCCGCGCACGGGTCGAAGTCGTCGCGGGAGAAGCCCTCGCCCCGGCGGAGGCCTCCGCGCAGACGCTGCAATCTCGGGTGGCCGCGCTGCGTGGTCCCGTGGCGTGACCGGACCTACGGCGGCGCGGGGTGAGCCGCGATCCAATCGACGACGAGCTGCTTCTCGCGTCGGTACGGCGTGCCGAGGTCATCGAAGGCGTCGCGCGCCGTTGCGGCCTCGGCCAGCGCCGCCTCGTGCTCGCCTTCGGCCCACCGCAGGCGAGCGCGCACCGCCGTCGCGCGCGCCTTCAGGTCGTCGCCCAGCGCGTGATGGGTGAGCAGGGCCTCGGCGTTGTCGAGCGCGGTCGAGCCCTCGTCGGCACGTCCCTGCGCGAGGGCGCAGTCGGCTTCCCCGAGGTGAATCTTGACCAGATCGACGTCGGGCAGCGCGCCGATCTTCGACCGGATGTTGAGCGCCGTCTCGTACGAGTCGGTGGCCTCCTCGCAGCGATCCTGCAGCATCTGCATGTCACCGAGGGCGACGTAGGCGCTCGCCACGTAGTTGTGGAACGTGCCCAGGCCACGCTCGCGCAGCCGCACCGCGGCGGCGAACCGCTCCTGCGCCTCCGGGTACTTGCCCTGCACGAACGCCGCGCGACCACGCAGCGCGACGACCTCGGCGACCTCGACCGGCTGCGTCTCCGGATCCATCAAGCCGACCGCCATCTCGAGCTGCCGGTCGGCGTCGGCGCCCTTGTCGTCGTTGGCGAGCAGATAGCCCAGCCGCTGGCGGAGCATCCACTCGGGCACGGTACGCGACGGCTGCACCTCGTGGTGCTGCACCGCCTGCTGCCCGGCCCGCACGGCCGCGGCGAAGTCACCGAGATTCTCCTCGATGAACGACCGCGTCCAGTACACCTCGACGCCGAAGCCCAGGTCACGCCCGGCGAGATCGAGCACGTGCGCGGCGTCCTCCATCTGGGCGCGCGCATCCATGAACCGACCCAGCTGCATCAGCAGGGTCGCGTAGCCGACCAACGTGCCGACACGCAGTGGGTGCACCTGTCCGAGCGCCTCGGTGTACGTCTGCAGCGATGCCTCGTAGTCGGCGACCGCTTCGTCGGTGCGCAACAGCTGCCGCAAGACCGCCCCGCGCCGCGAGAGCACGTACGCCTTGTCGGTCAGTGGGATCGGATCGAGCGCGTCGAGGCTCGCGAGGGCGTGCGAGTAGGCGCTCTCGGCATCGAGGAACCGACCGGTCATCTCGTACAGGCCCGCCGCCGTCGTATCGAGGGCCCACATCACGTGCTGCGCGCGGGCTCGCTCGATCGCCTCCTTGGCCGGCCCCACCAGCTGCAGCGCCTCGGCGATACGGGCCGGATCCGCCCCGACCGCCCGCACGAGCCCGACCGCCGCGTCGGCCTCCGCGGCCGCATACTCGGCGCGCTTGGCCGTCTCGAGCGCCGTCCGCATCACGACCTCCGCCTCGGTTCGCTCGCCCTGCAGCATCAGCAACGTGCCGTCGAGCGTTTGCACCTCGGCGTCCAGCGGCAGGTAGCCCGCCTCGTCCGCCGACAGACGGGCCTGACGAACGAGCTTCTTGGCCGCGTCGTACTCGGTCGCCTGCATCGCGAGCACGGTGCGCCACAGCTTGCGCCGCACGTCGCGGACGACCGGCTGCTGCGCATCGTCGGGCACCGCGGGAAAGGCCGCGATCGCCTCGGCGTCGGTGCACACCGGCACGGGTGGCAGCGCATCGAGCAAGTCGAGCGCCACGTGCATGCGCTCGACCGTGGGCGCATCGACCAGGCCGTCGACGAGACCCGACAGGGCGTCGGCGCCCAGCTCGAAGCACATCGCCTGCTTGGCTTCGTCGGGCGGCGCGTCGCCTTCGCGTTCCGAGGCGTGGTCGGCCCGTGCCCGCGCACGGCATGCCTCGTGACGTGCCGCCTCCGACGCGGCGAGGTACTCGTCGGCCCGAGCGACGATGCGGTCGGCCGCCGTCGACGCCGCCGCGTAGCCGGTGCCGGCGAGGGCGTTGCGGAGCGCCTCGCGACGCGTCCCGTCCCAGCCCCCTTCCCAGTCCTCGCGCGGCGGCGCACAGAGGTCTCCCGGATCGACGTCCGTCCCCGCGTCGACCGGCGCGGCCGCGGCACGGACCTCGGGCTCGGCGTCGTCGTCGGATCGCGTGAGGGCCCACGCCGCGGCACCACCCCCGAGGGCGAGCACGGCGACCAAGCCCGCCACGGCGGCCACCACCGGCGGCTTGGCGGCCCGACCCACGACGGGAACCTGCAGCGCGGCGACGAGTGCGTGCATCGACGCGTGTCGGGCGTCGGGCTCGGCCGACAGCCCCCTCGAGATCGCGCCTTGCAGGCTGGCGGGCACGTCGTCGCGTCTGGCCGCCGCGAGCCTGCCCGTGCTGATCGAGGCGTACAGCTGCGCGACGTTGTCACCGGCGTAGGGCCGGACCCCGTACAGCGCCTCGAACAGCGCGACACACAGCGCGAACTGATCGGCCCGCGCATCGACGGGCAGTCCGGCGAACTGCTCGGGTGCCATGTAGGCCGGCGTCCCGAGCAGGACACCGGTCTGGGTCAGCCGTGCGTCGGCTTCGGCGTGGATCGTCCCGGTGGGACCCGAAGGCGCCTCGGTGCCCGTCGGGGTCACGAGCCCGAAGTCCGAGACCCGCACACGACCGTCGGTACCGATGAGCGCGTTGTCGGGCTTGAAGTCGCGGTGGACCAGCCCCGCCGCGTGCGCGGCCGCGAGCCCCTGCGCCGCCTGGCGATACGCCCCCACGATCTCGGCGACGGTTCGCGGCTGCGCCTTGACCCACTGCCCGAGCGTGCCGCCGTCGACGTACTCCATCACCATGTACACGCGCTCGCCGTGCGTGCCGACCTGGTGCACGGAGACCACGTTCGGGTGCGACAGCCGGCCGACCGCCTGCGCCTCTCGGATCAGCCGCTGGCGCGCGACGTCGCCGTTGCCGTAGTGCGGGGCCAGCAGCTTGATCGCGACGGGCCGATCGAGCTCCGGGTCGATCGCGAGCATGACCAGTCCCATCGCGCCCGCCCCGAGCACGCGCTGCACCACGAAGTGGCCGATCCGCGAGCCGGGCTGCGGCGGCGCGTCGTCGATCGCATAGCCACCGCTGCCGCCGTGGGTGGCGGACCCGCCGGGCGAGGAGGAATCGGGACCGAGCGTCGCCTCGCCGTCGTCGACCCCCGCGAGTGTGGGATCGCCCCCGGACGACCCGAAGCCGCCGGAGCCGGAGAAGCCGGTCACCCCGTCAGCCTACCGCGCGACGAGCCGCCCGAGCATCTCGGTCAGCGGCTGCGGCGTGGTGACGCAGGGACGGCCTTCTGCATGCAGCAGCTCGACGTCGCCCACGTCCGCCCCCAAGCGCACATAGGTCGAGCTGCGGGTGCCGTAGCCGGCCTCGGGCATGTGAACGCAGGTCTCGGTGAGCGGCTCGTCGGGGTCGTGGTGCGACAGCTCGGCACGCCACCACGACCAGTCCGGCGGTGCGTCGTCGGCGACCGCGGCGAGCCTCGCTTCGAGGCGAGCGTGCCGGATTCCGTCACCGGCGCCGAAGCTGCTCTGCGTCACCACGTGGACGCCGCGCTCGAGCGGACGAGAGGTCAGCGTCCGACCGTCGCCGAGCACGAGATAGGCCGAGTGTCGGTCGGCGACCACGAGGTGAAACGGATTGACCCGCGTCGGGTCCACCTCGTCGGCCTCGGCGGCCGCGTCCGCTGCCGACGCGTGTGCGAGCGCATCGAGCACGAGCGCGCCCCGGGACACCGGTGCGGTGCGACCGAAGTACGCCGGGTCGTAGCGGTTGGTGATCCCGACGAAGACGCCGGCGTCGTTGAGCCCGACCCAGGTTCCCCCGGCCTCGACGTCACGCGGCGACAGGATCGTCCGGCCGCCGTGCGACCGAATGGCAGGCGGCTCGGCCGGGCGACCGAGCCGCTCGTCGCGGTTGGCGGCGACCAGGAGCTTGGTGCCTGGCCACCGATCGAACGCGACGATGATCGTGCACACGGCGCGATCAGACCGTCGGCGGCGTGCCGGTGCCGGTGCCGGTGCTACCACCCGCGGTGGGCGGCTTGAGACCCGAGCCGAGACCACCGGCCGGCGGCGCGCCCCCGGCGGCGGGCTTGGCGGCGGGCTTGGTGGCCAGCTTGGTGCGCGCCTGCTCGTAGCGGCGACGCACCACGTCGCCGGCCACGTCCTTGCCACCGAGACCGAACGCGAGCCCGATCGCCAGGCACAGGGCCCCGAACAGCAGGCCGAACGTCAGCAGGACGAAGTCCTCGGCGACGTCGAGTTGGCGGACCGCCATCGTGAACGCGAACACGAGCACGGCGTAGCGCGAGAACTCGCCGATCCAGCGTCCCGTCTCGTTGTCGCCCTGGCGGGAGACGATGAGGTCGCGGACGTACTTGCCGATCACGAAGCCGACCAGGACCACCGCGAGGGCGACCACGACGTTCTTGAGCAGGTAGGCCAGGAACGTGTTGACGTAGACCGACCACGTGTCGAGGGCCAGGTTGTCCAGCGCCTGTGCGATCGCCAGGAGCACGACCGCGATCTGCACGCCGTAGGCGACCATCTCGGAGAACTCGCCGAGCCGGTCTTCACGCTCGGACATCTTGCCGAAGCCGATGCGCTCCATGAGGCGATCGAAGCCGACATTGCGCAGGGCGCTGCCGACGAGCTGCCGCAGCAGGCTACCGACGAACACGCCGACGCCGATGATGAGCACCGACACCGCCAGCAACGGCAGCGCGTTCCAGATCTGCGAGACCATCGAGGTGAGCGGACCCGCCAGGGTCTCCAGGCCCAGCTCGTTGAGCCCGGCGATCGTCGCCTGCAGCATGATGAAGACCATCAGCAGCAGCCCGACCAGGTCGCTCGGGGAGCTGTTGCCGCTGAACTTGTCCAGGCCGACCTTCGCCACCAGCTTGTCGAAGCCCAGCGACTGCAGAAGGTTGCGCACCACGGTCCGCAGGACGCGGCCGACGATCCAACCCACGAACACCAGCAGCGCCGCGATCGCGAGCTTGGGCAGAAGGCCCACCACGCGGTCGATGGCGTTGTGCAGCGGCTCGGCGATGGGCTTGATCTCGAGGGCCTCGAACGCGCCGGCCAGACCGAACACGATGAGCAGCCAGAAGACGATGTTGCCCGCGGTGGTCGAAAACGGCTGACGTGCGTCCTCTTCGGTCTCGGCCAGCTGCGCGAACCGACGGTCGACGCCGAAGCTGTCCAGACCGTTGGTCACGATCATCTTGAGGATGCGGCCCGCGACATACGCGACGCCGAGGATGATGATCGCCTTACCGATGCGGGGCAGCGCCTGCACCACCGTGTCGACGAGGTTCTCCAGCGGCCCTGCGACCTGGCTCAGGCCGGCGAACTGCAGCACGCCGACGATCACCAGCAGCATCAAGATCCAAAAGACGAGCTTGGCGGTGAACCGCTCGATCGCCCCGCCCTCTTCGCCGCGCTCGCCGTCGCCGTCGCGATCGGGCAGCAGCATCGTGATACCGAGCTTGCGGGCGATGACGTTGTCCCAGGTCGTCTTGTTGAGCAGCGTGAAGACGCCGTAGGACACGGTCTTGGCGACGATCCATCCGATGATGAACAGGACGATCGCGATGACGACGCGACCGCCGACCTCGAGCGCGCGCTCGGACATCAACGAACGAACGCTGGCATCCCAGCCCTCGCTGGCGGCCTCGGGGGGCGGGGCCCCACCGGCCGGCGCCGGCGCGAACGCGCCGAGCAGATCCGCAGCCTCGGCGGGAAACGCATACAGGCCGATGCCCAGCAGGGCGGTCAGAGAGAACAGGAACGTGAGCCAACCGGCATCACGACGCGAAGCGAACATGGGAGCCTCCGGGGGATTTCGCGAGAGCGAAGAAGAGAAGGTGCGCTCGGGGGTCGCACTCAGGCGAGGGCGCGCGCGACTTGTAGCACACCGCCCTGGGGCTCGGGCACCGGCTCGCGGGTCGCGACGGTGAGCGCGCGAGCGAGCGCGGCCGGGTCTGCCGCCGGCACGAGCGTTGCCGCGCCATCGGTCCCGTCGCCGTCGCCGCAAACCTCCGGGATCCCACCGACCCGGGTGGCCACGACGGGGATCGAGCGGGCGAACGCCTCGCGGATCACCAGCGGCGCCCCCTCCGACAACCCCCACCGCGTCGGTCGCGAGGGCACGCAGACCACCGCCGCCCTGGCGAACAACGCTTCCTTCGCGACCCCCTCCACATACCCGTGGAACGTTGCTCTCACGCCGTAGCGTCGCGCCAGGCGCTCGAGGCGGGGGCGGTCGGGTCCGTCCCCGGCCACGTGCAGGACCGGCGGGGCGTCCATCCGCCGGACGGCCTCGAGCAGGTCGTCGACGCCCTTTTGTCGGATGAGTCGTCCCACGAACAGGATGTCGCGGCCGCCGTGCGCCGCCGCCCCGACCGGGGCCTCGATCGCGGTGAGCATCGGCTCGACCGTGACCGCCAGCGACGCCGACAGCTCGGCGCGCACTCGACGAGCCTTGTCCGCCGAAGGCACCGACAGCGTGCGGGCACGCGACAGCGCCGTGGCCAGCCGCCACCGCAGCGGTCGCGGCAACCGCAGCGACACGTCGACGTCGGTACCGTGGCCGTAGACCGAAAACGGCACGCCGAGCGCATGGCACAGCTCGGCCACGACCCACCCCCCTGGCAGCCACATGTGCGCGGCGACGTCGTCGACGTCCCCCCGGGCGAGTCGACGATGCAGGGCGTGGGCCAGGCCCGCGAACAGCGGCGGCACCCACAGCGCCCGCAACGGTCGCTCGCGGATGTTCTCGAGGATGCCGAAGCGGCCGGTCAGCGTGGCCAAGGACGCCGGCGCGTAGGCAAAGCGCGAGATCGGACCGCCCGCGTCCACCCCCGGTCGGCTCCACCGCGTGCGCGGGACGAGGAACTCGACGCGGTGCGTCGGCGAGACGCGACGGCGCCAGTAGTGCACGACGAAGCGTCCGCGCGGGTCGCCGGGGTACTGCGGGAAGGTCGTGGACACGACCAGCGTGCAGCTCACCCGGTCTTCTCCGCCGTGAAGACCGAAAAGCCCGCGAACGCCCGCAGCGGCGAGTCCATCAGTCGCCACTCGAGCCCCTCGGTCAGCGCCGACAACCCGGGTACGCGCAGCACGGCCGGATGCGGCGTCACCACGCGGATCCCCGCTTCCGACACGAGCGACAGCTGTGGTGGCAGCCGCGCGATGATCTCGGCGTTCGTGGAAAAGCGCGTGCTGATCGCCCCTTCGTCGAACGTGGTCGAGGTCTTGCGCGGACCCCAGACGCGCTTGATGAGGTAGCGAAGCGAGCGACGGTTGTATGCGTCGAACACGACGAACCCACCGGGGCGGATCACCCGTGCCATCTCGCGCAAGCACGCGTCGAGGTCGGGGATGTGCGCGAGCACCTTGAACGAGTAGGCCACGTCGAACGACGCGTCGGGAAACGGCAGCGCCGTCGCCGAGCCCTCCACGACGTCCAGACCACGGCGCCGGGCGTGCTCGAGCATGCCCGGCGACACGTCCACGCCCTTGGCCTGCGCCGCGAACCGGGCCACGCGCTGCAGCACCAGTCCGGTGCCGCACCCGACCTCGAGCACGCGCTGCCCCTCGCCGACGCGGCGCACGAGCTCGGCGGCCTGGTCGTCGATGAGGCGGTGGTAGCCCGCGTCGCGTCCCGCGTCGTAGTTGGCCGCGAAAGCGTCGTAGTACGCCTGGTTTTCGGTCGAGCTGGATCCGGATCCGTTCATGGGGCGCGGGCCGTGCAGAGCGCCTGGTACAGGGCGGTGTACTGGCGGATCATGGTTGGTTGGTCGAACTCGCGCAGCACCAGCTGCCGTGCGTCGCGTCCGAAACGTAGCAGAGTCGCCGGCGCGTCCATAGCGTGGGTCACCGCAGCGACGAGCGCCGCGTCGTCGCCCACCGGCACGCGAGCGCCCACGCGCAGGTCGTGCCGGTCGGCGGCGACGAAGATCTCGTCGAGGGGGGCAAACGACAGCGCGACCAGGCCGATCCCGCGGGCCATGCCTTCGAGCAGCACCAGCGGGACGTCGACCTTTCGCCGAACGTGTTCGGCAACGTACAGCTGAAGCGAAGTGTCGCGCAGCAGGGCGTCCATGTCGTCGACCTCGGCGCGCACGTCGACGCGTCCGGCCGCGATGTCGGCGGCCAACGACGCGCACAGCCGCGCGCGAGCGGTCGCGTCTTCGGGGGACTTGGGTCGGCACGCGATGGTCAGCCGCCATTCGGCCCGGTCGGGGGTGCGTAGCGTGCCCGCGACGACGATGAGGCGATCGGCCACCGCCTCGTCGAGATCGCCGGCGTACAGCAGCCGCTTCGAGCCCGCGGGGTCCTCGACCGGGTCGGCGGGCACGTCGACGCCGGGGTAGATCCGGTGCAGGCGGTCGTCGTCGCCCCCCGCGGCGACGAGACGCGCCCGGGTGTGATCGGAGCCGACGACCACCGCGTCGAGCGGCTCGAGCCAGCGAGCGAACCGCTCCACGCCGTCCGAGGACATCACGCTCTGGATCATCGGCCGCCGCGGCTGCAAGCGGCGCAAGCCCGCGAGCACCGACGAGGTCACCCGGTTGGGCGTGAAGAAGAAGTGCAGCGGACGCCCCGCCTGCCGCGGCGACGCGAGCGTGCCGAGAATCCGCGCCTTGTCCCAGATCGACGGCGCGTAGCCCATCGCCCGGGCGGCGAGCACGTGGTCGACCCCTCCTCCGCGCAGAGGTGCGTCCGGATCGCCGAAGTACGCGACCTCGATGTCGCGAGGCAGGCCTTCGACGAGCGTGCGCACCAGGACCGTCGAGCCGTCGCGAAACGGCGGACGCAACGGCTTGCTCACCAACAGCCAGCCGGGATCACCCGGCACGACGCAACTCCCGAATCTCGGCGATCGTCACGGCCTTGGTCCCCAGCACGACGCCGATGAACGTGCCGGCGAGGATGACGAGCTTGCCGACGATGAGCAGCTTGCCGACCAACCCGCCGGTCGACGACAGGGTCACGAACGAGGAGACGAGCTCGACCGCCGCGACGGCCGCCGCGATCTTGGCCAGCTGAAACAGTCCCAGGCTCGCCCCGAAGCTGCGCCACAACAGCACGGCCCCGATCACGAATCCCGTGGCGCCGGCGATCCCGACCGAGCGCGCCGCCCCGGTGGTGAAGCCCTCGGGGATGAGCAGCTGCGCGGCGGCGACGACGACCACCAGTGGAACGGTCGCGAGCACGAGCGCGGCGCCGGTGCGCTTGGAGCTGTTGAAGACCCAGGCGATCGTGACCGCGAACGAGTAGCCGGAAAAGCCCCACACCAACCACCGCAGCTCGCTGGCCGCGGCGCCGTACGCCTTGGGAAACAGCAGCGATTGCACCTCGGCACTCGCGGCCGAGGCCACCGCGCTCATGAACGCCAGCAGCAGCACGCACACGCGAGCGGTCTGCTCGACGTAGCGGCGCACCTTGGCCCGATCGGCCGACTCCGACAGCGACGCGATGAGTGGGAACATCAACAGCGCGACCGCGTTCATCAGGCTGTAGGGCACCAGCGCTACCTGCTGGGCGCTGGCGTAAAAGCCCACCGCGGCGTCCTGCGCCTGCGTCCGCGCGTAGCCCTTGAGGATCAGGACGTCGGCGGATTGCAGCAAGTTGACGATCGCGGTGAAGACGACCAGCGCACCGACGAACTGCGCCATCGGGGCGACCTCCCCGGCACTGTCGCGTACCCCCGGCGGCCGACCGCGAACCACGAGCGCCGCCGAGACGACCAGCGCCATGACCGACGCGAGCGTGAAGCCGCCCACCGTCGCCGCCAGTCCCAGCGACAGCGCTGCCGCCCCCATGATGAACGCCGCCTTCATCGTCGCCATCGAGATGTCGAGCGCGGCCTGCAGGCTGAAGCGGCGTACGGCGTTGAGCGTGCCGAGGTTGACGGCGTACAGGGCGTACACCAGCGAGATCGGGGCGACGACCCGGATCGGCCACACCAGACCGGGGTCCGAAAGCCAGTCGGCGAACGCCGGTGCGCCGAGGAAGAACACTACCGCCGTGAGCCCTCCGAGCAGGGCCGCCAGCCGAAGGCCCCGGCGGCGCAGCGCGAAGTACGAAGGGAAGCCGTCGTCGTACTGCTCGGCCAGCGGGCGCGAGACCGAAAACAGCAACGTATAGATGATGACCATGTTCGGCACGGCGATGAGCCGCGCGACCGCGTAGTACTGGCCGAACACCGCCGCATCGAGCAGGTGGGTCAGCGAGATCGTGATGGCGTAGCTGGCGGCGAGAAACCACAGCTTGGCCAGCCCGAGCCAAAGCCCGCCCGAGGTGAGGTCTTGCTTGCCGGTCCGTTTCCCGTTCATGGCTGCGTCCGCGCTGGTGGGTCTGGCCCTCGCGCGTGGGCCGCGGAACGTTAGCGCGGCCCGTGCTCGCGTTCACGCCAATTGCGCGGCTACCGCGGAGGCCCTCGTGACGCGCCGCTGGCGGTCGCCGTCACCGGTTTGACGCACTCCGTCGATGCTGACACTGTTCGCCCATCCGGGCCTATAGCTCAGTCGGTTAGAGCGGCCGGCTCATAACCGGCTGGTCCCTGGTTCGAGCCCAGGTGGGCC
>CALBMM010000288.1 GCA_937896535.1 uncultured Pseudomonadota bacterium
CCGCCGACGAGAGCTGCTGCAGATCTTCGGGCGCGACGATGCCGACCCCGGCGCCGCTGAAGTGGGGCACGAGCATGGTGAGGGTGGCATCGTCGTGTCCGAGCAGGTCGAACCCGAAGTCGTCCCCGGCACCTTCGTAGCGATAGCCGGTCATCACGTGTGCGTCGTCGACGGCTGCCCCTTCGTCGAGCTCGATCGTCAGCATTGCCGGACGCCACAGCACGAGTCCGTCCGGCTCGAAGGCGACCCCCGCCACGTGCGCGAGGGGAGCGTCGTCGATGGCCACCACGGGTACCATCCGGATCGTTTCGTCGCTGACGAGCGCACCGGGGGGCACGTCGAGGGTCAAGCGCGTGCCGTCGGCGGCCGTCGCGGTGACGCGGCCGCCCGCGGGCCCCACCACCGCCTCGGCGGCACGATCGGGGTCGGTCACCGGGGTGACGGTGCTCGGGAGCACGGCGGGCGCGCCCGTGTCATCGCCGGGGTCGGTGTCCCCGTCGCTCGTACCGTCGGCCGGACCCGATCCCCGACAGCCGGCGATCCACCCGAGGCTGCTCAGCCATAGACACAGGCACAACCTGCCGTACCGCCACGAGATCGAGGTCGAGGGCGGGGGTGGGGAGCCGACGGGGGCAACGAAGGGGACCACGGACGACGTCGTTGCGCATGCCGACGATCCGCTGCCTGGTTTTGTCGCGGTCGCGGATTCGACCGCGCCGGCGCCCGTGGTGGGGAGCCGTCGGTGATGGTCCCATGCGAACGCGCCACCACGTTCGTGGCGCTTTTAGGGCGCGTTCGGGTCGTACACCGCCCAACAATCGCAGTACAGCACCGTGCTGGCGTCGGCGGTGCAGGGCGGGGGCGGCAGGTTGGTGAGGCTCATCGAGGGGCACGCGAGGGCTTGGCCCACGATCGGCGCCGGACAGGCGATCGCATCGACGAGCGAGCAGCCATCCACGCCCGAAGCGTCCGCCTGGGGCCCCGCGCCCGCGGCACAGGCCTGGCTGCAGGTGGTGAACGGATCGTCGATCGCGACGAAGCCCGGCTTTTCGCACACGCCGTCGTAGCAGGTCCCGAATCCGAACGTCGACCCGAGCGCGTCGAGGCACGAATGGCCGCACGCGCCGCAGTGCTCGTCGCTGTACAACGACACGGAGGCGCCGTCGCAGACCGCGAGGTCGTCGTCGGCGGGCTCGAGGTCGACGTTCAGCGTGTGCTCGACGGACGCGCCGGCTTGGTCGAACAGGACGACGATGAGCTCTCGCGACTCGATGCCGCCTTCATCGATGTCGATCGGCTCCATCGCGTGGAAGTCGTCCCAGTCGATCGACATCGAGTACGCGCCCTCCTGGGCCTGCGTGGCCAAGACACCGTACGAGCCACCGGCCGGGGTCTCGACCGTGCCCCCGATCAGATCGTCGATGCCGTCCGGATCGGTCGCGACGACGACGAGCAGGACCGTTCCCGAGCCCTGCAGCGTCGACGGGGTCACGGTGGCCGAAACGACCACGGGGGGCGAGTTGGCTCCGGCGCCGGTGGAGGTCTCGGATCCGTCGTCGCCAGTCCCCGAATCGCCGCTCTTGGGTCCGGAGCTCCCGTTGCCGGGACCGGTATCGCCCGAGTCGGCGCCGCCCGAGTCGGTGCCGACCGAGCCCGCGCCGCCCGGGTCGGTGCCGCCCGAGTCGGTACCACCCGCATCGGTGGCGTGGGGACCCATGGTGTCGCCGTCGTCGGCCGATGTACCCCCGGGCTCCGTGGACGCAGTGGTCGTCTCCCCCGACCCCGTGGGTCCAGGGTCGGCATCGGTCGTTGGCTCGCCGCCAGTGTCGGGCTTGCACGCCGTCGAGACGAGGACGCAAGCGCACGCGAGCCAGGAGGTGATCGTTCGTTGGCAGAGCATGTGCGGTCCTCGGCGCGGCGCGAACGGGGAGCGTTCGAGCTCCAGCTCGATGTTGATCCCCCCGCCAAGGCCGAACGGCATGCAGGTCGCGGTGACGTTCGCCGCACTCGCGCCGCTCGAGAAGGTCTTTGCTTTGTCCAGAAATCCCACGAACCCTGATGCGACCCCGCCGCGGCGTGTCGCGTCTCCATCGCGAAAACGTTTCGGCGCCATCGTGCGGTCGGTCACGCCTCGGGGGTGAGGCCATCGCGCGACGCCACTGCTCGTCGCGGTATCCACTGCACGAGGTCGTGGACGTGTCGGCGCAGCTCAGCTCACGACGGCAGGTGCGGCGCTTCGTCGAGACCACGTCGTATGAACGACAGCGACAGCCGACTCTCGAACTCGGGATGCAGCGCCTCGGCGCGCTCGGGGTCGATCTGCGCCAGCACCTCGCGCAAGTGGCCCGCGAGCTCGAGTCGCGCCGCGGCGACCCGTCGGGCCGCGGTCGCTGCGTGGACCCCGTAGACCGCGGCGAGACGACGCACCGGCAATCCCTTGATGTGGTGCAGCTGCAGCAGCAATCGTTGCGGCGCAGGCAACCGCTCCCAGGCCTCCGCGATCGCACGCTGAGTCGTCGCACGCGCACCCCGACCCGCCTGGGGGTCCGAGGGCCCGGCCGCGGACTCGACCACTCGCGTCAAGACCGCGAGCGTCTCCCCCGCACCGCCGCGGCGCGCCTTGGTGCACGCGCGCCGCAGCACCGTCCGCACGAGCCCGTGCAGCTTGCCCTTGCCCGCGTATTGCAGCAGGGGGATCGCTCCGGATCGATCCGAGCCTCGCGATGGCAAGAGCAAGGCGCACCGAGCCTCCTGCAGCACATCCTCGGCGCGCGCGTGGTCGCCCCCGAGCTGCTGCACCACGAAGCTTCGGTTCGGGGTCATGTACTCGCGGTCGAAGATCTTCAGGGCGGCGGCATCGGCCTCGGCACAGCCCGCCGCGAGCACCAGCTCGCCCGGGTCGCGCGGATCGTCGCGGTCGTCGTCGGGAAACCACGCGGTGAAGCGTTCGAGCGTGAGGGCGACATCGGGCCACACTTCGCGCCCACGCCGATACACCTTCGGGACGTCCACCCGCGCACGATAGCAGCGGGCCGCGGAGCGGGCGATGACCAAGGCTGAGGACACGTCGTCGCAGCCACGCAGTGACCGATGCCCCGAAGCCGCGGCGCTTGCGGCGGTGTTCGAAGGACGCGGCAGTCCCGAAACGCGGACCCGCGTGCTGTCGCACCTCGAAGCCTGCGAGGAGTGCTGTGATCGCTTCGCGGCACTGCAACCATTGGTTCCGTCTCCCGATGCGGTACCGATCGGCGACGGTGCCCTGCTCGGCGATCGCTATCGGTTGCGCGAGCGCATCGGGTCCGGGCAGTGGGGCGAGGTCTGGCTGGCGACCGACGAGCGGCTTCGGCGAGCGGTCGCGGTCAAACTGTTGCTCCCTGCGCGGCTGCTCAACCCCGACGACCACGCTCGCGTCGCGCGGGAGGCCGAGACGCTCGCGCAGCTGGACCACCCCAACATCGTCGGTGTGTACGACCATGGCGTCCACGACGGGCGCCCCTACCTCGTCATGGAGTACGTGGAGGGCACGCCCCTGGCCGAGCATCTGCGGTCGGCCCCGCGTACTGCGGCGCACGTCGTGCCGTTGTTCGTCCAGGCGGCCCAGGGCCTCGCGGCCGCGCACCTCGCCGCGGTCGTCCGCCGAGACTTCAAGCCCGACAACGTCCTGGTCGATGCGACGGGTCGCGTGCGCGTGACCGATTTCGGTTTGGCATCCAGCGCCATGTTCCAGGACTACGATGCGAGCGAGCCCGCGGCCTCCACTCGGGATGCGTCGCAGCTCGACCTGCGGCTGACACCGACGGACGCCGTCCTCGGAACGCCCGCATACATGGCCCCGGAGCTGTGGCGCGGCACGCTCGCGAGCCCACGATCCGATCAGTTCGCCTTGTGCGCGGCGTTCGCGGAGGCGTTGCTGGGATCTCCGCTGCTGTCGCGCGCCGATCTGGTCACCGGCGCGTTGTCGGTCGACGAGCTCCAGCGGCGCCTACGAGGGGTCCCCGCGTGGTTGAGACCGGTGCTCGTTCGAGGTCTGCACCCCGAGCCCGGAGCGCGCCACCGCGACCTCGAGCAACTCGTGCACGCCATCTACCGACGCTCGCGACGACGTCGGGTCCGACGAGGCGTCGCCGTGACCGCGGTGCTGGCCACGGCGGTCGGGCTCGCCGCGTTCGGCCTTCGGCGACACCGGGTCGATGCCTGCATCGCCGCCGCGACGGCCCCGATCTCGCCGATCGCCGATCGCGAAGCGTCCGAGGTCTCCTCTGCGGTCGCCACCATGCGCGAAGCGCTGCAGGACTACCGTGACCAGCGGCTCGACCAGGTCGGCCACGTGTGCCGGGCGACCCACGGGCAGCCTGGAAGGGCCGAGCCCGAGCTACGCGCGCGGCATTTCTGTCTCGAAGAGGCACGGGTGACCGAGGCGGTGGTCTCGCGGGTCATGCTCGCCGATTCGCAGGTCGTCACCGGATGGCATTTGCTCGGTCGCCTGCCGCCACTGGACGCGTGTCTGCGACCGGACGAACGCGCGATCGCGTCGTACGATCGCTTCGCCGAAGGCGGCGTGCAGCGCCAAGAGCGGCTCATCGCGCAGCTGGCCCGCGAACACGTCGACGACATCCGGCCCGCCCTGCAGGAGCTCATCTCGGGGGACGATGTACCGCCCGCGCTCCGAGCCGACGTGCACATCGCCCTCGCCGCGCAGTGGGCCAACCGCGAGGACCTCCCGGCCGCGGAGTCCTCGTTGCGCAAGGGGCTCGGGATCGCGATCGCTTCGGCCAACCATCGCGCCTCGCTGGCTGCTTTGTTGGCCCTCGTACGCATGGCCGGGTCCGACGACGCTCGCGCGGGGTTGCTGCTACAGCTCGCCGAGCCTCTTGCCGAGGCGGTCGACGCCGTGCCCACCTACCTGCATGCGCGCGCCAGGCATCATGTACAGATGCACCGCCTCGACGAGGCGACCGCGGACATCGACGCCGCGCTGGCGCAGCTGGACGAGACGGGCGGCCCACTGGAGCGGCTGCGCCGACGATACGCCCAGGTGCGAATGCAGGGGACCAAAGCCGAGATCGCCAGGCTACGCGGCGACCACGACGCGGCGTTGTTGGCAGCCCGGATCCATGCGAGCGAGCAGCGTGCGCTGGGAGGTGAGGATGCGGTGTACGCCCGTGCGCTCGCGCAGCTCGGCGGCTACGCGCAGCGTGCGGGGCAACCGGCCGAGGCCGAGGCCTCCTTCCGCCAGGCCGCGGAGCGTTTCGAGGCGCTCGGCGAAACCGAGCTGTCGCTGCGGGCACGAGTGGAGCTTGCGCGGCAGCTCGTCGATCTCGCGCGCTGGGAGGATGCGATCGTGCAGCTGCGAACCTCGATGGCGATCGCGCGGCGTACCGGCGGCCTACGGGCGATCGTGGCCGGGGCGACGTTCCTGGCGTACATCCACGAGTCCCGCGATGAGACGGCCGCCTGGACCGAGGTGTGCCGCGAGGCGACCGCCGCGGCCACGGCCCTGCACGGGCCCGGTCACGTTCGCACGCTCGAGACCGAGGCGTTTTGTACCGACGGCACGGGCGACGACGCACCCGGGCGTCGACGTCTGACCCGCCTCGCACACGACGTGGCCGCATCCTTGCCCCAACTGTCGGCGCACGATGCGATCACGGCCCGCGGCGTCCTGGCGCGGGTCCACACTCGGCTGGCCGGCGCCGCACTCGAGCGCGACGACCTCGACGAGGCGGAGCAGCATGCCCGCGAAGTCGTCGCGATACGTGCTCGCTCGACCGACGACAAAGTGGAGGACCACACGGCCGAACTGATGCTCGCGCAGATCCTCGCGCGTCGCGGCGAGACCACGCGTGCACGAGACGCCGTCGACGAGGTACTCGCCGAAGTGCTCGGCGACGGGGACCCCGACGAGCCGCAGCGTGCGATCCAGGTCGCCGAACAGCTCGAGCAGGCCGCGCAGGTGTTCCGATGGATCCCCGGTGCCCAGACACGGGCGCAGCGACTGGCCACCGATGCCGACCGGCGCTTCAGCGCCGCCGGACTTTCACGACGTGCGCCCGCGCTGGGGACCAAGCGCGCGCCGTAGCGCCGCCGAGTCCGGCGATTCGCCGCGCAAACGCAGCCGCGCCTGGTCCGCCGAGCGGATAGTCGTGAGTGGCGAGACACCGCCCCGTCGCGCCCACCGTTGTCGCGAGACATCGCGTCCATCGACCGGCCGGGCGGCCGGTGCCGATCGCGTGCATCGAGGGACGGCACGGACGTCACATTATCGCGCGCGGGTCTCCATCTTCTTGAGCCACTGCATCGATCGCCGAGGTGTGGCTCGTTGGAGGTACAAGCGTGTGCGAGAACGGTTTCGTTCGCGCCCCCGCCGACGACCGCAAGGTGCCCACAGTGGTCCTTGCCGCGCCGGTGCTCTTGGGGCTGCTGCTCTTTCATTTCGTCGCGGTCGGCTTGCACGTCTGTCCGCCCAATCCCGTCAGCCTGTCGGCGCGACCGTGGGTGCAGGCCTATCTGTCGCCGTACTTCGTGCAGCGATGGCGACTGTTCGCTCCCGACCCGGGCGGCCGCAACGAGCTTCTGCACGTGCGCTGCCACCTGCGTGAGGGGTCCACTCGCTCGTCCACCGATTGGATCGACGTGACGACGCCGATCATCCAGGCGCACCAGCGCAACCGACTCGGCGCACCTTCCCGGGTCCTGCGGGCGTACAGACCCCAACTGGGAGTCGCTCGGGATCTGGAGCGGCGGGCCATCAAACACCTCGATGGTGAGCTCGCCGAGTGGGCGACCCGCCGTCTCGACGAGGAAGCTGCGGCCGTGTTCGACCAAGGCAAGGCACACGTGCAGCGGATCGCGTCGGCGGAGTGCAAGCGCCGCTTCGCGACCCACCAGGTCGCAATCGAGCAGGTCGAGGCGCGCCTCATCACCGTTGCCGTGCCTCCGTTCGGGCGCCGAGGAGTGAACGTCGAAGTCCGCGAGGGCACGGCGCTGAATCTGTCCGCGATGGACTACGTGGAGGTCGACCTGTGAACGAGCAACTCCGTCGGTTCTACGACGCGTTCACCACGATGCACGGGCAGCGTGCGCTGGTGCTGTTTCGGATCGTCGCCGGCTGCACGATCTTGTCGCAGCTGCTCGCGGCGATGCCCGAGCGCTACTTCCTGTTCGGTCCCAACGGGGTGTATCCGGCGCAAAGGGCAGCCGACACCTCGGTGTTCGGCTTGTTCTCCCTCGTCGACTCCCACCTCGGATTCGACATTCTGTACGCGTCGACGATCGTCGTCACCTTGGTCTGGACCCTGGGACTGGCGCTGCCGGTGACGACGTTGCTGGTGCTCGTGGCGTGGCGCTCGACCTTCGACCGTCTGCCCGGCCTCGCCGATGGAGGCGACAACCTCGCCCAGCTCATCTTGACCTACGCGCTGATCTGCAATCTCGCGGGCCCCGCGGGCGAGCGGCTCGTGCGGCGGGCCCCTCGATGGGTCCGCGACCTTCGGGCGATGGTCCACAACACCGGCGTCTTCGCGATCTGGATTCAGGTCTGCGTCGTCTACTTCGTGGCCGGAACCTCCAAGCTCGAGGGCGAGGCGTGGCAGAACGGGACCGCGCTCTACTACGCGCTGAGCACGGACCGCTACACGATCGACGGTCTCGTGGATCCGCTGCTCGATGCGCCGCTGGTACTGACGATGCTGGCCTACACCACGATCGTGTTCCAGGTGGGCTTTCCGTTCATGGTCCTGCTCAACCGGCACTCTCGCCGGATCGCGTTGGTGGTGGCGATGGGCTTCCACGTGGGCATCGCCACGGTCATGGGGCTGACGAGCTTTGCGCTCTTCATGATCGCCGCCGACCTGACGCTGTTGACGGACCGAGAGGTTTCGGGCGCTGCCGACTTCCTGCGTCGACTATGGCGGTGGGGGGGCGACAGGTTCGGAAGACAAACGACAACCCAACAATCGAAGAAGGAAAGCAAACAATGAACCACAAATGGAAACGAAACTCGCTCGTCGCCGCGGTCCCCCTTGCGGGCGTCTTGGTCGGCTGCTTGGCCGCACAAGAGGACATGGACGATCTCCTCGAGCAGGAGACCGCCTTCCGCAACGGGCCGACGCCAGCCTTGTCGCTGCGCATCGTGGACGAGGGTCCGGGCCATGCGGTGGCAGAGGAGGCGTACGAGGCGGTATGCGGCATCAAGGAGGAGCTGCGCGAGGGTGGCCTCGAGTTCCTCAACGACCTGATCCTCACCTCGATCGACCAGGCGAAGATCGGCGTTGCGTTCGGAACGGACGCCGCCGGCGATGCGAATCCCTGCCAGATCGACGTGGCGGTCGGGGCCGAGGCGATGGGGGGCTACGCGGTGCATCTGCGCGCCTTCCAGACCGGGGCTCGCGGGGAGTTCATGACGATGGCTCCCGTGGAGAACGCGGCCGCGTGCGACGGCGACGGCTTCTACTTCCAGGCCAACGAGGGCGGCGTCAACGACTCCCTGTCGCTGTGCCCGAGCAGCTGCGAGTCCGTGGCCACGGCGGTGGGTGAAGGCGAGACCGTGATGATGGAGCTGGTGGTCGCCGAGGCCTGACCCGAGCTCGAACCAGCGCGGCGGGTCGCACGTGAGGCCTGTCGCGCCCTTCGTTCGTCATGCGCGCCATCCACATTCTTCGCCACGGGCCCGACCGCGTGTTGGCGTGGGTCGCTTTGCTTCTCGTCGGCTGGCCCATGGCCCATGCCGTGCTCGTCCAGACCCTCGACGTGTCGAGCTGGCGCTTCGGCGGCTGGGGGATGTATGCGACCGCTGCCCCGCGGGCCTCGCAGGTCGTCGCGTTCGTGCGTCGCTGTGACGCGCCGACCTTACGACCGGCGTTGGCGAGCCGCGGTCCTCGCGTGGGCGTGCTCGACGACGGTGGGCTGCAGCTGGGCGGGCTCGCGGTGGATGCCACCGGCTACCGTCTCGCGAGCGACCTGGCGGCATTTCGTGGAGACCACCACTTCGTCGCCTTCGCGGGCTGGCTACGCCGCGCGCACCACGTGCCCACGCGGACTCCGCTCGCACTCGCGGTCGTCGAGCCTCGGGTCCATGTCTCGGGGAGGCGCGCGATGGGGATCGTGCGGCTGGCCATTGTCCGAGACGGCGAGCTGATCTTGCGCGACCGTTTCTCGAGCTCGGTCGTACACGTCGATGTCGTGCTGCCGCCCTGCGGGAGCACCTCATGACGGATTCCAAGGCAGCGCTACGTGCCTTCGGTGCATTGCTCGCCGCCAAGGGGCTGCTCGGCGCCGCCTTGTCGAGCGTCAGCGAGCCCGGGGTAGTGCATCTGACGACCGGCGCGCTGTGTGCGGTGGCGCTCCTGGGGGCGGCGCGCAGCCGGCCGTGGGGGGCCACGGCATTCGTCGGCGCCGCGGCGCTCACGGTCGTGACCTCGTTCCCGCATACGCTCAACCACCGGTGGTTCGAGCTCGTGGTCGCACTCGTGCTGTGGCGTGCGGCCGTGGCCCCCGTGCACCGCAGCCTGCGCACGGTCGTCCACGCCCGCGTGGTGCTGCAGCTGGCGATCCTCTCGGTCTTCTTCTTCTCCGGCCTGCAGAAGATCGCCCACGGTCAGTTCCTGTCCGGGGAACACCTGCTGCGCGAGATGGCCATGGACGACAGCACCATGTCCTGGGCACTACGCAAGGGCGCATCTGTCTTCGGCTCGATGCCGAGCATCGACGCGACCCACCTGGTCTTCGGTTCGGTACCGCTGCCGATTTCGGCGAGCCTGGTCACGGCCGTGCGGGTGACCTCGGTCGGGATCGTCGGGGCAGAGATCCTGCTTCCGTTGGGCGTCGCATGCGGAGTCTTCGGCGCACGCTGGCTGCTGCTCGCCGCCCAGATCGGCATTGGCCTCGTCTCCGCCGAGATCGACTTCGCCCTCACGGCGACCGGTGCGCTGCTGCTCTTGTGGCGAGCGCCGCCCCGAGCCGCCTGGATCGCGACCTTCGTCGGCTGGCTCGCCGTCGGCGTCGTGATCTGGGGCGGCCTCCTGCCTTGACCGAGCACGACGGTGGCCGCCTCGTGGCCCTGCCCATACCCGCGCAGGGTATGGGCGGCCGGGGCTTCGTCGGGACACTGTCGGCGAAGTACGATGCAAGCGGTGTCTGCACCGACGCGCTCGGCCTTCGGTGGCCTGCTGCGACAGTGGCGAGGGACGCGGGGGCTCAGTCAGCTCGCGCTCGCACTGCGGGTGCAGACCACGACGCGCCACCTGTCGTACCTGGAAAACGGTCGGTCGCGGCCCGGGCGCGAGCTCGTCTTGCGTTTGTCGTCCGCGCTCGATCTGCCGCTGCGGGGGCGCAACGAGCTTCTGGTCGCGGCGGGGCTGCCGGCGGAGTTTCCGGCGCGCCAGCTGCGAAGTGCCGCGCTGGCGCCGTACCGCGGGGCGGTGATGCAGCTCCTCGGGGCGATCGATCCGGTGCCGGCGTTCGTGCTCGACCCGACGTTCGACGTGCTCGAGGCCAACGCGGTCGGGCAGCGGCTGGTCCCGGCGTTGGCCACCGGCGAGCGGGTCAACCTCGTGGATGCCTTTCTCGCGCCGGGCCCGGCCCGGGCGTCGATCGCCAACTTCCCCGAGGTGGCATGGTCGTGGCATCTGCGGATCCTGCGGGCGGCCGCGGCGAGCCCCTCGGCGCAGCTCGAAGACCTGCTCGCCCGGGTCGAGGCCTACCTGCGCGACGTGCCGCATCCGCTGCAGGACGCGACCGGCGAGCCCGTGGTGTGTCCCACGTTTCGGATCGGTGACGCGACGGTGCGCACGATCGGGATGACGATGCGCTTCGGACCCAGTCGCGACGTGACGCTCGAGGAGCTGTTCGTCGACGTGCTGTGTCCGCGCGACGACGTGGCTCGGCGTTTCTTCGAGACGCTCGCGGCGGCGCCGGCGGTCGGCGGTCCCACCGTCTGATCGCAGAATCGCCGGCATACCTTCGGCGGGTATGGGGTCCGCGCCCGGTCGTCGCCACGCTGGGGGCATGACCACGACTGCCGTTGCCGGCGCGCTCGCCGGTGCTCCTCCCACCGTGGGCGATCCGTTCGCCCCGCGTCGTCTCGTCGCGATCGACCAGACGCACGTTTCGATCCCCGACCCGAGCCGCCTCGTGCATCTGCAGCTGCGCCGGTTCGCCGGCTGCCCGATCTGCAGCCTGCACCTGCGCTCGTTCGCGCGCCGCCACGACGAGCTCGTGGCCGCCGGCGTGGTCGAGGTGGCCGTCTTCCACTCGGCGAGCGCGCAGCTGCGCAAGGTCCATACCCAGCTGCCGTTTGCGGTGGTGCCGGATCCGCAGCGGCACTTGTACGAGGAGCTGGGGGTCGGGACCTCGGTGCGGGCGGTGCTGCATCCCCGCGCGTGGGCGGCGGGCGTGCGGGCCATGGCGACCCGTGCGTCGGCCGATCCGCGGGCCGGCAGTGGCGACGGGTCTCTGGGACTTCCGGGCGACTTCCTGATCTCGCCCGACGGTCGCATCCTCGCGATGTACCGAGGTCGCCACGCCGACGACCAGTGGTCCGTCGACGACGTGCTCGCGCTCGCGGCCGCGGAAGGGGCAGGGCGATGACCGTGTCACCCCTCGACTTGCTCGTGCTCCAGATCGTCGCGAGCTTCGTCGCGCTCGGCTTGCTGGCGCACACCGTGGTCGCGCCGCGGCTGCGCCGGATCCCGCGCGATCGCGCGCTGGCGGCCCTGCTGTGGATCCACGTCCCTCGCTACATCCCGCTGGCGCTGCTGGCCCCCGGGCAGATCGATCCGCAGGTGTCTCTCGCGGCCGTGCGCACGATCGCCTGGGGTGACTTTGCCTCGGCTGTCTTCGCCACCGCCGCCATCGTCGCGCTGCACGTGCGGGGCGCGGCGGGCCTGCGCTGGGTCGGCGCCTTCACCGTGGTCAGCGTGCTCGACATCGTGGTGGCCCTCGCGATCGGCCTGGGCAGCGGCGTGTACCAACACCCGCTCGGCGTGGCCTGGTACGTGCTCACGCTGTACGTCCCGGCGGTCTGCGTCTCGCAGGCGATGATCGTGGGCGCGCTGGGCTGGATCCCGCGCCGCCGCGGGCAGCTCGGAGGTGCGGCATGACCGGCGCAGGCATCGACCCTCGTCGTATCGTCGGGTGGGTGTGCACGACCGTGGTCGTGGTCGTGTTCGCAAGGCCGTCGAGCCCCGTCGTCAGTGGATGCGCGGGCCCTCGGCGAGGTCGTCGATGAGCTCGATCGCCAGCAGCGCGCCGATCTGGTGCACGCGGTCACGGGCCTGCGTGCCCTCGTCGGGCGGAGTCGATGGCTCGGGGTGCGCTGTCCACCTCAGCGACCGCAGAACGCGGCGCAGCTGGCCGGCTGCCGCAGACGCGACGGCGTGCGCTTCGTCGGTGCTCGCGACGCGGTCGGCGGCCCGGCCCGCGCGGATGCAGCCGAGCAACTCGTCGAGGAGATCGGCGGCGCTCGTCGTGATGGCGGCGAGTGCGTCTCGGAGCACGGCGGCCTCCGCGAGGGTGGGGGCCACCGAGACGGCTCCCTGCTCCGCGAGCTGCTGTGCGCGAGCGAATGCGGTCGCGACCCCTGCTCGGATCTCTTCGTAGGTTCGGGTTCGGGGGCGCATCGTATGTGCTCGATTGTCGGTCGTGTCGGATCGGGGCGATGCAATTGATGTGCCTCCCGGTGTGGCCCTTCGATCACGGCATCCCTCGCGGGGACGTCCGTGGTCGGTCGGGCGTCCCCTGCATCGCAGAATCTCGCAGCCGTCGGGGACTTTTCCCCGACCGCGGGGCGGCGCGCTGGTCCCGGTGCGAGCCTGCCTGTAGTTCGCCGCTGGCATGCGCCGTGCACACCGGGTGCGCCGGCCGGACATTCCCATGGGCGAATCAGCATCCATCGAGCATGAGCACACGAACCTCCACGTCCTCGAGGCGATGCCGCCGCACGACGCCGCCGCGCCCCGCGGCCCACTGCGCGACCGCATCCTGATGGCGACGGATGCCTTGGTGCGCGAGACCGGCGCGGTCGACGGGATCACGATGCGGTGCCTCGCGAAGCGACTGCGGACCAGCACCACGGCGCTGTACACCGAGTTTCCGAGCAAGCGTGCTCTGCTCGCGGCGGCGCGTCGGCGCGCTCTCCTCGAGCTGAGGCCGCACCTCGACGCCGCGCTCGCCGACGCGGACGCGTTCGTGGCGTTGCGGACGTGGGTCGAGAGCTACGCGTCTCGTGGTCACCGGGACCCCTGGCTTGCCGGACTGCTGACGACCGACCCGAGCTCCGCGTGGGCCGACGAGTTCCGCGACGCGGCGGATCTGATCGGCTTGTCCGGGCTGCGCCACATGATCGGCGCGCTCGACGGACGTGGCACGCTCGCGCCGGGGGTGTCACCCAAGCTCGCAACCTGGCTCGTGTGGAGCGGCGCGCACTCGTTGCTCATCCTGCGCAACGTGGTGACGGAATGCGACGACGAGGCCATACACGGTCCCCTCCTTCGCCACCTCGCGGCCGCAGTCGTCGGCGGGATCGTCGAGAGGGCCCCGTTTTCGGTGGCCGACGCGGCGGCGCCCTCGCGATGACCGAGCGGTTGGTCGAACCGGCGTCGGCGCGCCCAGGCGCCGGTTGCCGCCCGCGTTCGTGATGGCCCGGAACATGCACACCCCTTCGGGAGCACGACGAGGCAACGCCATGTCCACCATCGTATTCGGAATGTTCACCGACGCAGCGTCGGCCGGGCGCGCGGCTGCAAAGATCGAGCACGACTGCGACGTCGAGGGGATCGTGCACACCGGCTGCCTGCGCCAGACCGCGGTCCACGAGGCCGGCAACGAAGCCGTGCTCGGCGGTATCTTCGGCGGACTAGGCGTCGGATTGGCCGGCGCCTCGATCGCGACGTTCGCGGTCGGTCCGCTCGCAGGCGTCTCGCTCGGAGTGACCGGCTTCTTGCTGATGGCTCTCGCCGGCTCACTGTACGGCGTGGTCGCCGGTGCGGTCATCGGGTCCGCCGAGTGGCGGTTTGCGATCCGCCGCCACGCCGACCGGATCGCGCAAGGCAAGAGTCTCGTCAGCTGCGAGGGGCACGGCCGGGCCGAGGTCCTCCTCCTGCGTCAATCCCTCACCGCATCCGGCGCGATGTTCGTCGACGCCGCGTGACCCCAACTCCAAGCGATCAGGACACGACCCATGGGCGACAAATCACCGAAATCCAAACGCCGCGGACAGACCCAAAAGGACGAAGCCAAGAAGGACGACGCCGCAGCCGCAAAGGCCAAGCAGCCCAAGTCCCAACGGCCCGCGACCGCTCCCACTGTGCCGCCGAAGCCGTAGCGCCAGCGGTGATAGGGTGACGGACGTGGGGGAGCCGCTCGAGGTCACGCTCGACTACCACGCGCGCTCCAAGCATCGGCCCGGTCGTTTCGCTCGGGCGCTCGGCTACCTGGACTGGGACACCCAGCCCGATCCGTTTCGACGCTACGAGGGGGCGCCGACGATCTCGCTGCCGCTCGCGCCCGTCGGCCCGCTGCCGCGCTACGAACCGGCGCTCGTGCGCGGCCACGTCGAGCCCGCAGCACTCGATGCCGCCAGCGTCGGTCGGCTGTTTCAGGACTCCTTGGCGCTGTCGGCCTGGAAAGAAGGAGCGGGCTCGCGATGGGCGCTGCGGGTCAACCCTTCCAGCGGCAACCTGCATCCGACCGAGAGCTACCTGATCGCCGGCGCCGTCGCGGGACTGCGCGACGAACCGGCGGTCTACCACTATGCGCCCGAGCCACACACCCTCGAGCTTCGCTCCGTGCTCGGCGACGTCGCGTGGCGGGCGATCGCGCAGCAGCTCCCCGAAAGTGCCTTGCTCGTCGGGCTGAGCTCGATCCACTGGCGGGAGGCGTGGAAGTACGGCGAGCGGGGGTTTCGCTACTGCCAACACGACGTGGGGCACGCGATCGCGTGCATCGCCGTCGCGGCGGCAGGACTGGGCTGGGATGCGCGCGTGCTCGGCGGGGTGGCCGACGACACGCTCGCCGCCCTGCTCGGCATCGATCGCCAGGAGGGCCCGGAGGCCGAGCACCCCGAGTGCCTCCTCGCCGTGTACCCCGGCCGACGGCGTGACGCGGTACCCGACGACTGCCGCATCGACGAGACCGTCGTCGCCACGCTCCGCGACGGATCGTGGCAGGGATGGCCCAACACGCTCAGCGCAAGCCACCACGACTGGCCGGTGATCGACGCGGTCGCGGCCGCCACCAGGCTGCACGGTGGCGTGCCCATGCCGTCGCGTGCGTGGACGCGCTCTCGCGACGCCGCGGTAGAAGTCGGGGACTCGGCGTTGGCGCTGCGTGACGTGATTCATCGTCGGCGCAGCGCGGTTGCCCTCGACGGTCGTACCGGGATCACGCGCGACGCGTTTCACCAGATCCTGCGACGGGCGGTACCGGGCTGCGACCAGGTCCCCTTCGCGTCCCTCCCGTGGCGCCCGTACGTCGACCTGCTGCTGTTCGTGCACCGCGTCCGCGATGTCCCGCCGGGACTGTACGCGCTCGTCCGCGATCCAAGGCGGCTGACCGCGCTACGCCGGGCCATGGATCCGTCCTTTCTGTGGCGTCGCAGTGACGGCTGCCCCGACGCGCTCGCGCTGTACTTGCTCGAAGAAGGCGATGCCCGTGCGCTCGCGCGGCGCACGAGCTGCAACCAGGACATCGCCGCCGACGGGGTCTTCGCGACCGCAATGCTGGCCGAGTACCGCGAACCTCTGCACGCCCTCGGCCCGTGGATGTATCGGCGCCTGCACTGGGAGGCCGGCGCCATCGGCCAGGTCCTGTACTTGGAGGCCGAAGCGTCGGGTATCCGCGGCACCGGCATCGGCTGTTTCTTCGACGACGCGACCCATCGCGTGTTCGGACTGCACGGGGACCAGTTCCAGGTTCTGTACCACTTCACGATGGGCGGCCCGGTACAGGACACGAGGCTGCAGACGCATCCTCCCTACGCGCACCTGACGTCGGACTAGCGCTTCGAGCGGGTGGCGATCGCCGCCCACTCCCGGGCCAGTGGCCCGCAGCCACGTACCCTCCAAAGGACGGCCAGGTCACCGGCGATCGCCAGGGCTGCGTCGCGGGAGCCGGCACCGATCGCATCGGAGTACGATGCGCGCAGCCGCTCGGCCCTCGAGTCGGAGGTGCATGCCTCATCGTCGGCGCTCGGTGCCCCGGCCACCGTGAAGGCGACGCCCAGCACCACGGCGAGTGCGACCGAAGAGCCCCACCAGCGAACTGCCCCCCGGGATCGTGGCGACTTGCTGTGCCTGCGCGCGATCCGGCGCAATACCGCGAGAACTTCGCGCATGTCCGTGAATCGGCGACGCGGATCGGCGAGCAGCCCACGGCGCAGGGCCGCCACGAGCGCTCGCGGGACGCCGAGATCGTCGGTCGGCTGG
>CALBMM010000289.1 GCA_937896535.1 uncultured Pseudomonadota bacterium
CCCGACAGCACGGGCCCTGCCGCCTGCAGCTGATCGCTGTACGGGTTGTTGAACGCGTACCGATGACGATGCCGCTCCGAGATTTCCTCGCGCCCGTAGATGCGGGCCGCCAGTGATCCCGGCACGAGCTTGCAGGGGTATGCACCCAGCCGCATCGTCCCGCCCTTGTTGTCCACCCCCTGCTGCTGCTGCATCAGGTCGATGACCTTGATGTCGGCGGTCGGGGCGAACTCGCCACTGTGCGCACCGGTCAACCCGGCCACGTGCCGCGCGTACTCGACCGCTGCCATCTGCATCCCGAGGCAGATCCCCAGGAACGGCACCTTGTTCTCGCGCGCCCAGCGAATCGCTTCGATCTTGCCCTCGGAGCCGCGCTCGCCGAAGCCACCGGGCACGAGCACGCCCGAGAACCCCGCGAGCATCTTGTCTGCACCCTTGACCGAAATCTCCTCGGCGTCGACGTACGCGATGTCGACCGCGGCTGCATTGGCGAGCCCGCCGTGCACCAGCGCTTCCGACAGGCTCTTGTACGACTCGGCGAGGTCGACGTACTTGCCGACCATCGCGATCTTCACCCGCACCGACGGGTTGCGCAGCGTCGCGACGATGCGCTCCCACTCGGCCAGCTGCGGCTCGCGACTCCAGATGTTGAGCAGCTCGCACAGGCGGTTGTCGAGACCCGCCGCGTGCAGCGACAGCGGCACTTCGTAGATCGTGTCCTTGTCCGACAGCGGCACGACCGACGACGGCTCGACGTTGGTGAACAGCGCGATCTTGTCGCGCGTGGACTTGTCGATCTCCTTGTCGGCGCGGCAAACGAGGATGTCGGGCTGAATGCCGATCTCCCGCATCTTCATCACCGAGTGCTGCGTCGGCTTGGTCTTGATCTCGCCGGCGGTCGGAATGTACGGCAGCAAGGTCAGGTGCACGAAGACCGCGTTGTCGCGGCCGACGTCCATGCGCAGCTGTCGAATGGCCTCGAGGAACGGCAGGCTCTCGATGTCGCCTACCGTGCCGCCGATCTCGACGATGAGCAGGTCGAGTCCCTCGGCCGCGCTCAAGATGGCTTCTTTGATCTCGTTGGTGACGTGCGGAATGACCTGCACGGTCTGACCGAGATAGTCGCCCTTGCGTTCCTTGCGGATGACCGACTCGTAGATCTGGCCCGACGTGTAGTTGGAGTGCCGCGACATCCGGTGCGACACGAAGCGCTCGTAGTGTCCGAGGTCGAGGTCGGTCTCCGCCCCGTCGTCGGTCACGAACACCTCGCCGTGCTGGGTCGGGTTCATCGTGCCGGGGTCGACGTTGAGGTAGGGGTCGAGCTTTTGCAGGCCGATGTTGAGGCCGCGGCTCTCGAGCAGCGCGCCGATGGACGCGGCACACAACCCCTTGCCCAGCGACGACACCACACCGCCGGTCACGAAGATGAATTTGGTTTGCTTGCCACGTCCGGGACCCATGGTCTTTGTCTTTCTGCGAGACTCCGCGAACCGTGTTCGATCCGCGGGTGCTCCCGGGCGCACAACGTACCACGGACCACGTGTCGCGCCGCGCGGGCCGGGCGAGCCCCCCACGAAAGTCAGCTCACAGCATCAGCTGCGCCAACGGGCCGAGCGTCGCCACGCGCTCGCGATCGGAGCCGCGTCCCGCTTGCGCTCGAGTGCACTCGCCAGACGCATCGCCGCCGCCGCCGCGATCGCGGCACGATCACCCGCAGGTCCGGGCGCGGGCTCGGACACGAGATCCGGACGCTCGTCGAGGTATCGCGTGCTCACCGCGCCGGCGGCGAACGCTTCGTCGGCGAGGATGCGTTGGTGCAGGGACAGGTTCGTCTCCACGCCGAGCACGACCGTCTGCGACAGCGCCGCCTGCATCCGCGCCACGGCAGCGGCCCGATCCGGGCCCCACGCGACGAGCTTGGCGATCATCGGATCGTAGTGCGAGGACACGTCCACGCCCGACTCCACGGCCGCGTCGATGCGAATCCCCGGACCCGCCGGCCACTGCACGAGCGAGGCGTGGCCCGGCCGGGGCAGGAACGAGCGGGGGTCCTCGGCGTACAGCCGGCACTCCACCGCGTGTCCGCGCAGCGTCACGTCGTCCTGGCCGTAACCGAGCGGCTCGCCCATCGCCACGCGCAGCTGGTCCCACACCAGATCGCGACCGGTGACCATTTCGGTGACCGGGTGCTCGACCTGCAGGCGCGTGTTCATCTCGAGGAAGTAGTAGTGCGCGCCTTGGTCGGTCTCCTCGAAGAGGAACTCCACCGTGCCGGCGCCCACGTAGCCGACCGCGCGCGCCGCCCGGGTCGCCACGTCGCCCATGCGCGCGCGAAGGTCCGGGTTCATCTGGGGGCTCGGACTGGGGCTCTCCTCGATGACCTTTTGGTGGCGGCGCTGCACCGAGCAGTCGCGCTCGCACAGATGCACCACGTTGCCGTGGGTATCGGCCATCACCTGCACCTCGACGTGGCGCGCGTGCATGACCGCGCGCTCGACGAACAGACGACCGTCCCCGAACGCGGCGATCGCCTCTCGGCGCGCACCGTCGTACGCCGCATCGAGGTCCTCGGCGCGACGAACGATGCGCATGCCCTTGCCGCCGCCACCGGCGGACGCCTTGACCATCAGCGGGTACCCGATCTCGTCCGCCGCGGCGCGCGCGTCCTCGTGCGTCTCCACGTGGTCGCGCCCGGGCACGACGGGCACCTTCGCGGCCGCCATCGCGGCGCGCGCCCGAATCTTGTCGCCCATCACGTGCATCGCCTGCGCCGGCGGGCCGACGAAGACGATGCCCGCCGCGTCGCACGCCGCGACCAGGTCGGGGTTTTCGCTCAGGAACCCGTAGCCCGGGTGAATCGCATCCGCGCCGGTGCGCTTAGCCGCATCGATGATCCGGTCGACGCGCAGGTAGCTGTCGGCCGCGGCGGCCGGGCCGATCGCAACGGCTTCGTCGGCATCGGCCACGTGCGGGGCAGCACGGTCGGGCTCGCTGAAGACCGCCACGGTCGCGATGCCCTGCGCGCGGCACGTTCGAAACACGCGCCGGGCGATTTCCCCGCGATTGGCCACCAGCACTTTGCGCAGGCGGGTCATCGCGCGAAGGAGTATCACGGCCCCGTCGTCGACGCTTCGGATCGCTCGGCGTCCGCGTCTCCGGAGCTCGACCCGCTCGTCGCCTTGGGGTCCGCGCCGTCGGCCGCCGAAGCGGAAGCCTCCGCGGCGGGCGGCACCTCGCCGGACGAGGAGCCACCGATCGGTCGGGCGAACGTGGGCGGCGGCGGCTCCGGCCACTTGGCCGGCGGCGAACGGTCACCGCACCCGGCGAGCGTGGACGTCAGGACCGCGACCGCGCCGAGCCGGCAGTGACCTCGGCCGAGCACGACGCTCAGCCCTCTTCGGCTTCGTCTTCCTCGTCGTCGTCGTCGCTGTCGCCGTCGCTGTCGTCGTCGTCGGCGAGGTCGGCTTCGTCGGCATCGAACGTCGGATCGTCGTCGGCAGCATCGTCGCTGTCGTCTTCGTCGTCGTCCTCTTCCTCTTCCTCTTCCTCGTCGTCATCCGAGTTGGCGTTGGTCGCCTGCTTGTTGAGCGCCTCGGGATCGGTCTGCAGCTCTTCGACGTCGTCGGCCGGTCCGTCTTCGTCGAGGTCGATGTCGTCGTCTTCGAGCGCGCGCAGCGATGCCGCTTCCAGGAACGTGTGCTCGCCGGTGGTGACGCGAAGCTGACGGCGCTGCTCCTCGATGAAGCCCGCGAGCGTCTCTTCGACATCTTCCTTGAAGCGAACGCGGTCCGCGCTCACTTCACGCAGCGCCGTGACGGCGTCCTTGTTCTCGCAATCGACCATCGCGCGGCCGCGACCTTCCGACAGCGCTCGGGCACGGCGGGAGGCGAGGATCGTGAGCGCGAACCGATTCGGAACGCGCGCCAGACAGTCTTCAACGGTGACGCGAGCCATGAGGAGCGCGGAGTATGGCGACGGCGGCCGGTCCCCGCAAGGCGGCCGCGACCGCGTCCAGCCCGCCGGGCCTCGTTGCGGGGTCTCCGCAGGCGCGTCAGCTCACATCTCGACGAGAATCTGCTGGCCGCGCTCGCGCAGCTCCAGGCTGTCCTGGACCCACCGAATGAACTTCTTGGCGGTATCGGGCGCGAACTCGAAGATGTCCGCGAGCGACAGCAGTGCGTCGAGCTCGCCCTCGACGAGCTTGTTGTCGGCCATCGCCGCGCACACCGCCTGGTAGTACAGGAAGATGCGGGCTTCGCGGTGCTGCACCGCCTTCGCGACCTCGAGCAGATCACCGGGCGCCGAGAATTCCCGGCGAACCGCGTCGCGCTCCTCGGGCAGCAGCATCATCTGGCCCATCAGCTCTTCGACGAAGTGACGCTCACTGTCGGAGACCTGATTGTCCCGCGACGCCATGATGGCCACCGAGCGCGCGACCGCGACCTGTTCTTCGGGGGTGATCAGCTCACCGATGGGAAAATCCAGCATGACCCAAAACCGCTTTGCGCGAATGCTAACGGAAAACCTCTTCGCTTGACACCCCCTTGTCGCGGGTCGACGATCGCCGCCGACGAACATCACATACCGGTTGGTGGTACCGGACCAAGCCCCCACGGCCCCGCGGTTCCGCGCGGTCGGCAGGGTGACCGTCCGGAGCGAGGGAAGTCGGTGCGAGACCGACGCGGCTCCCGCCACTGTCATCGGCGACGACGACGCGATGCCGTGAGGCAGCCACTGGGGATTTCCCTGGGAAGGCCGCGTCGGAGGACGACCCGAAAGCCAGGAAACCTACGCCGACCGCATTTGCGCTCCGCCCCCCGTAGCAGGGGAGGTTCCGGTGAGACGGGAGTCAACTCGCCTTCGTGTACGCCACAGTCACCACGGGTGCGTTGTGGGCTGCCACTGCCCTCGCGTCCCCGCCCGCCCCTACCTCGCGCGACGGCGACGAGGATTCGTATCGTACGGAGGTCGATCCCGAGCCGGTCGCACCGCTTTCGGGTCAGCGTCGCGTGGATGCGCGCACGCCCGGCTTCGCGACCTCGATCGACGCCCAAGATCCCGCGCTCGGCGGTGACGAGGGCGTCGCTGGCCTGATCGCCCGCGCGCCCGGAACGACGGTGCGCTCCGTCGGCGGGCTCGGTCAGTTCGCGGCCGTCTCGATCCGCGGCAGCGCCCCGCAGCAGGTGCCCATCTTCCTCGACGGCGTCCCTCTCGGCGACAGCCTCGCGGGCCAGGTCGACCTGTCGACGCTACCGGTGACCGGACTCGGTCGCATCGACGTCTACCGCGGCTACGTGCCCGTCGAGTACGGCGCAGCCGCGGTCGGCGGCGCGATCGATCTGTCCGGCTTGGACCCGCGACCCGATCCCCGCGCGAGCGTGGTCGCGGGCGTCGGCTCGTTCGGGGCCCGCCGCGCCCACGGCAGCGTCCAGACCCCGCTCGGCGCTCGCTGGGCGCTGGGCGCGGTCGCGGCCTACGACGGGGCGACCGGCAACTATCCTTATTACGACGACGCCGGGACGCCGACGATCGGCTCCGACGACCTCACCACCCGGCGTGCCAACAACGACTTCGACCGCATCGTCGCGCAGGCCCGCGTTCTCCACGACCGCGGCGACACCCTCGTGCGCGGCGGCCAGCTCGTCTCGTACAAGCGCAACGGGGTCCCGGGTCGGCTCGGCGTGCGGGCCGACGCGGCCCGGGCCAGTCAGCTGTCGGCGCGCACGACCGCGAGCGTGCAGCGACGTCCCTTCGGCAGCCCGCGCGGTCGACTGACCTGGGTGTTCGGACTCGGCGTCGGCCAGCGAACGTTCGAGGACCCTCGGTCCGAGATCGGGATCGGGCGCGACGACGAGCGCGCCACGACGCTCGACGTCTACGTGTCGCCGCGCATGACGTTGACGACCTGGCGCGGCGCGACGCTCACGCTCGTCGCCGATCATCGCACCGAGTGGATCGACGTGCGCGAGCGGGCCACGACCGTCGGCACCAGCGGCGACGCCCGTCGCGGTCGTGCCTGGTTCGGGGCGGGCGCGGACCTGACCCAGCGAGCGTTCGACGAGCGTTTGCTGCTGGCGGCGACGGTACGCGTCGACGCGATCGCGAGCCGCTTCGCCGTCGCGACCGATGCCGGCGAGCAAGACGACACCGGCCGCAACGACGAGCGCGTCGGCTTCGCCCCGCGCCTGGGCACGCGCGTGCGCCTGAGCGAGCGCTGGTCGGTCCGCGCGACGGTGGGTCGTGCGTTCCGCCCCCCCAATCTGGCCGAGCTGTTCGGCGACCGCGGCTACGTGGTCGGCAACGAGGGCCTGCGACCAGAGACCAGCACGATGGCCGACGGTGGCCTCGTCTTCGACCACGCCGGCCACGGGCTCGACGTGTACGCGCAGGCCTCGGCGTTCTCGGTCTGGGCGCGCGACCTCATCCAATGGGTCGCGGCCGGCCCGACCACGCGGCCGGTCAACGTCGACGCGGCCCGGATCCGCGGCACCGAGCTCGCGGCCGTGCTCGAGCCCCATCGACGCTGGCTGCGACTGCAGGCCAGCTACACGTTCCTGGACACCGTCGCCGACGTCGACGACCCGGCCCAGAACGGCCGACCGCTGCCCGGTCGTCCCGCCCACGAGCTGTTCGCGACGACCTCGGCCGGCTGGCCGACGCGCGTGCGGGGCGTGGAGCTCGAGCCGCGCGTCTCGTACACGGTCGACGTGATCGCCGGCTCGTATCTCGATCCGAGCGGACGCCTTTCCCTGCCCCCGCGCGCGCTGCAGGCGGTCGGCGTGCAGCTTCGGCTCGCGCAGCGGCTTTGGCTCTCGGCGACGGTGCGCAACCTGCTGGACGTGCGCACGGCCGCGACGCGACTGGCGATCGACACCGCCACCCCGACCCCGACGCCGGTCTCGGACTTCCTGGGCTTTCCGTTGCCCGGGCGCAGCCTGTGGGTGCAGGCGCGCGTCGACATCCCCTGGCGACGCAAGGAGCGGCGCGGATGAGACGCTCCCTCGCCCTCACCGCGCTCGTGTGCGGTTGCGCCCCGGCCTCCGACGGCGAGTCGCTCGGCCCGCCCGACGATCCCGACGGCCCCGGCACCGTCGTGCGTCCGGACCTGCTCGCGCCGACGACCGCCTGCGACCTCGATGCCCCGGACCCGACGCGACTGCTCGTGACCACGACCGACTTTTCGACCGGCGCGCTGTCGGTCGTCGACCTCGCGACGGGCACGCTCGAGCTCGACGTGGCCGTCGGCAGCACCGACGCCGTCCCGTTCGTCGTCGGTGGCCACGTGGTCGTCGTGCACCGCTTCGGGCTCGACCGCATCGACACCTTCGACCCGAGCACGTGGAACGTCCGCGGCCAGGTCGCGGTGCCCACCTCCCACGACGCGCCCAGCCGCAACCCACACGCGGTCGTCGCCGGACCGGATGGGCACCTGTTGGTCACCTCGTTCGGCGAGGCGGGCATCGTGGAGCTCGACCCGCTCCAAGTGCCGGCCCGGGCGGTCGTCGGCGAGATCGATCTGTCGGTGGTCGCCGACGACGATGGCAACCCCGACGCGAGCGCAGCCGTCGCCTGCGGCGCATCGATGTACGTGGTCACGCAGCGCCTCGACGGGTCACTGTCCCCGCGGGGCGAGGACGCGCTGGTGGCGATCGACCTGCACGCGCGTGCGGTCGTCGATGCCGATCCGTCCACGGAAACCGTCGACGTCCTGCCCACCCTGGGCACCTGGCTGCGGCAGCTGCGGCGGGATCCGACCGACCCGAGCGGGCAGACGCTGCTGGGTCTTTCGACCGGCATCGAGCGGATCGACCTGTCCGCGGGCGAGGTCACCTGGGCGGTCCCGGCGTCGCGCTTCGTGGAGGCCGGCGCCGCCGACTTCCTGCAGCCGCAATCGTTCGACGTCAGCGACGACGGCACGCAAGCGTTCCTCGCGATCTACGACGCCGACTTTTCGCAGGTACAGCTGTATCGCGTGGGTCTGGACGACCACGCGCCGGCCGTACCCGAGCCTTTCGCCGCCGGCTTCGACTCCGTCGAGCACACCCTCGAGCTCGTCGGCACCGAGCTCTGGTACGGCAGCACGCGCCACGACGCCCCCGGCCTGTGGCGGTTCGACACCACCACCGATCCCCCGTCTTCGCTCGCCGGTCCGCTCTCGACCGGCCTTCCCCCCTACTCGATCGTGACCCTGCCATGACGCCACGTCCTCGCCTCCTCGTGCTCCTGGCCGCGATCGCCGTGCCCGGCTGCGACCCCGACGGCGCGCCGTCGCCGACGACCGACCCGATCGCCGGACCCGAGGGCGCCGCGATCGCGTTCACGTGCGCCATCGACGAGGCCGACGACGCCGACCCGTTCGTCGACTGCCTCGAGAATCTCGCGGCGGCCGAGGGGGCCCGCTTCGGTCACGACGCGCTCCCGGACATCGTCCTCGGTCCGCCCCAGGGCGGCACCGAGACGAAGGGCTCGCTCGACGTCGCGTCGCTGGGTTGCGGCGGCCAGATCACCCTCGCCTTCTTCGGCCGCCCCGTGCGCGACGTCGAGGGCCCCGACTTCATCGTGTTCGAGAACGCCTTCGCGGCCGGCGAGGAAACGTTCAGCGAGCCGGGCCGCGTGCTCGTCAGCCCCGACGGCAACGACTGGTACGGCTTCGACTGCGACGTCGACGACGGCTGGCCCGCCGAAGGCTGCGCCGGCGTCGCCCCCACCCTCGTCGCCGACGGGGCCGACATCATCGATCCCGCGACGGCCGGCGGCGACGCCTTCGACCTCGCCGACCTCGGCCTGACCGAGATCCGCTACGTCCGGATCGCCGACCGCACCCGCGAGTACTACGGCGAGGAGCTGTGGTGCGTCGGCGGCAACGGCGGGTTCGACCTCGACGCGATCGCCCGCACCGACGGCGAGGTCCGGTGACACGACTGCGCCGGCGCACGCTGTGCCGCGGCATCGCCACGTCGATGCTCGCCGTCGGCTGCAGCGCACGCTCCCATGGCACCGCGAAGTCCGGGGATCGCCGCGTGGTCTCGCAGACCGTGCTCAGCGACGAGGTGCTGTGGGCCCTCGGCGATCGGGCACGCGCGCAGGTCGTGGCGATCAGCGCCCTGGCCGACGACGCCCGCTACAGCGCCGTGGCCGGTGCTTGGCCCGAGGCCGTCGAGCGCGCGCCGCTGACCTCCGAGTCGCTGCTGTCGCTGACGCCGGACCTGGTGATCGTCGCCGACTTCACCGCCGCGGAGACCCGACGGCTCATCACCGACGCCGGCATCGAGACGGTGACGCTGTCGGGCTTCGACGGCTTCGACGACTACCGTCGCAACGCGGCCCGCATCGCCGAGGCCGTGCGCCTGCCCGAGGCCGGTCGCGAGCTCGTCGCTCGCTTCGACGCGCGCCTGGCCGAGGTCTCGCCGAAAGTGACGCAGCGCCCGCTCGTGCTGAGCTTTTCCGAGGGCAACGTCGCCGGCGCCGCCACGAGCTTCGACGACATCGCCCGCGCCGCCGGCTTTGCCAACCTCGCCGCCGACCGCGGCGAGACCGGCCACCGCCGCGTCTCGCTCGAGCAGATCGTGGCGTGGGATCCGGAGTACCTGGTCGTGCCCGCCGGTCCCGGAGACGCCGCGACGATCGTCGCCGACCTCGCGGCGCGCCCCGGCCTGTCGGCGACCCGCGCGGCACGCCACGGCCACATCGTCGCGATCGCCTCGGCGTCGCTGTACGCCTCGGGCGAGGGCATGCTCGACGCGGTCGCGGCCCTCGCCGCGCATCACCCGGAGGCGGCGTGACGCACCGCGCCGAGCTGGCGGCGGCGCTGGTGCTCGTCGCGCTGCTGCTGGCGGCCCTCGTCGTGGGCCCCGGAGACGTGTCCCTGTCGACGGCGCTCGAGATCGTCGTGCGTCGACTCGGCGGCGGCGCGCCCGACCCGACCGCCCTCACCCTCGACGCGCTCGTGTGGGACCTGCGGGTGCCCCGGGCACTGTGCGCCGCCGTCGTCGGGGCCGCTCTCGGGATCGCCGGTGCGGTGACGCAGGGCCTGCTGCGCAACCCACTGGCCGAGCCGGGCGTGCTGGGGATCAGCGCCGGCGCGGCGACCTTCGCCGTGTTCGGGTTCGCACTCGGCCTCGATGCCATGGGCCTGTGGGTCACCCCCGGGCTCGCGGCGATCGGGGCAGCGGTCAGCCTCGCCCTGTTGCTGTGGATCTGCGCCGACGCCAGCCGTGTCGCCACCGTCTTGCTGACCGGCATCGCCCTGGCCTCGGTCGCCGGCGCGATCACGACGCTGATGCTCGCTTTGTCCTCGGAGCGCTGGGACCTCGGCCTGAAGATCGTCCGCTGGCTCATGGGCAGCTTCGAGGGCCGCAGCTGGGCGCACCTGGGCGCCGCGCTCGTGCCGACGCTCGTGGGTCTGGTCGCGGCGCTGTGGCTGCGCGTGGACCTCGACGCGCTCAGCCTCGGCCACGACACCGCGCACAGCCTCGGCGTGCAGCTGCCTCGACTGCGCCGCGTCGCCCTCGGCACGATCGCGCTGCTCGTCGGCACAGCCACCGCGTTGTGCGGCGTGATCGGCTTCGTCGGCCTCGTGGTCCCTCACATCGTGCGTCTGGCCGCGGGACCCGGGCACGGCCGGCTCTTGCCACTGTCGGCCCTCGCCGGCGCGGCGGGCCTGCTCGCGGTCGACGTGCTGACCCGCGCCGTCACTTCGGTCGTGATCCCGCCGGGGGTCGTGACAGCGCTCGTCGGCGGACCCGTGCTCGTGTGGCTGCTGCGTCGCCACGGCGAGGGGGCGACGTGACGCTGGCGACGCACGGCGCGGGCGTGCGGATCCCCGACGGTCCGTGGCTCGTTGCCGACCTCGACCTGCAAGCGAAGCCGGGTCGGGTCACCGTCGTCGTCGGCCCCAACGGCAGCGGCAAGACCACGCTGCTGCGCGGGCTCGTCGGCGCGCGCCCGCTCGACGCCGGCACCGTCACCATCGACGGTCACGCCATGGCCCGGATGCCCCCGCGCGAGCGCGCCCGTCGGCTCGCGTACCTTCCCCAGTCCACCCCGCTCGTGCACGACCTCGACGTCCGCGAGCTCGTGTCGTTGGGTCGCGCGCCGTACCTGTCGCGGATCGCCGGACCCCGCGACGCCGACCGGGCCGCGGTCGACCACGCCCTCGCGGCCGTGGGGGCCCGCGACCTCGCCGACCGCCGCGTCGCCACGCTGTCGGGGGGCGAGCGCCAGCGGGTCATGATCGCGCGCATGCTCGCCACCGGCGCGACGACCCTCGTGATGGACGAGCCCACCGCCGCCCTCGACATCGCCCACGTGCTGTCGTTGCTGGCCCTGCTGCGCCGCCTCGCCGACCAGGGGCACGCGGTCCTCGCGGCGCTGCACGACCTCGATCTGGCGCGACGCCACGGCGACGATGCGCTGTGTCTGCTCGCGGACGGTAAGGGCGGACACCGGTTCGGCGGCGCGACCGAAGTGCTCCGTCCGGACGAGCTCGCCGACGTCTTCGGCGTCGACGTCACGCTGGACGGGGATGCGCTGCGGTTTGCCCTGCGCCCCACCGACCCCTGACGATCGATCTTTTTTCGGGTATGGGTTGGCCGCCCCCGTGAAGATCGCGATCACAGGCGCCAGCGGCTTCGTCGGTGGACCCCTCCGGGCTGCCCTGCGCGAGCGCGACCATCTCGTCGTCGCCGCTCGTCGCACCGACACGCCCGCGAAGCTGCGATGGTCCGTCGAAGAAGGCTTCGTTCCTGCCGACGCACTGTCGGGCTACGACGCCGTCGTGCACCTGGCCGGCGAGAGCATCGCCGGCGGTCGGTGGACCGACGAGCGCAAAGCCGCGATCCTCGGCAGCCGCGTCGACGGTACCCGCCGCGTCGTCGAGGCCCTGCAGGCCGCCGACCCACGGCCGTCCACGCTGATCTGCGCCTCGGGCATCGGCTACTACGGCGACACCGGCGACACCACGGTCGACGAGACCGCCCCCGCGGGCCCCGACTTCACCGCGCAGGTCGCCGTCGCCTGGGAGAAGGAAGCCGAGGCCGCGAGCGAGCTCGGCGTCCGCGTCGTCCGAATGCGGCTGGGCATGGTGCTCGGCCGCGGCGGCGGTGCGCTCGCCAAGATGCTGCCCGCGTTCCGCCTCGGCTTCGGCGGTCGGCTCGGCTCGGGCGATCAGTACGTGCCCTGGATCCACCTCGACGACACCGTCGCCGCCTTCGTGCACGCGCTGGAGTCTGCCGAGCTGTCGGGCCCCCTCAACGTCGTCGCTCCCAACCCGGTGCCCAACACCGAGTTCGCGCGTGCGCTCGGACGTTCCGTCCGTCGCCCGACGATCATTCCCGCCCCGAAGTTCGCGTTGCGGGCGGTGTTCGGCGAGATGGCCGACCTGCTGCTCACCGGCCAGCGTGCCGAGCCCAAGCGACTGAGCGAAGCCGGCTTTGCGTTCAAGTTCGCCGATCTCGGTCAGGCACTGTCGGACCTGATCGGCTGACGCATTCACACGCTGACGGCGGCGCGGAAGCGACCCCGGCGGTGAGCGTGCGCGTCCAGCAACGGCTGCAGCACCTCGCCCACGAACTCGTCGACCTGCTCCGGCGCGCGCCCGACGTAGCGCGCCGGGTCGATCGCCGCCGCGGTGACGTGTGGCGCGAGCATCTCGTCGCCGCGCATGCGGTCGAGCAGATCGTTGGCCGCGCCCTCCTCTTTCATGCGAGCGACGGCCGCGAGGCTGTGCTCGCGGATGCGCTCGTGAAGGACCTGTCGGCTCCCCCCGGCTCGCACGCCGTTCATGATCACGTTCTCCGTGGCCATGAACGCGAGCTCGTCGGCCATGTTCGCCGCGATGACGGCGGGATGGACGACGAGGCCGGCGGTGACGTCGGCCATCAGGTTCAAGACCGCGTCCGTGGCCAAGAACCCCTCGGTGAGCACGAGCCGACGGTTCGCGCTGTCGTCGAGCGTGCGCTCGAGCCACTGCTGCGCGTGGGTCTGCGGCGGGCTCGTCGCCAGCGACAGCACGAAGCGCGCCAGCGAGCAGATCCGCTCGCTCCGCATCGGGTTGCGCTTGTACGCCATCGCGCTCGAGCCGATCTGCTTGCTGCCGAAGGGCTCTTCGACCTCGCGCTCGTGCGACAGCAACCGGATGTCGGAGGCGAACTTCGCCGCGGACGCGCAAACCTCCGCCAGCGTGTGCAGCACCCAAGCGTCGAACTTGCGCGGATAGGTCTGTCCGGTCACCGGCACCGTCGCCGAAAACCCCATCTTCTCGGCCAGCCGCGCATCGAGCTTGCGGACCTTGTCGTGGTCGCCGTCGAGCAGCGACAGAAACGACGCCTGCGTCCCGGTCGTTCCCTTCGCACCGCGCAGCTGGATACGGTCGCGCAGCATGTCCAGCGACTGCAGGTCCATGGCAAGATCCTGAAGCCACAGACACGCGCGCTTGCCCACGGTCGTCAGCTGCGCGGGCTGGTAGTGCGTGTACGCGAGCGTGGGCTGGGCCCGTTGCGCCACCGCGAACGCGCGCAGCTGGTCGAGCACAACGTACATCCGGTCCATCAGCAGGTCGAGGCCGTCGCGGATCATCACGAGCTCGGCGTTGTCGGCGACGAAGCAGCTCGTCGCCCCGAGATGAATGATCTTCTCCGCCTCGGGTCCGACCTTCTCGCCCCACGCCCGCACGTGCGCCATCACGTCGTGGCGCAGCTCGGCCTCGAGCTCGGCGACGCGTGCGAAGTCGACGTCGTCGAGGTGGGCCCGCAGCGCCTCGATCTGCCGCTCGATGATCGGCACGCCGAGCTCGCGCTCGGACTCGGCGAGGGCGATCCACAGCTGTCGCCACAGCTTGGCGCGCCGCAAGTCACCGAAGTTGTCGAGCATCTGTGCCGTGGCGTAGCGGGTCGCGAGCGGGCTTTCGTAGGCGGCCATGGGCGGAGGATAACCGCGCGCGCTCACCGCGATGTCGACTCGCGTCCTGCGATCGCGCCACGTCGGGGCGAAGAATGCGCGATCGCGAGATCGCGGCCGTGCGCTACCCTAGCGGAGGGAATAAGGGTTGGCCGGGTTCTGTTCTCGGCCCTTGCAAGATGAACGACAACGACCGCCCTCCGGGATCGGACCAAGACCGCCGCAAGCAATTCGAAGCCACCGCCCTCCCCCAGCTCGACAGCATCTACGGTGCCGCACTCCGGCTGACCCGCAACCCCGCGGAAGCCGAGGACCTCGTCCAGGACACCTTCGTTCGTGCCTACCGCTTTTGGCACACGTTCAAGACGGGCACCTCGATCAAAGCGTGGCTCTTCACGATCCTGCGCAACACGTTCATCAACCGCTACCACCGCAACACCCGTCGTCGCACCGCACAGACCGACCTCGAGGCGCAGCTGAGCTCGCTGGGCTCGGACGCCGCGGTGGCTCGCCCGACGCAGCAGCTCCCCGGTCCCGAAGCTGCGATCTCGCGCCGTCTGACGCGCGAGCACATCGACGCCGCTCTCGAGCTCGTGCCCGAGGACTACCGTACCGCCGTCATTCTCGCCGACCTCGAGGGACTCGCGTACAAGGAGATCGCCGAGGTCATGGAGTGCCCCATCGGCACCGTCATGAGCCGCATCTATCGTGGCCGCAAGCTGCTCCACAAACTCTTGCACGATCACGCCGTGGAGCTCGGTCTCGTCGAAGCATCGGAAGACGAATCCTCCGACGGCAAGACCGTCCAACTCGCCGACTACCGTAAACGAGGCAACGCATGAGCTTGTCAGATATCCGATCGGAATGCTCCGACGTCGCCGGGCTGCTGCAGCCCTTCGTGGACGGTGAGCTCTCCGAGGAAGAATGCGACCGCGTCGCGGGCCACCTCGAAAGCTGCAAGGGCTGCCGCGCCGCGGTCAGCGAGCAGTCGTGGGTCCGCGCGACGCTGCGCGCCCTGCCACGCGAGCCGGCGCCGCAGGCCGTGCGCGCCAAGATCCTGCTCGCGCTCGACGAGGTCGATCGCGAAGCCGCGGCCACCGTGGTCCCGCCCACGCCCGCACCGCCGGGCTGGTGGACGCGCGTGCGATCGCGCCTGTCCGATCTCGGGCGCGGCTCGATGATCATGGTGCCTGCCGCCGCCGCGGCCGTCGGCTTGTTCTTCGTGGTCAAGGACGCGTCGGTACCCACTGCCGAGCCGGGCACGACCCCGGTCGGGATGGCCAGTGCACTTTCGCCCAGCACGCGCGTGCGTCCCGAGACGAGTGCGAACGTTCAGGACGAGCCGGATCCGACGCACGCGCTCTCGAAGCTGGAGCCGCGGGTCGGGTTCGAGCCGCAGGTGCCCCACGCCGCGGGCGTCACCGACCAGGTCCAGCTCGTCGGGGCCGATGTCGATGGTTCCACGGCGAACGCCGCTCGACTGCGGTTCGAGCTGATGCGCGGCGGCGAGCCGACGGGACACCACTTCATCGACCGCCAGCAACGCTCGGACGGCTCGGCGCTGCGGGGTGAGCCGATGTCGGTGGGTGGTCGCCAGTACCACCTCGAGCGCGACGACCGAGGGGCCGCGGTCCTCCACTTCGTCGTCGACTCCGTCGTCCACACCGTTCGCCTCGAAGGCGCCTCGATTCGCCCCGTAGGGGAGGCCATCGTCGACGATGAGGGGCAACGGTCTCCTGCGGACGTCTCGGCACTCTTGCGGTTCGCCCTCGGCTTTCGCCAGGGCTGACGGGCCCCGCTCAGGTCCGCCCGGCAGGCCCCCGCTCGCCGATCCTCCCCCGAGGGGCGGGTCGGTGCGCGAGGGCTTCCGCACGATGGGGTGAAAAGCTACCCTGCCGTTCGTGTTCTCCGCGCTGATCATCGACGGCGACGAAGCTGCCACCGACAGCATCCGCGGTGCCCTGCATCCGTACGGGTTCGAGTTCACGGCGACGCCGGATGCGCCGGAAGCGATGACCATCGCGCGCACGTCCCCGCCCGACATCATCTTCTTGCGCGTCGAGTTGCCCAACGTGTCGGGCTTTTCGGTGTGCAACAAGCTGCGTCGCAACGACGAGACCAAGTACATCCCGCTCGTGATGTACGCGTCGGACGTCTCCGACGACGTGTTCTCGCAGCACAAGAACCTCAAGACCCACGCCGACGAGTACCTCAAGCTCCCGATCGCGGACACGAGCCTCGTCGCCGCCGTGGGTGGGCTCATCGAGCTGCCGTCCGACCCCGTGCAGGACGTGTCCGAGGCGCTCGAAGTCGACATCGAGGACATCGACGACGGCTCGGCCAGCACAACGCTGCCGATGGAGGAGTTCGACGAGGAGTTCGCCGAGATGGAAGAGCCGCCGGCCGACGCGGCGAGCGAGGCCCTCGGCAACGAGACCGACGCCGCGTTCGACGCCCTCGTGGACGAACCCGAGCCAGAGCCCGAACCCGAACCCGAGCCAGAGCCAGAGCCGGAACCCGACGAGTCGATGAGCGATGCGCTCGCC
>CALBMM010000290.1 GCA_937896535.1 uncultured Pseudomonadota bacterium
CACCATGTCGAAAATCTTCGACTCTTCCTCCGGAGCCTCCTTCGAGGAGAAGAGCGCCTGGATCACCCTCGTGGCGCTCATCGTGCTGTTCGGCGCCTACTTCGGGATCGCGGGCTGGATGCTCGCCTCGGGCATCACCCATCTCGTCGCGTTCCTGCCGCTGCTCATCGTGGTGGTCGTGCTGCTCGCCATCGTCGTCTCGGCCGCGCATGCCGTCGCCGCGATCACCGGCCGGCCGGAGCCCGCGGACGAGCGAGACCGCATCATCGGTTGGCGAGCCGAGCACAACTCGAGCTGGGTCCTCGGCGTCGGCGTGGTCGTCGGCATGTTCGTGCTCGCGTTGCCCGTCGAGCGGGTCTGGATCGCCCACGGACTCCTGCTGGCGTTGTTCGTGTCGGAGGTGCTCGAGAAAGTCCTGCGCCTGGTCTACTACCGGCGAGGGATCTGAGTGGGCCGCGACAAGCCACCGATCCGCAACCGCATTCGCGAGCTTCGTCTGCGGCATGGCGATCTGACCCAGCAACAGCTCGCCGAGCGCGTGGGGGTCAGTCGACAGACCCTGCTGGCCATCGAGACCAACAAGTACTCGCCCTCGCTGCTGGTCGCGTTTCGGATCGCCCACGAGTTCGGCGTCCGACTCGACGACGTCTTCCAGTACGAACCGTCGCGCGAGGGCGACGGCGAACAGACCGACCGGGCGTCCCCGTGATCGGAGCCCGCGACGACGCGGCCGCTACAGCGGAATGTTGCCGTGCTTGCGCCGCGGGTTGTCCTGGCGCTTGTTGGCCAGCATCGCGAACGCGTTGGCCACCACGCGACGCGTGTCCTCGGGTCGGATCACGCGGTCGATGAAGCCGAGCTCGGCCGCCTTGTAGGGGCTGGCGAACACGGCGCGGTAGTCGTCGACGAGCTGTTTGCGCTTGGCGGCCGGATCCTCGGCGGCCGCGAGCTCGCGCCGGAAGATGATGTTGACCGCCCCCTCGGCGCCCATCACTGCGATCTCCGCGGAGGGGTACGCGAGGTTGATGTCGCCGCGGATGTGCTTGGACGCCATCACGTCATAGGCCCCGCCGTACGCCTTGCGCGTCACCAGCGTGACCTTGGGGACCGTGGCCTCGGTGAACGCGTACAGCAGCTTGGCCCCGTGCCGAATGATCCCGCCGAACTCCTGCTCGGTGCCCGGCAGAAACCCCGGCACGTCGACCAGCGTCAGCAGCGGCACCGAGAACGCGTCGCACATCCGCACGAACCGCGCCGCCTTCACGGACGCATCGATGTCCAGGCACCCCGCGAGGACGAGCGGCTGATTGGCGATCACGCCCACGCTCTGCCCCGCGATCCGGATGAACCCGATCACCATGTTCTTGGCGAAGTGCTCCTGCACCTCGAGAAAGTGCCCGTCGTCGGCGACCGACGTGACGATCTCGCGGATGTCGTACGGCTTGCTGGGATCGGGCGGCACCAGATCCACCAGCTCCGTGCAGTCGCGATCGGCCGAGTCCGTGGTCGGTTGGTGCGGCACGTCGTCGAGGTTGTTCGAGGGCAGGTACGACAGCACCTCGCGCACCAGGCCGAGCGCGGACGCCTCGTCGGGTCGGCGAAAGTGCGCCACGCCGCTCTTTTCGTTGTGCGGCTGCGCGCCGCCGAGCTCGGCTTTGGTCACCTCTTCGTGGGTGACCGCCTTGATGACCTCGGGGCCGGTGATGAACATGTAGCTCGTGTCGTCGACCATCACGATGAGGTCGGTCAGCGCCGGCGAGTACACCGCCCCGCCCGCGCACGGCCCGAGAATCACCGAGATCTGCGGCACCACCCCGGATGCGAGCACGTTGCGCTTGAAGATCTCGGCGTAGCCCGCGAGGCTCTCGACCCCTTCTTGGATCCGCGCCCCGCCGGAGTCGTTGAGCCCGATGACCGGCGCCCCCACGCTCGTCGCCAGGTCCATCACCTTGCAGATCTTGCGCGCGTGCGCCATCCCGAGGCTGCCGCCGAACACCTCCGGCTGCTGCGCGAACACGAAGACGGGTCGGCCGTCGACCGTGCCGTGACCCGTGACGACCCCGTCGCCGTACGCCTTCTTGGACGGCATCCCGAAGTCGTTGCACGCGTGCGTCACGAAGGGGTCGAGCTCGACGAACGAGCCTTCGTCCAGCAGCAGCTCGATGCGCTCGTGGGCCGTGGAACGACCGGCGGCGTGGACCTTCTCGACCGCCTTGGCCGCCTTGGCCTTGGCGGCCTGCAGCCCCTCGGCGCCCTTGGACGCGGCATCGGGTCCGGCGTTGTAGCTCGAGAGCTCTTCACGCAGCGCCAGCTCGGCGCGGGCATCACGGGTCGGATCTGCGGCCATGGCGGCCGCAGCCTACGTCAGATGGCGCCCTTGGTGGAGGGCAGGCTCCCCGCCAGCGCCGGGTCGGGCGTACACGCCATCCGCAGCGCCCGCGCGAACGCCTTGAACGCGGCCTCCACCACGTGGTGCGCGTTGCCCCCCGTGCGCAGATGCAGGTGCAGGTTCATCCGCGCCGTCACCGACAACGCCTGAAAGAACTCCTTGACCAGATCGCAGTCGAACGCGCCGATCCACTTGCCCTCGATCGCCGGCAGGTCGAACACCAGATACGGCCGACCGCCGAGGTCGATCGCGCAGTCGACGAGGGTCTCGTCCATCGCGAGGGAGAAGTGCCCGTACCGCGTGATCCCGGCGCGACTGCCCAGCGCCTGGTCGATCGCCGACCCGAGCACGAGCCCGGTGTCCTCCACCGTGTGGTGCCCGTCGATCTCGATGTCGCCGGCCGCATCGACCGACAGCGCGAGCGCGCCGTGCTTGCCGAGCGCCTCGAGCATGTGGCTGAGAAACGGCACCGGCGTGCGCACGTCCAGCGACGGCTGCGCCTCCGGCGGCAACGTGAGCTCGACGGTGATCTGCGTTTCCTTCGTCTCGCGCTGCACCCGCGCCTTGCGCGGGTTCGTGGGTACCGGCGCGTTCACGAGCCCCGCCCATCCCCGACCGGCGCGCCGGGCTGCGACTCGATGTCGGCGAGCAGTCGCTGCAGCGGCGGTGCCGACTCCAGGCTCAGCGCCAGCTTGGCGTCGATCCACGCCGGCACGATCATCCCGCGCGCGAGCTTCTTCTTGGCCGACCGCAGGTAGATCCGCGCGAACGTGTTGGAGACCTGGCGCTCCTCGGTGGTGCTGCGACGCGCCCGTGCCACCTCCGAAAGCCGCGCCTCCCCACGCTTGCGCGCGTCGTCGTACAGCACGCGCAGCTCCGGATCGAGCAGCACGTTGTACGCCTCGGTCATGCGCTTGAAGACCTCGTAGACCGCCGCTTTGAGGCTCTCGCCGCCGCGGTGCACGAACTGGTCGGGGTGGTAGCGCTGGGCCCGCGAGTAGAAGCCGTCGCGCACCGCGACGTAGTCGCAGCCGGGCTGCAGCCCCAGGAAGTCGTAGTACGACAGGTCGTCGAGCCCCTCCGACAGCCGCATGATCTCGGCGATGAAGTCGTCCTCGCTGTTCATCGCGCGGCCATCCTAGCACCCTCGCATCGCCGCGGCTCAGCCGCCGGCCACGTCGCCGGGTGCCTTCGGCAGCGGCGCCACCCCCGACCCGTCGCGCCACATCCGCTGGGCCATCTCCGAGACCTCGTCGTCGGTGAGTCCGCCGAGCACGCGCATCGTCGTCGACTGCTGCTGGCCGGTGTCGCGATCGCGCGCCCGCACCTCGAGCAAACCGTCGGCGTTGATCTCGAACGTGACCGCGATCGTCACCTCGCCCCGCGGGGCTTCCCGCAGTCCCGACAGCACGAGCTCGCCGAGCTTGAGGTTGCGGTCGAACTCTTCCTCTTCCCCCTGGCAGACCTGGATCCGCACGAACCGCTGCGCGTCGGCGGTGGTCGTGAACAGCCGCGTCTGCTCGACCGGGATCGGCGTATTGCGCTCGATGATGAAGTCGACGTAGCCGCCGATCGTACGCACGCCGAGACTACGCGGCGCCACGTCGAGCAGCACCGCGCTCGCCGCCGGGTTCGCGGTGCCCACCGTGCCGTCGGCCATCGGCACGAGCGAGCCCATCAGCGCCGCGCCTTGAATGGCGGCGCCCACGGCCACCACGCTCATCGGGTTGATCGAGGTCTGCGGCGGCTTGCCGAACACCTCGTGCACGACCTCGCGCACGATCGGCAGCCGGGTGGTGCCGCCGACGAGCACGATCTCGTCGATCTGGTCGGGTCGCAGCCCCGCGGCACGCAGCGCGTCCTGACATACCGGCACCGTCCGCCGAATGATCCCGCCGGCGCGTTGGCGCAGGTCGACCTCCGACAGCGTGAACTCGAGGTTGCCGGCCTGCCCGGGCATCACGTCGTCGACGCGAACGGACGCCTTGTCGGTCTCCGACAGCTGGATCTTGACCTGCTCGGCCACCGCGCGAAGCCGCTCCATCGCCAGCGGGTTCCCGCGCGGGCTGATGCCGTGCTGGCTCTCGAAGACGTCGGCCATCGCCTGCTGGATCGCCTCGTCGATGTCGTCGCCGCCCAGGAACATCTCGCCCGAGGTCGCGAGGACCTCGAACACGTTGCGGGTGATCTGCAGGATCGTGACGTCGAAGGTGCCGCCGCCGAAGTCGAACACGGCAATGCGCCGGTCGGTGTCCTCGATGTAGCCGTAGGCCAGCGCCGCCGCGGTCGGCTCGTTGATCACGCGGATCACGTCGAGGCCGGCCAGTCGCGCCGCGATGCGGGTCGCGCTGCGTTGGCTGTCCGTGAAGTTGGCGGGCACGGCGATGACCGCCTTCGTGGCCCGCTCCCCCAGCGCCTCCTCGGCCATCTCACGCAAGTACGTGAGGATGTACGCCGACAGCTCGACGATGCTGTGCAGCCGCGCCCCGAGCTCGACGACGACCGACTCGTTGTTGCCCTCCCGGATCTCGTAGGGCACGAGCATGCGCATGCGCTGCACCTCGGGCGACGAGTACCGCCGGCCGATCAACCGCTTGGCGCTGTAGACCACCTGCGTGGGGTCGATCGCCCGCCGCCGCTTGGCCCGATTGCCGACCACGATCGAGCCGTCGGGCAGCGCCGCGACCACGGACGGGACGATCCGGTCCTCACCTCGTCGCACCACCGACGCGCGACCGTCGCGCACCACCGCGCACGCGGAGTTCGTGGTGCCGAGGTCGATCCCCAACACTGGCTCTGGACGGTCGCTCATCCGTGCGGCCGGCCAAGTCTATCTGATCGGCGCCCAAGCCCTAAAAAGCGGCTCGCTCATATCTTCGATTCCGGCACGAAGACGATGTCCCCGGGCTCGAGCGGCAGGTCCGGCTCACCCCGCTCGATGATGGCCGTCACGTCGATCTCGAAGGTCTGCCGGCCCGCATCGGTCTCCCGGATGAGCTTGACCTTCTTGGGCTGCGACAGCGGGTTCATGCCGCCCGCCAGCGAGATCGCCTGAACGAGCGTCAAGCGTTCCTTGTACTCGTACGAGCCGGGCTCCCCGACCTGGCCCAGGACGCTGACCTCCCGGTTTTGGCGCTGCATGATCCGCACCGACACCTGGGGCTGGCGCAGCCACCCGTCCTCGAGGGCCTTTTCGATGTCCTGGGCGATCGCCGACGGTGCCCGCCCCTGTGCGGCCACCTTGCCGATCCACGGGAAGCGGACCATGCCGTCGTCGTCGACGACGTACTCGCCCGACAGCTCCTTTTGATCGGCGACGCGGATGTCGAGCACGTCGCCGGGTCCGAGCTTCTCGGACGCCTGCGTGGCCTTCGGCGGCGGCAGCGTCGGATTCTCCGCCGGCGGGTCGCACGCGACGACGAGCCACAGCCCGATCAAGCACCCGCGCCACGCTCGCCGCATCGTCAGTACCGAATGGCCGCCAGGAACATCAAGACATGCTTGTTATAGCCCGCAATGTCGACCGCCGGGTTGCCGGCCGCGTCCGTCTGCGCAAAGAACGTCAGGTAGTTGGCCGCGTCGACCGTCAGGTCATAGGTCAGCGCGAGCGCCCAGATCCGCCCGAGCGGCTGTTCGATCTTCGCGTCGAGCACGAACATCGTGTCGTTGCGAATGAAGCCACCCGCCCCGGAGCCGGTGTAGCCGGTGATGTCGTCGTCCTCGATGCCCGGCACGGGCAGCCCCGCGTAGCGGCGCCGTAGGAGGTTGGCGTTGACGCCGGCGATCATGTTCCAGCGAAACTGATGCTGGGCCCCGACGCGACCACCGATGTCGGTGAAGTAGTTGCCCAGCAGCGAGTCCTGGAACTGCCGGTAGAAGCTGGCGTGGATGACCGAGGTCGGACGCGGGTAGTAGTTGAACCCGACGTCGGCGAGAAACGAGTTGAAGTTCGGCCCGTTCGTGTCGTCGCGGTAAAAGCCCAGGCCCCAGCCGGCGAGCGCGTCGAAGGTGACCTTCTTGAGGATCTGCCCGCGGTAGCCGCCCATGATGCGATGGGCGAAGTTGTCCTCGTTGCGGCCCGAGCCGATGTCCTCGCAGCAGTCGAGGTAGTAGGTGTGATCCATCGTGTAGCGGAACAGCACCGCGCTCTTGGGCAAGAACCGCCACTTGATCTCGCCGAGCATGCCGTTGAGCATTCGGTTGCCCCGCGCCACGTCCTGGCTCGTGTTCTGAAACCGCAGGAAGTGATTGCGGTACCCGGCCGCGAACGACAGCCGTCCGCCGCCCGGTCGCACGAAGAACGTCAGTGCGCCGCGGTGGTCGATGCGGTTGAAGTTGAAGTCCGCCCCGGCGTCGTAGTTGCTCGGCTGGGCGTGGCGAAAGAAGTCCTCGTCGAGCGTGACCGAGAAGCGCCGACCTGGAAGGAGGTACAGTCGCGCCTGCACGCCGCCCGACAGCCGACTCTGCTGCAGCACGTTGGCGCGTCGGGCCAGGTACTGCCGAAAGCCGAGGATCGCCGAGATGTTGTAGTCCATGAGGCGGCCCGACCGCTCCGGCGGGCTCATCAGCATCCCGTCGCGAACCTGACGGTTGCCGATCCCCAGCCACCCGGTGGGAGCCATGAACGCGGCCGCCTGCGGCCCCTCCCCCGAATCCTCGTAAAAGACGTTGGTATCGACGCCCGTCGCGAGGGCAAAGCCCGGGTGGAACGTCGAGCGCTCGCCGACCTTGATGCCGACGCCGTCCTCGACGCGGTTGAGCGGCGTCGCCGAAGCCGCCGGGGCCCACAGAAGGCACACCAGCGCGACGGCCAGGGACAGCACTGTGGCCACCCGCGGCCTCACCGGGCGCCGCGTGTGCCGTGAAGAGCCAACCAAGGGACGAACCGTGGAAGCGGCGGCGAGGCTACCGAATTGCCGTTTTCGCGCCACGGTGATCATCAGGTCAGCGACAGGGGCCGCCCCGACTTTGATGTAGGGCAACGGCGGACCCCTTCAAAATAAGGGCCATGGCCAGCCACGGCGAAGTTCGTGTATGGCCACCCGATCCGAATCCCGTGGATCCGACGATCGCTCCAGGTCGTCAGGTTTCTCCGGTCGTGCCCCGTCGATTGTCACGCAGACCCGCGAATTTCCGCGTGGTTGCGCGTTTCGCAGAGCCCGATCGTGTCGGCCGGGAGACTACTGCGAGGGGCTCCCCACGGTGGGCGGACGCCCGTCGTCGACCGTGGGCGGAGCCGGGCTGGGCCCCGGGGGCGGGGTCCCACCGCTCTGCGTGGGGTCGGCCTCGGGCACCAGCGGCACCTCGTCGGCGTCGTTGTTGGTCTCGTCGTCGGCGAGCTCGGGCGAGGTGTCGCCGCTGCAGGTCTTGGCCTGCTCCACGAGGTCGTCGAGGCGCTCGGAGGCCGCCGCCAGCTTCTCCGCGGCGAACTGCCGGGACTCGGCGGACGCGTTGGAGTCCCGAATCACGAGCAGCTCGCTGGTGGCGAGCTCCATGACCCCCTGGGCCCGATCCTGCTTGTCGAGCACGCACGCGGCCCGCACGAGGTCGGTGTCGCGGCGCGCCTGCTCCGACAGCTCCCCGAGCTCGGCCATGTTGGCCTCCATGTCACGGCGCAGCGTGGCGACCGGCTTGGTCGTCGGGGTGGCAGCGGGAGCCGCCGCGGCCGCGGGCTCGGCCGACGCCGGGGCGGCCGCCGCGGGCTCGGCCGGCGCGGGTCCGGCGAACGAGGTCGCCGCGGTCAACACCACAGGTAGCCCCAGCACGGCGATCCAGCGTCGATGCATGCGTCCCATCAGCCTCCCGAGAATACCACGGCGAATTCGATCTCCGCGGCGTCCTCACCCCGCGGAAAGCGCCAGCCCTTGATCTTGGCCACGGCGCACGCCTTCACCGAGGCGATCCCGACCGTGTCCTCGGTGACCTTGACCGAGGTGACGTTGCCCATCGTGCTGATCTCGATGACGTACGACATCTTGCCGCCGGCCTCGGCCTGCGTTCGCAGCGCCTTCTCGTAGCACGAGCGCAGGCCGCTGGTGCGCCGGTTGACGTAGGCCCGCATCGCGTTCTTGTCGACGTCGCCGAAGATGTTGGTGTTGCTGGCCTTCGCCCGCGCGGTGACCTTGCGCTCGCGCTTGTCGTCCTTGAGCTCGAGCTCCGGACCATCGGACGTCACCAGCCCGGTCGATTCGACGGCCGAGCCGCGCAGCGAGATGCCCTCGCCGCCGGGGACGAACGGCGTGATGTCGCCGCCGTCGGCGAGCATGGTGGTCGTCATGCCCTGGGCGAACAGGTCGCCGAGATTGTTCTCGGTGGAGTCGATCACGTCGAGGACGGTGCCCTCGCCCGGACCGCCGTAGGTGCCGAGCACGCGGGCGATACCCACGTTGCGCGCCTGCTTCATGGCGGCTTCCGAGAACTTCTCGGGCGCCTTGTCCATCTTCTTGTCGAGCTCGGGCTTGGGCTCGTCCTGCTTGTCTTCCTGCTTCTCTTCGTCCTCTTGGGCGAGCTCGTCCTCGTCCACCTCTTCCTCGGGCTCGGGCTCTTCCTTTTCCTCGGTGAGGCCCATCGCCTGGACGAAGCGATCGTCGATCTCGTCGGTGTCGAAGCTGTCGTCGACCTCGGTGGTCGCGACGTAGACGAAGTACGAGCCCAGCATCGCGGCGGACGTGGCCAGACTGATCTGGTCGCGCCGCGTGAGCATCTGGTCCAGCGACGGCTTGAACTGCAGCGGGAACGGCAGCCGGACCTTCGGATCCGCGGGCGTGTCGAAGTGGAACAGCAGCGTGCTCTCGCCAAGCTGCAGCCGTCCCTTGGCACGCGGGTCGAGGCGAATGCGAAGCTTGTCGCCCTTGCCGAACTTGCGGCGGAGCTGGCCGATCGACGCGGCCTTCTTGCCCAGCGAGATCTTTCCGCGGGCGCCCTGGGGGATGTCGAGGAAGTACGCGTCGTCGCGGAAGTCGAACAGCTTGTGCGACAAGGGAGCGCGCGCGCCGAACAGCACGGCGTCGTTGGCGTACGACGAGCCCACGGTGACCGAGCGTCCGACGATGGGCTCGGTGCGCAGCCGGTAGATCAGAAGGCCGAGCGCGATGCAGGGAATCCCGACCACGAAGCCGATCAGCGCCGACTCGAACATGTAGCCGACGAGGTAGCCGAGCCCCATGCCGGCCAAGATCCACGCGGCGACCTCCGAGTACTCGTCGCGGGGCACCGCGAACCGGGTCTGTCGTGCGTGGTGGATCTCGTCGGTGACGAGCTCATCCACCTGCACGTAGACGTGCAGCGCCTTCGCTGCTCGGGTTCTCGGTTCGCCCATCAGTTTTGGGGGTTTTGGGAGCTAAGATAATAGACCAACCAGAGCGCCGAGCGACCCGGCTGCGCAAAAAAGATAGGCGACGCTCCGCGCGGGGCCAGCGGACCCCCCGAACATGGATGCCCCGGTGGGGGCACTTCCATCAACAAATTCGACACCGTTGCCTTACGGATTGCCCGCCGTCTTCGGGCGGATTCGTGCAGGTCCAACCACGCGCGGGACGACGCCACGTTTCCGACCCCGGACCTCGTCGTTTGTCCCGACACGAGATCGTCGTGACCACTCACCTCGATTCGATCTCCGCGCAGATGACGCAAACGCCGGGTCGCTCCCCGTCTGGTGTGGGAGCGCCCGGCGTCGAGACGTGCCTCGAATCGAGGATCGGGCGGCTAGCCGCCGGTCTGAATCACGCAGAACGCAAACTCGCGGTACTCCGCGCGCCCTGCCGTGAACATGACGTTGACGATGGTGGAGAAACGCAGGTTCTGGTCACCGACCACAATCAACGTTCCCGACCACTCCTCCTGGCCTTGAGCCGCGGCCATCTGCTTGGCCTTGTCGGCTTCCTCGGCCATCGCGTCGTACAGGGGACCGATGAGGTGCCCTTGCAGTGCCGCCGGGTCGACTTCCCCGTTCTCGTCGAGCTGGACCAACTTCTTGTTGTTGAAGGTGATCGAGCGCGTCGAGACGTAGACGGGGATACCGTCCTGAATCGGGGCGTCTGCATGCGACATCGGGATCTTCTGACCGGCCGTCGGCATGATGACGACGGGGTCCGATCCGTAGGTCTTGAGCAGGTACACCACGATGATGGACACCACGTCCATCAGCGAAGTGATGTTGAGGTCGCCCTGACCGTCCGCGTTCTTGTTGCGTCGAGCGGCCTTCTTGGCCGCCTTTTTGGCGAGATAGAGGTCGTCCGGCGTCATCAGCCTGCCCCCGCTTCCACGATGGCCTGCCAGAACAGGCACTCTTTCGGGACTTCCTCGCCGGCGTACGCCTTGAGGAGCTTGCAGTCGCTGCCCCGCATGGCGTCCATCGTGTTGATGAGCACCTGCATGGGGATGCTGTTCTCGGCGGAGACGGTCACGACCGTCTCGTGGGAAAACAGCTGCTTGTACCGCGCGGCCTCGGCTTCGAGGGCCGCGTAGTCGTACCGGTCGAAATCTTCCAGGCCGGTGCCTGGCTTCTTCAGCGGGATCGTCGGCTTGTTGCTGTCGGCCGACTTGCCCGCGTCAGCGCCTTGCTGCTGCCCTTGGGCAGAGACTCGGTAGCCGTCCTCGAGGATGAACACCTTGAGGTTGAGCGGCTTCTCCTTGTCTTCCTTTTCCTTCTTCTCGTCCGCTTGGGCTGCGAACTTCGGCGGCGTCACGTGGACGGCGGCGAAGCGTGCAACCTCCATGGCGAGAAGGAGGGCCGGGATCAGCAGGAACATGACGTTGAGGACCGGGAGGAGGTTTGCTTCCACCTCCCCTTCCTCCATCTTCTTTCTGCGTCGAGCCATCTGCTCCCTCCTGTTGAAAAGGTTTCGTCAGAGCCCGGCACCATTGCCGGACCCGTACGCCACCTCATCAGCCCTGGCGCACCCGGGCGGCCAGGAGGTTCTCGAGCTTGACCGCGTACAGATCGACTTCGTCGGCGATCTTCTTGGCCAGGTTCGAGATGAAGATGTGCGACGCCAGCAGCGGGATCGCGACCATCAGGCCGAAGCCCGTGGTGTTGATGGCGATCGAAATACCCTTCGCGAGAGCGGTGGCACGCTGGTCGGCGGACACCGTCGCGACGGCACGGAACGCTTCGATCATGCCGAAGATGGTTCCGAGTAGACCGAGCAGGGTGGCGATGTTGGCGAGGGCCGAGATCATCGGCACGCGCTTGGAGATGGCGGGGCCAACTTCCAGCATCGCTTCTTCGACCGCGGCGGCGATGTCCGCCTCGGACTTGTTGGCGCGGGTGAGGCCCGCCTTGATGACCCGAGCGAGCGCGGCCTTGTCGGCGGCGTTGCAAAGCTTGATGGCGCGGTCGATGTTGTTGGCCATCACCAGCTTTTGGATCTGGTTGAAGAACTGTCCGCCATTGATGTTGAAGCGGAAGAACAAGAAGATGAACCTCTCGATCATCACGCCTGCACCCAGGATGGCCGTCAGCGCGATGGCGTGCATGAAGCTGCCACCCTGCTGGTAAAACTCAGCGAAATTGCCCATGACCGTCTGTCCTCCTCGAAGGGCGGATGCTCCGCCCGATGCCTTGACTCGAAACCGGGGGGCACGTCATGCCCCGGCGTTGAGATTGTTGATGCTCCGAATGGTGCCCTAAGCGAACAACCCTGTGGGAAGAACCTCTTGCGCGTGAAGAGCGCTCTGCCCGTCGCTTTCGGATGAACCAGGTAGGTACGTGTAGTTACAGCGAGCTAAGCTCAGATTAGAACAAAGGATCCTGCACCGACTCAAGGACCAAAGGTAAAAACCTCGCGTCCAGTCGGGCCCAGTCGTGATCGAGCGACGAACGCCGCAGGATGTAGTAGGCGCTCGGTTTCTCGAGCTTGCCCTCGACCAGGAACTCGTCGAGCGAATAGACCTTCTTGCCACCGCCGCCGCCGTCCGATCTGCCCGTGGACCCACCCGTGGACCCAGCCGAGCCGGTCGCGGGTGCGGGGTCGTCGGCCGCAGGCGCATCCGCGGCAGCGGGTGCCGCCGCGTTCGCGTCGGCCGATCGCATCGCGACGGCAACGAGGACGCGATCGTCCGATGATCTTCCCGGCTCCGAAGAGCGAGCTGCACTGGCGCTTGGCTGGTGCACGACGCGGGGTCTTGTCGCCGCCGGGCTTGTTCCGTCATGCGAGGCCGTCACGCGAGCCGGGGAGTTCGAAGGCGGAGTAGCGCTGACTGCCTGCGCAGTCGGGGGGGAGGTCGTCACGGTCGTGGCCGGTGCATCCTCGGCGCCGGCTTGGCCCTGTTTGGCGTGTGGGGCCTGTGCGTACACAGTCTTCGAGGCGTGCAGGGTAACGAAAAGCGTGGCGACTGCCAAGGCTGTGCGAACGGTCCGGCCCGTTGGAAACGCGACCGCCGAAAGACGTGAACACACGCGCGCAGCGGGGTTTTGGGGGTAGACATCAACGCCGCGACGCGCTGCCGTCACGCCACGATGGGAGGGTCTTGGGCACGCGCCGTCGTCGTTCAAGATGGTGTCCGTGGCGTTCATGATCGCCTCGTCGACCGAGTGGATCCGCTCGGCGGCAAGGCGAAGTCGTCGACCTCGAGCGCGTCGAGATCTCCGGTTCGTCGTTGGTGAAGGCGCGATCCGATCGGACCGCGCAAGGTGGCGGGACGCGAGGCGAGACCGCCGAGTGGGGACGGCCACGTCGTGCCGGAACCAAACCCAGGTCCGGCGTCGGCGTGGAGGGTTAGTGTCGAGCCGCAGTCGCGGGTTCCACGCGGCATCGAGATTTCTTTCGCGCATCGCAAGAAATCCGGCGCGCTCGATTCCGGGAGCGTACGCATCGCCGACGCGGGCTTTTGCGGCGTCGGCTTTTGCGGCGCCGGGGCGGCCGGGGCCTGGGGCTTGGGCGGCTGCGGCGTGGGTTGTTGCGGCGCGGGTGCGGCCGGCTTCGAAGGCGCGGGCGCGGCGGGACCCTGCGGCTGCGGGGCCGCGGGCGGCGGGGCTGGCGTGGGAGCGGGGGCCTTGGGCGCGGGGGTCGGCGTCGGCGTCGGCGTCGCGGGACCTTGCGGCTTCGCAGCACCCGGACCCTGCGGCGTTGCGGCACCTGGACCCTGCGGCGTCGCGGCACCCGGACCCTGCGGCGTCGCAGCACCCGGACCCTGGGGTTTCGGCGCGGCGGGTCCTTGCGGCGTCGCAGCGCCCGGACCCTGCGGCGTCGCGGCACCCGGACCCTGTGGCGTCACGGCGGGCCCGGCGTCGTCGTCATCTCCGACGGCCGCCTCGGCGCCGTCGTCGGGCGTCGCGGCGGTCGGTGTCGGCTGGGCGGCAGCCCGACCTTCACGCTCGATCCGCCGCTTCTCCCGATCGAGTCCCTTGTTCGCGACGCGAATGTAGTCGTCGGCGATGTCGTGCGTCGCCGCGTCCGATCGCGCCATCCTGTTGCGCCCGCGCGAGCCCTTGGACTTGGCCGCCGTGTTCGCGTTCGAGACGCTCTTGTACTTCTCCAGGTACTGGATCGACTTGTTGAGCCGCGCGGTCGTGTCGAGGCTGGGGAACGGGTCGGCGTCGAGATAGAGGATCCCGAGATCGAAGTACGCCTCGGGGTAGCTCGGCCGCATCTTGAGCGCGGCGAGCATCGACTTCTCGGCGTCCTGCAGCTTGCCCTGGGCCCGCTGCGCGGCGCCGAGGTTCAGATGCGCCTTGTAAAACCCCTTGTCGAGCTCGACGGCGTACGAAAAGCACGAGGCCGCGGTCGCGATGTCGCCGGCCTCGAGATAGCGCGTACCCAGGTTGTTCCAGGCGGCGGCGTTCTTGTCGTCGGACTCGGCCGCCTGCTTGAACGACTGCGTCGCCAGCGACTCCTTCTCCATCTTCAGGAACGCGAAGCCCTGCAGGTTGTACAGCTGCGAGGTCTCGGCCGGGGTGCGGATCTTGGCGTCGACGGCCAGGCCCGAGCTCACGACGGCCTGCACGATCTCGTACTTGCTCTGCTTGTAGTACGCCTCGGCGATCACGAGCATCGCGTCGACGTTTTGCTCGTGAACGCGCAGCGCCGCGCGAGCGAGCGTGATCGCCTGATCGAGCGTCCCCTTCTCGAGGGCGTCGCGGGCCTTCGCGCTCTGCTGACGCGACGTGGCCATCTTGCGCTTTTCTTCCTCGGGGTCGCGGTCGCGAATCGTCGGCAGCGCGGCCTTCGGGTCGGTCGCCTGCGCCCCGGCGGGCTGGCCGGCGGCGGGCTGCCCCGTCGACGCACCGACCTTCCCTTCCATGGCCTCGAGCGCGGCGCTGTCGCCGGGCTTTTCGGTCTCCGACCCGGTCTTGTCGCAGGCGGATGCCGAGACCGCGATCGAAACGACGACCACGGAGGCGCGCGTCAGTCGAGCCCAGCTCATCGTCGGTCCTCCAGCTGCATGTCGAGTGCGGGCCGTCGCAGCAGCGGGTACTCGTCGGGCATGTAGATGTTGAGGCGCTCGCGAGCCTGCCGCGTCCAGTCGTTGGCGATGTTGTATTCCTTGCCGCGCTTGACCGTCTCCTCGTACAGCACGAGGGCCTTCTCTTCGAGCTTGTTCGCGAACTGGTCGATGATGTCCTTGTAGGCGAACCAGGGCTCGGTCATCTCTTTGAGCTGCTTGGGCACCGGCGTGTCGCGCACGCGGATCGCCACCTCCTCGAAGACACGACCACGGCGGTACATCGCCGCGAGCACCCACTCGATGCGCCGGTACGGGAAGACGTCGTCGTACGCCTTCGCCGCCGCGAGCATCGCGTCGAACAGGTCCTTGGTCTCCTTTTCGAGCTTGCGTCCCGTGCCGTTGAGCTTTCTGCCCGTGATGTCGGCGAGCGCGTACTCGGCGAGCTCGAACGAGGCCTGGGCCGGGAAGTCGGCGGCGTCGGTGGCCGGCTTGAGGTTCTTGGCCGCGAAGGCGGCGATCGTCTCGCGGTAGTAGGTCTCGGCCCGCTTGCGATCACCAGTTGCCGCGTAGGCCTGCCCCAGTCGTAGGGTCGCCTCCACGCTGCGCTCGGCCTCCGACGGCTGCGCCCCGAACTGCCCGAGGTAGGTCTGGAAGGCGGCGATCGTCGCGCGGTGGTCGTCGGTCTTCGACAGCACGTCGGCGGCCCGGAACGTGGCGTCGGCCTTCTCGACCTGGTCCTCGGTCTTGGACGCGTAGCGCTGGAACATCTGCGAGGAGCGGTCGTACTCCTGCAGGTTGTCGAGCAGGACCGCCGTGTTCTTGAGCGCGAGCTCGCGGTGCTCGGAGTCCTTGTAGCGCTCGTCCTCGGCGAGCACGAGGTAGCTCTTGACCGCCTCGTCGAACTGGAAGAACCGCGAGTGGTTGAAGCCGGTGCGCAAGAGCGCATCGTCGGCGAACTCCGAGTCCGGGTAATTGGAGTAGATGCGCTCGTAGGTCTGCGCCGCCGACTGGAAGCGACCGATGTTCTCGTACGCGAACGCGGCGTTGTTGAGCGCGCGGTCGGCATCGGGGTCGTCCGGGGACTGGTCCACGAGCGCCACGTAGCGGTCGGCCGCCGCTTCGAACTCACCGGCCTCGAGCAGCAGCGTCGCCTCCTGGAAGCGCACCGCGTTGCCGATCGACTTGAGCTCGCCGGCGAACTTGGCCGCGTCCTCCCCGCTGCCGCAGCCCTTCGCGAGCAGCTTGTCGGTCCACTCCTGTGCGCCCTTGAGATCCTCGCGCACGATGTGGGCGTCGATGATCGCCGTACCGGCGTTGATCGCCACGTTCTCGCCGCAGTGGTCCTCGAGCACCCGCTCGAAGCGGCGCTCCGCGTCGTCGAAGTGCATGTAGCGCTGCGACAGCTCGCCCGACAGGTACATCATCGACGGCGTCTGCTCCGAGTCCGGCCGCACGCCCACGAAGCGGTCGTACGCCTCCTGCAGGGCCAACACGACCTTCGGGATCTCGAGGGCGTGGTCGAAGGGTCCTTCCATCCCCGCCTTGGGCATCTCCGGGAACGGCAAGCGCCCGGCCTGCTTCTCCTCGTCGATGTGCGCCTCGTACGCGCTGACCGCTCCCGACGCCGCGTCTTCCTGCAGCCGATTGGTCAAGTTGGAGTCGCGCACCATCGCGTACTGCTGTGCCGCCTCGAGGTACTGGCTCGAGTAGAACAAGGTCTCGGCGTAGGCGTAGCGGTAGTCGTAGGAGGTCTGCGTGTCGGGGAAGCGCTCGAGGTACGCCGCGTAGGCCCGGGCGGCGATGAGGTACTCGGCCGTCGCCTTCGGGTCACCGGCGGCGCGCAGCTCCTGGGCGAGCACGTGGTGGTCGACCGCGGTGGCGACGAGCGCCTCCTCGGCCAACGCCATCGCCGCCTCGATCGTGTCGGGGTCGTCCTCGTTGGCGTAAAACCACTTGGTGCCCTTGAGGTACGTGGTGGCGAGCTTGTCGCGCGCCGCAATCGCATTGCCCGGCTCCTGCAGCGCCTCGTAGGCGAGCATGATCCTGTTTTGGATCGAGGGTGCCGCCGCGGCCAGCGGCCAACGGGCGATGGTCGCCTCCCAGATCTGGATCGCCTCGCGGAACTCGGTCGTCTCGGCCAGCTGGTCGCCGAGGGCCGCGTAGACCTCCGGCACGTGGCGTTCCTCGCCGCGCGACCGATAGTCGCGGTCCAGCCGGGCGTAGCCGGAGACCTTGTCCTTGCGGCCGTCGAGGTCCCAGTCCTCTTCGAAGTAGGTCTTGGCCAGGTAGCGCACGCCCTCGTCGCGCAGCGCGATCGCACCGCCGGCCTTCGCCTCGCCCTTGTGGGTGTCGGCGTAGATGACGAACTCGTCGAACTTGGTGGCGGCCTCGGCGAAGCGGCGCTTGAGGTACAGCGTCCACGCCATCCGGATCAGCGCCTCGTCGTACAGCTCGCCCTCGGGATCGGCGGCCGCCTGCGCGTAGGCCTCGAGCGCCGGGTCGAGCTCGTCGAGGTCGTAGTGGATCTCGCCCAGGCGCAGCCACGCCTCCGCCGCGAACTCGCTGTCGGCCTTGAGCGGCGTGCAGCCGTTTTCGTAGTCGCCCTTGGTGAAGGACTTGGCCGTCACGAGGTTGGAGCCGTCGGCCAGCGGCGTCGCGTACTTGTTGGCGCACGCGAGCGCGAGATAGGACTGACGGCTCTCGTCGAACCGCTCCATCTCGTAGGTCAGCGTCCCCATCATGTACAGCGCGGCATCGCCGTACAGATAGTTCGGGAACTGCAGCGCGACCTGGCGGTACAGCTCGATGGGCTTTTCGTACTCGGGGTTGGGGCCCGGCGGCGGTTGAGCGTCGGGATTCTTCTCGAGCGCGGCCTGGTAGGCCTCGAGCTCCTTTTGGAACGCCTCTTCCTGCCGGGCGAGCCGCTCGGATGCCGACTCGAACTCCAGCTCCGCGAGCCGGAAGATGATCTCCGGCGTCCACGTCGCGTCGTCGGGATGCAGCTTGATGAAGTCCTCGTAGCGCGCGATCGCCAGCGCCCGCAGCTTGCGGGCCTTGGCCTCGTGGTCGCGGACCTTGCGTTCGTAGTTGGTCTCGAGCGCACGACGACCTTCGGCCGACTCGACGATGAACTGCTGGCCCAGCGTGTGCGCGGCCGCTTGGTGGGCGTTCTCGTAGCGGCCCATCAGGGCCTCCATGTCGTCCAACGCCGCGGCTTCGGCCTCGTCGGCGGGACGGCGGGGCAGCGGCGCCTGCAGCTTGCCGGCGTCGCCGGGCCGGATCCGCTTTTCCAGTGGCACGCCGGAGCCGGGCTCGCCGGGCCGGCCCTCGAGCTTGCTCTTGCCCTTGCGATCGGCGTTGCCGTCGCCCGGCAGCGCCGACGCGACCGAAGGCGACAGCGTGCCCAGGCCGAGGGCGGCGGCGGCGAGCCAGCGGATCATCGACCCTGTCATTGGCCGAGCGCCTCCAGTCCCTTGTCGACGGCGTCGTCGAGCTCGCCGAGGTCGCGGTCACGATTGACCTCGAGGCGGTGCACCTCGTCGGTCTCCGCCTCCTTCATCGCCCACGCGACGTCGAGCAGGCCGACCTCGGAGCGCATCACGAAGTTGGCGAGCTCGCCCTGCACGTCCGAGTGGACCGCCGTCAGCACCTCGCCCGCCTCGTCGCGGGTCCGCACCGTCATCACGTCGAGCTCCTCGCGGTAGCCCGCGATCTTGATCGCCTCTTCGGACACGATGACGAGCGCGTCGGTCAGCCGGGTGCGGGCCGTGTTCTCCAGGCTGTCCTGCGCCGCCACGGACCGGTCCTGCAGCTTCTGCACCGAGGCCCACACGTCGGCCGTGTCCTGATCCGGCGCGGCCTTCGACACGGCGTCGTACATCTTGTCGAGGAACACCCGGTAGTTCGCCACCGCCTGCTGGCGCGCCACGAACCGGCCGTCGTCGGCGTGCACCGACGAGCGCTGTCGGCGGATTCGACGGCGCAGGTCCGCCGACGACTTCTCGAGATCGGCGATCTCGTCGCGCGCCAGGGCGGCCTGGGCCAAGAACGCCTGGTGATCGATCTTCTGATCCTTGCGGGTGTGCTCGTAGTACTTCTCGGTCGCGACCAGCTGCGCCCGCATCTGGCCGACCATGAGGTCGAGCTTGTGGGCACGCTGCTCGAGCAGCATCAGCCCCCGCACGCGGTTGCCCTCTTTTTCGTCGGTCTGCCCCAGCGGCGCGTCGACCTGGCGACGCAACGCCTCGCGCTGCTCGTCGAGACGACGAAACCCGTCGCCTTCGACCTCGAGCCCCACGCGGTCGATGATCTGCTCTTCGATCTCGAGCAGATCGGCGTCGGCCGAGCCCAAGGACGCGTGGTGGGCCGCCAGATCGGTGAACAGCGTCGCCTTGCGTGGCGCGGCAATGGCGGCCTGCAGGCGTTCGAGGACGTCCTCGAGCTCGGACAGGTCGCGCTCGAGCTTGCCCACGTCGCGCGCGATGTCCTCGGTCTGCACCGCGCGCGGCAGCGTGCGGGCCACCGGCACCGCGCCCAACGGCAGCACCGCGTCCAGCGAGAAGTTCTCCATGTCCTCGCCCACGACCGCCGAGAAGTACGACGTGGCGTCTCCGCGCGACGACAGCCGTCCGCCGAGCTGCTTGGCCACGCGATCGAACTCTCGGCGCAGCGACAGAAACTGCTCTTCGGCGCCCTGGTAGTCGCGCTGCTGGATCCGCACCTTGCCGCGCAGTTGCTTGATCTCGGCGACGATCGGCGAGTCCGGATCGTAGATGAGCAACAGGTCCAGCGCCTGCACGGCCTGGTCGTAGTGCTTGGCCGCCAGCAGGGTCCACGCGGTCTCGTACAGCGCCTCGGGGAAGAACGCCGAGTCGCGTCCGATCCGTCGGTACGCCTTGACCGCTTCGTCGGGCTCGTCGAGATCGTGCAGGATCCGACCGCGGGCCATCCACGCCAGCTCGACGATCTGCTTGTCGCGCGGCGCCTTGGGGCGAGCCTGGGTCACGCGGTCGAAGCGGTCGAGCGCGTCCTCGTTCTCCCCCATCGCCAGCGACGCCGCCGCGGCCACGTACGCCCCGCGGATGCGCCACTGTGCCCCCTCCCCTCCGCGCGACAGCGGGATGTCCAGCGGCGAAAGCCCGTCGAGCTCGTCGCGCGCGGCCTGGTGCTGACCGGTGAGAAAGAGATAGCGGCCGAAGCTGTAGCGCAGCGGCGCGCTGCGAGACTTGGCCGGGAACGACTGCGCCCACTTGACGAGGCGGTCTGCGTTCTCGGTGCTGACGACGCCGGTCAGCGGCTTGGTCTCCGGATCGAGCCCGACCGCCCGCAGCCGCGCACGAACCTCCGGCGTGGCCGACAGCCCCGGACGTTGCGCGAACCCGGCCGGACGACGCGGCGCCGCGAGGTCGAACAGGCGCGCGATCGATCGCTGGTGTAGGCGCTTGGCGTCGGGCCGGTTGTCGGCGAGGTTCTGCGAGAACAGCTCGTACGCCCAGCGCTCCATCCCCAGGTACGTCAGCGCGTCCCCCAGATAGAACCGAGCCTGAATCCCGGCCGGCAAGTCCGGCTGATTCTCGACCAGATCCAGGAAGATGATCGCCGCGCCCTCGTAGTTGCCCTCGCCCAGCTGCAGCTGCCCGGCCACGAGGCGCTTGGCCAGCTGCGCCGGGGTGGGCTTGGGATCCTTGGCGGCGGCCTGCTCGGCCGCGAGCACGACCTTTCCGATCTCGAGCACGCGCTCGCGCAGCTGCTCGGGGGTGGCCCGTTTGGGCTTGGCCCACGCCGTGGGCGACCACAACGCGACGGCCACCACGAGGGCGGACCACCGGCGGGCACCACTGCTGCGACGGCGACGGGTCACTTGGACTTGCCGGTCTTCTTGCTCTTGCTGCCGCCGCGCGCGCCGGGCAGCGGTCGACCACTGGCGTCGAGGCCCACTTCCTGCCACGACACGCTCGGTCGGTTCTTCATCTCGGTGGTGATGTTGCCCCGCTCGAAGCCGATGCTCGCGAGCTTCATCGCGGCGTTCTCCGGCGCGTCGAAGCTGTGGGAGCTGCGGGACTCGAACGTGTAGCCCGAAAGGTACGAGAACACGCCGAACCCGTGCCCCTGGTAGGTCAACTCGACCGTGACGTTGTGGGCTCCCGGCGGCAGGTTGCCGTCGAAGATCACGACCTCGTCTTCGGAGTCGAGCGTGCCCGTCTCGTCGGTCCGCGCGTAGATCTGCGCGCCGTCGAGGATGTAGACCACGCGCACGAGCCGAAAGCCCGAGCCCATGAGGTTGCGGTGGGCGATGATGATCCGGCTGCCGGCCATCACGCCGCGCAGCACGGTCTCCTTGAGCAGCCCCAGCCGAGTCTTGGAGCGGAAGATCTTCTGCTTGAGGTCGTCGACGTCGGCCTGCAGCGCGTCGAGGCGATCACCGTACAGTTCGCTCTGGCGGGTGTTCGGCGTGCCGGCGACCAGCGGATCGTCCCCTGCGGCGGGCGCGGTGGTGGGCGGCGCGGCCGGTGGCGCGGCTTTGGGCTCGGCCTGCTGCGCTTGCACCTTGGCCCGGGTCGTCGCGGCCGGCTGGGCGGCGGGTCCCACGGGCGTCGGCGCGGGCCCGGCGTGGGCGAACGTGCTCGCTCCCCACACCATTGCCCCCAACCCCCAGGCGACCACGCAGGACCGCGCAAGGCTCGCCCAGCGCGCGCGTGTTTCGGATTTCACCACGGCAAGTACGGTACCAGGGCACCCTGGGCCAGACCACCCGGCGCGGGTGCGACTGTTGGCGTTACCACCCCCGTGGATGGTCGAGGTTGCCGGCGTCCTTCGCCCGGTCGGCGCCGCTGGCACCCGCCCGTGACGGCAAACCGTCCCAGCCCTCGGGCCGACCCCGACACTGGCTGTATCCACCGTGCGCTGCATCGTGGTCGTGCCTCCCCTCCGGGGCGATGGCCACGTGCGGCCGTCCTCGCGTCGCGCCCGTCGGCGGCGTGGTCGCAGGACTGAACGGCTGGCGGGTTCGTCGCGGGCTCGACGGACGCAATGCCCGGCCCACGACCGCGAATCAGCTCACTCGTCCCGCGGGATGCGGCGATAGATCGCCTCGAGCAGCTTGTCGACGCCTTCGCCGGTCTTCGCCGAGATGACGAACAACGGAATGTTGCGCTCGCGCAGTCGCCGGCGAAGATCGCGGATCATCGCCGTGCCCTCCTCGTCACCGAGCACATCGACCTTGTTGAGGGCCACGACCCGAGGACGGCCCTCGAACGCGTCGCCATCTTCACCGAACTGGCCGAGCTCGTGCTCGAGGGTGTCGAGGTCGCGCAGCGGCTCGCGCCCCGGCGTGGGATCGGGCGCGAGCAAATGGAGCAAGACGCGGGTGCGCTCGAGGTGCCGCAAGAACTGATGGCCGAGGCCCTTGCCCTCCGAGGCTCCCTCGATGAGCCCGGGCACGTCCGCGACCACCATCGATCGTCCGCCCGGCAGCGACGCGACGCCGAGGTTGGGCACGAGGGTGGTGAACGGATACGCCCCCACGCGGGGGCGGGCCCGGCTGATCTTGCGGATCAACGTGGACTTGCCCACGTTGGGGAAGCCGACGATGCCGACGTCGGCGAGGAGCTTGAGCTCCAGGCGCAGCCAAAAGCCCTCCCCGGACGTCCCCGGCTCGGAGCGATCGGGGGCGCGGTTGGTCGAGCTGCGAAAGTGGATGTTGCCCCGGCCGCCCCGCCCGCCGCGGGCCACGACGAGGCGTTGCTCGTGCGAGGTCAGGTCGCCGACGAGCTCGCCTCGGCGCGCGTCGTCGGCGTACGAGCGTGACGCCTCTTCGCCGATCACCCCGGCCTCGACCGCGGCGTCGTAGTCGTCGGGATCCTCGACGACATAGATGGTTTCCATCTCGTCGGCGTCGTCGTCACGGTGACGCCGCCACGGCGGTGGCTCGCCGTCGTCGCCGGCGATGCCCTCGATGAAGACCATCGTCCCCACCGGCACGCGCACCACGAGATCCTCGCCGCCGCGCCCGTTCATGTCCCGGGTGCCGCCCGGCTGTCCGTGCTCGGCACGAAGGTGCTGACGAAAGCGGAGATCGAGCAGGGTCGAAAGGCCCTGATCGGCCTCGAAGATCACGTCGCCGCCGCTACCGCCATCACCACCCGCGGGTCCACCCCGGGGCACGTTGGCTTCGCGCCGCCACGCGACTGCGCCGTCTCCCCCTCGCCCGGCGCGGACGAGCACGCGGACCTGGTCGACGAACTTCATGATCGCGTCGCCGGGTCCCCGCCGCGGTGTCGGCGGGGGTCACGGCGCCTTCGCGGGCAAGCTCAGTTGGCGGCCGACTCGGCGACCGGCTCGATCGACACGAACGACGTGCGCTCGCGGCCACGCTTGTAGAACTTCACGGTGCCGTCGCACAGAGCGAACAGCGTGAAGTCGCGGCCGAGGCCGACGTTGGGGCCCGGCTTGACCGAGGCGCCCACCTGACGAACGAGGATGTTGCCGGCGCGAACGTTCTCGCCGCCGAACTTCTTGACTCCGCGCATCTGCGCCTTGGAGTCGCGCCCGTTCTTGATCGATCCTTGTCCCTTTTTATGTGCCATCGCTCGGGTCTCCCTCGGTCTCGATCAGGCGGTGATCTCGTCGATCTTGATCTCGGTGAACGGCTGCCGATGACCGGCGCGCTTGCGCTGGTTCTTGCGGCGCTTGAACTTGTAGATGATGAGCTTGGGGCCACGACCGTGGGCGGTCACGGTGCCCTTGACCTTCGCACCCGAGACGAACGGCGTGCCGATCTGCGCGGCGTCGCCCTTGCCCACGAGCAGGACTTCGGACAGCTCCACGCTGGCCCCGACCTCGGCCTCGAGCTTTTCGACCCGCAGAAGCTGGCCAGGTTCGACGCGGTATTGCTTACCGCCGGTTCGTACGATCGCTTGCTCGATGCTCGACATTTCGGACTCCGCGTATCGGGACGCCGCGCTCGTCGGCGCGGGCCGTAAGGATGCGAAGGATATGGATCCGTGCCGCGGGGTCAAGCCTGGGACGCCCGCTGCGGCGCGCCGCAATCGCGGATCCTCACGCGCGGACGGCCCCGGCAACGGCGACGCGGCCGCGGCGACGGCGCAAAAACCCGCCAACGAGCAGCAGGAGGGCCCATCCGGCCGATCCTGCCGTCCCCGGACGCGTGCGACAGCCGCAACCGTCGCCGTCGTCGAGCGCCGAGCCCCCATCCGCCGCGCTGGTGGTCGGGCCGGGATCTCCATCGTCGGCGGCACCGTCGTCGGTCCCCCCGTCCTCGCCCGCGGCCGAGGCACCGTCGCCAGAGCCCCCGTCGTCGGTGCCCCCATCCTCGCCCGAGGCGCCATCGTCGGCGGCCCCGTCGTCGCCCGCTTCGCCGCCGGCCGCGACGGTGATGCGGACCATGTCCGTCGCCGTATTGCCGTACTGGTCTTCGGCGACGATGCCGAGATCGTAGACGCCGGGCTCGAGGCCCTGAAGGTTCAGACCCGCGAGGTATTGCTCGTCGACGTCACGCTCGAAGTCGATCTCGTCGTGGACGATCTCGCCGTCGCGGGCGACGACGAACTTCCAGCCGAACCCGCCGTAGTTGTCGGTGATCGAGGCGCGAAACGGCACGCTCGATCCGGGCTCGAGCACCTCGCCGTCCTGCGGCGTGACGATCGTGGCCACGGGCGCTTCGAGGTCCGGCTCGGGTCCCCCGAACAGGTACATCAGCTCGGCGACCTCGTTTTGCCGGTCCTGCCCCACGCCGCAAAACTGCTCGTGGAACAACCGACAGCCCGCCGGTCCCTGGCAGCCCGCTTCGCACAACGAGTCGCAGGTGCCCGAGAAGAAGCCGTTGCCGTTGCCGCAGTACGACATGACCGAGCCGCAGTTGACCGAGTGATCGAGGCCCCACGCGTGACCGGCTTCCTGGGCGGTGACGTTGGCGATCGCCGTCGACGACCAGTTGCCGCCGGCGAACACGTACACCACGTGCCGTTGCCCGAGCGCGCCGCAGTCGGCACCGGGCGCGACGCCGGCGGCCGAGTCGTCGAGGTTGGTGTCGGTCCAGTTGCCGCCGATCATCGCCATCGTGTACGGCGCGATCGGGCCGGGTCGGTTTTCGTAGACGACGTTGATGCCGAACGCCGCCACGTCGCTGGCCATCTCCTGCGCCGCCGCGATCGCCTTCTGCTGACCGCCGGTGAATGCCGGATAAGGCCCGGCCTCGGCGAGCGTGGACTTGTTGAGCGCCGAGTTGTCGGCCCCCACCAGCATGTCGGCGCCGACGAAGTTCATGTACAGCGTCGCCTTGCGCGGATACTGGTTGCCGGGGATGTCCTCGACGGCGAACAGCACGTCGGGATCGCCGGGGTGCGGCGCGAGGTCGCTCGGGGCCCCGCCGCCGGGCGAGCGATGGCCCGTGGGCAGCTCCTCGGGACCGGGGTGCACGGCGTCGGTCTGCAGGTCGTCGAGGTCGGTGAACGGCCGATCGGCGAGCACCGGGGCGGCGCGTTCGGGGCCGGGCGTGTCGAAGCTCAGCGTGCGGACGCCGTCGGGGCCGGGCCCGGTCAGCGTGGGGGTCATCAGCAGGAGCGTGGCGAGCGGGGACATCAGCGGAACTTTCGGCGGCGCCGCGAGGCGAGCAGGAGGGGGAGCCAAACGAGCCAGCCGGCCGGCGCGGCGCGACCACTTCGGCAGGCACAATCGTCGGGAGGTTCACCGTCGTCGCCGTCGGCGTTGCCGTCCGTGCCGCTCGGTGCATCGGTCCCGACCGCGCCCGAGGCGACCGGCTGACCGGTATCGGAGTCGACCGGCAGCGGCACCCCACCCACGGACACGGTGACCGTGTCGGACGTGACGTGCTCGTACTGGTCCTGGACGGTGATCGTGAACTGCCACACGCCGGTGGTCAGGCCCTCGAGGTTGAGCGAGGGCCGGTAGTCTTCGTCGACCATGCGCTCGTAGTCGACGTCGTCGAAGATCACCTCGTCGTCCCGCGTGATCCGCCACGCCCAGCCGTAGCCGCCGTAGTCGTCGCCGACGAGCGCCTTGAGCTCCACGTTGGCGCCTTCGGGCAGCAGCTCACCGTCGGCGGGCGAGATGATCTCGGCCGTGGGCGCCACCATGTCCGGTTCTTCGCTGCCGAACAGCCACGTCAGCGTCTGCACTTCGTTTTGCTGATCGTTGCCCACGCCGCAGAACGCTTCGTGGGTCAGCCGACACCCCGCGGTGTTCGGACCCTGACAACCCGACTCGCACAGGTCGTCGCACGTCCCCGAGAACACGCCGTCGGCGTTGGCGCAGTACGACATCACCGAGCTGCAGTTGAACGTGTGGTCCAGTCCCCAGGCGTGGCCCGCTTCCTGACTGGCGGTGTTGGCGACGCGATTGACCGGCGTGGACCCGGCCGCGAACGTGTAGACGATGTGGCGTTGACCGAGCGCACCGCAGTCGGCTCCCGGTGCGACGCCACCGGCGGGCTGGTCGGTGTTCACGTTCTGCCAGGACCCGCCGATCATCTCCATCGTGTACGGCGCGATCTTGCCGGGTCGCTCGTGGTAGGCGACGCGAATGCCGAAGCCGGCCACGTCGTTCTCCACGGCCTGCGCGATGCTCAGCGCATTCTGCTCGCCACCGGTGTACGCCGGGTACGGGCCTTGCCGCGCGAGGATCGAGGTGTCCTCGGCGGAGTTGTCCGAGCCGACGTTGAGCTCGCCACCGACGAAGTTCAGATACAGCGTGTGCTTGCGCGGGTACTCGTTGCCGGGCCAGTCCTCGATCGCAGCGATCACGTCGGGGTCGACGACGGCATCGCCCTTGGCGACGGCGGCCGGCATGACGACGTTGCCGACTTGCACCCAGCCTTCGGGCAATCTCGCCGGGGCGCCGAGCCGTGTCGCCGCGCCATCGGCCGGGGTCGCGTCGTCGTCGTCGCGAAGGAGATCGAGCTGCGACAGATCGGGTTGCTCGACGCCGAAGTCGCGCAGCCAGACGCGGCCGTCCCCGCCCGGATCGGAAAGATCGAGGGTGCGCACCTGCCCGGGCGTCGGCGCCCACGGGTGATAGCCGGGCGTGGGGCCGCGCGCGTACGCGTGACCGGGGGCGACCCATATAAGGATCGACATCAGGCTCGGGGCGACCACGAAGCCGGCGGCGATGAGCGGGGCGACGCGCATGGCAGCAATGCGCCGAGGTCCGGCGCAGCAAACCCACATTACATTCGGAACTACACTTCCTGCCACGGGTCCCGACCTTCCGGCGTGTTCTGCGCCACGCCCTTGGACCCGGGCTTCTCCAAAAATTCGGCGGTTTGGGGCCCACGCGGTAGGCCCGAGACGATGTCTCGCCGTGGCCTGCCTCGCGTCTTCGTGCGGATCCTTCCGTGGGTGCTCCTGACGGGCTGCGCCCACATGCCCTGGAATCTGCCCCCGGAAAACACCGAGACGGCCAACGCCGGACCCCTGCCGCGCGACGACGACAGCGCCAAGCCGCCTGCCGCGCCCTTCGACGAGGAGCAGAAGGCTCGGATCTCACGGGTGCATCCGTGGGTGCAGCACGCCTCGCAGAGCAACGAGCTCGACCCCAACCTGATCCACGCGGTGATCTGGGTCGAGAGTCGCCATCAACCCCGCGCCAAGAGCCCCGCCGGCGCGCGCGGCCTGATGCAGCTGATGCCGGCGACCGCCGCCGGCCTCGCCAAGCAGATGGGCGAGCCGCGCGCGAAGGTCTACGACCCCGAGTTCAACGTCAACGCCGGCAGCCTGTACCTGGCCCACATGCTCGAGCGCTACGAAGGTGACGAGACGCTCGCGCTCGCGGCCTACAACGCCGGTCCCGGCAACGTCGACAAGTGGATCGCCAGCGAAGGGCTGCCCCCGCGCTCGCTCGAGTACGTCGAGCTGGTGATGGAGGCGCGGCGTCGCTTCGAGGCGCTCAACGGCGAGTGGTCGATGCCGCTGGACGGGGACCGCACGATGATCGCCAAGGCCGAGCCGCCCGCCCCGCGGCCGGAGCCGACGATCCCCGAGCCCCCGCCGTCGGCGGATCCCGCCCCTGCCCCCGCGGCCGCGGCCAATCCGTTGGCTCCCGAGCCCGGGGTCTACAAGCCGGCGCCAACACCCGAGCCCCCGCTGACGGACACGCCGAGCCCGCCGCTGCGTCGGCTGAGGCCGGCGCCGGCCAAGGCCGAGGACCCTGGTCCGCGCGCCCCGGCAACCGTGACCGACGACTCTCTGCCGCCCCCGCCCGACCTGCCGTCGGTCATGGACTAGATCCGCGCGTGCTAGCGTAGCTGCCGTCGTGGACGGCAAGACCACGCAAGCCGGCGACGGCCGGATCACGCAGCCGCTGCTGCCCGACGAGGCGACGCTGCTCGGCGACGAAGATCCGTCCACGGGCCCACGTCGCCGCCGCGGGTCCCCCACGCTCGAGCGCGGCCGCGCGATCGGGCGCTACCTCATCGTCGAGCGCCTCGGCGCCGGTGGCATGGGCGTGGTGCTGCGGGCGTTCGATCCGGATCTGGACCGGTCGGTGGCGATCAAGCTCGTCGGCGTGGAGTCGGCCGGTGGCGAGCACGACACGCTGCAGGTGCGCGAGCGGCTGCTGCGCGAGGCACAGGCGATGGCGCGACTGAGCCATCCCAACGTGATCGCCGTCTACGACGTGGGCCTGTGCGACGCCGACGGGGGGCCGATCGACGACCCGGCCGAGGCCTCGCTCGTCTACGTGGCGATGGAGTACGTCGACGGCGTCACGCTGCGGCAGTGGAGCGACGGCCAGACACGGCCGTGGGCACAGGTGCGCGAGTGCTACGCGGCGGCCGGGCGTGGTCTCGCGGCCGCGCACGCGGCCGGCCTCATCCACCGCGACTTCAAGCCCGACAACGTCATGGTCGGCGACGACGGCCGCGTCCGCGTGCTCGACTTCGGGCTCGCCCGGGCCCTCGGCAAGACCCCGACGGTGCGCGACGCCGAGCTCGCCGACCTGCGCTCGGGCCAGCTCGAGAGCCTCGATCGCTCGATGACCGCAGCCGGGGCGGTGATGGGTACGCCGGCGTACATGTCTCCGGAGCAGCACCTCGGCGCGCCGACCGACGACAAGTCCGATCAGTTCAGCTTCTGCGTCGCGATGTTCGAGGCGCTGTACGGCAAGCGACCGTTTCGCGGCGACACCCTCGCCGCGCTGTCGCTGCACGTCATGCAGGGCAAGATCGAGATCCCCGACGACGCACCGAGCGTGCCGGGGTTCGTTCACCGTGCACTGGTGCGGGGGCTCGAGGTCGATGCCGACAAGCGCTTCGTCTCGATGGACGCCCTGCTGCGGGCGCTGTACGCCGACCCGGCCAAGCGCCGACGCCGTTGGTGGCAGGTGGGCGCGATCGTGGGCGTGCTGGGGCTCGGCGCCGGCATCGGGGCACGACTGTCCGGGTCGGGGGCCGACCCCACGACACCGCCCGAGCCGTGCACGGGCGCGGCCGATGCCTTCGCCAAGGTGTGGAACGACGCGCGGCGGACCACGGTCGGCGATGCGTTTTCGCGATCGCAGCGGGCCTACGCGGCCGACACGTGGGCCCGGGCCGCCACGGCCATCGACGCCCAGGCGCAGGCGTGGATCGACGAGCACACCGCGGCATGTCGCGCCACGCGAGTCACCGGCGAGCAGTCCGAAGCCAAGATGGACGAGCGGATCGGCTGCCTCGTGGACCAGCGCGATCGGCTCGACGCGTTGCTCGGGGCGATGACCCGCGCCGACGACGACAGCGTCGCCCGGGCGATCGATGCGGTGCGTTCGCTGCCGCCACCCGATCGATGCCGCTCCCCGCCCGACGCCGGCGCCGCGCCTTCCGATCCCGACCGCGCGCGCTGGGCCGCGGCCGTCGAGGCCGCACTGCCGCCGATCCGTGCGGCGATCGACCTCGGTCGCTTCGACGAGGCCCGGGCCGCCCTCGCGCCCTGGGTCGCCCCGACGGACGCGCTCGATCATCCACCGGTCACCGCCGCGGTCCGCTCCCTGCAGGCCGAGCTCGCCGATGCGCCCAAGCTCGAGCGCGACCTGCTCGAAGGCTCGCTGTGGGCCGCGACCGCGGCCGGAGACTCGCAGCGCGCGCTCGGCCTGACGACGCGCTTGGCGATCGCGGTGGGCTATCGACTCGCGGATCGCGACGGCGGCGAGCGCTGGCTCGCCTTCGGCCGCGCATTGCTGCGTCGGCGCGGCGACGACCCCGACGCGCGGGCCCATCTCGATGGGGCCGAGGGCACCATCCTCGTCGCCGCGGGGCAGTATGCCGACGCCCTCGTCGCCCACGGCCGCGCCCGCGACCACTGGGCGCAGGACGAACGCGCCGCCACCCGGCTGGCCAACGTGCTGCTGGACATGGGTGCCGCTCACGTCGCGCTCGGCAACGTCGACGAGGCGATCGCCCTCGACAAGGAAGCACTGCGACTGCGCCGGACCGTGTACGGCGACGAGCACCCCGTGATCGCAGCCGCCCTGCGCGAGCTCGGCAACGCGATCGGCCACACGCCCGACACCGACGCGGCGCTGCCCAAGCTGCAGGAAGCGCTGACGATCCGGCGCGCCACCAACGGTGCGGACTCGACCGACGTCGCGATCCTGCTCGACGACATCGGCCGGATGCTTCGGCGCAAGGGCGACCTGCAGGGGGCGATCGAACACCACGAGCAGGCGCTGAAGATCTGGGAGGCCAAGCTCGGCGACCCGCACGCGGACCTGGCGGTGTCGCTGCTCAACATCGGCTACACGTTCGCCGCGGCCGGCCGTCACGACGAGGCACTGACCCACCAGCAGCGTGCCCTGCAGATGTTCGAGGCCGCGCTCGGGCCCGAGCATCCCTACATCGTGTACGCGTCGAACTCCGTGGGCGCATCGCTGGTCAGGCTCGCGCGCTTCGAAGAGGCGCGCCCCGTTCTGCGCCGCGCGCTCACCCTCACCCATGTCAGCGTCGACCCCACCTTGTTCGCCGAGACCAAGTTCACCCTCGCCAACGCGCTGGCCGACGACCCCGCCGCGACCCGAGCCGAGCGGGTGGAGTCGGTACAGCTGGCCAAGGCCGCCCGCGACAGCTACGCGACGCAGGCACAGCGGTGGGGACCGCAGATCGAGCAGATCGACGCGTGGCTCGCCGAGCGATCGTGAGCGGGATCGAGATCACCCGCGCGCCCGCGGCCGACGTCGCGTACGGACTGCTCGCCCGTGTCGACCTCGGCGCCGACGCGGCCAATCTGTACGGCGGCGGCGGCGAGCCGCCGTGGGCGGGACCGCTGCGGCTCGCGTACCGAGCCGCGCCGGGACGGCTGTCGCTGCAGGTGGTCGGGCTGTGGCACGCCGACCTCGCGTCGCTGCGGGCCGCGCTGCGACAGGGTGTCGCCGGTCTGCGCGATCCTGACGGGCGGCGGCTCGCGTCTGCGTTCGGGGACGCGGTCGATCGGTTCGGTGGCGGGCTGGTCTCCGATCCCGTCGTGCACGCGCGCCGACGCGAAACGTTCGAGGCCGCGGTGGGCGAGGACCTGCGTCGCCTGCACGCCGCGTCCTGGACCCACGCGGACGCAGCCCCGCCGCTGCGGCTGGTCGACTGCCCCGCGCTGGGCCCCGCCGGCCGCGCGACGTGGGACGGCGACGTTCACGTCGTCGCGGTGAGCCTGGCGCGAGCGCCCGTCGACGCCTTGATCCAGGCCGTGCACGAACAGATCCACGCCGTGACCGATCCACCGGCGTCACAGATGACAGGCCGCGCGACGGAGGCCGACGCCGAGGGCTACGTCGTGCACGCCCAGATCGAAGACGCCGCGATCGACTTCGGCCGCGACTTGATCGCACGCGTCACGCCCCACCACCTCGCCGCGTACACGCGCTGGGTCGACCGTGTCGGCGGCGGGGCTACAAGCAGATCGTGATCGGACCGTTTTGGTCGATCTCGGGGACGCAGCTCATCCCGTCGGGACACGTCTGCCCGCCGCTGCAGTCGAGGGCGCACACGGCGTTGCCCGAGACGGTGATGCAGCTCGCCGCCGCGTCGCCACTGCCCGGCTCGCCGCACGTGGCCGGGTCGCCGCCACCACAGTCGGCCGAGCAGAAGCCGCCGCTCATGTCCTCGGCGATGAGGCAACGGAAACCGGCCTGGCACTCGGCGTCGCTGAGGCAGAAGTCCCACCACCCGGGATCGCCGGCGCCGCCGGGTCCGCCCCCGTCACCGCCGTCGTCGTCGAGCGGGGTGAACGTCGACGCGCTCGTCGAGCCGGGCTCCTCGCCGGTGTCGGCGAGGTTGCCCCCGACCGTCCCGGCCCCGTCCTCGGTCCCGTCCTCCGATCCATCGTCGCTGCCCGTCGCGGTGTCCGCGTCGTCACCTGCCGACTCGGAAATCCCGCCGGGAAACGTGCCGCCGAAGCCCGAGGTCCGGTCGGAAGGCTCCGCCGTGCACCCCGAAAGTCCCACCACGATCCCGGTCACCACGCCCGCCGAGCTCCCCCACCGCGCCGATCTTCGCATTCGCACTGCCCTCGTCTCGGTGGGTGTCGCGAGGCCGCGTTTTGATTTGCCGCCGGTGATTTTCGTCGCGAGGGCCACGGGTTGGGCGACAAAACGGTGAAGCGGCCCACACGGTTGACACCACGCGCCCCGTGGGCGGTAGTGCCGGCATGCGCACCCGCAGCTCGGTCCTCCTCGCCGTCGCCACGTTCGCCTTCGCCACCGAGGCCGCGGCCGCGGTCGTGTGGACGGGTGACTTCGAGACCGGGGATCTGTCGCAGTTCAACTTCGTCCTCAACGGCGACGTGGACGGGATGATCTACGCGCAGGCGGTGCAAGACATGGTCCTCGAGGGCAGCTACGCGGCGCGCCTGGAGCTGCACAACGAGGCGATCTGGCCCAACGGGTTGCGCCGCGTCGAGCTGCAGCACCTGCCCGATCCCGCGCGCACCGCCGAGGGCGCGACGACGTGCTTGGGGTGGAGCTTCTATCTGCCCGAGGCGCTGCCCGATGATCCCGGCCACACGCTCGGGTACTGGGAATCGCAGAACAGCTACCAACAGATGATGGCGTTCAACGTGTTCGACGGCACGTCGCTGCGCTTCATCACCCAGCAGCCCAACTACACCGAGCACTGGAGCGCCGACGGGGTGGTCACGCCCAACGAATGGCACCGCATCGCGATGTGCGTGCTGTGGTCGCAGGACGCGGGCACCGGCACCGTCGACGTGTGGTTCGACGGCGAGCAGGTGGTGACCGGCGCAGGCGCGAAGACCCTCGCCGACGGCAACCCGCACTTCGCCCAGGTCGGCCTGCTGCGCGGCGACCAGGACATCCCCACCGTGCCGGTCATCTACCTCGACCACGTGCTCGAAGGTGACTCGATCGAAGACGTCGATCCTCCGGAGGCACCGGGCGGCAGCGACTCCGGCGGCGGCGATACGACCAGCGGTGGCGACACCGGCGGCCCCACGACCGGCATGCCCGGCGGCGACGACGACCCGCTGCCGCCGGACGGGACCGGTGGCCCCGGTGGCGACGGCGGCTCCAACGACGGCTCGGCGACCGGCGTCGACATGGCGACCGGCACCGGCGTGGCGTCCAACGGCGCGGACGGAGGCGACGGCGACGATGGCGGTTGTGGCTGCACGCAGGGCCGGCAAGCCGGGCCCCGACCGTGGTGGGCCGTGGGTCTGCTCGCGCTCGGGCTGCGACGACGAAAGCGACGCAGCCGTGGATAGTCCGAGCAACTCGACCTCCCGACGCCCCGCCCTTCCGCGCTCCGGCGAGCAGATCGAGCTCGTCGATCTGTCGCAGGACCATCCCGGGTTCAACGATCCGGTCTACCGGGCGCGACGCGACGAGATCGCCGCGATCGCGGCGCACCACACCTTCGGCGACCCGATCGCCGAGGTGCCCTACCTGCCCGACGAGCAGGCGGTGTGGCAGCACGTGTGGGAGCGCCTCGCCCCCCTGCACCGCGAACACGCGATCGACGAGTACCTCGAAGGCGCCGAGCGCTTCGGCTTCGACCACGACTACATCCCGAGCTTTTCGGAGATCAACGCGCGACTGAGCGCGCTCGAGGGGTTTTGTCTGGAGCCGGTGGCGGGCCTGGTGCGGCCCGAGACGTTTCTTCGACACCTCGGCGAGCGGCGCTTCTTGGCCACGCAGTACATGCGCCACCACAGCCAGCCGCTGTACACGCCCGAGCCCGACGTGGTGCACGAGTACATCGGTCACGTGCCCACGCTCGCGCACCCGGATCTCGCGGCGCTCAACCTCGCGTTCGGCGATGCGGCCACGCGCACCGACGACCCGGCGGACTTCGCCGCGCTGATCCGCGTGTACTGGTACACGATCGAGTTCGGGATCCTGCACGACGGTGACCGATTGCGGGTCTACGGCGCCGGCATCCTGTCGTCGTTCGGAGAGCTTGGCCGCTACCACGAAGCGCAGCTGCGACCGTGGGACCTCGAGGTCATGGCGCGGGCCGAGTTCGACCCCACCAAGTACCAGGCGCAGCTGTTCGTGGCGCCGCCGTTTCCGCGGCTGCGCGACGAGCTGCGCGAGTGGCTCGACGACATCGCAGGCGCGTGACGAGGACAAAGTCCTTGACGTCGTCCGATCGCCGGTTATCTTGGCCGCCGAGATGTTCTGCCGTTTCCACGGGCTGACAGATACACGCACCGACCGCCTCGCCGGCGGCTCGGATACGCGCGCCCGTGGCATGGTGCGGACATCGGCCTGAATCGCCTCTCGTAAGGGAGGCACCGACGCCGAAACCCCTGCCGCCACGGGCGACCGGGGTTTTTCGCGTTTTTCGACCCAGTCACCGTGACTGCGGTCGAGCCACCGGAGGACCCGTGCGTCCTGTCGAGTGGTTCGACGGCGCGCGGGCGTCCGAACACGTCCCGCTGCGCGCGGGAAGAAAGCAATACACCATCATGGTCATCAAGACCCACGTCAACATCGGAACGGTCGGCCACGTCGACCACGGCAAGACCACGCTCACCGCGGCGCTGACCGCCGTGGCGGCCGCCACGTTCGGTGGCACGGCGCGGGCATTCGCCGACATCGACAACGCGCCCGAGGAGCGTGAGCGCGGGATCACGATCAACGCCTCGCACGTCGAGTACGAGACGCAGACCCGTCACTACGCCCACATCGACTGCCCGGGCCACGCCGACTACGTCAAGAACATGATCACCGGCGCGGCGCAGATGGACGGCGCGATCCTGCTCGTCGACGGCTCCCAGGGGCCGCAGGCGCAGACGCGCGAGCACGTCCTTCTCGCCCGGCAGATCGGGGTCGAGCACGTCGTCGTGTTCGTCAACAAGGTCGATGTCGCCGACCCCGAGATGCTCGAGCTCGTCGAGCTCGAGGTCGCGGAGTTGCTCGGTCGTCACGGCTACGATGGCGCGCCGATCGTGCGCGGCTCGGCCCTGCAGGCGTTGCGGGCGGTCGAGGACGGCAAGGTGTCCGACCCCGCCGTGACTGCCATCGCCGAGCTGCTCGCGGCGCTCGACACCACGATCGCGGAGCCGAAGCGGGACTACGAGGCCCCGTTCCTGCTCCCGGTCGAGGGCGTGCACACGATCGCGGGTCGCGGCACGGTCGTCACCGGCCGGGTCGCCCGTGGTGTGCTGCCCGTGGGCGCGAAGGTCGACGTCGTCGGGGGGCGTGAGCCCCTGCAGGGCGTCGTCGTCACCGGCATCCAGGCGTTCCATCGCGACCTGCCCGAGGCGCGCGCGGGGATCAACGTCGGGATGCTGCTTCGCGGGGTCGAGCGCGACGCGGTCGCGCGCGGCGACGTCGTGGCGGTTCCGGGATCGATCGCGCCCCACGTGGCCGGTCGTGCCGAGGTGTTCGTGCTGACGGCCGCCGAAGGTGGTCGCCACACGCCCTTCGGTTCGGGCTACACCCCGCAGCTGCACCTGGGCGTCACCGACGTCCCGGCCACGCTGCAGGTCGACGGGGTCGTCGAGCCCGGCGCCCGGGCCACGGTCGAGTTCGCGCTCGGCCGTCCCGTGGCGATCGAGGCCGGCATGCGCTTCGCGATGCGCGAAGGCAGCCGCACGATCGGCGCGGGCGTCGTGACCGCGGTCCGCTAGCCGCCGGCACATTGCCGTAGGCCATCCCGTGCCGGGGGTGAAGCATCTCGCTTCACCCCCGGTTTTTTCGCGCGCCCGCGCCCCGCTCCCCTGCGTGGCAACACCACGGTTCTTCCGTCTGGAGAAGAACGACCCCCGATCTTGGCCCGACCGAGGTGCGTTCTTCCCAGCGCGGAAGTTCCGCCGTGTTGCCGCGGGGGGCGGCGGTGGTGGCGACGGCCCGGTCGACCGTGGGTGTGCAACGATCGGTTGCGACGGTCGACCACCGAGGCATGTCGATCGCCGAGCATTGGGTCGCGCACACCCGCGAGGGTTGGAAGAAGGTTTGCGAGCCGGAGTCGGCGGCGTGGTTGTGGGACGAGCTGCGACGATGGGCCCCCGACGCACTCGCGGGGTGCCTGATGGACGATCATCTGCATCTGGCCCGTCCGCCGGGAGCCAGGCGCGCCGACCTCGCGACCGTGTTGCGACGACACGGGCGGTGCTTCGGCACGTCGTGGGACGTGGCGGAACCACAGCCTGCGACGACCCGTGCGATCGCGGCGCGGACGATCCAGTACGTTCATCTCAACCCTGTGCGTGATGGGCTCGCCTCGCAGCCGCTGGGATGGGAGTGGTCGACGGCTCGAGATCTGGTCGACGCGGTCGCCGACCCGTGGGTGCCGTTGGCTCGGTTGACGTCGCTGTTGCGTCGCAGTCCGGACAGCGTCCTCGACCAGGTGCTCGCCGGTGCGTGGGACGATCGCCCCGCGGGTGATCCGGTCGTTGCCGATCTGCGGGCGCTCGAGGCCGCCACCTGCGCGGCGTTGCGTCGTCCTCCGTCTTCACTGCAGTCCCGCACCCCACCGGCTCGGTCCGTGTTCGTCGACCTCGCGTTCCAGCACGGCGCGCCTCGCACCGACGTGCTGGGCGAGCACCTCGCCATCACCGCCCGGGCGGTTCGCATGCTGCGTGGCCGTGCCCCCGCAGCGGCGCTTCAGGCAGCTGCGCTGTGTCTCCGCGACCCACGCCTACGCCGCTCGCCCACGCGTGGCAACACCACGGTTCTTCCGTCTGGAGAAGAACGACCCCCGATCTTGGCCCGACCGAGGTGCGTTCTTCCCAGCGCGGAAGTTCCGCCGTGTTGCCGCGGGGGGCGGCGGTAGTGGGCGGCGGTGGGGGCCGGGGTTATGGGCAGTCGGCGGGGTCGGAGCCTTCGGCGCAGGTGTCGGTGCCTTCGGGCTCGTCGCAGGTGCCGTCGCCCGCCGTCGCGCAGGTGCAGTCGAGGGGGTCCGACAGGTCGCCGCAGGTCGCCGTGCCTTCGGGCTCGTCGCAGATCCCGTCGCCTGCGGTCGGGCACACGCAGTCGGCCGGGTCGGAGCCTTCTGCGCACGTCGCCGTGCCTTCGGGCTCGTCGCACGTCCCGTCGCCTGCCGTCAGGCACGTGCAGTCGAGCGGATCGGAGAAGTCGCCGCAGGTCGCGGTGCCCTCCGGCTCGTCGCACGTGCCGTCACCCGCCGTCGCGCACACGCAGTCGACCGGGTCCGAGCCCTCCGCGCACGTTGCCGTGCCTTCGGGCTCGTCGCACGTCCCGTCATTGGCCGTCAGACACGTACAGTCGGCGGGGTCCGAACCTTCCGCGCACGTCGCCGTGCCTTCGGGCTCGTCGCACGTCCCGTCACCGGCGGTCAGACACGTGCAGTCGGCCGGATCCGAGCCCGCCGCGCACGTCCCCGTGCCTTCCGGCTCGTCGCACGTCCCGTCACCCGCCGTCAGGCACGTGCAGTCGAGCGGGTCCGAACCGGCGGCACACGTCCCCGTGCCCTCCGGTTCGTCGCACGTTCCGTCGTTCGCGGTCAGGCACGTGCAGTCGGCCGGGTCCGAGCCCTGCGCACAGGTCCCGAGTCCCTCGGGCTCGTCGCACGTCCCGTTGCCCGCCGTCGGACATGTGCAGTCGGCGGGATCCGAACCGAAGCCACACAAACCGGTGCCGGTGGGATCGTCGCAGACCCCGTTGCCCGCGGTCGGGCATGTGCAGTCGAGCGGGTCCGTCCCCACGCCGCAAAGACCGGTGCCCTCCGGCTCGTCGCAGATCCCGTCGCCGGCGCTCGGGCACTGGCAGTCGAGCGGGTCCGTCCCCTCGGGGCACAAGCCCGTGCCTTCCGGTTCGTCGCAGTAGCCGTCGTTGGCCCACGGACACTGACAGTCGAGCGGATCGGTGCCCGCCGGGCACAAGCCCGTGCCCTGCGGCTCGTCGCAGATCCCGTCGCCGGTATACGGACAGTCGGCGGCGCAATCGGCCGCGTCCGATCCGGGCGGACACGTGCCGCCGTTGGAGACCTCGTCGCAGAACCCGTCGTTGGTCGTCGGGCAGAAGTCGGCGCAGTCGTTGACGTCGGTGCCCTCTGGACACGTGCCGCCACCCTCGGGCTCGTCGCAGAACCCATCGTCCTCGGTCGGACAGCCCCCTCCGCAATCGACGGGGTCGGTGCCCTCGTTGCACTGCCCGGTGCCCTCGGGCTCGTCGCACACCCCGTTGTTCTGCGTCGGGCAGAAGTTGGCGCAGTCGGCCGGGTCGGTCCCGGACGGGCACACGCCCGTGCCCTGCGGCTCGTCGCACACGCCGTTGTTCTGCGAGGGACAGAAGTTGGCGCAGTCGTTGATGTCGGTGAAGGCCGGGCAGTACCCGGTACCTTCGGGCCCGTCGCAGATCCCGTCGTCCTGGTAGACGCACAGACCGAATGCGAACGGCAGCCCACACGCGAGC
>CALBMM010000291.1 GCA_937896535.1 uncultured Pseudomonadota bacterium
TTGGGCTCGGCCTTGGGCTTGGGCTCGGCCTTGGGCTTGGGCTCGGCCTTGGGCTTGGGCTCGGCCTTGGGCTGGGGCTCGGTCTTGGGCTTGGGCTCGGCCTTGGGCTTGGGCTCGGCCTTGGGCTTGGCCTTGGGGTCGGCCTTCGCCTCCGCCTCGGGCTTGGCGTCGCCCGCGTCTTCCCCCGTCTCGGGTTCGGCGACCTCGGCCCCGTCGCTGCCGCCCGTCGGCCCGCTGCCGGAGCCGTCGTCGCCGGTGTCACCGGTATCGGTGCCCGACTCGTCGCCCGTGTCCGCGGCCGCGCCGGTGCCAGCGGAGTCCGTGGAGCGGACGGGGGGCATGGCTTCGGGGGCGGGCTCGGTCCACGGGCGGTAGGTCCCCGCCTCGTCCATCGTGCCGCCCTGCAACCAATCCGGGCGCAAGACGAGCACGGCCAGACACGCCGCGGTCGCCACGGCCGAGAGCACGAACAGCGCGATCTTGATGCCGCCGCTGGGCGCCTCGGGCTCGCGCAGCGGCACCACGTCGCCGGTCCGCAGCATCGCCGTGTGCGACGCATCGGGCACGCCGTTGCCCGTGTCGCTGCCGTCGCGTCGGTCGGCGCTGGCGTGGCCGCCCGCGGCGCCGGCCACGTTGGCGATCGTCGCCAGTGCCGTCGTCGCGAGTTGTCCAGGGACGGAGCGCGGCGCGATGCCGGCGGCTTGTCGTCGCAGCTCGATCTGCCGGCCGAAGGTCTCGGCGACCCACTTGGCCACGTCGCTGGACGGTGCGAGGTAGTCGTGGGTGATCGCCACCTTGCGCAGGTCCATGAGCATCTGCTCGACGCTCTGGTAGCGCTTGGCCGGGTCGCGCTCGAGCGCGCGCAGACAGATCGCGTCGAAGCAGGCCGGCGGTCGCAGCCCGCACTTGCTCGGCGGTGGCACCGGCTTTTGCAGCACTTGCCGCAAGGTTTCCTCGGTGGTCTCGGCGTCGAACAGGCGTTCTCCGGTCAGCGCGTTCCACAGCACGACGCCGGCCGAGAAGATGTCGGCGCGCAGATCGACCGGCTGGCCGAGCGCCTGCTCGGGGGCGAGGTAGCCCGGCTTGCCGCGCGCGGGGCTGCCCTGTTGCTGAAGCGCGTCGGCGGCCCGCGCGATGCCGAAGTCCGTGATGCGGCAGATGCCGTTGGCGCCCACGAGCATGTTCTGCGGCGACACGTCGCAGTGCACGAGCCCCGCCGGCCGCCCGTCGTCCTCGGTCAGGGCGTGGGCGGCGTGCAGGCCCGTCAGTGCGTCGATGATGATCGGGATGACCAGGTGCGGTGGACGGGACTTGGGGTGCGCCTTGAGGAGCTCGCTGAACGTGCACCCCTCGACGTAGTCCATGACGAGGTAGTGCTGGTTGGCGAGGGTGCCGATGTCGACGATGCTGACCACGTTGGGGTGGTGCAGCCGCGAGGCGATGCGGGCCTCTTGCAGCAACATCGCCACGTACTGCGGGTTGGCGCTGAGGTGGTCGCGGATGACCTTGAGCGCGAACAGCCGGCGGAAGCCGCCCTCTCCGGTGACGCGGCACAGGTACACGGTCCCCATGCCGCCGCGAGCGATCCGCAGCAGGACCTCGTAGCGGCCCACGACGGCGCGCGGCGGCTCGGCGGCGGCGGCGGCCTGCAGCTGCGCGCCCACGTCGATCGGGGCGGAGTCGGGCCACTCCATCGGCCCGGTCGGCACCCCGGCGGACGCACCCGGTGCCGGCGCGGGAAACTGCGGCGGCCGGTCGAGCATGAACGTTCCGTGGGGGCCGGTCGGCGCGATGATGGGCGTGGGCGCGACCTCGGCGGGGAACGGCTCGGGGGCACGGATCAGCTTCGTCGCGTCGGGCAGCGGCTCGATCCGCCCACGGCTGAGCGTCTGCTGCGGCGACGGATCGCCGCCGATCTCGCCGGCAGCGGGGGCCGGGTCGTCGCGCCGCGTGGGGTCGACGAGGGGGCGCGCGGGCGGGAAGGGGCCGGCGCGCATCAGGGTTCGGTCGACCCGCTCCGGCTCGAACGGCACGGCGCGCCTGGCCGCCGCCCGGCGCGGACGCTTGGCGCCGTCGCCGGGCCCGGTTGCCTCGGCCGGCTCGGCGCGCGGGTCGAACGTCGGGGCGACGCGTGGGTCCAACGTCGGGGCGACGCGTGGGTCCAGCGTCGGGGCGGCGCGTGGATCGAGCGTCGGCGCGACGCGGGGATCGGCGATCGAAGACGCGGCGCGAGGATCGGGCGCGGGCGTCGGGCGCGGATCGAACGTCGCGGCGATGCGCGGATCGGGTTCGGCGCGAGGATCGGGCGCGGGCGTCGAGCGAGCCTGGACGTTCGGATCGGGGCCGCGTGGCACCGCGCCGAACGCCGGCGCGATCGGTGCGGCATCGGTCTCGCTCCCGTCGATCTCCGCCACGCGTCGTCGGTTGCGGGCGGCCGGGCCCGCGGTCGTCTTCGGCTTGGCCGGCGCCGGCGGTAGCGTCGCGTCCTCGGGATCGGCCGCGCGCAGCTCGACGGTCGGATGTCCGTCGAAGTCGCGCGCGCTCGGCGAGGTCGGCACCGTCTCCGGACGCGGCCGGTCCGGTGCCCTTCGCACGACCGTTGCCGCGTCGTCCCGCACCTCGGTCGCTCGTCCCATCGGCGCGCGCTCGGTGTCGACGCCTTCGGGACGTCGCGGCAGCGGGACGGACGCGGGGGCCGATGCGACCCGATCGGCGAGCGACCCGGAGACGGCCAGCGGCGTCTGCAGCCCGGCGGACGATGGCGCGGGGGGTGGCTCGGGCTCGGGCTCGGGCGTCGCCGGCGGAGGTGCCGGCGCCATGGACGGCATCTGCAGCGTTCGCTTGGGACGCTCGGCGAGGGGAGCGGGACCCCCCGGCGGCGGGGCCGACCCGCGGGTGGGCTGCCACCCGGCGGCAGGCCGTCGTGGTCGCCGCGGGCCGCGGGCATCGGACCTGGGATCGTCGGGCGGCTGCGTCGCGGTCTGCGACGGGCGCTCGATCGCCGCGGACCCAGCCGCCGTGATCGGCGTGACGGTCGCCCCCGTGCCGCCGATCAACGCCGCCGTCGGCGTGTGGATCGTGCGCTCGCAGTCGACCGGCTTGAACTCGACCTCGAAGCTGCCCGACGTCAGGGGCAGCAAGCGAGCGATCGCATCCTCGCGCTGCACCCGACCCATGTCGGCGTCGACGACCTGGCCTTCGCGAAACCACAGCGTCGCGGAGCCGAGCTCGGTGGAAAACCGGGCCTCGCCGCTGTGACGGCCCTCGAGGATCATCTGCAGCAGGTCGCGGACGCGAACATCCGCAATTTCACCCGCAAAGGCGGCTCGGTCTTGACTCACGGGGAGGACGCCTCGAAGCAGATCGCGGGCCCGCTGCGGTCCGGACGGCGTTTGTGGGCCACCGGCGACATGGTATCGGTCGATCCTCGGGTGTCAAACGGGTGCGTCCGTTCTCCGATCGGAACGCTGACTGTGGGGTGATCGCGCCGACGCCGGGGGATGGCGCGACATCCGTCCGCGGCGCGCGGACGACTCGTCAGCGCCGCGCGACGGCGTTCATGCGTCGTCGAGCTGCGCGACCGTGCGCGCCAGCCCCTCCGACAACGAGGTCGTCGCACGCAACAGTGCGCGAAGTCGCGTGCCGTCGACCACGGATCGACCGACATCACCGGGCCGCGGCGATGCGAGCTGGGTTACGAGTGGAAGGCCGGCTGCTGCCTCGACCGCGCTCGCGAGCGCGCGCGTCGTGGTGCCGATCCCGGTGCCGACATCGAGGCAGGCCGTGTCGACTCGGCCGTCGAGCGCGGCGAGGTTGGCCGCGACCACGTCGCCGACGAACACGTAGTCGCGCACGCACCCGTCGTCCCCGGCCTCGACGCGCCCGAACACCCGGACCGGATCGCCGCGTCGACACGCGCGCCCGAAGATCGCGACGACGCCGGCCTCGCCCTGCGCGTCTTGGCCCGGCCCGTACACGTTGGCGTAGCGCAGCGCGATCGGAGTCAGCCCGTGCGCCCGCGCCACCACCTCCGCCGCGCCTTCGAACGCGAGCTTGGACCAGCCGTAGGGCGTGGCCGGTCGCGGGGGGTGGGTCGCGACCGCGGCGATCTGTGGCGCGTCGACCTGTCCGTAGACGGCACCGCCGGAGCTGGCGTGCACGAAGCGCCCGACGCCGGCGGCGAGCGCCGCCCGCAGCACGACCAGACCTCCGCGCAGATTGACGTCGGCGTCGTGCACGGGGTCGGCAAAGCTACGCGGCACGGAGGTCTGCGCCGCCTGGTGACACACCGCCTCGGGCCGCCACCGTCGCATCACCGACGCGACGGCCGACGCGTCGCGGACGTCCGCGCGATGCAGCGGCACGTCGGCGGGGACGCGCTCGGCTCGTCCGACGCTGAGGTCGTCGACGACCGCGACCTCGTCGCCCCGCGCGAGCAGGGCCCGCACGATGTGACTGCCGATGAAGCCGGCTCCGCCCGTGACCAGAACGCGCACCGCGATCGACGATAGCAGGCGCCGACGCACGGGCTGCTATGCTCGCGCCGTGGCTTCGACCTCGCCCGCCGGCCCCAAGGTGCTCGTCGCCCTCGGGACCCGTCCGGAGGCCGTCAAGCTGGCGCCGGTCATCCACGCCGCGCGCGACCACGACGACTGGACCGTCCGGGTGTGCAGCACCGGCCAGCACCGCGACCTGCTGCCGCCGATCCTGCGGGCGGTGCAGGTGCAGCCGGATCTGGAGCTGGACGTGATGCGACCGGGGCAGCCGCTGTCGAAGCTGCTGGCCGGCTTGCTCGTCGCCCTCGACGACACGCTGGCGGCCGAGCAGCCGCAGTGGGTGGTGGCACAGGGAGACACGACCACGGTGCTCGCCGCCGCGCTCGCGGCCGCGCATCGCCGGATCCCGTTCGCCCACGTCGAGGCGGGCCTGCGCACGCACGACCTCGCCGCCCCGTTTCCGGAGGAAGCCAACCGCACGCTCGCGGCCGACGTGACCACCTTGCACCTCGCGCCGAGTCGACGCGCCTGCGCCAACCTGCGTGCCGAGGGGATCGGGGAGGCAGCGATCACCCTCACGGGCAATACCGTGGTCGATGCGCTGCGGTCGATGCTGGCGCGGCTGCCCGCCGACGGCCGCGCCCCTGCGACCGCTCCGCCCACGCTCGCGGCCTTGCCCGCCGACGCGCCGCTCGTGCTCGTGACCGGCCACCGTCGCGAGAGCTTCGACGGCGGCCTGCGGACCGTCTGCGAGGCCCTCGCCGCGCTCGCCGGCGCCCACCCGGATGCGTGGTTCGTCTACCCGGTGCACTTCAACCCGCAGGTGCGCGCCACCGTGGACGAGCTGCTGCGGGACCGGGCGTCCGTGCGGCTGACCCCGCCGGTCGACTACGCGACGATGGCGTGGCTGATGCGTCGTGCGAAGTTCTGCGTCACCGACTCGGGCGGCCTGCAGGAAGAAGCGCCCGAGCTGCGTCTGCCGGTGATGGTCACACGCGTGGCGACCGAGCGCCCGGAGGCGGTGGAGGAGGGCGGGGCGGTCGTCGTCGGCTACGACCGCGACGCGATCGTCGAGACCGCCGACCGGTGGCTGCGCGACGAGGTGGCCTACGAGGCGGCTCGTCCGAAACGAAATCCCTTCGGCGACGGCCGGGCCGGTCTGCGCTGCGTCGCCGCGCTGCGCCAGCGGCTCGGGCTGCCCGGTCCCGACGTGGAGGCGTGGCCCGGATGAGCACGTCGCCACTGGCCGACCTCGAGCCGGTCCTCGAGGCGCTCGTGCACGCCGTGGAGACGGCCGACGACGTGGCCCGGCGCGCGAAGATGGAGGCGATCGACGCGATGCTCGCCGGCCTCAATCCGCTCGAGCGGGCCCTCGGCTTCGCCCATGTCCATCATCGCCTCGGCCATCCGGACAAGGCGGCGGCCGTGCTCGACGACCTGCTCGCCGTGATCGGCGAGGACGCCGTGGTGCGCGAGCAGATCGGTCGGTATCTGCACGAAGCGGGGCGGCTCGACGACGCACTGAAGGCGTACGGCCGCGCCGTCGGGCTCGACCCTTCGCGGGTGGACGCGTGGCTTGACTGCGGCACGATCCTCGACGCGCGCGGCGAGCCGGGCGAGGCGATCGACTGCTACCGCTACGCGTTGCTGGCGGCCCCCGAAAGTCCCGACGTGTGGCGCAACCTCGGCAACGCGCTGGCGGCCCAACGCAAGTTCGACCAAGCGGCCCAGGCCTATGCGACGGCGCTGCGCTTTGCCCCGGAGTCGGACACGTTGCACGTCCTGCACGCGTCGGCCTGGGCGGCGCTCGGCGACCTCGACCGGGCCAACGTACTGCTGCCGGTGCATGTCGCGGAGCGGATCGGCTTGGTCCGTCAGGTCGAGCTGGCCCGACCGCGCGGCGTGCTGCGCTGCCGCTTCTACGCGACGCCGTCGCAGCTGATCCGGATGCAGCGGGCCGCGGCCGCCCTGCTGGCCGAGGCCGCCCGCGTTCCGCTCGACACGCCGCAGAGATCTCTGCGCGACGGTCGCGTCTTCGTGGTCGGGGTCGGTGACGATGCGTTCGTTTGCGACCCCGACGCGGCGCGCCCCGAGGCGCCGCACCGGTTCTTCGACGCCTCGAACGCCGTCTTCCTCGGATGACGGCCGCCGCGAGGCGCGAGCGCGTTGGCGCACGCCGCCGCGTGCCGAGCGCAGGTGCCATCTGCGGTGTTGTCACCTAATGTAGGTGCGTGTCGCAGCGCTGCTGGATCTCCCGCGTCGCCGCCCTCGTGTTGTCGGCCGCCTTGCCGGCCTGCGACGAAGGCGATTCCCCGCCCGAGGGCGAGGCGGTCGCCGGGGGCAAGGCCGACGGCCTGTTCGGGATCGAGGAAGACACCCCCGAGGCCCTCGCCATCCTCGCGCTCGCCAACGAGGCCGACCGCGCGACGCTCGACGACGAGGTCGGCCTCGATCGCCGCGCTGCCGACGGCATCGTCGCGGCGCGGGCCCAGGCCGGGGCCGACGGCCTGGCGGGCTTTCAAAGCCTCGCCGAGCTCGACGCGATCAAGTTCGTGGGTAGGTCCGCGTTCGAGCGCATGGCCGCCCACGTCGCCGACCAGGACCTGATCGGTCGTGACCTGAAGGTCTCCACGTTCAACATTCGCTGGTTCGGCCTCGACGGAGACCTGCACGGCTCGCTCGGCACCGAGTCGCGTGTCGATACCGTGCGCGCGTTCCTCGAGGCCGAGATGGCCGATCGCGACGTGCTCGTCTTTCAGGAGATCGTCGACCTCGACCTGTTCACCACCGAGGTCGTCCCGGATCTCGACTGCATCACGTACGAGGGGTTCTCGGGCAAGCACCAGCACGTGATGGTGTGCACGTCCGAGGGCTACCGGCTCGTGCCGGCCGCCGACGACGACGACTTCGCCCTCGAGGCACTCAATACGGGCTCGCTTCGCCCCGGCGTGCACGGCCAGCTGCTGACCGCGTCCGGGACCCCGGTGGCGCATCTGGTCGCGGTTCATCTCAAGGCCAACGAGCTGTCGACCGACCGTCGTCTCGCCCAGGCCGGGATCCTGTTCGAGCACGTGGAAGCATTGCGCGCCCGCTCCGGCCTGCCGGTGATCACCATCGGCGACTTCAATACCCATCTGGCCGTGCACACGGGCCGCGCCGAGGACGACGAGTCGATGATCGACGACGTGTTGGCCCCGCTGCGACGCGTGCCGCTGCCGGTGACGTTCACCTACCAGGAAAAGGACGGCACCCGGTTCCGGCTCGACCAGGCGTGGTTGAGCCCCGACATCGAGGTGGTCGACGTCCGATCGCCCGGCGCGTGCGACCTCGACCTCACCACCCACGCGGACGCGATCGCCGAGCACTTCGACACGCTGTCGGACCACTGTCCGCTCATCCTCGACCTGCGCCTTTAGGCGGGAGGGCGCCCGATCAGGGCTCGGGCGGCGACACGGGCGGCTCGGCGGCGCGGCCACGACCGAAGCGTCGCGCGAGCACGCGCCGCACGGTGCTCGACAGCTGGTGCCGCTCGTCGGCGGTCAGGAAGATCTTCCACGCGGCGACCATCAGCGCCAGGCCGAACGGGGCGCCCCACACGACGACGGTGAAGACCGCGGCCCAGCGTGGCGACAGACCCCCCGGCACCCACGGCAGCAGATGGCGGGCCAGACTCGTCGCCCCGCCGAGGACGGCCATGATCCCCAGCAGCCACCCGATGCGGGTGCGCTGCAGGTACTCGGCCACGGTCACGCCCTCCGAGTGCAGGTACGCGCGGATGTACCAGATCGCGCCGATCGTCTGCGCGACGACGCGGGCGTAGATGACGCCCTCGAAGCCCAGCCACGGCGCGAGCGGGATCACCAACAGCACGACGAGCACGGTCACGACCATCGCCGCGGTGAACTCCATGCCCACCTTGCCCTGCGCCCGCAGGCTCGAGGACACGACGGAGGTCAGGATGAACAGACCTTCGCCGAGGACCATCATCTGCAGGGCCCACGCGGCTTCGGGCACGAACTCGCCGGTCCACGCCAGCAGGACCGGGGCCGAGAACAGCGCGAGGAACACGAGCGAGCTCCCGCCGATCAGCGCGTCGGCCTTCGAGCCCGCGAAAAACAGCGCGCGCTCGCGCAGCTTGTCGCGGCTGGCCTGCAGGTTCGCGAACGCGGGCATCAGCGGGGCGACCACCGCGGCCGACGCCGCCTTGCCCAGGCTCAGCAGCTTGTCGGCGAGCTCGTACACGCCGACCCACCGCACGCCGATCAGCGCGGCGATGAGGAACTTGACCCCGTGCATGACCACCGTGTTGACCAGCGACAGCAGCTGAAACTTGCCGCCGATGCCGAACACGACGCGGAACCCCTCGCGCGACATCGACAGGGGGTTGAGCCGCACCTGCGGCAGCTGCCGTCGCATGTATCGCCATGCGCCGAGGTTGGCGACGATCTGGCCCACGATGTGGCCGATGCCCAGCCCCACCAGGCCCCAGCCCGCCAGTAGCAGCGGCAGGGTGACGGCGAAGTCGATGATCGAGGCGAGGATCATCAGGCGGTACGTCAGGTCGATGCGCTGCAGACCGGCGAGCACCTCGTGGGCGCAGCCCACGGTCATGCGCATCACCAGCGTCGCCATCACCAGCGTCAGCGCGATGTTGGCGTCGTGCACCTGATCGGTCGGCACCCCGAGGGCATCGAGGATCCCCTCACCGAACACGAGCGTGGCGACCAAACCCACGATCGCGACCGAGCCGATGCCGGTCATGCCCGAGCCGAGCACCCGCTGCAGTCGATCGTAGTTTCCCTCGTGGACGCACTCGGCGGTGAGCTTGGTGTAGGCCAGCCCCATCGAGGCGTTGGCCATCGACACGTATGCGGCCACCGAGAACACGAGCGTCCACGTGCCGTAACCCTCCAGCCCGATCGCCGCGATGATGACGGGCGTGAGGATGAAGCGCGAGATGATGCGCCAGATCTCGGCGAGGCCGGCGACGATCGAATTGCGCCCGAGCGTCTCGAGATCGACTTTGGCCATGCGGGGTGCGGCCGGCGTTCAGCCGGCGTACTTGTCGATGTTGGCGCGCCAGAACTCGCTGGGGTCGCGGTCGGGGAAGTAGCGGCTGATCGCCTCGTGGGCGTTGGCGGCGATCGACTCGCGCAGGGCGGCGTCCTCGGCCTCCCGCAAGCACGCCGCGGCCTCCTCGGGCGTGTCGGCGATGAGCGCCGTGCGGCCGTGCTCCATCGCGAAGTTGGCCCCGCGCGCGTTCTTGCCGATCACGATGACGCCGGCGGCCATCGACTCCTGCGGTGGCAGGGCGCAGCCCTCGATGTCGGCGGAGGCCAGGAACGCCTGCGGTCGCGTGTACTCGCGCGCCAGCTCCTTGACGGGAATGCCGTCGATCAGCTCGAAGTGCCAGTACTTGCCGCCGGCCGCCTCGTACAGTCGCCGCGTCTCGGCGATGTAGTCGGGCCCCTTGCGGGGAAACGCGAAGATGACGCCCTCGCTGCGCTTGCGCTGCTCGACGAACGGGAACATCTCGCAGTCGACCACGTTGGGGACGATGGGGATGTCCTTGCCCGGGAAGACCTTCTGGCACTTGTCGAGCATGAACGGCGAGTCCGTCCACAGCGTGACCTTGTCGGCCATGTAGTCGAAGTTCGCGTAGAGGTGGATCGGCACCTGCAGGTAGACGATGACCGGTCCCTGCATCGCGTCCGCGAGATCGGACGCGTAGTCGGGCACGATCACCACGTCGTCGGGGCGGCGATCGGCCAGCTTGATGTACGGCAGGTCGTACAGCCCCCACGTGTCGCCGTACGTGTCGCGGCCGGTCGGGGTCGCGAGCGCGACGTCGGCTCCGAGCCGGCGCGCGACCTCGGCGTGCCGCATGAGGTTGAGCGTGCCGCCCCACGCCACGTGCGTGTACAGCAGCGGATGCTCGAGCACGCGACGCACGAGCGGCACGTTCGACAGCCGTGGTCGGCGCTGGACCTGCTCGAGGATCTTGCGCTTGGTGCCGGTGACGAGGTCGGGAAGGATGAAGACGAAGCGCATGGTCGGCTCAGAGCTCTCCGAGGGCCTTGCGCAGACGGTCGATCGTCAGGTCCACGCCCGCCTCGTCGAAGTCCAACACGGGACGGAAGCGGATGCTACGCGAGCCGGCGCCCAGCACCAGCACCTTGTGGCGGCGCAGCGCCTTGAGCAGTCCGTCGCGCGTGCCGGTGTCGGGCAGGTCGAACGCGCGCATCAGGCCTGCGCCCCGCACGTTGGACAGGACGGAGTTGTCGGCGGCCAGTTGCGTCAGCGCCTCCCCGAACAACTTCCCGACGCGCGCGGCATTGCCCACGAGATCTTCGGCCTCGATGATCTCGATGTATCGGGTGCACCGGACCATGTCTGCCAGATTGCCTCCCCAGGTGGAGTTGATGCGGCTGGAGACCTTGAAGACCGAGTCGACCTCGTCGACCCGCGGCCCGGCCGCGATGCCACACACCTGGGTCTTCTTGCCGAAGGCGAAGATGTCCGGGGTGACGCCCAGGCCCTCGAAGGCCCACCAGTGGCCGGTCAGGCCCATGCCCGCCTGGACCTCGTCGAAGATCAGCAACGCCTCGTGTCGATCGCACAGCGTGCGCAGACGTGCGAGGAACTCGGGACGCAGGTGCACGTCGCCGCCCTCGCCCTGGATCGTCTCCACGATGATCGCGGCGACGTCGTGGGGGCGCTTGGTGAACGCCGCTTCGATGGCGGCGACCGACTCGGCCTCGGCCTGCTCGACGGCGGCCAGGTTCACCGGGAAGCGGCACCCCGGCGCGGGCACCCGCGGCCACGGAAACTTCGGGAAGTACATCGTCTTGGCCGGTGACGTCCCGTTGGTCAGCGACAGCGTGTAGCCGGATCGGCCGTGGAAGGCGTTTTCGAAGTGAATGACGCTCGTGCCCAGGGTCGGGTCGGGCGTGGCCACGCAGCGCCCGGCTGCGATGTTCTTGCGGACCTTCCAGTCGAACGCGACCTTGAGGGCGTTCTCCACCGCGAGCGCGCCGCCCTCGATGAAGAAGGTGTGCACGAAGGGCTCGGGGAGCGTGCGCCCGAACGCGGCGACGAAGTCGGCCATCGCCTGGGTGTAGATGTCGGAGTTGGACGGCTTGACCAGCGCCGCCGCCAGCAGCCGCTGCCGGAACCCCTCGTCGGCCAACCCGGGGTGGTTGTGCCCGATCGGCATGGAGGCGAAGAACGAAAAGAGGTCGAGGTACGCCTCGCCCGTGCGCGCGTCGATGATCGTGTACCCGTGGCTCTTGGCGGTGTCGTAGACGATCGGAAGTCCGTCCACGAGCATCCACTTGGCCAGCGTCTCGTGGACGTCGGCGGGGGCGGTCAGGTAGCTGAGAGGTTGCGTCATGCCGTCCTTGGGTGCCCGAGAACGGGCGTCGACGCGGCAAGGATACGCCCGCCGGTCGCCGCGGGTCCGCCGCGACGGGCGCCGGACGTCGCACCAACGTCACGGTTGAGGTGCCTCACGGCGGCAGGCGAGCTGCCACTTCGCGACCGCGCCGATGTGTCCGATCATCCCGCCCGATGTTTGCGAGCCGCGAAGCCGAGGCTTTCATCGCCAGTCTCGCCGATCCCGAGACCACCCAACGCCAGCTGTTGCTGACGCAGATGATCGAGCCCAACGTCGCGTGCGAGTTCGGCCGTCGCCACGGGTTCGACAAGATCGCGTCGGTCGCCGACTTTCAGGCGGCCGTCCCGATCCACAACTACGACGGCTTCGCGTCGGCGATCGATCGCATCGTGCAGCACGGCGAGCAGGGCGTGCTGACCACCGAGCCGGTCAAGCGCTTCTTTCTCACCTCCGGCTCGACCAACCGCAGCAAGTACATCCCGGTCACGCGGACCTTCATCCGGGCAAAGTCGCGCACGTTCGGGATCTACTGGAGCCTCGTGTTCCGCGACCACCCCGAGGTCGAGGCCGCGCGCATGGTCACCAACTTCTCGGACTCGGGCGACCCGGTCAAAGCTCCGGGTGGATTGCCCTGCAGCTCCGAGAGCGCGTACTGGGCCCAGGTCACCCGCGCGACGCAGCGCACCGCCCGGCCGATCATCCCCAAGGCGGTCGCGCAGGTCGGCGACAGCGACGCCCGCTACTACGCGATCGCACGGATCCTCCTCGAGGAGGACTTCTCCGTGATCATGACGCTCAACCCGAGCACGATCGTGCTGCTGCTGCAGAAGGTGGCCGAGCACGCCTCGCGCCTCGCCGACGACATCGAGCGAGGGGGCATCGGCGCCGACGTGGCCGTGACCGACGACGTGCGCACGTACATCGCCGACAACTACCGCGGCGATCCGGCGAGGGCCGACGTCGTGCGCCAGCTCGTCGCCTCGGGCCGAGTCCTCGCGCACGAGCTGTGGCCCGGGCTGTCGCTGGCGATCTGCTGGCGCAGCCCGATGCTCTCGCCGTACATCGACCTGCTGCGCCCGCACTTCGGCGACCAGGTCGTCTCGCGCGACTACATCTTGATGGCATCCGAGGGCGTGATGGCGGTGCCGCTGTCGGACGGCGGATCCGGAGGCGCGGTGGCACTCGGGTCGCACTTTTACGAGTTCGTGCCCGAGGAGGAGTACGAGCGCTCCGATCGGCGCGCACTGCTGCCCCACGAGCTCGAGGTGGGGCGCACCTACGTGGTGATCCTGACCAACGGCGCAGGGCTGTATCGCTACGACATCGGCGACGTCGTACGGGTGGTCCGTTTCGTCGAGCGGACGCCGGTCATCGAGTTCCTGCACCGCGCGGGATCGACCTGCTCGCTCACGGGCGAAAAACTCACCGAGGATCAGGTGACCGCCGCCGTGGCCGACACCGCCGGCGATCTAGGGATGGCGATCGAAGGCTTCACGCTCGCGCCGGCGCCGGAGGGCTTTCCGCGCTACGTGGCGCTCGTGGAGTTCTCGCAGCCCCCCGGCGCCGAGGCGCTGCGCCGGTTTCCCGCCCGGCTCGACGAAGCGCTCGAGGCCCACAACGTCGAGTACGGCTCGAAGCGATCGTCTCAGCGGCTGGCGGCGCCGGAGCTGTGGGTGGTCCGCGAGGGCGGCTACGCGACGCGACGCCGACAGCGACTGGCTTCCGGCGCGTCCGACAGCCAGATCAAGCCCACGCACCTGACGCGCGACCCGAGCTTCGCCGAGCAGTTCGACATCGGACAGCGGGTGCATGCGGATTGAGTCGGTCGCGCTGCACCGGGTGCAGATTCCCCTCAAGCGCGCGTTCGCCCACGCGGCCTCCGCCCGCACCACGTCCGAGGCGATCCTGGTACGGGTGCGCGACGACGCCGGCCACGTCGGCTGGGGCGAGATTCGCCCGCGGCCGTACGTGACCGGCGAGACGATGGACGGCGTGGTGGGGCAGGGGGCACCCGCGCTCGCCCGCGACGTCTTGTCGCGCCACTGGGCGGATCGCGACGAGCTCGTCGCCTGGCTCGCCGCGCTCCCGGATGCGGTCGGCCTGGCGACACGCGGTGGGTTCGAGTGCGCGCTGTTGGACGCCGGCGGACGTCGCTTCGGTTTCGGCTTCGGCGAGCTGTTGCCCGGGCCGTGGCAGCCCGGCCTGCCGCCGGGCGTCGTGGTCGGGTTCGAGACGACCACGGCGAAGCTGGGACGGCACTGCGCGATGCTGCGGCTGGCCAAGCGTCGCCACGTCAAGGTCAAGGTCGGGGCCGACGACGACGTGCAACGGCTGACGATCGTGCGTGACGTGTTCGGTGCCGACCTGCCGCTGCGCATCGACGCCAACGCGGCGTGGACGGTGGCGCAGACCCTCGACAAGCTCGCGTCCTTCGCCGACCTGCCGATCGCGTCGATCGAGCAGCCGATCGACAAGGACGACATCGACGGCCTCGCCGAAATCCGCAGACGTGGGGGCGTGCCCGTGATGGCCGACGAAGCGGTCTGCAGCGAAGACGACGCGCGCCGGCTGATCGCGGCGCAGGCCGCCGACATCTTCAACATTCGAGTCGGCAAGCACGGCGGCAT
>CALBMM010000292.1 GCA_937896535.1 uncultured Pseudomonadota bacterium
GCAGCGCGACCAGTCGCAGCTGCGCGAGGCACTCGCCGAGCTCGGGTACTTCTTCGACCACTACGGCGACACCGAGACGACCAAGTACGCGGTCGATCTGCGCGACGAGATCAAGCGCCGCCTGCTCGAGCACGAGCTGTACGTGGCCAACTTCTATCTCGACAAGGACAAGCCGGAGGCCGCGATCGGTCGCCTCGAGTCGGCGCACGCCCGCTACCCCGGCATCGGCCTGGACGCAGAGGTGTTGTTCCTGCTCGGGGTCACCTACCTGCGGCTCGACGAGATCGAGCTGTCGCGGGCGACGTTTACCGAGCTGCAGACGCAGCACCCCAAGCACCACCGCGGCAAGCAAGCGCGGATCTACCTGCGCTACATCTACGACGCGTTCGGTCCGGCCGATCCCTCGCGCGCACGCCCCGATCGGACGCCGCCGGTGCCCAAGCCGCCGCCGCGGCCCAAGAACCCGGATCATCCCGAGCAGCCGCAGGGACCACAGACGAAGAAGGAAGCACCCGCGCCCACCCCCGCGCGCGCGGAGCCGATTTCGACGCAGCCGGAGACGGAAGCGGAGGAATCCGAGTCGCCACCACCGCCCGCGTCGCCGCCGCCCAAGACGCGACCGGAGGGCACCACGCCCCCCGCCGAGGCCGAAGCCGAGACCGAAGAAGAAGAAGGCGACTGAGCCCGCCGCGGGCACGACCGGCAACGCACCCAGATCCGAGACGGATCTTGGTACCGTAGTCGCAAGGACGGCCAGCGGCGATGGATCCGAACATCAAGCACCACCTCGGCCTCGGCCGCGAGCACTACCAGGCGGGCAACCACGCGGACGCCAAACCGCACCTGGCCGAGGTCCTCGCCGCCCACGACGATTTCGCCGACGTCCACATGATGATGGGCGTGATCGCGTTCGAGGAGGGCGACGTGGAGTCGGCCCGCGAAGCGTTCGAAAAGGCCCTGCAGATCAATCCGTTCTACACGGAGGCGGCCCTCAACCTTTCGGTGTGCCTCAACGAGGTCGGCGAGTACGAGCGCGCCCGCGAGGTCTACGACAACGCGCGCGCGGGCCAGTCGACGGGCGGGCTCGACCGCCTCGATGCGTACGCTCGCGGCAAGATCGCCAACCTGCACCGCGAGGTCGGCGATGCGTACGCCGCCGTGCACATGGTCGAGGAGGCGATGAAGGAGTACCGCAAGGCGCTGCGCGTCAGTCCCACGTTCCCGGACATCCGCGTGCGGCTGGCCAACATGCTGCGCGACGGTGGCAAGAGCGAGGAGGCCCTCGACGAGTACCAGGGGGTCGTCGGGACCAGTCCGACGTACGTGCCCGGCTACCTCAACTTCGGCATCGCGCTGTGGCAGGCGGGCCGCGTCGGCGAAGCTCGCGCCCAGTGGAAGCGGGCGCTGGAGCTCGATCCGGACAACCGGACGTGCGCCGTCTATTTGCGGATGACCGAGGCCAAGTAGCGGTCAGGGCAGCAAACGTCGCGGCGAGGTAACGCCGCCCTCGCCTGGCTCGTACGAGACCGCGCCCGCTGCGCTGATGCGTGGGCCAGGGGTCGAGACGGATCCAGCCCCGTTGCGAGGCGCTCGCAGTGGCGGCAGGCCCTCGTCGCTGGCCGCGGGGGGCCCTTTCCGCTAACGTTTCGCGCGCCTGCCGCTTCCCCCGATTCGCCGATGAGCCTGACCGACAAGTTTCTCCAGTTCGCATTGCTCGGGGCCGAATGGGTCCTGTGGCTGCTCATCATCCTGAGCATCGTCAGCGTCTACGTCATGATCGAGCGGGCGGTGTTCTTCCGCTCGCTTTCGGGCGCCGACACCAACGTGCGCCGGCCGGTCCTGACCGCCCTGCGCGACGGTGACCTGTCCAAGGCCCGCAGCCTGGTCAAGGATGCCGTGGGCCCCGGGGGTCGGATGATCAAGGAGCTGCTGTCGGTGCCGGCCAGCGCCCAGGCGTTCGAGGCGGCCCTGGGCTCGGTTCGCCCGTCCGAAAAGCTGCGGCTGGAAAAGAACCTCAGCTTTCTGGGCACGCTGGGCGCGAACGCTCCGTTCATCGGGCTGTTCGGCACGGTGCTCGGCATCATGAAGGCCTTCAACGACCTGGCGAAGTCCGGGATGGCGGCCGGCGGCGAAAACTCCGCCTCGATCATGGCCGGCATTTCCGAGGCGCTCGTCGCCACCGCGGTGGGCCTGCTCGTCGCGATCCCGGCCGTCGTCGCCTACAACCTGTTTCAGCGCGGGGTCAAGCGGCAGCTCGGCGAAGCCGAGGCCATGGCCAATGCGACCGTCGCACTCTTGTCGGGCGAGCCGAACCAGGCCGCCAACGAGGAAGACTGAGTGGCGGGCCAGGGCAACTACGACGACGAGGGCGAGATCACCGGCATCAACGTCACGCCGTTGGTCGACATCGTCCTCGTGCTGCTCATCATCTTCATGGTGACGACCTCGGTGATCAGCAACGCCGAGGGCATGAAGGTCTCCAAGCCGGAGGCGTCCTCGGGCCGAAAGCTCGACAACGACAGCATCGTGCTGGTCTGCCACGAAGACGGTGCTATCTGGGTGGATGGCAAGGAGATGGGCAGCGACGAGGCGATCGTCGAGCGCATCGCCGACAAACTGATGAACGATGAGAACCTGCAGGGCATCGTGCAGTGCGACGAGAAGGCCGAAGTCGGCCGCATGGTTCATCTCATCGACTTGTTGCGCGAGGCCGGCGTCAAAAAGTACGCCATCGCGACCAAGAAACCGGAAAAAGTCGACGGCTGATCAGGGGGCACGTTGAGCCCGCGCGACAAAGAGACCCGCATCGCGCTGCTCGCGGCCTCGGTCGCGCTTCATTTGCTCGTGTTCTACGCGGCCGACAAGATCGAGCCGCCCGAACCCGAGCAGTGGGTGCTGACGGAGTTCGAGGTCGCCGAAGAGGAGCCCGAGCCCAAGCCCAAGCCCAAGCCGCCTCCTCCGCCTCCGAAAGAAGAGCCCAAGGAGGAGCCGAAGGAAGAGCCCAAGGAGGAGCCGAAGGAAGAGCCCGAGCCCAAGGTCGAACCGAAAGTGCGACCCAAGCCCAAGCCGCCCGACAATCCTCCGCCGCCCGACAAGGCACCGCCCAAGCGGTTCGTGCTCCCCGAGGATCAGACCGTCGGCGCCGGCGAGGGATCCGGAGCGCAGACCGGCGTGGGTGAGCCGTCGCAGGGTGCCTACGACCCGCGCGGCAGCGACAAGGGCACCGACGACGGCAAGAAGGGTGGCAAGGGCGACAAGGCCGGCGGCACCGACGACGGACAAAAAGGTGGCACGGGAGATCCGAAGAAGCCGTGGAAGCCGACTTCGGAGCTGTACATCCAAAAGCTGCCTGCCCTCGCCAAGCGACCGCCGAAGCTGCAGTGCCCGGCCACGCGCGACGGGGTGACCGGCACGGTGGTGCTCAAGGTCCAGATCCGTCGCGACGGGTCGATGAAGTCGGTCAGCGTGGCCAAGGGCATCGGCTCGGGCTGCGACGAGATCGCCGTGCAGGCGCTCAAGAAGGCCAAGTTCAAGGCCGCGATCGCCACGGACGGCAAGCCGGCCGACTACGAGCTGCGCTACGAGTACGTCTTCAAGCCGGCGGATTGAGGCCTCCCGATGGCGCGCTCGACGTTTCGACGAACGCTGCTCGGGCTGGTCCTGGCCGGGGCTGCGGTTGCCGGGGGCGTGGCATGGTGGAAGAGCCGCGGGCCCGAGGTGACCGTCGTTCGCCCGCGCGCCGGCGAGGTCGTGCAGACCCTCGTGGCGCTCGGACGCGTCGCCCCGCCGGCGGAGGTCGAGTTCACCGCGCGCGAGCCCACCGAGATCGTGCAGGCGCCGGTGGAGGAAGGGCAGCACGTCGCGGCCGGCGAGCTGCTCATTCAAATGGCGCACGCCGAGGCCGATGCGATCGTGACCCAGGCCGAGGCCTCGCTCGAGCAAGCGCGCGCGCAGGCCCGTGAGGTCCGCACGGTCACCAAGCCCTCCGCCGCCGCGGCGCTCCAGGAGGCCAACGCCAACCTCGAGGACGCCGAGCGCCAGTTCACGCGCGACGAAGACCTGTTCCGTTCGGGATCGCTGACCGCATCGGAAGTCGACCAGGCGCGCACGGTGCTGACGATCGCCCAGAATCGAGCGCGCGCGGCGAAGCTGCAGGCGGCCGCCGTATCGACCTCGGGTGCCCAGTGGCAGGCCGCGATCGCGGCCGAGACGTTCGCGGAGGCGGGCCTGCTCGCCGCGCGCGCCCGTCGTGATCGGCTGGCCATTCGGGCGCCGGCGGCCGGTACGTTGATCGCACGCGAGGTCGACCCCGGCGACGTCGTGCAGATGGGTGCAGTGCTCGGCAAGCTCGCGCTCGATGGTCCGACCCGGCTGGTGATCGAACCCGACGAACGCAACCTGCGTCTGCTCGCGCTGGGCCAGCGGGCGGTCGCCTCGGCCGAAGCCTTCCCCGACGACCGCTTCGACGCCGTGGTCGATTTCATCGCGCCCGCCGTCGATCCGGTGCGCGGCACGATCGAGGTTCGGCTCGCGGTCGAAAAGCCGCCCGAGTATCTGCGCACCGACATGACCGTGTCGGTCGAGATCGAGGTGCAGCGGCGCGACGCCGCGATCGCGCTCGAGGCGTCCGCCGTGCGGGAGCTGGCCTCCGCGCAGCCGTGGGTGTTGGTCATCGAGCACGGCCGCGCCCGCAAGCGTCCCGTGAAGATCGGCCTGCGCGGGGACACGGTCGTCGAGATCGTCGAAGGCCTGCAGGCCAGCGACGAGGTCGTTCCCGGCGACATGGTCGACGTCGACGACGGCGATCGCGTCCGCGTGGCCGGGTCCTGAACGAACGCAACCGGGGCCGTCGCGATGCCGATCACGTTCTACCTGGCCGTCCAGTTCCTGCGCGAGGGACGGACGCAGTCGCTGCTCATCACGTCGGCGGTCGGCGTGGGCGTGACGGTCATCGTGTTCCTGTCGGCGCTGATCTCCGGCCTGCAGACGAGCCTCATCGACAAGACGCTCGGCTCGCAGGCCCACGTGGTGCTGCGGCCGCAAGAAGAACGGCCGCGCGCGCTCGTGGAGGAAGGGCCGCGGGCCTCGGTGGTGATGCGCCGGACCCAGCGTCCCGTGCAGCGTCCGCGCTCGCTGCTGGCGTGGCAGCAGACGATGGCCCAGGTGCAGCGCGACCCTCGGGTGGTCGCGGTGTCGCCCGTCGTTTCCGGTCCCGCCTTCGCGTTGCGCGGGACCGCATCGAAGTCGGTCGCGGTGCTGGGGATCGACGCCGAGTCCTACGGCAACGTGGTGCACATCGAGGACCGCTTCGCGCGGGGTGCTCTCCCCCGCAGCGGAAGCGAGGTGGCCCTCGGGGTGGACCTGGCGTCGGACCTCGGGGTGGACCTCGGCGACAAGCTGCGGCTGCAGGCGGCCGACGGTCGCTTCGCGCTGCTGAACGTGGTCGGCGTGTTCGAGCTGGGCAATCGCGAGGTCGACGAGCGCTGGGCCCTCGTGTCGCTGCGCGCGGCGCAGACGTTGTTGGATCTCGAGGGCGGCGTGTCGCGACTGGAGATCCGGGTCGCCGAGATCTTCGAGGCCGACCAGGCCGCGGCGAGCCTGGGAGCGCGGACGGGCTACGTGGCCGAGAGCTGGATGGAAACCAACGCCGAGCTGCTGACCGCCCTGCGCTCACAGAGCAGCTCGAGCCTGCTCATCCAGGTGTTCGTGGTGCTCGCCGTGACGATCGGCATCGCGAGCGTGCTCGTGGTCTCCGTGGTGCAGAAGCAGCGCGAGATCGGGATCCTGCGGGCAATGGGGATGTCGCGGGCCAAGACCGTGGCGGTGTTCGTGCTGCAAGGAGGCCTGCTCGGCCTCCTCGGCTCGGTGGTCGGCGCGCTCGCGGGGGCCGGCGTGTCGCGCTTGTTCGCCAACGTGGCCGTCGACGCCCGCGGGGACCCGCTGTTTCCGTTCGAGGTCGACGCGCCCCTCTTGCTGACCGCGGCCGCGACCGCGGTCGCCACGGGGTTGGTCGCCGCGCTACTGCCCGCGGCACGGGCCGGTCGACTCGATCCGGCGGACGCGATCCGACAATGACCGACGCCATCATCGAGCTCGACGGCGTCGTCAAGGAGTTCGGCACGGAGGTCGTCACCCGCGTGCTGCACGGCATCGACCTGCAGCTGCAGCCGGGGGAGTTCACCGCGCTCGTGGGGCCATCGGGCTCGGGCAAGAGCACCCTGCTCAACCTGCTCGGACTGCTCGACCGTCCCACGAGCGGCACGCTGCGACTGCTCGGTCGCGACGTGGCCACGCTCGACGACGACGAGCTCACTCGGCTGCGCGGCACGTCGCTGGGCTTCGTGTTCCAGTTCCATCACCTGCTGCCCGCCCTCACCGCGGCCGACAACGTGATGCTCCCGCTGGCGATCGACGACGGTCGTACCAGCGCCGACGCGTATGCCAAGGCGGTCGAGGCGCTCGGCGAGGTCGGCCTGGCCCACCGGGCCCGGGAGCGAACGACCCGTCTGTCCGGCGGACAGCAGCAGCGCGTCGCGATCGCACGCGCGTTGGTCGGCCGACCCAAGCTCGTGCTCGCCGACGAGCCCACCGGCAACCTCGACACCGGCACGGCCAACGACGTGTTCGAGCTGCTGCGACGGTTCAACGCGAGCTACGGGATTGCGTTTCTCATCGTGACGCACTCCGACGACCTCGCCGCGCGGTGCGACCGCACGCTGACGCTGGTGGACGGGCGGATCGTCTCGGACGTGCGGCGCTGAACCGACTGGCTACGACAGTGGCCACCCGAGGCGGTGGATCGCGCCGCCAACTGACCGAAACCACACAGACCTACACCGGCACCGCGCCTGCATGATGGCGGCGCATGGGACGACGGGGACTGCTTTGGTTGGCGATCTCGGCTGCGGCGATGGCCACGGCCTGCGACGGTGCGCCGGACGAGCCCGGTGACGGGCGCGACGATGCGATCGCCGCCGGTGGCAAGGCCGACGCGCTCGACGGCGCGACGCCCGAGGAAATCGCTGCCGTCGTGACCCTGGCCAACACCGCCGACTTCGCCACGCTCGACGACGACATCCGCCTCGACGTGCGGGCGGTCGAGCACATGCTCGCGCATCGCGACGGTCCCGACGAGACGCTCGGCACCGCCGACGACGATCTGTTCGACGACCTCGCCGAGCTCGACGCGGTGCCGTGGGTGGGCAGCCGCGCGTTCGGCAAGCTGCTGGACTGGGTGCGCGCCAACGATCTGGCTGGCGAGCCCGCGACGAGCGGGCCCTGCGTGATCATCTCCGAGTACATCGAGGGCAAGCTCGCCGACAACAAAGGGATCGAGCTGTACAACTGCGGCGACGCGCCGGTCGATCTGTCCGAGATCGCGATCTGCCTGGTCCGCAACGACGGGACCGACTGCGAGACCACGTCCAACCTCGCCCCGGTCTCGCTCGCCCCCGGCGACGTCTACACCACGTGCCGCACCACCGAGGGCAACTCGCTCGTGCTCAACCCGCTGCTGGCGGGCGGCTGCGACGAGGCGCTGGGCTCGACCATGATCTACAGCGGCGACGACCGCATGGTCGTCCTGCACGACCCCGACGAGACCGGCAGCGTGCACACGGCCACCGTCCTCGACGCCCTGGGCCGCATCGTCTTCCGCCCCTCGTGGTCGCCCTGGACCGACATCGGCCTGCGCCGCTGCACCGCCACGCCCAACCTCGGCCAAGCCTTCTTCGACGAAGCCGACTGGTTCACCTCGCACCCGTGGTCGGACATGTCCGACTGGGGCGTCGCCCCGACGTTCCCCTGCGACTGAGCGCCGGCCCGGCTCGTTGCGGCACAAGGGCGTCCGGGATTGCCGCGGGCGAAAGTGGTAGCGGCGATCGCTGCCATTGCCGCGGTGGTACCCCGGCGCAGTGATCGTCGCGGACACGGTGGCCTTGGCAGTGAAGGGCCGCAGTGCCACCTTCGTCTACCCGCCCCGCATGAGCATCGACGTCCTGAGCCCCGAAACCGGCCGCGTCGTGTACACGCTGCCCGCCTCCACCACCGTGTACCGCTACGAGCCGCGAGACGTGCCGACGCCGATGACGCCGCACGCGTCGATGTTCGCGCCCTACGGTCGGTTCGAGTTCGGGTACCACCACCTGTTCTGCGCCGAAGACCGCGCACTCGGGGCACTCACGCAGCTCCGTGACTCGCAGGGCTACTTCGATGGTGACGTCGTGCTGCGGACGGCCCGCCTCGACGAGTTGATCCGCCGAGGTGGCAGCGGCACGAAGGTGGTCGAGGACGTGAAGTTCAACTTCACCGTGCTCGGCATCCCGCAGGGCGGCGCGCTCATCGTCTGCGCGCGCCAGATCGGCTGAGCGAAACGCGAGCGTGTGCGGCGGTCGCCGCCGCGCACGTTGGCACCGCGGCGGCGTCCGTCACCAGTGGACGAGGTCGTTGGGCAGGTTGCCGACGATCCCGTTCGCCCCCGGGGAGACGCTCCCGCGATCGTTGACGACACCACCGCCATCTTGTCGGGCAGTGTTCCGTGCGACCTGGGCATTGCTGTACAGCTCCAGGAATCCGCCAGAGACGAACACGCCGCCGCCGTGCTCGGCGAGATTGCCGCTGACGGCCTCCGGCAGGCCGATGCCCGAGAGGTTGCGCTGCAGTCGGAGTCGGCCTCCGTCCATGTACACCCCACCGCCGCGCTCGGCCGCATTGGCATGAATGGCGCCCCCGTCGACCTCGTTGAGCCCCGAGATCGCGCCGGGACTGTGAAGGTAGAACCCGCCACCTTCGAGCGCGGTGTTGTGCACGACCATCGTCTCGTCCCGAACGCTGAACGAGGCCGCGTCCCCGTAGACCCCACCGCCCTGCTCGGCGTGGTTGTGCTGAATCCGCGAGTCGACCGCGTAGACGGTCCCGCCCGCGTTGTAGATGCCGCCACCGCGCGCGGCCTCGTTGTAGGTGATCGACGTCTCGCGCAGCCACAGTGTCCCGTCGTTGGGCCCCGGCGGATTGTCGGGATCGCCTCCGCGTACGTTGAAGACGGCGCCACCGCGCTCGGCGTTGCCCGAGTGCAGCTGCGCACCATCGAGCGTCAGAACGCCTGCGTTGTAGACCAGGCCGCCGTCCCCACCTGCAGGTTGGGAACCGCCGCGAAGCGTGACGTCGATGAGACTCGACTGCGTGCCGCCGGCGATGTCGAAGATCCGCTCTCCCTGGGTCGCCTCCACCACGGTGCCGAAGATCCCCGTGCCACAGATGTGCACGCTCTTGTCCACCACGATCTCGCTGAGCAGCGTGACGGGGATCCCGTTGTCGAAGTGGGCCGGGTCGAAACAGACCGATCCACCGTCGCGGACGTCGGCCACCGCCTGCCGCAACGATCCAGGTCCGACATCGTCGCGGTTGACGACCACTTCGTCGCAGAGCATGAGCAAGATGTTCGCGGAGAACTCGGCGTGGGCGGCAAGCCGCATACCGGCGACCAGCGCGGGGTCGATCTCCATGCGGGTGATGAAGGCCACGCCGGATTCCCCCTCGACCTGGGCGTAGTCCTCGCCATCCGCGACGGTCTCGCCCGACTCGAGGTGGTATCCGGTCAGCTTGCCGCCCGGCTGCGACGACCGCATGAAGATCGTGGGCCGATCGTCGGGACCGTACGCCTCGAAGTCGAGCTCGGCCTCGTACACGCCACCGTACGCGCTGGCATCGAACTCGACGCGGTAGGGGGCCTGTTGGAGGGTCCCCTCCTCCTCGTCCGGCTCGGCCTCGCGAAACGTGAGCTCGGATTCGGCGAGGCCGGGCTCGGCGTCACAAGCTCCGGCGAGCCCGAACGCGACCAACACTTGAACGTGACGAAAACGCATGCGGGCCCCCTGTGCAGAGGACGTGCCGAAGTCCCGTGATCGCATTGTCGGTGGCTTGCGTGCTCGGGCCCCGTTGCGGCGCGGCGTCATGCAGCCGACCTGTCCCGAACGCCGCGCCGTGTCACGGGACACGGCGCGTGGCATCGCGCCGCCGCAACCAGGACGAGCGCGTGCAAGCTCCCGAGATCGCGAACGGCATGAGCCGTGCACCGCCGCGCGGCATGTCTCACCGTATGATCTGGACCGTCTCCCTGCTCGGCATGGCGTTCGCCACCGAAGCCTCCGCCACCGCGCGAGACGCCGACGCCCTCTCGCTGGGCCCCTATCACTCCTGCGCCGTGACCAGCTGCGGCGAGGTCCAGTGTTGGGGACGCAGCGACTGGGGACAGTCGGCGGACCGCCTTCCTACCGTGCCGCCGTACTTGATCGGCACCCCAGTCGTCCCGCGGTTCGAACAGGTCTCGGTGGGCCAGTACCACACGTGCGCGCTGGACGAAGACGGCGACGTCGACTGCTGGGGGAAGGGCAACTACGGCCAGTCCGCCGACAGGTCGGGTCCTTTCGTGGATCTCGACGCCGGCTACAACCACAACTGCGCGATCCGACAAAGTGACGGCGGCATCGAGTGTTGGGGCACCGACTCGCACGGGGCGGTCTCCGGCACGCCGAGCGGTTCCTTCATCGACGTCAGCGCCGGGATCGACTACGCGTGCGCGATCCCGACGGGCGGCGCGGGCGTGCAATGTTGGGGCTACGACAGCTACGGCCAGGCGCCCAGCTACCTCGAAGCGCCCAACTTCGAGGCCGGCGAGACCTTCACCTCGGTCTCGGCGGGCTCGTACCACGCGTGTGCGGTCAGCGAGTGGGAGGACGGCGAGACCCTGTACTGCTGGGGCTACGGTCCCTACGCGTCGCTCAACGGCTGGGCCGCCGAGCTCGAACCGGGCCTTTACTGGTACCAGTACTACGACGTGCTCGCCGTCGATGCCGGCAGCTCGTCCACCGTGGTGTCGCGGCTGATCGGAAGCGACTCCGAGGTGTTCGGCTTCGGTTGGCTGTTCGGATCGTACCCGATCCCCGCCGGCACCACGTCCGACGTCGCCGCGGTCGGAAGCAACCATTGGTGCACGGTCGACGATGTCGGCGACGTCAGCTGCACGGGCAACGACGCGTACGGCAAGGCGACGCCGCCATCGACGTCGGGCAGCTGCCCGGGGATCGGGTGGATCCCGACGTTCCCGACGTTCCCGTGAGCGTCGCGGGTGCGACGGCGCAGGCACGGGCGGCCGGCATCGACCGGCCGGTCCCGTGGGCGCAACCGGGGACCTGCGTGTCCGTCCCAACCATATGAAGCGTCCAAGCTGGGTTCTCCTCGTCGGTCTCGCGGCCGCCATCTCGGCGGGCTGCGGTCACTCCCCGGCCGACGGGGAGGCCATCGACGAGGTCTGCACCGACGCCAACAACCACAAGGAGGTCAGCGCGTCCGGCTATCTGAAGATGATCGCCGGCGACACGTTGTGCATGAGTGACGGATGTCCGTTCCTGCTGTCGCCCTCCAAGGGGGAGGCGGGCACGGACGAGCAGAAGATGCGGGTGTACTTCCGTCGCGGCGACGGACCCCGCCAGATCGAGATCGCCAAACTCGACAACCCGAGCAAGGACGACCTGACGTTCCGCGACGACGACGGCAACGTCTTTCGCACCGGCGACGTGATCCGCGTGACGGGCAAGATCGCGGTCGCGGACAGCGGCGAGACCAACAGCTGTCACATGATGCGGCCCAAGTCGATCCGCAAGCTCTGAGCGCCCGCCTCGAGTTACTCCGCGCACAGCAGGGGCAACCGCAGGGCGCAGCCGGTAGTCCGAGCGGTACCCCCGACGTCCGGCAACGTCGCGATGGCGCCGGTTCCCGGTGTCGCCGAACTGGCGGCGCGCCGTGGGGGACCAGGAGGCAACCGGCGCGAGCGAAGACTCGGCGGACGGCGATCGCCTGTGCGATCGTCACGGGGATGGTCGCTCCCCCCGCCCCCTCACATCCACTCGCGTGCGTCCTCGTGCTGGCCGCCGTATCGACGGCGTGCGAGGCGTCGGACTCCTCGAGCACCGAGACTGCGAGCACGGTCGCCACCGAGTCCGCGGCCACCGGCGAGACTTCCGTCGCCACCGACGGCACGGCCGCGGACGAGACCGACGACGCTTCGGGTTGTACGTGCTGGGGGCCCATCGACGTGGTGCTCGATCCCGGCGAATCATGCGCGTCGCCGCAGGAAGCCTTGGTCGGTTGTGATCTCGAGCCGACGAGCTGCGGCCCCGTGATCGACCCGGATTCATCGGATGGCGGCGACGTGGTCGGCCCGCTGGAGTGTCTGTTGGGACAACTCGCGCAGGGACAGCGGCCGAGCTTCACGATCACCGGCGACACGGTCACGAGCACCGTGGTCTTCGTAGACGACCAGATTCACGCTCGGTTCTCGTGCGGCTCGGACCAACGGGTCTCGTCCGGCTCGACGGAGACCGACGCCTATTTCGCTGGCTGCCTCGACGAGCAAGCCGGTGACGCACAGGGGCTCTTTTCCTGTCTGCTCGGCGGGGTTCCTTCGATGATTCCGTCGCCCTTTCCGGCCTGCACGCCGTAGTGTCGCCGGTCTGGTCGCGCTGGCGCGCCACGGACGTGGCCGAGCCCCTCGCCCGCGCCGAGTCGCCTTGCCGCGTCGTACGACGCTTCCGTGTGAGCGCTCGTCACTCCGCGCAACCCCGGGGCGGAGTCCCCCCCAGTCAACGATCACCGCAACGCCCACCCCACGACCCGGCGACGTTCTTGATGCTGCTGCCGTGACGCGGCACGGGGGCGAGACGGCACGCTCGTTCGCGTCCTCACTTGGCTGTCGCGCCCTCACTCGGTCGTCGGACACTCGATCGGCGAGATCGCGTACGCGGCGGCCTTGTCGACGGTCTTGTCGACCCTCAGCGATCCCTGCGCCTCGACCATCCAGCGATCGATGCGAGGGAACGGGATCGGGTAGACGCGCTGGCCCTGGAGCATGGTCTGCGAGCCACCGCCGCCGACGGCATCGGGCTCGCCGTACACGGCGCTCTCGAGTCGGTAGCAGCGCTCGGGGTCCGCCGGGATGAACAGCGCCGACTCGAGCTCGGGCGTCACGTCGAACTCGCCGGCGGGCTCGCCGTCGACGGTGATGACATGCCGCGCAGCGCAAGCGAGGCCGGCCAGCGGCCACTCGTGGCTGCGGCCGGGCAGCAGAACCGCCTCTCCGATCCGAACCTCGCTGCCCACGGGAAAGTCGTGATAGACGCGCGTGGGCTTGGGGCCGCTCGCGTCGTCGGCCAGGCTGACCCACAGGACCGACGACGGCGGTTTGGTCAGGCGCAAGGCGCCGTCTCGAGGGCCACAGGGGGTCGTCACCGAGATCGACAGGGGATCCGTCTCGAACTGCTCTTTCGCGGTCTTGGGCAGCTCGACGGTCGCCTTCGAGACCTCGACGCCGCCGTCGAGCACTTGCCGCGAGTCGTCGACGCGGCCCACGGTTTTTCCCTTCCAGCGGATCTCGGTGTCGCCGGGTATGTCGGCGCGATCGAAGTACACCGTGTAGCGAAAGGAATCGGAGCCGGTCGCGGGCTTGGACGCCTCGTCACAGGCGGACGCGGAGATGAGCATCGAGATCGTGATCAGAGTCGAGTTCGAATGCCTCATGACGACGCGTAGCATAGCTTCCTCTACCTCGACCGCCGTCGTACGGGTTGAGCCGTCCCCGTGCACCGCGCTCAGCGGGCGAGCAGGAACACGGCCCCGACGGGCTCGGCGTCGCCGTCGTTGCTCCCTTGCCGGCCGGCGGCGAAGACGTTGCCATCGCGGTCGAAGGCGAGACCGCCGCTCGGGTAGTCGTCCCCGGCGAACTCGGTCTGCCACACCAGTGCGCCGCCCACGTCGTGGCGCTGCACGAGCTTCGGGCCGGACTCGTCGTCATCGTCGAGGGTCAGCACGAGGGCCGCGACGCCATGGACGGCATCGGCTTCGATCGACCGGAACTCCCACGCGTCGGCAATGCTGTCGCCGCGCCACAGCGGTCGACCAGAGTCCGACAGCGCACCAAGGTATGGACCGCCGGCGTCGGACGCCGCGTAGGCGAGTGGTCCGTTCGGGTGCGTGTCCAGTCGCAGCAACCCGGACGGCTCCGCAAAGACCTCGCCCACGACCCCGGTGATGGCATCCAACCGTTGCAGGTAGCTCGTGCCGTCCTGAGCAAAGCCCACGATCGCGCCCGTGCCCCCGCTCGGACCAAAGCCGTGGAGCCTCCCCGACTCGACCAACGGTGGGGCCAAGTCGTGGATCGCGATCATCTGCCCCTCGCGCGAGTAGGTGACCACTTGCGGCTGACTGTCGTCGCGCCACCCGACCATCATGATGGAGCCGTCCTCGAGAAAATCGCTGTCTCCCTTGGCGACGCCGGTCTCCTCGCTCCACATCAGCTGTCCGTCGGGATCCAGCAGCGCCACGTCGCCCTGCAGCGAGGACGCGAGGATCATCCAGCCGTCGTCGGCGATCGTCACCCTGTCGACGACGGACGCAAGCCCGGCGGGATCGGGGATCGTGTCGAGCACCTGCCCGTCTTCGTCGAGACGCACGAGCTTGTGGTCGCCGACCACGACGGCGCCGCCTTGCGGGAGCGCGGCCACGTCGAGCGCGTGCGTTCTCATGTCGACCGCCGTCTGCCACAGCACCTCTCCGGGAACGTGGCAGTCGTCGTTGCACGCGTCCGTGTCGACGTCGTTGGCGTCGTCGCAGCTCTCCCCCTCCTCGACGACCCCGTTGCCGCAACCGGGCGGAAGCGGAACCGGGGCCTGCCCCGTGCTCTCGTCCGTGCCCGAGGTCGCGTCGTCGGGCGACGACGTCCCCGTCGCTCCGTCGTCGGTCCCCGTGTCATCCGTCGTAGGGGCAGCGTCCGGGCCGGCACTGGGTCCGCAGGCGAGCAGGCCAACGAGGAACAGCGGCGCAACGCACCGAGCGCGCGTGGAACGCACGACGAGGCGTCGATGGCTTGGTCGGCGATGTCGCGCCGGACGGTCGTGTGGGGGATGGACACCCATGCTCCGTTTCCAACGCCGCGTCGCCCGCTCGCTTTCGATCTCGCGGCATGAAATTGCCCGTTCGGACGACGTCGTGGTCGATGCGTTCTCGTCGACGACCGGCTCTACGAGGTCGGCGTGGTCCCGTTGGGCGGCCGCACCGGCGACGACGGGGGTTCCGCGGCGCCGACACTCTCACCGTGCCGCGGCACTTCGGCGATCACGGATTCGTGCCGCGGCGGGCATGGATGGCCGGAGGTGACCGTCTTGACGTTCCCGAGTCGTGTGAGAGATGTAGGTGTCCTTGGGGCGTGGGTCCTCGCGGTCGCGTGCGGTGATCCGGACCCGGCGTCCAACGAGGACGCGTCCTCGGAAACCGGGGGCGACGCGAGCGGCACCTCGGCCGCGACCGCAGCCACGTCCGCCCCCTCTACTTCCGGACCCGACCCCAGCGCGGAGGAGTCGGCCGACGGCGCGTCCTCGGACGAGGGGGGTTCGGAGTCCACGGGCGGCGGCCCGCCGTTGCCGCCCGATCCGTGCATCGCGGCCGGCACGTGCCCGCCCGGCGAGTGGATCGACGTCACGCCCACCGATCTGGGGGACGTGGAGTTCGGGCCGGGTCCCGTCGTGCGCGATCCGGGCAAGCCCACGGACCTCTATATGGCCGGCGGAGGCGACGGGCTCTGGAAGTCCGAGGACTACGGCAACACGTGGTCCCGGATCAACGACACGATCGGGTACGTCCCGATGGGGCTCATCATGGCCGTCGCCCCCACCGAACCCGCAACGTTGTGGGTGGCCGGCTACCAGCATCTGCTCCGCTCGGTCGACGGCGGCGCATCGTTCGAGATGTTCCCGTTCGACTTTCCCGCCGAGCTGTACTCGATCCAAGTCGATCCCTACGACTCCGACCACCTCGTCAGCGGGCTCCACGAGGCCGACGGCATCGTGGAGTCCGTCGATGCGGGCGAGACTTGGACCGACGTCGCAGGACCCACACTGCCCGCCGGGGGGGTGTCCTGGTACGCGTTCTTCATCGACGAAGGCGACCCGAAGGTGACGCGGCAGACGTGGTTCGCGATCGCCCAGAACGGAGCCAGCGCCGTGATCACCCGCGACGGCGGCGACACGTGGACGGTCCCGCAAGGACTGCAGGGACTCAACCACCCCCACGGCAATACGCAGATCTTTCAGCGCGACCAGACGATCTTCGTCGCCGGCGTAGGCGGTCCGGGCGACGGCGTCTATCGCAGCATCGACGGCGGCGAAGCGTTCGAGCGTGTGCTCGAAGGCTCGCGCGCCATCGTCTGGGGGACCGACGACGCGGTCTACTCGATGTGGGGCTGGGCGTGCGCCGACTGCGATCTCGGCGCCTCGTTCTCCACGGCCCCACTGCCGGGCGGTGACACGTGGTCGATGCCCGACGTGCCCGAGGCCCTCATCATCGGGGCCAACCATATCGCCGTGACCAGCGACGGCGAGCACGACATCTTCGTGGGCACGATGTGGAGCAGCGGCGTGTGGCGCTACGTCGAGCCTTGATCCGGTGGTTCACACGATCAGGGCCCGTGTCCCTCGGGACGCGGGGCGACACTGGCGGGACGCTCGGCGCCACGGGAACGCATAGGTCCACGTGCGCGCTCCGACGCCATAACCTCCGCCGCCAGGCTCGCCAGCAACTCACGGATGCGCTCGTCATCGGCCGCCAACGCCGACGCGTCACGTCGCGTGTGGTCCGCCGCGCCGTCGAGACCGCCGAGACCGTCGGTCAGTGACGCGAGGGAGCCCGCGAGGTCGTTGGCCGTGTGTTCGAGGGCGTGCAGCAACCGGCGTACCCGGCTCACTTCCATGCCTGCGATCACGTTGGTCATCACGCGCCTCCCTCCCCACCATCATGCGTCCTGACGACCGCGCTCGAAGCGGCAGTGCTTGCGTCCCCGCTACCGGCGACCCTCCCAATCCCGCGCGAACGTTCTCGCTTGACGGGGCAGCTCGCCGACCACGAGGTCGCGTTCGCCTGGAACGGTGTACGTGTCGCACGCGCGCCGGCCGGGTTGGCCGCGAGGAACGTGTCGTCTCGGGACGTCCCGGGACGATCGGGCCGCCACACGGGGCGTATGGGCGCGAACCGCCTCGATGGTGGTCTCGGCCGGCCGTGGCCCGCTTCTTGCTCCCATGGATCCCCATGCTTCGTTGCCATCGCTTGGGTCTTTGTCTTCCGGTGCTGCTCGGCCTGTCGGTGTGGTCCTACGCCGAGACCGCGTCCGCGGCGCTGACGTGCTTCGTTGCCGTCGATCCCGATCCCGTCAGTGCCGGCGCCAACCTTGCCGCCTGCGTCACCTACTTCAACGCGGGTTTCTTCGACCACATCGACCTTCCGACCTACGTGGAGCAGGACTACGTCCTGAGCCAACCGCTGGTGTTCACCCGTTCGGGCTCCCTGCACGGCGAAAACCAGCGTCTGCTGCCGTCGCCCGAGTTCGCCGGCGACGACCTCGTGATCGTGGGCCCCGTGTGCCCGGAGGGCGGATGCGGCTCGCTGACGAAGATGACGCTGTCGAGCCTGCAGCTCGAGGACAAGTCGGCCACCGGCGTGCGGGGGATCCGCGTGCGCGGCGAGGGGCTCGCGGTGCTCGACGACGTCCAGGTGTCCGGGTTCGACATCCTCGGGGACGGCGCGGCCGTGTACGTGGAACCCGACGGCCAAGCGCTCTTGCGGGAGTCCCGGATGATCGACAATCACGCCGACGTCGGAGGGGCGATCTACGTGGACGCCGGCGCGCTCTCCCTGCACAACAGCAAGTTTCTCCTCAACGGGGCGGCCCACGGCGGCGCGATCGGCCTGGGCAGCGGGGGCAGCCTCGACATCCGCGACTCCAACTTCTACGACAACGTGGCGGCAGGCTCCGGTGGTGTCATCTACGAGCTGCCCGGCGCGACGGGCACGTCGGTGTCGATCGTCTCCTCGACCTTCTACGACAACGAGGCCGGCAACGATGGTGGCGCGTGGTTCGGCGGAGGCGTCGTCGAAGATTCCTCCTTCTCCCACAATGTCGCGGGTGGATGGGGCGGCGCGGCCTACCTCGGTCCGTACAGCCACGTGCTCGACAGTCGGTTCGTCGGCAACGAAGCCAACCGCGGCGGAGGCGTCGCCGTGGTCATCGGCGGCCCACACGACATGTTGATCGAAGGCAGCACGTTCGAGGGCAACGTCGCCGACGGCAGCTTCGCCAGCGGCGGCGGTCTGTACGTCAACCGCTCGGTCGCCAACCCAGGTGCGACGTGGGTCACCAACTGCACGTTCTCGGGCAACGCGAGCACCGGCGCAGCGGCGACCTTCGGCGGGGGCTTCGGCCTCGGAATGGTCCGCGCCACGCTCGCGCACGTGACGTTCTTCGGCAACGCCGCCACCCACGGTGGGGCGATCCACACCACCAGCAGCGCGACCACGGACCTGCGACTCGAAAGCTCCATCATGGCCGGCTCCCCCGCCGGAGCGTGCGTGATCACGAGCTCGGTGACCGAAGACACCTCGCTCGACGACGACGGCACGTGCGGCGTGACCTACCCCTCCACGGATCCGCAGCTGGGTCCGCTCGCCGACAACGGCGGTCCGACCAAGACGCATTTGCCGGCCGCGGCAGCCGTTCTCGGTGCCGCGACGTGCCGGGCCGCCGTCGACCAACGCGGCGTCGCGCGGCCGCTGTCCGGGTGCGACATCGGCTCGGTGCAGCAGTAGCCGGGCCGACGTCGGGGCTCCGAGGCCGAGTCGGACCAGTGCGGTCGCGCAACCGGCATCACGCGGCATAATGCGGCGGCATGGTCGCCGCGCTCGCGCTGTCGTTCGCGCTCGCGATGGCGGCGGCGAGCCCCGAGCCCGCGTCGCCACCGACGGCCGCGGCCCCGGCGGGGTTGGTCGCGCCCGTGCGCACGTCCGGCGTGTCGCAGGTGCCCTACCCCGCGGCGTGGATCGACGACGACGACCCGCCGGCGGGACAGGTCACGGTCGAGCTGACGATCGGGACCGACGGGGTGCCCAGGGAGCTGTCGGTGCGGCACTCCGAGGACGAACGGCTCGACGCGACCGCGCTCGCCCATGTGGCGCAGTGGCGCTACACGCCGGCGACGTACGAGGGGGAAGCGGTCGAGATCGTCACCACCGCGACCGTGACGTTGACGCCCCCTGCCCCGCCGCCGCCCGAGCCCGCGCCCGACGTGGACGCCGAGACCGCCGCGGAGGTGACCGACACGCCGGCACCGGAGGCGACACCGGCCGGCCCGGTGCGGCTGTCGGGCACCGTGGTCGAGGCCGGGCCACGCACCCCGATCGGCGGCGTTCGCATCATCGTCGTGGATGCGGCCGACGACGCGGAAGTCGGCGTGGTCGAGAAGAAGGACTACGCTCCGACGGCCGCGCCGAAGTGGCAGACCCAGTCGGTCTCGGCGACCGACGGCACCTTCGAGGTCCGCGGCGGTGCGACCGGCAAGGTGCGCGTGGTCGTGCTCGCGCCGGGCTACGAGCGCCTCGAGGTGGTCGAGTCGATCCCCGAAGGCCAACAGATCGCCGTGCGCTACTTCCTGCGCCGCCTCCCTACCAATCCCTATCGCACCGAGGTCGAGCCTGCCGCCCTCGAGCGCGAGGAAGTCAGCCGCAAGACGATCACCGTCGAGGAGATCGACAACCTCCCCGGCACGCAGGGCGACGCGCTCAAGTCGATCCAGAACTTTCCCGGACTCAACCGCGCACCGTTCGGGATCGGCCTGCTCGTCATCCGCGGCGCCGACCCGACCGACTCCGCGGTGTTCCTCGCCGAGCACGAGATCCCGCAGCTGTTTCACTTCGGGGGGATCACGTCGGTGTTCAACTCCGACGTCCTCGAGCAGATCGACTTCATCCCCGGCAACTTCGACGCGCGCTACGGCGACGCGATCGGCGGTGTCATCGACGTCGAGCCGCGCGCCGGCCGACGCGACGGTCTGCACGGGTACGTCGACAGCGACCTGTTCGACACCGGCGTGCTGCTCGAGGGGCCGGTGGGCAAGGGCTCGTTCGTGCTCAGCGGCCGGCGCAGCTACATCGACCTGCTGCTGCCCGCCGTCGTGCCCGACGACGCGGGCCTGGATCTGGCGGTGGCCCCTCGCTACTACGACTACCAGGCGCTGCTGGACTACCCGGTCAGCCGCGGCAACCTCTCGGCGAAGGTCTTCGGCTCCGACGACCGCACCAAGATCGTCGCCGCCGACCCCAACGAGGTGGAGACCGACGAGCGCGACGCCTTCGAGACCACGCTGCTGTTTCACCGTGCCGACCTCGCGTACACGTACCGGCGCGGCCGCTGGGACTTTCTGCTGTCGCCGTCGTATCGCTACGACTCGTACTCGGCCGGGGCGCTCGACATCTTTCGGTTCACCGTGGTCGGTCACTCCTTTTCCGGTCGCGCCGAGGTGGGCCATCGCATCGCCCCTCGGCTGTACTGGACGGTCGGCACGCAAGTGTTCGCCGGCCTGTTCACGATCGACGCGCAGTCGCCTCCGGTGCCCACGCCCGGGACGGGGTCGACCGGCCAGCGGCTGTCGACGCAGACCGAGAACCCCTTCTTCGCCCCGGCGTTGTTCACCAGCCTCGCGATCGGGATCGGCGACGACCTGACGCTGTACCCGGGGGTGCGCCTGACCTACTACGCGCGCCAGTTCCAAAAGGCCCGCACCGATCCGCGGCTGCGGGCGCGCTGGCAGGTCGGCGACCGAACGGTGGTCAAGGGCGGCGTCGGCCTGTACTCGCAGATCCCCGACGTGCCCGAGTTCAACGAGCTGTTCGGCAACGGGCGCATCGGCACCGAGTCCGCGCTGCACACCTCGGCCGCGGTCTCCCACGAGTTCGACTACGCGATCGAGCTCGAGGTCGGCGGGTTCTACAAGTACCTGTGGGATCTGGCGACCCCGTCGACGCAGCTCGTCGCGCGCGAGGACGGCACGGTCGGACCGGAGAACTTTGCCAACGCCGGCCGCGGACGCATCTACGGCGGCGAGGTCTTCTTGCGCAAGCAGCTGACCGGACCGTTCTTCGGCTGGGTCTCCTACACCCTGTCGCGCTCGGATCGGCAGCTGGCGCCCGACCAGCCGTGGACGCGCTTCGACTTCGATCAGACCCACATCCTCACGCTCATCGGCGTGGTGCGGCTGCCCAGGGGCTGGCAGGTCGGCGCCCGCTTCCGCGTCGTCTCCGGCAACCCGTACACGCCGGTCGTCGGCGCGGTCTACTCCCCCAGTGACGACGACTACATCCCGCTGGAGGGACGTCGCAACTCGGCGCGCGTCGCCCCGTTCCACCAGCTGGATCTGCGCGTCGACAAGCGCTGGACGTTTCGACGCTGGTGGTTGACCGCGTACCTCGACGTGCAGAACGCCTACAACCACCAAAACCCCGAGTTCGCGATCTACAGCTTCGACTATCGCGCCCGCTCGACGCTCGCCTCGCTGCCGATCATCCCGTCACTGGGCATCAAGGCCCAGTTTTGACCCGATTGACCCGCGATCGGGCCATGGCTATCGTCGCGCCCCGATGATCCGCGTTCGCGGCATGCGCAAGAGCTACCGGACCGGTCGGGTCGTCAACGAGGTCTTGCACGGCGTCGACCTCGACATCGCAGACGGCGACATGGTGTCCATCGTCGGGCCCTCGGGCTCGGGCAAGTCGACGCTGCTGCACGCCCTCGGCGGTCTCGACCGCGACTACGAGGGCACGATCGAGGTCGACGGTCGCGACCTGCACAAGCTCTCGGACGCCGACCTGTCCGACTACCGCAACCGGCACGTCGGCTTCATCTTTCAGGCGTTCAACCTGCTCGAGAACATGTCGTGCCGCGACAACGTGGCGCTGCCGGCCACGTTCGCGCGGGGCCAGGACGCGCCCGCCAAGGACAAGGCGTACGCCCGGGCCGCGGAGCTGCTGACGCGCGTGGGTCTGCAAGACAAAATCCTCGCGTCTCCCAACACGCTGTCGGGCGGACAGAAGCAGCGGGTCGCGATCGCGCGGGCGTTGTTTTCGCGGCCGAAGATGATGTTGTGCGACGAGCCGACCGGCAACCTCGACACCAAGACCGGGGCGGCCGTGGTGGACCTGTTCCGCCAGCTCAACGCCGAGGACGGGATCACCATCCTCATCGTGACGCACGACCCGCGGATCTCGGCGCTGACGCACCGCACGGTCCGCGTCGAGGACGGCCAGCTGCACGAAAACGGCGAGACGGCGGCGCTCACCAAGGGTGACGACGCCGACGAAGACGACGCGGCCGAAGAGGCCGACGACGACGACGACGCCCAGGAGGCCTCGGAATGAGAAGCGCACGCCTGCTCGCGATCGTCGGCCGCAACCTCAAGCGATCCCGCACGCACTTCCTGCTCGCGTCGATCGGCATCATCGTCGGCATCGCGACGTTCTTCTTCTTCTTGTCGCTCGGGCTCGGCGTCCGCAACGTCGTGCTCGGCAAGATCTTCCCGCTCGACAAGCTCGAGGTCATCCCGAAGTCGCTCGACGTCGCGCTCGGTCCCGTAATGCTGCCGACCGGCAGCGACATCATCGACGACGCGATGGTCGCCAAGATCAAGGAGATCCCCGGCGTCGAGACGGTCTACCCGAAGATGAAGCTCACCGTCCCGGCCGTGGCCACCGGCGGCAAGAGCCTGATGGGGGCCGACATCCGCGCCGAGCTGCCGGCCGACGGCATCGACCCGGACCTCGTGGTCGGCGAGCTCAAACCCGGCTTCGAGTTCAAGGACTGGGACGACCCCGCGAACGCCGCGACGCCGGTCGCCTGTCAGAAAGACAAAGAGTGCGCCGACGACATGTACTGCGGCCCGCCGCCGATGACCCGCGAGGCGGCCGATGACGACGGCAAGGGCACCAAGCTCCCCAAGAACGAGGAGAAGGTCTGCCGGCACTACATTCCGATCCTCGTCTCCAACCACATTCTCGAGCTGTACAACGGCACGCTGCGACGGGCGCACAACTTTCCCAAGCTCAATCCCGACTCGGTCCTCGGCTTCAAGTTCGACGTGGAGATCGGTGACTCCTTCATGGGCGGCACCAAGGACGAGCGGATCTTCGAGCGGGCGATGATGGTGGGCTTCTCCGACAAGGCGATCGCGCTCGGCGTCACGATGCCCATCGGCTACACGCGACGGCTCAACGTGGCATTCGGCGCCGAAGACGATGCGCAGCGGTACCACTCGGTGATCGTCAAGGTTCCGATCAAAGACGACGTGGCCCGCGTCGCCCACGGGGTGGAGCAGCTCGACCTGCTCGTCGAAGACAGCGGGGCGGAGCAGGCGGCTCTGCTCATCGCCGTGTTCATGATGGTGTTCGGGGCCGTCAGTGCCGTGATCGTCGGGATCGCGGCGGTCAACATCATGCACGTGTTCTTCATGCTGGTGTACGAGCGCCAGCGCGACATCGGCATCATGCGTGCCGTGGGGGCCAGCCGCGGCGACATCGGCAAGATCATCCTCGGCGAAGCCGCGGCGCTCGGTCTGCTGGCTGGCATCGCCGGCGTCGGTCTGGCGCTCGCAGCCGGGTCCGGCTTCGACTCGATCTCGGCCAACTACGTGCCCGACTTCCCGTACAAGCCGACCACGTACTTCGAGTATCCGTGGTGGCTGTTCGCATCTGCCCTGGCGTACTCGGTCGGCTTTTGTGTGCTCGGAGCGTTCCTTCCGGCACGTCGAGCCGCACGCATGGAGCCCGCGCGCGTGCTGTCGGGTCAGTGACGCGTCGGCGCACACCGACCGAGCAACGAATACTCGTCGACTTGTCCCGATTCGGGACGCCCAACCCGTCGACGTTGCTGGCTATCATCGCGCCGGCAAGTCTCGTTGGTGACCACCGACCAAGACACGACACGCCGGTTGAACGTGCGCGCCGCGTTCGCGAGCCGGCCACGCCCCGGCGAAGCACGCAATGGTGACGCCGCGTTCGTGCGACACGAAGGCAGCACGTTGTTGTTCGCCGTGCTCGACGGCCTCGGCCACGGAGACGCAGCCGCCGACGCCACCGATGCCGGGGTCGAGTTCCTCGCCGCGGTCGATCTCGGCCTGTCGTTGCACGACATCGTCACCGGGCTCGACGCCCACCTTTCCCCTACCTGCGGGGCCGGTGCGGTCGTGGGCGTCGTCCGCCACGACACCCTGTTGGCCTGCTGCATCGCCGACGTGGCGGTGCGTGGACACGGGGTCGCCGTGCCGCTGATTCCCAGTGGGGGCCTGCTGGGGCGCCGTGCCGGACCCTTGCACACGTGCGGCGCGACCCTGCCCCCCGGCGCCCGGGTGCTCGTGTTCACGCCCGGCGTCGCGGCGGCGCTCGACCTCGCCGACGTGGCCGGGCACGCCCCTCAGGACGCGTGTCAGGCCCTGTTGGCCCAGCACGCGGTCCCCGAGGACGATGCGACCGTCATGCTGCTCGAGGCGACGGACGATACCTGACGGCTCGTCCGCCGCACGCTACTCGGATCGAGCGGGCGCGCCGTCGGATCCGTTCTGCGCACACTTGACGCAGGACTCGGTGGCCTCGTGACACTCCTGCTTCGCCTCGCGGCACAACGCTTGGTAGCTGTCGTCGGCCGGGTGCTTGTCGGCGAGCTCGCACAGCTTGTCCTTGACGCTGCAGATGTTCGTCGACAGCTCGCACAGATCTTCACAGACCGCGAAGCCCGTCGCGTTCGACGACGACATCGACTCGTGTTGGATCCGCAGCCGGTCCAGGCGCGCCTTCAGGTCACCGACGTTGTCCGACTCCTGGCGACCGTCCGGGTCGGCCCCGATGTCGGGCTCGTCCCCGCCTCCGGGCGTCACGGTGGTCGCGCCGGTGGCCCCGGTACGACACGCGGGCATCGCGACGATGGCGACGACCGCGAGCGACAGCTGCAGCGTCCGCGCCATCGAGCGACGCGCGACAGTTGGCCGAAGTTCGCTCATCGCACCAGCTCCTGACGAAGAAGAGACATCAGTCGAATTGCCCGAGCATAGCTTCCCGCCGCCAGGGCGTCGTCCTCGACCTGCGCCGCCGCATCACCGAGTGTGATCAGGGCGCGGGCCGACGCGCGGTCCAGCGGCAACGAGTCCTCGACGTCGACCATTGGACGCAGGAGATCGATCACCGTGTACGCACCGTCGGGCTGCTCCAGCAGCGCCTCACCGAGCGTGGCCGCCAGGTCCAAGCGCAGGATCTCGGCCTCGGCGAGGCCGGCGGGCACCGGCAGCGCCATACCTTGCTGCAGGGCACGCACGCGGGCGGGACCTTGCAGCGCTTCGGCCTCGGTTTGCACCGCGGCCACCGACTCGACGTAGGCCAGGCCTGCCGGCGTCGGCGTGCTCGGCTCCACGGCGTGCGTGCGCAGCCGTGCGTCGGGCTCACCCGACGCAGGCGCTTCGTCGCACGCCGCGACGGCCAAGACGCCGCAGGCGGCCAGCGCAAGACACCATCGCTTCACGGCGTATTGCCTCCATTGCCGGCGAGCCGCTGCGCGTAGTCGGCAGCCATCGACCGGGCACGGGGTGCACCGTTGTCGCCGAGCGCGTCGAGCATCGCCCGCGCGTCCGGACCCATGTCCATCGCCCCACCGTCGGCCTCCGCCACGTCGATCTCGGTCGACGACGGCGCGATCAGTCGCGGTACGAGCAGAAAGCCCGCCGCCATCGCCAGGCCCGCCACGATCGAGCGCCATCCGCCTGAGTCGTTGGCCGCGGCGGTGTGCGGGTCGTCGACCACGGGGGCGAACGCGGCCGCAGCCACCCTGCCCTCGAGCCGCTTCCACACGCGACGCTGGGCCAGCGGGGACAGGCCCGGCAGCGACGCGGGGTCGGCCGTCGCGATCCCGACGAGGGTCGCCACGGTCTCGACGTCGAGGTCGTCGCCCGGCGACAGGGGGTCGGAGCCGGTCAGCTCCGCCTCTCCGAGGGCGGCGAGCTCCTCGGCGATCACCGAACGCTCAGAAGTTTCGCTGGTCGTCTTCATGACTGCCCAAACTCTTGCTGTGGACCGCCGCCATAGCGGCCCACGTAGATCTTGCGGAATGCCTTGCACGCCCGAAACAACAGGACGTCGAGCGTGCCGATCGACACGTCCATTTCCTTGGCGGCGTCTTCGCGCGGCATGCCCTCCACGAGGCGCAGCTGCACGACCTTGCGGTAGCGCGGGTTGATCTCTTCGAGACACTCGTCGATGCGCTCACGCATGAGGGTGCCGATCTCCACCTTCGCGACGAGACGCTCGCCGTCGAGCTGTCCGGGATCGGGGACGAGCTGATCGAACTCGACGGGCCATGCGCCCACGCGACCGGACTTGCGCAGGTGATCGAGACAGAGGTTCTTGGCGATCCGGATGAGCCAAGGCAGCACGCCTTTGCCCTGCCACCGAAAGCGGTGGATGTTCTCGAGGGCACGCACGAAGGTGTCGGCGAGCAAGTCCTCGGCGAGGGTCCGGTCGTGGACGAGCGGAAGGATCGCGTACCGATGCACGGACGCGGCGAACCGTTCGTACAGCTCGCGAAACGCCCCGGTGTCGCCGGCCTGCGCGCGGGCGACGAGGGCCTGTTCATCCTCGTGCGAAATCCCATGGGTGGATCCGTCCACGTGTTCGGCTCTGGGGAGGGCGCTCATGGTTGCGGGCCTCGCGCGAAGCGAAGCCGAATACGCCGCCATGGGGGCCGGGACCACAGAGAAACATCGCTCCTGCGCCGAATCAACGGGCCCCCGTAGCGCGGCTTACAGGGGCGTCCGGCCCGGCTCCGCGGCCCGACACGAAACCCTGTCCTGGGCGGCATCGTCTAAGGCAGGCGACGCAATCGCATTCGCGAGCCGTCGGCTTGACCGCAGGTCCCGCCACGACGTATCCGCAGTTCGCGAGTCTCCTCCGCCCGAAGACTGCTCCTGCCCGTGTCCGTTCTCACGACCCTGCTCGCGCTCGCTCCCGTCTCCGTTGCCGTGGCACCGGCGGCCCCGCTGCCCGTCGCCGTCCAAGAGCCGACGGAGCCGCCTCCGCCCGTCGTCGAAGACGACACCACCACCGTGCAGCCTCCGGAGGTTCCGATGCGCGGCTTGTCGGAGGAGTACGCGCCACCGTTTCCGAGCTCGGAGCTCGAGCTGTCGGCCGTGCTCAAGGAGGCGACCGAACACAACCTCGATCTCGCCGTGAACGCGATCGACATCGAGATCAGCGAGACGCAGATCCAGGCGGCCCTCGGCGCCTACGACCTGCAGCTGACCGCCGGCCTCACCGCAAGCGCGTCCGAGAGCCCGCAGCGCGGCTCGCAAGTCACCTTCAGCCTCGGCTCGCGCAGCGTCGGCGGCAGCCTCGGATTGCGACGGCAGCTGGAGACGGGCGGTAACCTCAGCTTCGACGTTCGCGCCACGCGGCAAAAGACGCAGCAGCCGCTCAACTTCTTCGACACGAGCGCGGGCTCGTTCGACCTGTCGAGCTACGCGCTCGTGCCCACACTGACGCTGACGCAGCCGCTCTTGCGCGGCGCGGGGATCAAGGTCAACCGCGCCAGCATCGACAAGGCCAAGATCGCAGTCAGTCAGGCCGAGGCGGCCCAGCAGGTGACCGCGCAGAACCTGGTCCGCGACATCGTCAACGGGTACTGGGATCTGCTGTTCGCCCACCGCGATCTCGAAAACAAGCGACGCAGCACCGAGCTGGCTCAAAAGCAGCTGGAGCGTACCGAGGCGCTGGTGCGGGCCGGTCGCGTGTCGCCCGTCGATGCCAAGGCGGTCGAGCAGGCGCTCGCCGTGCGCGAGGGCGACGTCATCACCGCGGAGAACTCCCTGCTGGACGCGAGCCTGACCGTGCGCGCGCTGATGGGCGAGGACTTCACCAAGTCCGACACGCTCGGCGTGCTGCCGTTGACCGATCCCGTGGTCAAGCCGAGGGTGGTCGACACCAAGGCGGAGATCGATCGCGCGCTCGCCAACAACCCGCAGGTCCGACAGCTGCAGCTGTCGATCGCGAGCGGTCGGATCGACGAGATGGTCGCCGCCAACGCCAAGCTGCCGCAGCTGGACGTGCAGGGTACCTTCACGCCGCAGGGTCGTTCCGTCGACTCGGCCCCCAACGCGACGACGGGTGATCCCGGCTCGCAGGGCAGCTGGCCCGAGGCCTTCCGCAACATCTTCTCCGACAACGTCGCCGGCGACGGGCTGCTCGCGGACTGGACCGTGTCCGGGTCGATCACGCTGACCTGGGACATCCGCAACCGCACGCCCAAGGCCAACTACGAGGCGGCCAAGCTGCAGATCAAAAAGGCCAAGACGCAGCTCGAGCAGGCGCGCCAGCAGGTCAGCTCCGGGGTGATCCGCGCGTCCAACTCGTTGCGCACCGCGGCCAAGGTCATGGAGGTCTCCGAGATCTCGCTGGAGCTCGCCAACGAAAACCTCGCCGCCGAGCAGGCCCGCTACAACGTCGGCCGCTCGACCAACTACGACGTGCTGCAGCGCCTCGACGAGGTCGACCAGGCGATGGCGAATGCGCTTAGCGCGCAGATCAGCTACCTCAAGGCCCTGGTCCAGCTGCAGTCGCTCAACGGCGAGATCCTGCCGGCCTACGGCCTCGATCTGCGCTGAACGGGCGTCCTCGTCACCGCCGCCCGGTGACGGAACGGCCCGGGTGCCGACAACGCTCGTTGTCGACGCGAAGGCGCGCGTGATAGTTTGTCGTGCCGGTCGACGTCACCACGTGGCCGACGAGCCCACCCGACGCGCGGGGGGAGGAAAGTTCCGCACATGTCCGCTGCCGACATCGCCGACAACAAATGGGAAGCCCAGTCCGCCAAGCCTCCGATCGGATCGCTGCAGGGGATCATGCAGATGCTGATGATGGGCGGATTCATGGCCTTCTTCGTGTGGATCGTGATCTTCTCGGTCATCGCCATCGTGACGCCCAAGAAGGAAGACGGCGGTCTGGCGGGTGACTTCGAGAAGATGAAGGTCGAAGGCAACCAGCCCGCCGCCGAGTAGGCGGCCGCCAGCGCCTCACGCCGGGTAGCCGGCGAACGACAACATCTGACCGATGCCGGCGCCGTCGCGCCGGTACGAAAACCATCGCGCGGGATGGTCGTGCGTGCATCCGCCGATGCGCGAGATCGCGGGCGCCGGCACGCCCGCGGCGAGAAGCTGCGCCGTGACGGCCGCGACGAGGTCGACATGGGGCCGAGGGCCGAGGGTTCGGTCGACGAACGCGTCGTCGAACTGCGAGGCGACCTCTTCGCCGACCTCGAACGCGGCCACCTCGATGCACGGACCGATCGCGGCGCGCAGCCGCTCGGCCGCGGCGCCCGCCGCTGCGAGCGCGGCGACGGCCTGACCGGTGATGTCGGCCACGGTGCCCCGCCAGCCCGAGTGCACGGCCGCCGCGACCCGCCCGTCGGCGTCGGCGAGCAGCACGGGCACGCAATCGGCCGTCAGCACGCCGACCACGACCCCGTCCTCGCGACGACAGCACAACGCGTCGGCCTCCGTCGCGGCGTCGGACTCCCCGGCCCAGACGACGGCATTGCCGTGCACCTGCGTGACCCGGCGCAGCCGATCGGGAGCAAAGCCCGCCGCTCGGCCCAGCCGCGCGACGTTCTCGCGGACGCGTTCGGGGTCGTCCCCCCACTTCGCGGCGAGATTGAGCGACGCGAAGCGACCGTCGCTGACGCCACCGAGGCGGTCGGAGAAACCGTGCACGAGACCGGGGACGTCGGCGAGGGCCGGTGATGCGTCGAACATCGCCGCCAGGCTGACACAAACGCGCGACGGCGTCAGCGCAGCGCGGCCAGCAGCGCCATCAGGTCGGGGGGCAGCGGGGACGACCACGACACGATGCGGTCGTCGGCGGGGTGACGCAGCGACAGCGACGCCGCGTGCAGGGCGTGGCGACCGAGGGTCGCGGCGGCCTCTCCCAGTCGTCCTCGCGGGGCGCGGGCCGGGCCGTACAGCGGATCGGCGACGATCGGGTGACCCAGATGCCGGGCGTGCATGCGGATCTGGTGGGTGCGCCCGGTCGACAGCGACACCTGCGCGAGCACGGCCTCGTGCAGCGTCTCGGTGATCGAAAAGTGCGAGCGAGCACGCCGCGGGGCTTCGGCCAGCGGGGCGAAGCGGCGCCGATCGGTGGGATCGCGAGCGTGGCCGGTCTCGACGTCGCGCTCGGTCCAGCTCGGAACGCCCGTCAGCACGGCGACGTAGCGCCGCGTCAGCGTGTGGGCGGAAAACTGCGCGGCGAGGTGGGTCTGTGCGCGCACGTGCTTGGCGATCACGAGCACGCCGGACGTGTCGCGGTCGATGCGATGCACGATGCCCGGACGCGTGGGATCGTTGCCCGGTAGCACGGGCAGCGCCGGCGCCTCGACGCCGAGGTGATGCAGCACCGCGTTGACGAGGGTGCCGTCGGGATGGCCGGCGCTGGGGTGCACGACCATGCCGGCCGGCTTGTCGACCACGAGCACGTCCTCGTCCTCGTACACGACCGACAGCGGCAGGTCCTGGGGCTCGGCCGACAGCGGGGCCGGCGGGGTCAGCCGCACCTGCACCGGCAGCGGCGCATCGATCCGCTTGCCCGGGCGCAGCGTCGCGCCCGTATCGGCGTGGGTGACGTCGCCGGCCTCGAACGCGTGCGCGAGCCGAGCTCGCGTGATCGCGTGGCCGGCGTCGGCGAGGGCGTCGACGAGCGCCTGGTCACACCGCCGCGGCGGTTGCTGCGGCGTCAGTGTGACGCGAACGGTCGACGCGGCCAGGGCTACCAGATCGACGAATCGACGCCGGCCATCGGCTTGATGACGCGGTCGACGATGGCGCGGTCGTACAGGTTCTTCTTGAACAACTCGGGCGTGACGGCCGAGCGGAACAAGTCGCGGCCCTCGGTGATGAACTCGGTGAGCTCTTCGAAGAAGCTGTCGTTCTTGAGCGCTTCTTCGATCTTGGCCTTGTTGTACAGATAGATGTCCGACGCGATCGCGCGGGCCTTCTGAAGACCACGCTTCTCGTTGTCGATGAGCTGCGCCATGGCCGTAACGATGCCACATTGCGTGGTGAGGCCGCCAGGACGTGCACTATTGTTGCGTCCGCGCCCCTTCCGGGGACGTTTCGCCGGCTCGTGACCAGCCTTTCCGTCAGCCTCAGCTCGCTCTTGGCGGCCACCGTCGCCTTCGCGATCGGCACGTCCGTCGTGCTACGGGACCGGCGACGCGACCAGTTCGTGCTGTTCGCGGTCTTCTGCTTCAACCTGGGCCTTTACCACCTCGCCCGGTTCTTCTTCAGCTTCTCGGGCCTGACGGCCTTCGGCTGGTTCGCGCAGACGATCTCGCTGCTTCTGCCCTGGAGCGCCGACCGGAGTCTGTCGAGCTTCGTACCCGCCGCCGGCCACCGCGGCGGCGGCAAGGTCCAGACCACGCTGGGTCTGGTGCTCGTGGTCGCGCAGACGGTCGCGCTGATCTTCCCCGACGTACAACAGCAGCCGGTGTGGGACATCGTCCCCTGGGTCCTCAACGGCTACGTCTTCGGGGGTCTTTTGTGGGCGAGCATGCGGGTATGGCGAGCGGCCCGGGCCGCGCACGGCACCGCGACCGCCGCCCGGCTGCGCTACCTGTTCTACGCCAGCCTCGTCACGCTCGTCTTCGGCTCGCCGCTGGTGCCCGCGGTCGGGCCGATCATGACGGCGATCTATCTGTACTTCGTGGCGCAGACGCTGGTGCGCGAGCGCCTGCTCGACCTGCCCGAGGTCGCGATGCGGATCCTGAGCCTGACCGTGCTCGTGATCGTCGTGACCAGCCTCTACGCGCTGCTGTTGGTGTGGATCCCGTCCGAGCCAGGCAACCGGTCGTTGTTCTTGTTCAACGCCGCGGTCGCGACCTTCGCCGTGCTCGTGCTCGTGGAGCCGGTGCGCAACGAGATCGAGAGCCGCATCGAAGGTTGGCTGTTTCGAGACCGGCCGATCCTGCGCTCGCTGCTGGTGCAGCTGCGTCACAAGCTGACCAACGTCATCGACACCGACGAGATGGCCAAGCTCATCATGGCCGAGCTCGCCGCGTCCGGCCGCGTGACGCAGGCGAGCCTTTACGTGCTCGATCGCCAGGGCACCGGACTGACGCTGCGGGGACACCTCGGCGCCGCCGTGCCGCCACGCCTGGACCTCGCGATGCGGCGCCCGCTGCTGGACCAGCTGCTGCGCCACGGCGTGATCCTGCGTGACGTCATCGAGCGGCAGCGCGACCGCACCCGACCCGAGGGCCAAGCGGAGCACGACGAGATGCTCGAGACGCTCGACGCGGTCAAGGGCTCGCTCGCGCTGCCCATCGTCGGCAAGCAGGAGGAGGGCGACGATGGCGACCCGGACCTGCTCGGCGCGCTGTTCGTCGACGACGAGCGGCTGCTCGAGCCGTTCTCGCGCGAAGAGGTGGAGCTGTTCGAAGGCGTGGTCGCCCAAGCGGCCACCACGATCCAGAACTCGGCCGTCTACGAGGCCCGCAAGGAACGCGACCGCCTCGCCGCCCTCGGCGAGATGTCGGCCGGCCTCGCCCACGAGATCCGCAATCCGCTCGGCGCGATCAAGGGCGCGGTGCTCGTGATGGAGCCGCAGTTTTCGGACATGTCCGAGGAGACGCGCGAGTTCTTGCAGGTGATCGTGGAGGAGGTCGAGCGCCTCAACCGCGTGGTCAGTCAGTTCCTGACCTACTCGCGGCCCTTCAAGGGCGAGATGGTCCGGGTCGATCTGCGCAGCGTGATCACCTCGACCGTGCGCCTTCTGACCGAAGAGCAACGCGCCAAGGTGCGAGTCCCCGAGCTCGAAGACGACGACGCCCCCCTGCCCCAGGTACGCGGTGATGCGGACGCGCTGCAGCAAGTGCTGCTCAACCTGTTGCTCAACGCTCTGGACGCGGTCGGCGGCTCCCCCGACGGCAAGATCTGGATCGCGCTCGCGGTCCGCCGACGCGGCCTGCTGCGCGCCGACGCCGTGGTGCTCGACGTGTGCGACAACGGGCCGGGCCTGTCGGCGCAGACGATGACCAACCTGTTCGTTCCCTTCCACACCACCAAGACGGGCGGCACCGGGCTCGGCTTGCCGATCAGCCAGCGCATCGTGGAAAATCATCGGGGCACGATCGAAGTCGGCCGCACGCCCGAAGGCGGAGCCCGCTTCTCCGTGCTCCTGCCGGCCGACGCCGGCTCCACGACGCTCGACACTTCCGAGCCCTCGGACGACTGACCACCATGTCCACGCCCCGCAGCGCCGCCCGCATTCTCGTCGTCGACGACGAGCCCAACCTTCGCAAGGTGCTCACGGCGTTGCTGCGCCAGGAAGGCTTCGAGGTGATCAGCGAGCCCGACGGCCAGGCCGCGCTGACCCGGCTGCGCGCCGCGCCCTCGGGCACGTTCGACGCCGTCGTGACCGATCTGCGCATGCCCGGGCTCGACGGCATGGGCCTTCTGCGCGGGGCGACCTCCGAGGACCCCGATCTGCCGGTCATCATCTTGACCGCGCACGGGACCGTCGATTCGGCGGTCGAGGCGGTCAAGCTCGGCGCGTTCGACTACCTCGAAAAACCGTTCGACCGCGACCAGCTACGGCTCGTCCTGCAGCGGGCCGTGGCGACGCGGGCCCGGGCCGGCGCCTCGGTGGGCCGGCCGCGACGCGCCACCGACGAGGTCCACGTCGCCGACGACCCGAGCGAGCGCGTGGGCATGATCGGCACGGGCGAGCCGATGCGACGGGTGCGGGAGATCGTGCGCACCGCCGCGGCGAGCCCGTCGACCGTGCTCATCACCGGCGAGAGCGGGACCGGCAAGGAGCTCGTCGCGCGAGCGCTGCACGTGGGCTCGTCGCGCCGCGACGCGCCGTTCATCCGGGTCAACTGCGCCGCGATCCCGGCCGGCCTCGTCGAGAGCGAGCTGTTCGGCCACGAGCGCGGGGCGTTCACCGGCGCCGTGTCCAGCCGCGCCGGTCGCTTCGAGCTCGCCGACGGCGGCACCCTGTTCCTCGACGAGGTCTCCGAGATTCCCCTCGAGATCCAGGTCAAGCTGCTGCGCGCGATCCAGGAATCGGAGTTCGAGCGCGTCGGCGGCACGAAGACGGTGCGCGTGGACGTGCGCCTGGTCGCCGCGAGCAACCGCAACCTCGAGGCCGACATCAAGTCGGGCCGGTTTCGCGAGGACCTTTACTACCGCCTCAACGTGGTTCCGATCTCGCTGCCTCCGCTGCGCGATCGCATCGAGGACCTGCCCGCGCTCATCGACCACTTCATCGGCCGCTGCAACGAGCGACTGAGCAAGGACATCCGCGGCTTCTCCGAGCCGGCGATCGAGACGCTGTCGCGCTACCGCTGGCCGGGCAACATCCGCGAGCTCGAAAACCTCGTCGAGCGGATGGTGCTGTTCTCGTCGGCGCCGGTCATCGACGCCGCGGCGCTGCCCGAAGCGTTCGTCGACGCCGACGCCACGCCGAGCGCGGTCGATGTCGACGCCCGGGCCGGGGGCCCCGAAGGTGCGAGTTCGCCCGAAACCGCGGCGCCCACCGAGGTCGGCGACGTCGGCGATGCCGACGATCGACTCCTGCGCCTTCCACTGTCGTCGCTCGGCCTCGACCTCAAGGAAGCCGTCCGCGCCGGATCACGGCTGGTCGAGGAGGCACTGATCACCGAGGCACTGTCGCAAACGCAGGGCAATGTGACCCGGTCGGCCCGCCTGCTGGGGATCAGCCGCCGCAGCCTGCAATCGAAGATGAAGGAGCTGGGGCTGCGCACGAACCCCGAGGACCCAAAATCGCCGTGACGGCGTGATCGGTCGCCATTTGCGCAGATCGGCGCAAACGCGCGATCTCACGTGAAATATTGACGATCGCGGGCATGCGCTGGTAGCGTGCAACCCGCTTCGCGAGGTGTCCTGCATGCGCAAGCTGAGCTGCCTGTTGACCGTCCTCGGCGCCTTCGCCGGGCTGAGCGCAACCGCCGAAGCGGCGGAAGTCACGCGCGTGGCCTCCTCGTTCGAGGATGACGACGTCTTCGACCTCCACTTCGGGGTCGCCTACAACTACCAGTTCAAGCGAGCCGCCATCTTGCGCGAGTGGAACTCGGGCCAGGCCGCGGACAACGAGACCCAGCTGGTCAAGGACCTGATCTACCGCCAGCAGCGTCACACGCTCACCCCGACCCTCGAGATCGGCGTCTGGCACGACCTGGCCGTGTACGTCTCGCTGCCGGTCATCCTCAGCGACCAGCGCGACTACTCGTTCGACAAGCGCGCCGACGACTGCGTCTTCGGTGACCAGCCGAACGCGACGTGCGTCAACAAAGACAACAGCACCACGATCCGCGACCAGATCATTCCGCGCGACGGCTTCGACGCGACCAACACGGCGGCGCCGTTTCGACAGTTCACCGGCCCGGGCACGGACCTGATCTTCAAGGCGCCCAACCGCAAGGGGCTCGACCAGCTCCACGTCGGCGTCAAGTACGGGATCCTCAATCAGGACAAGCGCTCGCACATGCCGAACTGGATCATCGGCGCGGAGGGTCGGTTCGCCGTGGGGCGGGCGCAGACCTTCCGTCGCGACGTGACCGTCGACGTGCCGACCGGCAACTCCCGCGTCGGTCGCCGGATCCACGAGCTGGGCTTTTGGACCGCGCTGTCGCGGCGGTACCGCTTCCTGGACCCGTTCTTCGTCGCGTACTGGCGGCAGTCGATCCGCGCCTCGGGCAGCAAGTTCCAGGACTTCTCCGGCGAGGGCGCGCAGGGCGACATCAACCCGCAGTCCCAGGCCGGCATGAGCTTCGGCGGCGAGATCGTGCCGTGGGAGCGCAAGTCCAAGAACCTCAAGGTCGCGATCGTGCTCGCCGGCTCGGCGGACCTGCACTACGGCGGCCGCGGCTATTCGGAAGTGTGGGAGCTGCTGGCCGACAGCCCGTCGCTGGTCGGCTCCTACGACCCCACGCAGGCCAACAACTGCAACCGCGACGCTGCGATCGCCTTCGCCGCCGACAACCCCGGCGACCCCGGCTACCTCGAGGCGGGCGGCAACTCCTGCCAGCCCTTCGAGGGCGTGACCGAGCTGCAGGACTACGGCACCTTCGGTTTCCAGTCGGGCCTCAACATGCACCTGGGCAAGTACGCCCGGCTGCAGCTGGGCGTGAACCTGTCGACCGACACGCGGCACTTCGTGACCGCGGCCGGCCGTGGCGACGCCGCCGGCGGCTCCGATCCGGACCGCGTCGAGCCGAACACCCGCGAGGTCAACCCGGTGCGCCGCGACGTGATCGACAACGTCGGCCGCCGCTACGTCGTCGACGACGTGATCTCCGCGCTCGGCTACCTGCAGTTCATGCTCACGTTCTAGGCCTCCGCCCGCCGCCGCGAGCGGAGGGCGCACCGGCGAGCACGTTACGCCGACTGTGACTTGCCCGCGGCCGCCGCGCTTCAGAAGCGATACCGAAAGTCCAAGGAGACCGCATGCGTGCTGCCTTCGTACCGCCCCTCGTTGACCGTGGGTGCGGGTTGGCCGAGGTACTCGGGATGGCACGTGTCCGGGTCCGTGTAGGGCGCTTCGCACTGGCTCCCCGGGACCTGCTGGTAGACCTCCCCCTCACCTGCCGCGACGTTCACGGGAATCTGGTGTCGATAGGCATACGACATCGCGATGTCGAACCCTTTGACCAACACCGAGAAGCCGACGCTGCCTCCGACCTGATGCCCGCCGAGAAAATCCACGTTCGCGTGAGACCTCGGCGCGACCGCGCTGTCCCACCCGAGGCCGCCCCGCACCACGAAACGGTCGGGGATCGCGGTCACATCGCTTCCGAGCGCAATCGACACGGTGTCGCGCCATTGCTTGTCGATCACGATGCGGCCGACATCGAGGCGCTGCCCCATCGCCTCGCCGACGAGCCCTTCTCCATCGAGGGTGAAGCCGTCGACCATCGACGTCGACTCGTATCCGATATCGAGCTCCACGTCGAAGTCGGGCTGGCGTCCTTGCGGCACGTGGATGTAGCGCGCACCGATCCGAGCCGTGATCGGCATGGGCAGCTCCAGTGACACGTCGTCGGACGGAACCCCGCGTCGTGTGAGCTCGACGTCTCCTTCGAAATCGGGGTCCACGGGGCTGAGCGAGAGCGTGCTCTTGGTGCGGATGCTGGCCGGGATGACCTGCGCGGACGCGGCGAGCTCGAGTGCGGGAAGCACGCGAAACCAAAGCCCGAAGGTGAGGTTGGGCGTAAAGATGTCCCTGCCGCGCGTCGTCGCCAACATGTCGAGCTCGCTCGAGACCGGGTTGGCCTGTCCGGCGAACTGATTGGCGTCGATGACGACGCTGTACTCGAGCTTCGGGACGTGGAGCCAGTGAAACGCGACGCCAACTCCCACGCGATCACGGTACTTCCAAGCCGCCGCAAGCGAGTAGTTGAGCATGATCGCCTCACGCCGCACCATCATGTAACGCTGCCCGCCATCGAGCGGGAACTGCTCCCGTGCCACACCCGCAGGGCTGTGGACGCTCGCGGCGAACCCCCAGTCTCGGAGCCCGAAGTTGCTGGCCACCGCCAACAACGGGTCGGCCGCCTGCCAAGGTGTCTGATTCGAGACGCTCCCGAAATCGACGGTCGGCGCAACCCCGCCCGATGCATCGCCCCAATCCTGCGTGGACACGCGTGAGTACTGCGAGGCGTTGTACGAGAATCGGTTTCCGATGGCGATCTCCGTCGTACCGATGCGCGCGAGCCCTGCCGGGTTGATCCAGACGGCGGTCGAATCGTCGGCGCGCGCTGTGAAAGCGCCGTACCGACCCGAGGCTCGGGCGCCCTTCGTGCCGGTGAAGTAGCCGCCCGCGTGCGCATCGGTGGCAACGCCCGCGATCGTGAGTCCCACGGCGACCACATGGGCCACCGTCAGCGCGCGCAGGACCGACACGATGATCCCGCTCGGCCTCACGTCGCGCCGTCGGTGGGCTCGAGCACCGACAACACGAGTGGTGCGGGATTTTGGCAGGTGCTGCACATCAGCGCCAAGATCCAGGTCCCTTCGCCCCCTTCGAATCCGGCGAACGCCGCCCCGTCGGTGCGGCTCTTCGCCTCGCCGAGGTCGGCGGTGAAACCCGCCTCCGCGAGCTCGACCTCCCACATCTCGGTGGCGATGAGCTCGAGGTCGAAGACCTGAGCCTCGAGCTCCGCGACGGTCGTTCCCTCGTAGAAGCCGATCAGAACGCTGTCGATCCCCGTGCTGGCGAGCGCGTTACCGAGGCCATCGACCGAGACGTCACGCCAGTCGACCAACCAGGGCCCGTCGCGCGCGACGACCACTCTCTCCGCCGACTCGATGTCCGCCGTGAAGTCGAGCGTCCCGCACCCGGACACGGCGTCGATTCTCGTGTTGTCGGACGACGCGGTCGGCTGGAACAGGAGCATTCCGAGCGCGCCCACGCCCGGCGTCGTCCCATCGGTGAACACCAACACATAGACGGCCTCCTCGTCCGCGACGTCCTGCCCGACCTCGATCGGTGTCCCGAAGAACTCCATCGAGGAGAGCTGGGTACAGGTACCGGCGTGGTCGGTGTTGTAGTCGAAGTAGCCGTCCAGCTCGGACTGCGGCAACTCACCTGCACCCAGACGCTGCTGCACCTGGTCTGTGGTCATGTTGACGAACCGCAGCATCGCGACGTTGTCCACGTCGGCCAACGCGTTCACCTCGTGGCAACGGATGTCGTTGACCATGGCGTCCCAGCAGATTTCGAGGTCGACGCCCACCGCGGTCTGGACGGCCGGCAGCGTCAGGGCGCTCGTGGATTGGTAGTTCGCGGCATCGGAGAGTACGAGCGTCCCACGACTCGACGAGCTGGAACCCCCGTCAGCGGAACACGCGAGGCCCGGAACGCTCACCGCAAGGAGGGCACGAAGCGTCGAGGAACGCATGGGGCGTGATGATGCACCCGCGCCGTGCATCGAGCCGCACCCGGAAACACTTCTACACACGTCTGCAAGGTCCCGGCCACAGTGCGATGGGAGCATCGGTGCCGGAGTAGGCCGGACCATGCAAACGACGCTCTCGAGAATGGGCCGGATCTACCGCGTCCTGCGGAAGACACACGGTCGATGGATTGTCCCGTGGTTCATCGGCGCCGCGTTCGGGACGTTGCGTACCCTCGTCGGCGCCTGCATGGCTCTCGACAACCTCTTCGCTGGATTCCGCAGAGCTAGTGTTCGTTCACCGATCGTGCTCGTTGGGAATCCGCGGACCGGCACGACCTTCCTGCAGCGATTCTTGGCCGCCCAGGGGTTCGGCTGCGGGATGGAGCTGTTCTTGATGTTGTACCCGTCGGTAATCCTCCAGAAGTTGCTCCGACCGCTGCTGCCGATCCTCGAGAAAGTCAGTCCCGCGAAGTACCACTCCACCGCGGCCCACAAGACGAGCCTGAGCTCCGTGGAGACCGACGACGTAGGCGTGTTCTTCCGCTACCTCGACGGGTTCTTTCTCTACGGATTCTTCTTGTCGTTCGACGACGAAGACATGCTCCCGACCGTCGACCCGAAGCAACGTGACACCTCCGACCGCGACTTCGCGTGGCTCGAAGGCCTGTGGCGTCGCAGCCTCGTCGTTCACAAAGCCGACCGAAACGTAGCGAAGCTGTTCTCCCTGGCGCCGCGGCTGCCCGCCTTCATGGAACGCTTCCCGGAGGCCAAAGTCCTGTACATGGTCCGCGACCCGCTGGCGGTGATTCCGAGCGCGATGAGCCTCGTGAGCGGGGTCTTGGATCGCGCCTTCGGTTTCTGGTCACTACCCGAAGACGTACGGCAGCGCTGGCTCGATCGCATGTACGACGCATGGGTGATGCTGTTTCGCCGGTTCCACGACGACTGGACCAGCGGTGCGATCGACCGCGATCGCGTCTTCGTCGTCCGCTACGACCGCATGATACAGGACTTCGAGGGCCTCATGGCCGAGATGTGCGAGTTCTTGGACCATGAGATGACCCCCGATCTGCGCGAGACGATTCGCGACCGCGCGGAGAAACAGCGCGCATACCAGTCCGAGCATGAGTACGACCTGGAGAAGTTCGGGCTGAACGCGGACAGAATCCGCCGGGACTGCGAGTTCGTGTACTCGACGTTCCTGCCGCCCGTCGAGCCGACTGAAGCTGCGCCGGTCCTCGCCTCCGACGCGAGCTAGCGTTCACTCGTGGCGAAGTGCGTCGATGGGGTCGAGGTGCGCAGCCTTTCGCGCCGGGATGAAGCCGAAGACGATGCCCACGATGGCGGACACCGCGAATGCAAGCCCCACCGCGTCCCAGGAGACGACAAACGGCATCTGCATCTTCTCCACGAGGAAATAGGAGCCCGCGAGCCCAAGGGCGACGCCGGCAGCTCCGCCGAGCACGGACAGCACCAGGGCCTCGACCAGAAACTGCACCAAGACCTCCGACGCCAGCGCGCCGATCGCAATCCGGAGCCCGATCTCGCGGGTGCGCTCGGTGACCGACACGAGCATGATGTTCATGATGCCAATGCCGCCAACGAGGAGGCTCACCGCCGCAATGGCGGCCAGCAATGCCGTCATGGTGGACGTGGTTCCCTCCAAGGTCGCAGCAAGCTCCTGCATGTCCCGGACGAAGAAGTCGTCGTCGCTGCTCGGACCGATGTCTCGGCGCTGTCGCAGGAGCTCCTCGATCTCCGCTTTGACACGCGAAGTCGCCGACGCGTCGGTCGCCGACACGAAGATATCGGTCAGATCTCGGCTACCGAGCAGCCGGCGCTGCACGGCCGCGAGAGGCATCAGGATCGTGTCGTCCTGGTCCTCCCCCATCGTCTCGCCTTTGTCCGCGAGCACGCCTATGACCAAACAGCTGGTTCGCCCAACGCGAATGCGGGTGCCGACGGCGTCCGCGGTCCCATGCAGTTGGTCGACGACCGTACTCCCGAGGATGCACACCGCCCGGGCGGATCCGCTTTCTTCCTCCGTGAACGAGCGTCCCCGTTCGATCGAGCGGCCGCGTACCTCGAGGTAGTCGAGCGTCGTCCCGATGACGCTGGTGGAGTAGTTCACGTTGCCGTAGACGACGGTCGCTTGGATGCTCGCCCCCGGGGCGACCACCACGTCCGCGACCTCTCTCGTGATCGCCGCGGCGTCGGCGGTCTCCAACGCTTTCGCGTCGCCACGGGTGCCCCCCGGCCCCCGGCGCCCGACTCCGGCACGGACGAAGAGCAGGTTTGGTCCCATCTGGGAGATCTGGTCCGAGACGTTCTGCGTCGCCGACTCCCCCAGGTTGACCATCGCGATCACGCTGGCGACGCCGATGACCACACCGAGCGCGGTGAGCAACGAGCGAACCCCGTTGCGCCGAATCGCGCTCGTTGCGAGCAGGAAAGCGCTCCACAACACTACAGCACCTGTTGCGGCGGGCCGTCGGCGATGATGCGACCGTCGCGGAATATCAGTACGCGCGAGGCGGCCACCGCGAGCTCCGCTTCGTGGGTCACCATCACGATCGTGATCGCCCGCTCGCGATTGAGCGTGGTGAGAAGATGCATGATCTCTTGGCTGCGCTCGGTATCGAGATTTCCCGTTGGCTCGTCGGCGAAAAGGATCGCGGGCCGGCTGACGAGCGCGCGCGCGATGGCGACGCGCTGCTGCTGACCGCCCGACAGCTGTGCTGGAGTGTGCTCGGCGCGATCGGCCAGCCCGACCTCGCGCAAGGCCTCCAACGCCCGGTCCCGACGTTTGCGCGCGCTGACGCGCTGGTAGACGAGGGGAAGTTCCACGTTCTCCAACGCCGAGGTACGCGGCAGCAGATTGAAACTCTGGAACACGAACCCGAGATAGTTGCGTCGCAGCAGCGCGAGCTGTGTTCGATCGAGAGAAGCCACGTCCACGCCGGCGAACCGGTACTCGCCCTCGGTGGGCGTGTCGAGACACCCAAGGATGTTCATGCAGGTCGATTTACCCGAGCCGCTCGACCCCATCACCATCACGAACTGCCCACGCTCGATGACCACGTCGACGCCGGCGAGCGCCTCCACCCGCGCCTCGCCGCTTCCGTACACCTTCATCACGCGACGAAGCTCGATGAGTGACGGGGCATGGCTGGGTGCGCTCACCGAGGCGGTGCCCCTCCCCCCGGCATCTGCGGAGGCCCTTGCATCTGTCTCTGCACGCCGACGACCACGGCGTCGCCGACGCTGAGCTCGGAGCTGTCCACCGCCGTCCAGCGGCCATCGCTGGCTCCCGTGGACACGCGCGCCGGGACCAGCTGGCCGTCTCGCAGGACGTGGACGACGCTCTCGGTGCCGGCGCTCGGCGCGGACTCCGTCGCCTTCTTCTTCTGCTGCATCGGCGGTCTGGGCATGCCAAACGGTCCACCGGGTCCACCGCCACCAGACTCGGCCGGCTGGGCAGCTTGCGCTGGATCGAAGCGCAGCGCCGCCGTGGGTATGCGCAGCACATCCTCGTGTCGCTCCACGAGGATCGTGGCCGTTGCGGTCATGCCGGGGCGAAGGAGCCCGTCGGCGTTGTCGACGGCGAGAACCGCGGTGTACGTCACCACGGCGGAGCTCGTGGTGCTATCGGGCGCGAGGTGAACCCGCTCGACCTTCGCATCGAAGGTCTTCCCCGGCCAAGCGTCGACCGTGAATGTGGCGCTTTGCCCTTCCCGCACCCGTCCGACGTCGGCTTCATCTACACCGAGCTCCAAACGCATGGCGCGGAGATCCTCGGCGAGCTCGAACAGCTCGGGGGCCTCGAGCGAGGCGGCGATGGCGTTTCCGGGCTCGACGCTCCGGCTGAGCACGACACCATCGATCGGGGCCTCGATCGTCGCCTTGGCCTTGTTGGTCTGAGCTTGCTCCACGCGCACCCCCGCGAGCGAACGTTCCGACTTCGCTCTCGCGGCATCCGCCTTGGCCAGACGATGCTCGTTGAGCGCGGTGTCGAGCTCTTCTCGGGAGACCAGCCCCTGCTTCCACAGTTGTTCCGCGCGCTCCTTCTTGACCTCGGCCGCTTCCAGGGCCGCGTTGGCGCGATTGACCTCGATCTTGGAGGTCGCGAGCGTTCCTCTCGCTTCCGTCAACGCATTGTCGAGGCTCGCTGGATCGAGCGTCGCGAGCACCTGGCCGGCCTCGACCTGATCGTTGATGTCGACCTCGACCGTCGCGACACGCCCCGAGATCTCGCCCCCGACGCTGACGACACGTTTGGCCTCGAGCGTCCCGGTTGCGTCGACGGTCTCGTCAATGTCCCCGCGCTCCACTGTCTCGGTCATGTAGCTCGGGGGAGCGGCCGGCCGGTTCATGTACTTGCGAACGGCGACCACGGCCACGGCGACCGACAGCAGCACGACGACCCACAGGAGGATTTTCCGGACTCGGCGCCGGCTCCGACTGCCCACGACCGAAAGCACGGCCCGCGCGTCCACGGGCCGCGCCTGCAGCTCGTCGCCGCCGTGACCGGAGCGGCTCGCCATCTCACCCGCCGGCAACGCAGATCCCCTCTTCGCAGAACGATCCCTCCGGACAGCCGGGGTCCGCCGCGTCGACGTCGCACGGCGAGCCACATACCCCCACGACGCAACGTTCTTCGCCCGGGCAGTCCTCGTCACCTCCGCACCACTGCCCACAGACGCCGAGAGCACCTTCGCTCTGGTCGGCGGCTATACACTCTTGCGGAGCGGAGCAGTGGTCGGATCCGACCGTGCAGATTGTCGTGCACGCCCCGTTGAAACACGCGGCGTAGTCGGGGTCCGACGCGCAGCTCTGGGCAAACGTGGCAACGGTGCAGGGAACGAC